>NZ_JAJATW010000003.1 GCF_020532605.1 Marinomonas algarum | reverse complement strand
GGTAGGTCATTTTGAAGTGTTTTCATGGGATGGATTATACCAATCAAACACCTTACTCGTCATGATATCGATAGGTTAAATGTGGGTGTGCTTCTTGTAAATTGAGAGCCAGGCCATCTAGCAACCAATTAAGCTGACGAGGTGAGATTTGAATAGACAATTGTTCGTCATCAATACCAGGCCACTGAAAATGCCCTTTTTCGAGCCGCTTATAATGCAACCAGAAACCATTTGACGCCCATTGCAATATTTTGACTTTATCGCGCGCTCGACCGCAAAAGACAAAAATATGATCACTACAAGGCTCTTTTTTCAGATCATAGGCGACAATATTGCATAAACCGTCAATGGCTTTACGCATATCAGTTGGCCCACAAATGAGAGTCACATTGAGTTGAGCAGAAGTGGTAAACATAAGTCTTTTATTCCTATGAAAGAAAACAAAAGACTTTATGGTTTTTAACAAGGATTAAAACGTGTGGTTTAGCTGACGCTTACAAAATAACAGTTAAGCGCATATTGCTGTGCTCCGTTTACGAAAGGAATAAAGACAAATAGCGAAGACAAACCAGGTGCAGGCGGCGAGAATAATGGCAGGCCCTGTGCCGATTGCCCATTTCATCTGCATGGGTAGCAGAACACCCGTTAAGGCGCTGGTGGTTGCAATAAGCATGGAATACCCCACCATGCTGCGTAAATCAGACGCAATCAGTCGGGCGCTAGCAGCAGGGATAAGCAATAGTGCACCGACCAGAATAGCCCCAATAATCTTAACAGCGGCGACCGTAATCAGCGCGATCAACAACACAAATCCATAATCATGCAGTGTCACGCGTATGCGTCGAGCTTTGGCAATGTCTGGGCTTAATGCATTTAGAAAAGCCTGGTTGCTGGCCGTAAAAGCCAGTATCAAAACGGCAACGCTAATCACACTTAGAATAATAAGGTCGTATGCCGATGCTGTGAGGATGGAGCCAAACAGAACCTGCTCAACTAGGTGGGCGTTAATTTTCTTAGCAACAAACATTAAGAGGGCCGCGCCTAGGGCAAGCGCAAACGCAAGAAAAACA
Organism: Marinomonas algarum; assembly: GCF_020532605.1. GTDB lineage: Bacteria > Pseudomonadota > Gammaproteobacteria > Pseudomonadales > Marinomonadaceae > Marinomonas > Marinomonas algarum. Next base: position 243,944 of record NZ_JAJATW010000003.1, on the reverse strand, counting down.
CCGATTAACGCATCATAAGGGACGGTCGTACGACCACGTACCCACTGCAATGAGATCGCAAATAGAATGGAAAAAGCAAATAAGCTAATCCAAGGTTCCGTCACAGGTTCCCCCATCAAGATACCGATCGAGACCCCCGTCAACGCACTGTGACCTACCGCTTCAGATAAAAAGGCTAAGCGTTTGACCACGACTAAGGTTCCCAGCGCGCCTAGTAAAGGGCCAATCATTAAGCAGGCAATAAAGGCATTCACCACAAAACCATAACTGAAAATATTGGGTAATAGGCCAGCGTCGACGCCAGCTTGAAACCAAGAGTGGATATTAGCCAGCATAGTGTCGCTCCGATTTGATAGGACGATAAACGGTATTATTAACAGCCTGTAAGGAAGTAGGAGCCTGCAGGGGAGTGAGGATGACCTCAGGGGCGTCGTGAGCAAGGATTTCACCGTCAACCCACACCAATGTATCGCAGCAATCTTGAATGATTTGCCAGTCGTGTTCGACCATGATCAAGGTGCCTCCCGTTTCCTTAAAGCTCTGTAACAGACGTAAAATATGAGCACGGCCCTGTTTATCGACTCCCGCCATGGGTTCATCGAGCAAGAGAATGCTAGGCTCGTTGAGTAAAGCGCAGGCCAATAGAACGCGCTGTCGTTCGCCTGTGGATAATGTTCCGATGCGTTTATTTAATAGGCTGTTAATCCCTACCTTTTCAATAACCGTTTCGATTTTTGGGTTTTTCTTATAGCGTTGCCATACAGGCTGTTTATCGCTGTGCATGCGCAAAAAATCGGAGGACGTGATGGGAAGAGACGCATCAAAAGGGGAAAGCTGAGGCATATAGCCAACAGTTTTAGCGTCATTGTGCCATTGCAACGTGATGTTGCCTTGATGGTTAAGCAATCCGGCAATCGCTTTTAACAATGTGCTTTTTCCCCCTCCATTAGGGCCAGCAATAGCGTGCCAGCCACCGCCAAAAAGCGTTGTGGAAGAGGGCGCTAAAAGCGCATTGTTCTGAATATAAAAGGCGACCTTGTCGAGTATCAGTGTTGGCCCTGTCATTCTTGAAGTGCCTGTGCAAGCTTAGCGAGGTTATGGCGCATTTCGTTCTCCACCATGTCTTTGCTATAGTCGCCATGGGTCATGTGGCTGAAGTAATAAACCTTGATGCCTGTTTCTTTTTCAATCAAGTCAACGTATTTGTTTTCCATGTTGAGCTCTGTAAACAAAACATCAATGTTGAGCTTTCGGATCGTCTGGATCGTATCTTCCAACTGAGACGCGCTCGGCGCGACACCGTGCGCAGGTTCGATAACAGCAGAGACGGTTAGGCCAAATTCTTGCAACAAATAAGCATAAGCACCATGAGTGCTGGCAATACGGATTTTATTAGTCTGCTGGTTTAACAAGGCGTCTTGTACTGGAAGCTTAAGGCTACGAAGCGTTTTGGCGTACTCTAAGGCATTACGTAAGAAGACGCTTTTATTATCAGGGTCGAGTTCTCCCAATTGTTTTGCAATGGTATATACCTGACGAATAGCGGCATCAATTGACACAAAAGTGTGAGGATTGACTGTCTCACTTTCACTTATCAAGGGCACATCTTGATTAGCATAAATAACAGTTAACCCTTTAGGTTGTAGGCGATCCACTGTGTTAGTGGCGAATAGATCGTGACCGATACCATTAACAACAAGGGCATCTAGATGATTCAGCCGTTCAATATCAGCAGGATTAAGTTGATAATTGTGTGGGTTAAATCCGCTGCTAATTAAAGGCAATACATCAGCACGATCACCAACAATATTGCTTACATAGGAATAGTAGGGGTGGAGGGTAATGCCGATTTGCAACCGGCTTTGCGCATGAGCATTAATACTTAATACAAAGCAAACGACCAGTAATATCAATTTCATTGTATGTCCTTTGGGGTAATTATTGATTTAGCGCGTTCCAGTCAAGTGGGGCGTGACAATCACGTTGACGTGTACTGTTTACCCATTGTGCTTGCCATGTCGATTCTTCTTTCTGAACGGCAAAAAGAACACCTTGATGCAACAAGGTAAAACAATGAGAGTTTTGTTGAATAAAAGTGACCGTTGCCAGTTGAGGTAAGGGCAAGTCCTTGAGCTGGTAGGGCGCTAAGAGCATTCCAGCTTCTTCTAACAAGGTGATTTCTTCCAATGCATTGCTGATTTGTGTTGCGAGATTACTGTGTGATTCAGGTAAAGACGACAGCGTAGGTTTAGACGGACCATGAAGTAAAGACAATAGCCCTCCGGCCAGCAATAGGACGCCAAAGCACACCATTAAAAAATAACGTGTTTCACCACGGCCATCGGCAGGCTGAACCTGCTCGATGCTCATGGTGTTCGAAAGACGGGACTCATGGTGAGACGCGTGTTTAGAATTCAGCATAATCGAACTCAGCTGGATCTTCGTGACCGGGGTCAAACAGCAAGTAATACTCGCCTGAAGGGGTAGGAAGACGAATCATGCCGCTGTCGTCTGTGGTTAACGAGGTGATGAGTTCGTCTTCGTAGGTAAGTGCTTGAACCGTTTCGTTAAAAGCGACTGAGCCGTCACTGTAGGCGGCAACGCACTGGATAGACTGGTCAATTTGTTTGCAATCAAGTGTTGGGTAATGAGCAAAGGCTCCGCCCGAAAGCAAAGCCAAGGCACTTCCCAACAGAATAGGAAGTCTCAACATTATTCGTACACCACTTCGAAGGTGTAAAATACACCGTATGATTGTTTGTCTGCTTCAGGGTCTTTGCTGTCCATTTCGTAACTGAAGAACGATGAGTAACGTCCAGCATCGTCGAGTGTGACAGAGGCCATGCCATCTTTGTCAGTGGTAAGAGTGATTGGCTGTTGGTTGCCATTATAAATACCGGCTTCGGATTTGATGGCAATCTCGACACCAGGAGCAACTGATCCATCTAGTAAGGCTTTAAACGTGATTTCTTCGCCATTAATGTAATCTGCTGGGTGTGTCACAGGAATGATCTCAAAGCCCTTATTGGTTGGCTTCATAACGTCTGTGGTTGGCATTTTGGCGGTAATAAATGTCATACCGTGACGTTCATACTTGGTTGTTTGAACATTTTTTGCGGTGTCAGGAATGTTACCCTTGAGTTCACTTTTGCTAAGGCGAGCACGTTTCTTAGTATCACGAGCACCGATTGTGTAACTTGTCATGTAACCGGATCGTGAACTGCTGTAAAGAATCTTATAAGTACCGTTGGTTTCCACATCAAGGTCAAATGAGGTGCGAGTTGCACTTTGTACTACGGTGCCAATGTCGCGAATGTTTTTGCCATCTGGACCAAAAACGCGAATGCCATCAGCGGACACCGGTTTGTCATAGCGGTATACGCCGTGTGTCGCAGTGACATCAACAGCGATGGTCTCGGGAGACTGTGTGATAATGGATTTAGCCGGTAAGATCATCAGATCGTGTGCAAAACTGCTGCTAGCGGCAAGGATGCCCAATGTACATAAAGTGGTTTTTAACATTTTAATTCCTATTTACTAAAGTTAAAAAGAGCGAGCGCTGAGCACACGTGAAAGCGTGTTCAGCGACACATAAAACTCAAACGCTAAGGTGTCACCTTAATGGTGATATTGCCGATTTCTGTATCCGCTGGGATGTGATACTGATGAGTGTCATCGAGGAGGTTAATTTTGGTTTTGACAAGGGAATGGCCACCGTTTTCACGAGCCGCTTCCACATACAAGGTAAATTTTTCCCAATCATTGATCTCAAAACGTTCGTTGTAATGTCCAGGACCTTTGGTCGCCCCTGTCATACTGTCGATGTGGCTGTCGTAACGGCCAATCTTGCGCCACCAACGACGCAAATCGGACAGCCATTCGTCCTGTTTGTCTTGTAAGTGCCAAACTAACAGAGGCTTAGATTCCCCCTGGTTTTCCGCCCAAATTGCTACGTAAGGTCGTGCGTTTTTTCCAGTGTTGACCTGTGGAATATCAAACGCGACATCTAATGTGGCGGCAGAAGACAAAGCCGACCATCCTAGTGCTGTGACCAGTGCGCAAGACGACAATAAAACACGCATTCCTTTTCTCCTTGATGCCTTAAATAAATTAGTGCATTAAATACATTGCCAATATTGTGATGACGGATCCAATGCCGACCCAGCTCAAACTGTGTTGTCTTTGTAAGGTATTAACGACAAGTAACCAGAACCCTGACAAGCAAAATAGCGCCATACAGACGGCTGCAATATCTGAAAGCCAGCGCCATAAACCACTGACGTGTTTGTTTCTGTGTAAATTGTTTAACATCGTAATAAAAGGCAATTGGGTCTTATAAACCTCAGCGATACCTTCTTCATAATAGGCTTCTATGGCGTAATTGCCTTGTGGGCCGTCCAAATAGAGCAACAACAGTTGCTCTTCTTCTTCCCATTCAAATGAGAAATCAACACCTCGAATTTGGTGTGCTTGATCTAACCAGTGAAACATGGAAAGTGCCGTGATTCCTGGATCAAGACGCCAGTCTAATGTCGTCAACGAATTGGGTAGTGTTAAGCGTTGATCGGTGTTTTTTATTTCTCCTGCTGCCCAGTTGCTGTGATTGAGTAACAGGCCCGTACCGGCAAAGAAAAGCATCAGCAAAAGTACAGGGGCGGCACTGTAAATATGCAGCCAGCGTGCCCAACGGTTAAACGTGATCATTAGACTCACAAATGAAAGTTAAATGGTAATTATTACTTAATGTAATTGATTGCCATATGGTAATCGCTATCGATGGTTTTTTGCAATACAATGATAACTATTCTCATGATTTTATGTTTTTGAATAGGTTTTGATCACCTTGAGGGTTTTCAGGAGCGACGATTGTTGTGTAAGGGGAGGTGTTCGCCTTTGTCTGTGTTGCCGATGTTAGTCAAGCCGCTCTTGTATTTTTTATGGGCAATGGGTGTTTTTGCTCTTTTATATGGCATGGGCTTATTATTACTTGGGTATCCTGATGTCACCCTGTCGACAGAGTCGTGGGTAATGGAAAACGGTATGAGTTTGGGCGCTTATACTCTGCATTGCTCAGAAGAGGTTGGGTGCTTTGTCTTACACCAAAATACGCTACTGCACCGTTTTTCAACCTTAGATATTTTCCTATTTAAGATACTCTCAGTATTAGCCGTCAGTGTGTTGGTGCTGGCTTTTTTAATTGGCGGTGTTTGGATTGCTTCCATACGCCTTCAAAAAACGAGAAACACACCAAGAACGACTCTTATCACCTACGCTAGCCAGACTGGCAGTGCTCGTCAGTTGGCTGAGCAATTGTATCGAATGGCCCATACTCTGCTTGATGTGCGTTGTATTTCAACGTTAAGTATTGAGCAAATACATCAGTATCAACGGGTCTTTTTTGTTGTGAGTACGTGTGGTGAGGGGGCGCCACCGGACAGTGCTCAGGCTTTGTTAAGAGAGTTAAAAGAGTTAAAGGATTCAAAGGGACAACCAAAAGCAGACGCGCCCATGTTTGCTGTGTTGGCATTAGGTGACCGCAGTTATCCGCGTTTTTGTGCTTTTGGTCATCAATTATCCTCCTTGATGGAAAAAAGAGGATTCAATTCCTTATTGCCCGTACATGAAGTCGATAAAATGAATAAGCACAGTATCGAATGCTGGTGGCAACAGGTGGGTGCTTTAGTGGGTGCCTCTGCCGATCCTTTGGAAATCGCGATGACGACCTTGACGGTGCAAGACAATCAGCAGGTCAATGCGCCACGTGAGGACAGAGCCGCTCATGTGCTTCATTTTCGAGGGGAGCATATGGAATACAGTGCGGGAGACTTGCTGGCGGTTTATCCAGAGATATCGCCATTAGAATGCCGAAAGCGTATTTTAGAAAACGGTTGGCATGAAACGGACAATGTTCTATTAGAAGGGCAATCGACGACCTTATTGGATGCCTTGTTAACACTTGATTGGAGTGATGAAACAGCACCGACACCACAAGCACTGGTGGATAGGCTGTCTCCGATTCATGAGCGTCTCTATTCCATTGCGTCTCACCAAGAAAGCACTTTGAGCTTACTCGTTCGTCAGCATTGCCGAGCGGATGGTTCATTAGGAAATGGCTCGGGGTATTTATGTCGCTTAGCGAAGGGCGATACCATACAAGCTCAGTTGCGCGTTCATGAGTCCTTTCGTCTCCATCAGGATGTCCCTCTTATTATGATTGCCGCCGGAACAGGTGTGGCACCCTTTCGTGGCTTTTTGCAACAAAAGCAACAGTGGCAGTCTCAGTGTGAGCATTGGCTGATTTTTGGAGAGCAGTATGCGCAATATGACGACTATTTTGGGGAAGACTTTGAGCGTTTTCAGGCTGAGGGCTTGTTGACGCACATTGATAAGGCTTGGTCTCGTAGCCATCAGTGTTATGTTCAAGACATTCTGTACCAACAGTCTGAGAGGCTACAAGAATGGGTTAATCAAAAAGGTGCCCAGATCTATGTATGTGGCAGTCGTCTTGGTTTTGGTGAACAAGTCATTAAGGTGCTTGAAGCGCAGTTTGATGCCGATGTACTGGGTGCTTGCTTGCATTGTGATCTGTATTAGTTGTGCATTTTTTCCTTGTTTCATGAACTAATGATATGATCACAGCACCCCTAAAAATCGGAGACCACCATGGCTATTTTTTCTAAACTTAAAGTATCTCATTCCATTGCCATAGTGGGGATTTTACCCTCTTTATTTGCGATTATTCTTGTTTTTTTATTAGTGAGCGACCTCAATAAAAAAGTGGAAGAAGGGCTTGCTGCTGCGGACATGGTAAAGCTGTCATCCATGTTTGATGACGTGGCGCACAATTTTGCTGTTGAGCGAGGACTAAGCGCCGGTTTTTTAGGCAGTAAGGGAAGCAATGGTGGCCGTGCTTTAGCGGCACAAAGGAAGGCAGCGGATCAGGCCGAAGCGGTGTTGCGTGAGGTTTCACCTTCTGAATTTGAGCAGTTAACCGCTGAACAGCTTAATGACTTGCGATCATCGGTTCTGTCTTCTTTAAAAGACAAGCAAGCGATACGACAAAAAGTGGATCGACTGGATACGAATAATGGCGCCTTTGACTATTATTCTGAGGTCAACCGCCAGTCGTTAAACGCGATAGAAAGGGTGATTTTAGACATTCGTCATCGTGATATCGCCAAGACACTTGAAACGCGCCTGAGTTTGTTATGGATGAAAGAGCGAGTGGGTCAGTACCGTGGTGCGCTAAATGGTGTGTATATGGCGCAAACGACAACGCTAAAACGTCAATCTCAAATAGCGGCATTTGTTGAAAGTGAGCGTCATCAATCTGAACATTTTAATATGATTGCTTCGGATCAACAAAAAGCCATGTTGGCGGCATTGACTCAGGATGATCAGTGGCAAGCAGTCAATCAGGCCACAGATGGCTTCTTAGCAATGACGGATGTCTCGTCAGTACAAGGTCCAAGTCGTTGGTTCGAATTAGCCACCGTTAAAATTGGTCTAATCAAAAAAGCCGCTGACGACATTAGCGGTAACATACAGACATTGAGTGCAGATTTAGTGTCTCAAAGTCAGTGGTATCGAAATGGTCTAGTGATCGGTTTTATTGTATTGATTTCACCTATTATGCTGTTGGCTTATCGCTTATCTCGCTCCTTAACTAAGCGTGTACGTGACATTAGTCAGGCATTATCGAATGTATCATCAGAGCGAAACTTGGTGGGTCGTATTGAAAATACGTCATCAGACGAACTGGGTGAAATCATTGGCTACTTAAATATTCACCTTGATCATTTGCGCCGCTCTTTTGGGTTGATGATGGACATGGCATCGGAATCTAAAAACAGCATGACGGCGTTGGGCGATTTTTCTCAAAGCGCTGTACAGGAAACGCGACAACAGTTTGATCAAACGGACTTGATGGCATCAGCAGTGGAAGAGATGTCTTTGACCAGTAATACAATCTCCCAAGATATGCAGTCCTCTGCGCAGGCGACGGAAAGTATCCGAGCAGAAAGTACACAAGGTTCAGAGCGTATGCAGACCATTCTTCACTCGATTGCACAATTATCGTCTGAAGTAGAAGGGGGTTACAAAGCGGTCCAATCGGTTACTGAGCACACTGAAGAGATCAGTACCATTTTACAAACGATCGAATCGATTGCTGAGCAAACGAACTTATTAGCACTTAATGCGGCGATCGAAGCAGCACGTGCGGGTGAACAGGGGCGAGGGTTTGCTGTTGTTGCTGATGAAGTGAGAACCTTGGCTCAACGTACCCAAAACTCAACCGATGAAATTCGCGCTATGATAGAGTCGCTGGTGGACTCTGGAAAAAGTGCTCTGACGTCTATGGGGCAATGTGCCAATATGGCAACAGATACCTCCCATGTTGTGACAGATAATGTAGCGATGATGCAGGGCTTATTCGATTCAATCGCCGAACTGGCCATGACCATTGAGCGCGTCGCGACCTCATCAGAAGAGCAATCCCAAGTATCTGAAGAAATTAATAAAAATATCCAAAACGTCAGCCAACGTTCAGAACGAATTTTGGAGATGGTCAACAAGACAGATGATGGGGCCGATCAGGCGAAACAGCGTTTTGATAATGTGCTAAAAGAAATCTCGTCTTATACATTGAAGTAGGCGTATTGTCGGAGCGTGTGCTAAAAACGAAAAATGCCATTCATTACGATAAGATGAATGGCATTTTTGTTAGAGGAGAGCGCTTAGTCTTGTTTCGCTGGACGGCGATTACGACGTGCAGGGGCCAGAGGCTTACTGCGCAATCCTTGTCCTGGGGTCATGTCTGCTTTGACAGGCGACGCTTTATCACTGCTAGGGCGACGGTTACCGGATTTTGGTGCGTTCCCTGTTCTATTACTGTTGCTGCCTTGTTTGCCCCCATTGCCACGAGGAGCGTTGTTTTGATCTCTCGGTGCTTTCGGCTTTTTCGGTTTGTTGGGCTTGATAGGACGTGTATCGAGGGTAGTATCAGGCAACATATGAGTCGGCATAAAGTCATCATCATAGCGACGCTCGATAAGCTTTTGCGTTAGACGTTCGATCGCACGAAGTTGATCTAACTCATCCGCAGCGACAAGAGATATCGCTTTACCTGTTGCGCCGGCACGTCCTGTTCGACCAATACGGTGGACATAATCTTCTGCCACATCAGGCAAATCAAAGTTAACCACATGAGGCAGTTGCTCGATGTCTAGACCACGAGCAGCAATGTCAGTGGCGACAAGAATACGAATACGACCTTCTTTAAAGTCCGACAAGGCGCGTGTTCGTGCGCCTTGGCTCTTATTGCCATGAATCGCACTGGCGCGAATGCCGGCGTCTTCTAACAATTTAGTGATCTTATTGGCACCATGCTTGGTGCGAGAAAATACCAGTGCTTGATCCCAACGACCTTCTTTAACTAACTTAATCAAAAGCTCGGTCTTACGCTTTTTATCAACTGGGTGTAACCATTGCTCAACAGACACGGCGGTAGCGTTACGTGGCGTGACGGATATTTCAATAGGGTTGTTAACCAAGCCTTTGGCAAGTTGGCGAATTTCAGGGGAAAATGTCGCTGAAAACAATAAGTTTTGGCGCTTCTTCGGCAAAATAGCCAAGATTTTTTTGATGTCATGAATAAAGCCCATGTCCAGCATGCGGTCGGCTTCATCCAGCACCAAAACTTCAAGTTTATCGAAGCGTACGGCTTTTTGGTTGTACAAATCCATCATACGACCAGGCGTTGCAATAAGAATGTCGGCACCGCGACGCAATGCCATCATTTGGGGGTTAATTTTGACACCGCCAAACACCACAGTGGATTTTAATGACAAATGTTGGCCATAGTTTTTAACGCTTTCTGCGACCTGTGCTGCGAGTTCACGGGTTGGTGTGAGAACAAGGGCACGTACTTGGTTGTTTTGTGCATGCTCGCCTTGATTTAATCTCTCCAAGAGCGGCAGGGTGAAGCCTGCTGTTTTACCTGTTCCTGTTTGCGCTGCGGCCATGACGTCTTGTCCGTCAAGAATGGCAGGAATAGCTTGCTCTTGAATGGCGGATGGCTTGGTGTAGCCTTGGTCTTCAATGGCTTTTAAAATAGGGGCAGAAAGCCCAAGATTGCTGAAACTCATAGATGTTCTCGTGTGTTATATAGGCAGGCGCAAAGCTGAAAGGTCAGGGCATGCAAGAATTTTGCGAAGCTTACCCTATATCGACCTTACATGCTACGTGCGCGGCGGGTTGTGCAATAAATGTACGAATAAAAAGACCGAGACGCAGAGCATCTCGGTCCTAGTAGCGGCATAAATGATGGTTTATAAGCGTCGAACGTCGACGGAGACCGCAAGCTGTTGGGAACCGCCACCTTCAAAAATAACACCTTGAAGCGGCGTAACGTCCGAGTAATCTCGTCCCCAAGCGGTGACAATATGTTGCTCGTTTGGCATCACATCGTTCGTTGGATCAAACTCGACCCAGCCCATTTCTGGGATAAAAATGGCAAACCAAGCATGGGACGCATCGGCACCCACGAGTTTTTCTTGCCCTGGCGGCGGCAGAGTTTCTAGGTAACCACTCATATAGCGAGCCGGGATACCGACAGAACGCAAGCAACCAATGGCCAAGTGAGCAAAATCCTGACACACGCCACTGCGTTGCTTTAATACCTGCTCTAAGGGAGTAGCAACCGTTGTGGTGGTGGGGTCAAATTTGAACTCGGTGAAAATTTTGTGAGTAAATGCCAGAGCTGCTTGCAGTAACGGCTTATCGTCCGCAAAAGTACTGTCAGCGTAGGCTTTTAAGTCAGCAGAACGACATATTTGTGGTGAGTCGAGTAAGAATTCTTTTGCCATACGCAATTCCGGTGTGTCGGGTGAGGCCAATAGGCTACGCAACTGTCCGCAAGAGGTGGTGTTCTGCTGTTGCCATTCAAGTGGGTTCAATGGTGTGATTTCAAAATCCGTTGTGACATCGATGACCAGCTTTTTATGCGCTTCTTGAATGGAAAAATAAAACGTCTGATTGCCAAAATAATCTTCCCCTTCGTTTTGATAAACAGGAGGCGGATTAATTTGAATTTTATGATGAATACAACGCTGGTTTTGAGTGTCTCTGGCCAATAAATGCGCCATGTTATAGCACAAGCTGACAGGGGCACCGTAAGTGTATTCGGTGATATGGCGTACACGATACCTCATAAACGAGACTCTCCAATAGACTTCATCAAAGGCTGTGGGCCTGCTGTGTGGTCAAAATATTTGTCGCTAATCAATACGGTAAACTGTTCTAACCTCTCCAGTAATTCAGTCATCAGCCATTCAAGCTGGTAGCGCGTTTGTGTGTCGTCGTCGACTTTGGCCAATGTCTCTAAATCGGCCAGTTGAATGGCGTAAAGTGACTGTAGAATGACTTTGTTCTCAGGGCTCAGTCCTGCGGTTGTGGTTTCATTACGTGGTAACGCTTGAGTGTACTTACGCAATTGATCAATTTGATACAGCAGGGAGCGTGGGTTCGTGCCGTCAATCATTAATAAATCCAAACCGTAAGCGATACGCGCACGATTTCGGTAGCGTCGGCGGAAAGAAATAAGTGCTTCTACGCTTAATAGTACCGACTCAAGAATCTGCTGTTGTGAGGCAGACGGTAAGGGCGTGGTAAGTGCAGAACGCAACAGTGTCGCAGTCTGTAAAGCGCGCTCGGTACGACGGCCAATCTCTTGGAATGTCCAGTCCAGGCCTCGTAACATGCTCTCATGATTTAACCCCGATAAGGCCAGTAAGGAGGTCACTAGGTTGTCTAATGATTCTTCGGGCGCTGACGGCAAACCATTGGTGTAAGCTCTATCCAGCTCATGAATATGATCACGTAATTCATTAATAATGATGCGAGTATCCGCAGAAAGCATTTCTTTGACTTGCTCGCTGCAACTGAGCATGGCTTGTAAGTTCGATTTAATGGAGCCAGCGCGATTGCCATCGGTAATAATAGACACCAATTCTTCTTCTGGATGGGCAAACATCTCATCGTCGGCTTCCATGAAGCCGGGCAAACAGCCTGTTTGTGTGGAGGCCATTTCCAGCAATAAGCGATGACAGTCTTCCGGTAGAGGATCAACACCATTCATTTGTTTAAACAGGGTGCGCAACAAACGCATGCTGATTTCAGCGCGTTCAGCGTATCGCCCCATCCAAAATAAGTTTTCGACAACACGGCTTGGCAAGTTATGCTGCAAGGCCTCGTCTTGTAACATAATGTGTTCGTTTTCGAGGCTTTCTTGTTTTTCTGGCTCTGCGGCCAATACCCAAGTGTCTTTACTTTTTGAGTCGGAAATATTGGATACGATGGCTTCTGTTTTTGATTCACCCGCTCGCGATAAGCCGCCAGGCATAACGCAATAACCTTCTTTTCCCGCGATGGTAAAAGCACGCAGTAAGCTCGGTCTAGCCTGTACTTTACCGTCTAACCAAACCGGTGAAATAGAGCCAGGTACGTAGCTTTGTGCCACGAACAGATGAGGGTTCTGTTGAATTTTTTCGATGGTGTCGAGTTTGTCTTTTTCACTTAATGTATGGCCATATACACTGCTGTTATTTGCGTTGCGAATGGCGGGTTTGATAATCAGTTGGGCTATGTTGTTGATCACATAGTCAAGGTCTGCCTTATCGCCGCACCACCAGGTAGCGACCGAGGGTAAGGTGAGTGTTTCTCCCGTCAGAAATTCACTGATGGCAGGGAGAAACTTTATCAGAGCAGGCGCTTCCAAGATGCCACTGCCAAGAGGGTTGGCTAACACCACATTGCCAGAGCGAACCACTTCTAATAACCCCGGCACACCCAAAAAGGAATCGGCTCTGAGCTCGGCTTGATCGCAATAGGCGTCTTCAACACGACGCAAGATAACGTCGACACGGGCCAAACCATTCAATGATTTCATCCATACAGCGCCATTACGCACGGTTAAGTCGCTGCCTTGAACAAGGGGGAAGCCAAGGTAGTTGGCTAGGTACGCTTGTTCGAAGTAGGTGCTGCTAAAGGCCCCAGGAGACAACATGACAATACGTGGCGTGTCTGTCCATTCGCTGGCTAAGGATGTCAGCATGTCTTTGAAAGCTTGGAAAAAACCGGCCAGACGCCGCACTTGGCTATCGCGAAAGCTGTTTGGAATGACTCGAGATACGACCGTGCGATTTTCTAATGCGTAGCCCGCGCCGTTTGGCACCTGAGTACGGTCGCCTATGACTTGAAATTGACCGGTATGGTCACGCACCAAATCCACAGCATGTTGTAATAAATGATGAATCCCTGGCACATTGACACCGTGACATTGGCGTAAAAAGCCTGGATGACTAAAAATAATTTCTGATGGAATAATGCCGTTTTTTAGAAGCTCTTGCGGGCCATAGAGGTCTTTTAAAATCAAGTCAAACAGATGAGAGCGCTGTGTTAAGCCTTGCTCAATAAGGCGCCATTCATGGGTTGGAATAATATTAGGGATAAGGTCCAGCGACCAAACACTGGGTGTCAGCGGGTCGCTGGTTAAGTTATAGGTGGCGCCGTCTTCGCGTAAAATACGCTGAGCACGGCGCTGTTTATCAAGCACTTCTTCTTCCGTGTAGCCTGCCATATTGCGCAATAAAATTTCCCAATGGGGACGCGGTTGGCGATCTTCCATAAAGGCTTCATCGTAAGCATTTCTAGGTTGTTCGTAGGTAGAAGAGAGCGTCGGTTGTGAATCCTCAACCGACGCTACAAAAGTCCCTGTTTGAAGTTGCATAAGGTTACTGAGCCTAAAAAATGAATTATTAGAGCACAGTATACTGCTTCCTTAGGTCTAATGTATGAGGATATTCATTCATTGGCTCTTCTGCCGGTGGTGACATGGCTTTTGGGCCTTCATTATTCGGATAAAAAGCGCGCAATGCACTGAATTCCGGTGGTGGAGACAAAGGCCCTTGGGTAAAGCCATGATCCCAGAAACGATTCACCCGACGTGCTTCGGCTTCGTTACTGTTCACCGGTACATTGTCATAAGTACGGCCACCAGGGTGGGACACATGATAAGTACAACCGCCAACCGACATGCCGTTCCAAGTATCGATCAGATCAAAAATCAATGGCGTGTCTGTGCCCAAAGTAGGGTGCAAGGCCGACGGTGGCGCCCAGGCTTTATAGCGCACGGCACCCACGTATTCGCCTTTGCGTCCAGTTGAACGAATCGGCACACGACGACCATTACAGCTCAATACATAGCGATTATCGGTTAAGCCGGACAATTTAACTTGCAGACGTTCCACCGAAGAATCCACATAGCGCGCTGTGCCTGAGCCGGTGATTTCTTCACCCAATACGTGCCAAGGTTCAATCGCCCAACGCAGTTCGATCTCCATGTCGTCGATTTGCTGACGACCATAATGAGGAAAACGGAACTCTTCAAACGGCGCGAGCCATTCCAGCTTGAACGGGAAGCCATGACGCTGAAGGTCCGCCACGACTTCTTTCACATCTTGCCAAACAAAATGCGGCAACATGAATTTGTCGTGCAAACTGGTGCCCCAACGAACCAAAGGTTTCTTATAGGGTTCTTTCCAGAAACGAGCGACCAAACAACGCAACAACAGCATTTGTACTAAAGACATATGCGGATGCGGTGGCATTTCAAAACCACGGAATTCCAATAAGCCTTGACGACCACTGGCGCTGCCGGCGGCGTATAGCTTATCAATACAGAATTCTGAACGGTGCGTGTTACCCGTAATATCCACCAGTAAGTTGCGCATCAAACGATCGGCTAGCCAAGGCTCGTCAACTAGGCCTTCAGGCATGTTTTGGAAAGCAATTTCCATTTCATACAGCGCTTCGTCGCGACCTTCATCTGGGCGTGGCGCTTGGCTGGTTGGACCAATGAACATGCCAGAGAAAAGGTAAGACAAGCCAGGGTGATGTTGCCAGAAAGTCACCAAGCTTTGCAGTAATTCTGGGCGACGTAACAAGGGGCTGTCCGCTGGCGTGCGACCCCCTAGGGTAACGTGGTTACCACCACCGGTTCCCGTGTGGCGGCCGTCTAGCATAAATTTCTCCGCACCTAGGCGAGATAGATAGGCTTGGTGATACAGGGTTTCCGTGTTGTGAACCAACTCTTTCCAGCTGGCGGCTGGGTGAATGTTCACCTCAATGACACCTGGATCTGGCGTGATTAAGAACTTCTGTAATCGTGGGTCCTTGGGTGGCTCATAACCTTCGATGACGATCGGTAAGTCTAAGGTTTTTGCCACACTTTCTAATTGTGCGAGCACGTCAACAAAATGCTCTAAATGCGTCATCGGCGGCATAAAGACATGCAAACGACCGTCCCGTGGCTCGATACACAAGGTAGTGCGGATGACATTTTTAAGCGTTTTTTCAGGAGCCGGTTTGGGGTGCGTCGGCTTTTTGGCAAAGTGCTGTTTGGCCACACTGTCAAGAACAGGGTTGTCTTTTTTGCTGGCCAGCGGCTGGCGCGGATCGAAGGGATCACGCTCAGGAATGCGGTCTTCTTCGGCCTGTGCAGGTAACGCATTTAACGGCAAGCGGTAACCCATTGGGCTGTCACCTGGAATCAAGGTAATGACATCACTGCGCATCGGCCACAGGGAACTGTCCCAACGCTCGTTGACGGTGTCAAATTCTAACGGTAAGACAAAACCGGTGGTTGTGCTTAAGCCACGATTGAGCAACTTCGCCAAACGACGACGTTCTAGATCATCTTTTAGGTCGGCTTTTCTAGGGTCTGCGTCAACAGGAAGAGACTGCTCCATCCAAAGATAATACAGAGTATCTTCATAGGTGCTCTGCAAATACTGCTTATCCAATGCCAACTTGTCACACAGTAACTCACCAAACGCTTGTGCGTCTTTGATCGTGTGTTGGTAATTTTTGTCAACGCGAGCAAGGTATTTTGGGTCATCCCATAGGGCTTCGCCGTCGGTGCGCCAGAAACAACCGAGCGCCCAACGCGGTACTTCTTCCCCTGGATACCATTTGCCTTGACCATAATGGAGTAGGCCATTAGCACCAAATTCTTGCTTCATCTTAAGCAATAAGTCTTTGGCCAGTTTGAGTTTTTCAGCGCCCAGCGCGCCTGTGTTCCATTGCTCAGAATCCATATCATCAATGGACACAAAGGTTGGCTCACCACCCATGGTAAGACGAACATCGTCCTCTTCAAGCTGTTCATCAACAGCATAGCCTAGCGCTTTAATGGTATCCCACTCGCCATCCGCATAGGGTTTGGTAACCCGCGGGTCTTCGTGGATACGCGTGACGATATTGGTGTAGCTAAATTCGCATTCACATTCGTCGATAAAACCCGTAATCGGTGCGGCTGAGGCAGGCTCTGGTGTACAAGCCAAAGGAATATGGCCTTCACCGGCAAATAAGCCAGAAGTCGGGTCTAAGCCAACCCAGCCAGCGCCGGGCAAGTAGACTTCACACCAAGCGTGTAGGTCGGTGAAATCTTCTTCAGGACCCGATGGGCCATCAAGGGCTTTCACGTCCGAGGTAAGTTGAACAAGGTATCCCGATGCGAAACGCGCCGCCAAGCCCAGGCTGCGAAGAATCTGCACTAATAACCAAGAGGTGTCGCGGCAGGAGCCTTTTTTCAGTGTCAGAGTTTCTTCACAGGTTTGCACACCCGGTTCAAGACGAATGCCGTAACCAATGTCCGCCGCAAGGCGACTATTGATTGCCACTAAGAAGTCGTTGATCGGAGTGTTCTTACGGTCTACTGTCGACAGCCATTTGTCTAATAGCGGGCAAGACTCAGTGACCTGCAAATAAGGGTCGAGTTCTTTCTTAAGCTCTTTTTTGTAAGCAAATGGAAACTCTTCCGCGTAACTTTCTACGAAGAAGTCGAACGGGTTAATCACCGTCATGTCGGCAATGACTTCCACGTAAAACTCAAGTTTGTTGGTTTTTTCTGGAAAGACGAGGCGCGTTTGAAAGTTACCAAACGGGTCTTGCTGCACGTTGATAAAGTGCGTTTCCGGTAAGACCTGCAATGAATAAGCATGAATTTTTGTGCGTGAATGAGCGGCTGGCTGAAGCCTAAGGACATGAGGAGCGACGTTGATAAAACGGTCGAACTCATAGGTAGTTTTGTGCTGTATCGCGACTCTAATGGTCATGCAGCGTCTCCTTGCCGAAAATGAAACCAGTTTTCGGTGATCTGGTGATTTATTTCAATAATGGCGATTTGGATATCGTTTAAGTGATCGTGGAAGGCTTCGTCTAAATCTTCAGAGCTGTCCAGCGGGTAATTAAATTCGAGTACCTTATCGATCTGCGCTGTGATGAGTCCTGCTCTTGGTAATTTGGTCGCCGACTCGCCAATTTGCCCAAAGCAATAAGCGAGGCTTCTTGGGAAACAGGTGTCGTTCATCAAAAACTGCACCGCTTTGGCCCCCTTAATTGAGGTTCTGACCGTGCGACGATAGTCAAAATAGGCGCTTTGTGACTTGAGTACCTTCGCCCAAGTGACGCGACCAAGTTGTAAACGTGTATCAGGATCAGATTTCAACATCAAAGAAACCGCCGCATCGAGTATACGAGTTCCCATGTCGGCGCGCTCTAAATAACGTCCCATGATGAGAAAATGCCAGCCAGAATTTCGGCTCATGGCACCGGCTAGCAAGCCGATAATCTTCTGACAGCCTTCAATAATGGTGTTCAAGAACAAATGACGTTCGGAACGGTTGATGCCTTGTTTGATGTTTTGCTGAGCATATAAGCCAAGTTCGTTGACTAATTCCCAGGTTTCTTTTGGCACCACGTCGCGGGTGGTACGAATGTTTTCGCGCACCATTTTTAACGACGACAACATGGAGTTGGCGTTGGTGTCGTCGGCCAATAGAAACTTCACTACGTTGCGTTCGTCTTTGACCTTGTAGCGTTGTTCAAAGGTCTCTTCGCCACGAATGGTCTCAATAAGATTGAACCAAGACATCTCAATGTCTTTTGGTAGGTCAAATAATAAATCATCGTACACACTGACCAAACGCGCGGTATTTTCTACTCGTTCTAAATAGCGCGCGCTCCAATATAAGCGTTCTGCGACTCTTGATAGCATCATTGTTATTCTCCCTTCGTGTCTACGATCCAGGTATCTTTACTACCACCACCTTGTGACGAATTAACGACTAAGGAGCCTTTTTTCATTGCGACACGGGTTAAGCCTCCCGTGGTCACGTAGGTGTCTTTGGCTTGCAGAATAAAAGGACGCAAATCCAAGTGACGTGGTTCCAGTAGACCTTTTGAAATCAGGGTGGGGGCTGTCGACAACTTTAAGGTGGGTTGGGCAATATAGTTTCTAGGGTGTTTGGTGATCAGCTCAGCAAACAACGCCTGTTCTTTTTTGGTGGAATGAGGGCCCACTAGCATACCGTAGCCACCCGATTCGTTGGCCGGTTTTACTACCAACTTGTCTAGGTTTTCCAGTACATAAGCTCGCTGTTCTGGGTCATCACACAAAAAGGTTTCAACGTTATTGAGAATGGGTTCTTCGTCAAGGTAATAACGAATGATATCAGGCACGTAAGCGTACACGACTTTATCATCAGCAACACCAGCACCCGGTGCATTAGCCAGTGACACATTACCGTTACGCCAAGCGCGCATTAAGCCAGCCACGCCTAATACAGATTCCGGATCAAACGCTTCAGGGTCGATAAAGAGATCATCAATACGTCGATAAATCACATCGACACGCTCTGGACCGTCGATGGTTTTCATGTACACACAGTCATCTTTGTCGACAAAAAGATCGCTGCCTTCTACCAGCTCAACGCCCATTTGTTGTGCGAGGAAAGCGTGTTCAAAATACGCTGAGTTATAAATACCGGGCGTTAATACCACGATCTCTGGCTTTTCGATATCACGAGGTGACAAAGAAGCTAGAGTATCAAACAGCTGAGCAGTGTAAGAGCTCACTGGTAAAATCGCATCGTTTTCAAACAGTTCAGGTAAAACACGTTTGGTAATAGCGCGGTTTTCCAGCATATAAGACACCCCGGAAGGGACACGCAAGTTGTCTTCCAGTACAAAAAAGTCACCGTTTTCGTCCCGTACTAAATCGGTGCCACAAATATGTGCCCAAACGCCGTACGCTGGTGTAATCCCCACGCATTCTGGTCGAAAGTTTTTAGAGTCTTTAATAATGTGTTCTGGGATGATGCCGTCTTTGATGACGTTTTGATCGTGGTAGAGGTCATTAATAAAAAGGTTAAGAGCAGTAAGGCGCTGCTTCAGGCCGGCTTCGGCAATTTTCCAATCGGAGGCTTCTATGGTTCGTGGCACAATATCAAAGGGCCAAGCCCTATCTATATTGCCTTCTTCCGTATAAACGGTAAAGCTGATGCCCATTTCTTGAATCGTTGCTTCTGCTGTGATGCGCCTTTTTTCGAGCTCTTCTTCTGAAAGGCTGTCTAGATACCCTAAAAGTTGCTTAGCGGGTGGCCTAGGTGTGCCTTTTTCATCGATCAGTTCGTCAAAAAATGCCGATGATGGGTATTGGCTCGTTAGTTTATCCATGTATACCTCGTTTTCTTTATCAAGCCGGAGGTGGGTGCTTTAAATTTGCACATGGTGATGCGCCCTTTTTGTGCATCCGCCCCACATTGGGGAGATTGTTTCGCTTTTAAGGTCAGACCTAGCGGTGAAACAGTGTGATCCTCTAGGTCGTCTTAGTGTTGTCGCACTACTAGACGGATAAAGCAAGGATCGAGCCACACTATCTGCACAATCCATGACATGGGTTTTCGATGTGCCCTGATCTGTATCGGTTTAATTTTGAGGGGAATTGGTTACTATGTGGAATCAGAAAATGCCAACAGAGTAGAGCCACAAAAGGGGATGATAGTGAGTCATATAAACCGCGTTGTAATTGCGGGCGCTGGTATAGGGGGGTTATGTTCCGCCTTAGCGTTTGCTCAGCAAGGCAAGCAAGTTGTGGTGTGCGAACAAGCATGGCAACTTGGGGAAGTGGGTGCTGGCTTACAGATCAGTCCAAATGCCTTTAAAGTACTGCGTGAATTAGGCCTTGAGTCGGCTTTGCAGCCCTTTGCTTTTGTTCCTCAGAATGCTGCAATTCGTGACTACAAGACCGGTGAATACTATCTAAAATCCCCCTTAGCGGCACAAGCGGAAGCGCGCTATAAAGCGCCATATTGGCATTTACATCGTGCCGATTTGCATCAGGTTTTAGCGCAGGCCTGCTCCAAAGCGGGGGTTGATATTTGGTTAGGCGCTGTGGTGTCGGGTTACCGTGAAGAGGCATCATCAGAAAGCATTCGTGTTTTTCTGGAAGACGGTCGAACGTATCTGGCTGATTTGTTAGTGGGGGCCGATGGCATCCGCTCTCATGTTCGTGAGCAAATGCTGGGTGCCGAGCAACCGACGTTTATGGGGCAAGTGGCGTGGCGTGGGGTGATTCCTGTGGCGGATTTGCCTATTACGATCCAGCCTGATGCTTGTGTTTGGGCGGGGCCAGATCGTCATCTGGTCAGTTATTATTTGCGCGGCGGGGAGTATGTGAATTTTGTGGCCGTAGAAGAGCGTCAAGATTGGCGCTCTGAATCCTGGCGAGAAGAAGGGGATGTGACGGAATTGCAGGCGGCATTTTCCGGTTGGCACCCTGAAGTCACCGAATTGTTAGGGGCGGCGAAGCAAACCTTTTTGTGGGCTTTAAATGGTCGTGATGCATTACCAACCTGGCACCAAGGACGAGTCGTATTGCTGGGAGACGCTTGCCATCCGATGTTACCTTTTATGGCGCAAGGAGCCGCGATGGCGATTGAGGATGCTCAAGTGTTAGCGCGTTGTGTTGCAACATACGATTTGCAAACGGCCTTGGTAAAGTATGAGCAAGTGCGTAAGCCACGCACAACACAAATACAAAACTTATCAAAAGCCAACGCGGGCCTTTATCATATGCATGGCGGTGTGTTCGGCAAAGCAAAATTACAAGCACTCAAAGCGGCCTCGCGTTTTGCTCCTAAAGTGATACAGTCGAAGCTGGATTCTGTGTACGGTTATGAGTCCCCTGTGTAACTCTCCATTACTGACCCTAAGGAAACGTCGTGAAACAAGGAATGTCCTTTAAAGCAGAACTCATTCTGGTTCTGGTGACGGTGTTGGCCGCATTAGGCTGGATTTTTTCAAAAGAAGCGCTTGCTGGCTTGCCACCCTTGTTTTTCATGGGAGTGCGATTTCTTCTAGCGGGTTTTGTGTTGTTCTTAGCCGGTCAAAAATACTTCAAAGGTCTACATTGGCAAGGTTTGAAGCGGGCCGGTTTTGTTGGCGTGGTAATGGGCGTTGCCATGATGTTTTGGATTACCGGGTTGGATAAAGGGTCCAACTTAGGCGTGGGGGCTTTTATTACCAGCCTAGGGGTTATCCTGGTGCCCTTGGTAGCGCGCTTTATGTTTGGACAGCGACCACCGTTGAGTGTCTGGACGGCATTGCCTTTTGCGGTCATGGGGCTGGCCTTGTTGGCTTTGAACAATAGCTTAGGGTTTGAGGCTGCGCATCTTTTCTTCTTGGCCGCGGCGCTAAGTTTAGCGTTGCAGTTTAATTTGTTGTCACGCTTTTCAATGAGCCTACATCCTCTGGTGCTAACAGCCATTCAGCTCAGTATAGCGGGGATTGTAATGCTTATTGTGTCGGCATTTACAGAGCATATCCCCGATACGATTAGTTTAGACGTGGGAGGGTGGTTATTGGCCAGTTCACTTATTGCGACCAGTTTGCGTTTTTTATTGCAAACCTATGCCATGAGTCTAACGCCCGTAAGTCATGCGGCGGTTATTATGAATTTAGAGCCGGTGTGGGCGGCGATTTTTGCTGTAATTTGGTTTGGTGAAGTTATGGGGATCAGTCAAGTTCTGGGTTGTGGGTTGATCTTTTTTGCCATGTTAGTGAGTCGATGGCCACAAATTAAAGCCACTCTGAAAGGTCGCCATTAAGTGACGGATTGCGGATCGGTCTCTTAAACAAAGCGGAGAGGCTGTTAAAACAGATGGCATCGATCCTGCATTGTGATAAACATGACTGCTTCTCATTTCTTTGCACGTTTAAACGTGTATTAGGGCACTTTATTCGATTAGAGTGTTCAATCGCTGATTATTATCAAAATTTCGAAAGGACGTCTCCTCAATGTTGTCAAAATTCAAATATGCTTCAAGTACGCTACTGCTTCTTTTGCTAGTAGGTTGTCAAGAGGAGGAGGCTAAACCAGCTACTGCGACGCCTGCTCCCAAGGTCCAAGTCGGTGTTGTGGTTATTGAGCCCCAAAAAACAGAGCTGATGACGGAATTACCTGGTCGAACAACGTCAAGTTTGGTGGCGGAAATTCGTCCACAAGTGGGCGGCATTGTGAAAAAACGCTTTTTTGAAGAAGGTCAAAATGTTGCCACAGGCGATGTCTTGTATGAATTAGATGACTCAACGTATGTCTCTTCTTACAAACAAGCGCAAGCAGACCTTGAATCGGTCAAGGCGGGTTTAAAAGCCGCACAGCTAAAAAATGAACGTTACACGGCATTGCGTAAACAAAACAATGTGTCTCAACAGGATTTAGACGATGCTCGTGTCGCTTATTTAGAAGCCATCGCTAAGCAAAAAGGCTCAGAAGCGGCCCTTGAAAGCGCGAAAATTAACCTGGGTTACACAAAGATTACCTCACCCATTGACGGTCGTATTGGTATCTCGCAGGTGACGGTAGGGGCCTTGGTGACAGGCAGTCAAGCGACGGTGATGACAACAGTGCGTTCTTTGGATCCTATTTATGTCGATCTGTCTCAAACCAGTTTAGATCAACTTAAGCAACGCAGTTTCTTATCGCAAGAGGGCGTTGAAAAAGGCTCAAACACCGTTTCTCTAGTGCTAGAAGATGGTTCTGAATACCAATACAAAGGCACATTAAAAGCACGTGAAATCAGCGTTAATGAATCGACAGGCAGTGTGACCTTACGGGCTGAGTTTCCTAATCCAGATAACCTTCTTTTGCCTGGCATGTTTGTGCGCGGCATGATCCATGAATTGACACATAACAGTGCATTATTGGTGCCTCAGCAAGGGGTATCGCGCGATGTAAAAGGCAACCCTATTGCCTTGGTGGTGAACGACAATAATGTGATTGAAACGCATCAGTTAACGGTAGAGCGTGCGATTGGCAATCAATGGTTAGTGCTTGCTGGTATCGAACCGGGCGATAAGGTGGTTGTCGAAGGGTCGTTAAAAGTACGTACCGGCAGTGAGGTGACAACGGTCACCATGCAACGTGACAGCAAGACGGGCGCCATTGTTATGGCCAACGCAAATGACGCTTCGACACAAGGGAATTAACCTATGCTGGCTAAGTTTTTTATCAATCGACCGGTCTTTGCCTGGGTTATTTCCATCGCCATCATGTTGGCGGGCTTAGGTTCTATTTTAAATTTGCCTGTGGCGCAATACCCCAATGTTGCCCCGCCTACGATCAGTATATCCACGACGTATTCTGGTGCGTCTGCGGAGACAGTAGAAAACAGTGTGACGCAGATATTAGAGCAGCAACTGACGGGGCTGGACGGTCTACTGTACTTTTCTTCTTCTAGCACCTCGACGGGTCAAGCCTCGATTAATGTCACGTTTGAGCAGGGTACGGACGCTGATATTGCCCAAGTTCAAGTACAGAATAAGATCCAGCAAGTCACGTCTAATTTACCGACTTCCGTACAGCAAAATGGCGTAACCGTAAAAAAGTCTAACTCGGATTTCTTAATGGTTGCTGCGCTCTATGATGAAACAGACACGGACGCCGCGAACGACATTTCAGATTACCTGGTTTCCAGTGTGCAAGATGCGGTATCCCGTGTGGATGGTGTCGGTAGTGTGCAAGTTTTTGGTGCGGAATACGCGATGCGTATCTGGTTAGACCCACTGAAATTAGCGTCCTATAAACTGATGGCATCCGATGTGTCTGCGGCGGTGTCGGCTCAGAATACTCAAGTGGCTGCAGGCAGTTTGGGGGCGTACCCTATTGAACCGGGTCAAGAGCTTAACGTTACCGTGACGGCTCAGTCTAAATTGCAAACGGCCGAGCAATTTCGTGACATTATCTTGGCCTATGACGACAGTGGCGCAACCGTACGACTGAGTGATGTGGCCAAGGTGGAGTTAGGCAGCGAGTCTTACTCTTATATTGCCCGTTTAAATGGGCATCCTGCTTCTGGTATGGCGGTATTGTTGGCACCAGGAGCCAATGCTCTGTCTACATCAGAAGGGGTAAAAGCAGTACTGGATGGATTGGTGCCGAGCCTTCCAGATGGGTACAAGTTGGCCTACCCTGTTGATAACACGAGTTTTATTCGAATCTCCATCGAAGAAGTGGTGAAAACACTGTTTGAGGCCATTGCTCTTGTTATTATCGTAATGTTTGTTTTCTTGCAAAATTGGCGTGCGACCCTGATTCCAGCCATTGCAGTGCCAGTTGTTTTGTTGGGTACATTTGGTGTTTTGGAAGTGTTTGGTTTTTCCATTAATACCTTGACGATGTTCGGTATTGTTTTGTCCATCGGCTTGCTGGTGGACGATGCCATTGTTGTGGTCGAAAACGTTGAGCGGGTGATGGCGGAAGAAAAACTCTCGCCAAAAGAGGCCACCATTAAATCCATGAAAGAAATCACCAGTGCCTTGATCGGTATTGCTGTGGTGCTGTCTGCGGTCTTCTTACCAATGGCGTTCTTCAGTGGCTCTACTGGGGTTATTTACCGCCAGTTTTCTATTACGATCGTGGCCGCAATGACCCTGTCGGTGATCGTGGCGTTAACGCTCACGCCCGCTTTATGTGCAACCTTCTTGAAACCGAATCATCACGGTGGACAAAAGGGCTTGGGTGGTTGGTTTAACCGTAATTTTGACCGTGCGACCAATAAATATTTTGGTGGTGTTGGGCGAATGATTAAAAAGCCTGTGCGCTGGATGCTTGGCTACGGATTAATTGTCGGTGGGTTAAGCTATTTGATGATGTCCTTGCCATCGGGCTTTTTGCCAACGGAAGACCAAGGCCGTGTCATGGTTATGGTGTCTTTACCAGAAGGGGCAGGTATGTCCCGTACCGATAAAGTCATGCGTGAAATAGAAAAACACTTTATGAACGCCGAAAAAGA
Source organism: Marinomonas algarum (assembly GCF_020532605.1). Taxonomy (GTDB): domain Bacteria; phylum Pseudomonadota; class Gammaproteobacteria; order Pseudomonadales; family Marinomonadaceae; genus Marinomonas; species Marinomonas algarum. Next base: position 218,748 of record NZ_JAJATW010000003.1, on the reverse strand, counting down.
CAACGTGAAAGCGGTCTTTACCATTTCTGGCTTTAGCTTTATGGGCAGTGGTCAAAATGCAGGTATGGCGTTTGTTGCATTAAAAGATTGGAGCGAGCGTATTGGGCCGCAAAACAGTGCGGGTGCGATTGTAGGTCGTTCTTATGGGGCATTTGCAGGCATTCGTGATGCGAGAATATTCTCTTTGATTCCGCCCTCGATTCGTGGTTTGGGGCAGAGCAGTGGTTTTACTTTTCAATTACAAGCTTCAGGAAATACCGATCGTGCAACCTTGTTGGAAATGCGTGACGCCTTGTTGCAAAGCGCCAATGTCAGCCCTTTGTTAACAGGGGTGCGTTTAGGTTCCAATTCAGAAGCCCCTCAGTTGCATATCGATATCGACCAAGAAAAAGCCTCGGCGTTGGGTTTGTCTATGTCAGATATTAGCTCAACACTCAGCAGTGCTTGGGCAGGCAGTTATGTGAACGATTTTATCGATCGTGGTCGAGTAAAAACGGTGTATATGCAGGGTGAAGCCAAATACCGTTCTTCTCCTGAAGATCTGCAGCATTGGTATGTTCGTGGTAGCGATAACACAATGACACCTTTTTCTGCTTTTGCGCAAAGTGAATGGGGCTATGGGCCCAAAAGTCTAACGCGTTTTAATGGTCTGGCTTCTTATGAGATTCAAGGTGCGGGCAGTGAAGGTGTGAGTTCTGGTGCGGCAATGGATGAGCTACAACGAGTCGCAGACAGTATGCCAACGGGTGTGACAGGGGCTTGGAGTGGATTATCCTATCAAGAGCGTTTATCAAGTGGGCAGACGCAGATGTTGTATGCTATCTCGATTCTCGTTGTCTTCTTGTGTCTGGCAGCCTTATACGAAAGTTGGACAGTGCCTTTCTCTGTAATCCTAGTGATTCCGTTAGGTGTCATTGGTGCAGCAGCAGCGGCCCATCTTCGTGGTTTGGAAAATGACGTTTACTTCCAGGTGGCGTTATTAACCACCATAGGCTTGTCGTCAAAAAATGCCATTTTGATTGTGGAGTTTGCCGAGGCGGCTTATCGTCGAGGGTTGAATGTTTGGGATGCTGCTGCACAAGCCGCGCGGCTACGTCTACGTCCCATTATTATGACGTCAATGGCCTTTATGGTAGGAACCTTGCCGCTGGCGTTGTCATCAGGTGCCGGTGCAAACAGCCGTATTTCAATTGGTTCTGGTATTGTTGGGGGGACACTAACCGCAACGGTATTGGCGATTTTCTTTGTGCCACTGTTCTTCGTTGTTGTACGCCGTATATTTCCGAAACGCCCAGATGGTTTATCGGATCAGGAGCGATCAGAGCAGACGGGTGAGTAAAATGCTTAAGTAAGTGAGTACCAGAAAGAGCCTGCGATGGGCTCTTTTTTTTGGCCAAAATAAAGTCAGAAAGCCGTCATTTTGTTAAGCATTTATTGTGTCTAGCGGTCAGATCGGTGAAAATACCGCCATTGAAAATTAACCCCTCAGTTTTGTGCCTGATCTGTTTGTAAAACAGCCGTCACCAGTCTGCGTTAAATTAGAAGATGCTATCCATGTCGAATACAGAGTTATTAGAACAAGTTGAACAACGTCGTACGTTTGCCATTATTTCGCACCCCGATGCGGGTAAAACCACCATCACTGAGAAGCTTTTGTTGCTTGGTCAGTTGATTCAAACCGCAGGTTCGGTAAAAGGGCGAAAGGGCGACAAGCACGCAACCTCTGACTGGATGGCGATGGAGCAACAACGGGGTATTTCCATTACTTCCTCTGTGATGCAGTTTCCCTACAAAGACCGCATGGTTAACTTGCTGGACACACCAGGGCACGAAGACTTCTCGGAAGACACCTATCGTACACTGACTGCGGTTGACTCTGTGTTGATGATCATTGATGGAGCGAAAGGGGTTGAGGATCGAACCATTAAGTTGATGGATGTTTGTCGTTTACGAGATACACCGATTTTAACCTTCATTAATAAGATGGACCGTGATATTCGTGATCCGATTGATCTATTAGACGAAGTTGAAGAAGTATTGAAAATTGCTGCTGCGCCGATCACTTGGCCAATTGGCATGAGCGACTTTTTTAAAGGTGTTTACAACTTATACACAGACACCATTCATGTGTTTGTTCGTGGTCGCGGTCACACCTTGATGGATGATATTCGTATCGAAGGTCTTCATTCGGATGAAGCGAAGGAGTTGCTAGGAGACGACTGGGAGAGCTATGTCGACGAAGTTGAGTTGGTGCGTGGCGCCAGTCATGAGTTTGACTTAGAGGCCTACTTGGAAGGGCAGTTAACGCCTGTGTTCTTCGGTACCGCTTTATCTAACTTTGGTGTACGAGAAATGCTGGACGGCTTTGTTGAGTGGGCACCTGCTCCAATTGATCGTGATACCAACAGCCGAAATGTGTCGGCAAAAGAAGAAAAGTTCTCTGGGTTTGTGTTTAAAATCCAAGCCAACATGGACCCAAAACATCGTGACCGTATTGCCTTTATGCGTGTGTGTTCTGGTACCTATCGCCGCGGCATGAAGATGCGCCACTGTCGTTTAGGCAAAGACATTAAAGTAACCGACGCGGTTTCTTTTACAGCCGGAGACCGAGAAGGCGTTGAAGAAGCGTTTTCTGGGGACATTATTGGGTTGCATAACCACGGCACGATTCAGATTGGTGACACCTTTACAGAAGGCGAAGATTTGAAATTTACCGGCATCCCTCATTTTGCGCCAGAGTTGTTCCGTCGAGTTCGCCTAAAAGATCCGATGAAAATGAAGGCGTTGCAAAAGGGCTTGCAACAGTTGTCAGAAGAAGGGTCTACCCAATTATTTATGCCCCAGCGCAACAATGAACTGATTGTTGGGGCGGTGGGTCAGCTGCAGTATGAGGTCGTCGCCTATCGCTTAAAAGATGAATACAAGGTGGAATGTATTTATGAGCCCGTTAATGTCAACACGGCACGTTGGGTTGAGTGTGATGACCCTAAAAAGTTTGAAGAATTCCAGAATAAATGTCGTGATAACCTGGCCATCGATGGTGGTGGGCATTTAACTTACCTGGCTCCTACACGCGTTAACCTTATGATGGCAGAAGAAAAGTGGCCACAGGTGCGTTTTCGCTCTACTCGTGAACATTGATCAATACTTGACTAAATTACTCGGATAAGTGGATAATCCAACTATTAGAATAGTTTATGGTGTTGAAATGAGCATGGTTGAATCGATAGATCCTATTGAGTTTACAGACGCAGCGGCCGCGAAGTTGCAATCTCTGATTGAAGAGGAAGAGAATGATCGGCTCATGTTGCGAGTTTATGTCACAGGAGGTGGGTGTTCTGGTTTCCAGTATGGCTTCACTTTTGATGAAGAACACCAAGAAGACGACACAGAGGTTCAGCGTAACGGTGTTACCTTGGTCGTTGATCCGTTGAGTTTTCAATACCTAGTCGGCTCAGAAGTCGATTATAAAGAAAACTTAGAAGGTTCGCGTTTTGTTGTACAGAACCCTAATGCAACGTCTACCTGTGGTTGTGGTGCAAGTTTCAGTATTTAAAATAAGCCAAACCAAACCACGATAAAACCTCTTATGTGAAAACGTAAGAGGTTTTTTTTGCTCTGGCGGCTAACGACTAGGCTTTTGTGTATAAGTTATTGACTTGTCCACTCGCCATTTCTTGGTTGTTTGCATTGCCAGATAAAGGGAGGTAATGCTCTACAAAGAGTAGCCCGATTTGTCTATCACCGAGTGCCGCCGGTATGAGCGTGCCATTTTTTGCACGCCAGATACGTAAACCAAATGTTTCCTCTGAAAAAAGACTCTCATCCAACAATCGACTTTGATTGACCAAGCTGTACAGCGGGTTGAGTTGATCAGGCTCACCGTCTTGATCGATGAAAATATGATAATGCTGAGTTTGCTGGGACAAAAACTCCGGTGGATAGGGTGTGTGCAGAGTGGAAAGCTGGCTTTCTTTTGGTAAATGATCAAAACAACTTGGCGTTTTTGGCGAGCCTTGGTGTGACGACATCATTAACGTCATATTAATGGCGGTGCCATAAAATGGCTTCACAGGGATATGAAAAATAAGTGATTTCTTGGACGTTGGCTTGTAAGCGTTTTGTGGCGATGGTTGGTTACTGCCTGAATGGTTGTTATTCGCCAGAGGAGGCACCTGTAGAAATAGGACCCAGTCTTTTATATCGACATTGATTTCTTCTGGTGAGTGCAAGTGTGTGATGGTGTTAAAGCAATGATTCAGTACATGCTCAATTATATTCGCAAAAATACTGGATGCGGCGGAGAGCGTGGTTTTCTCTTCACTGCTAAGGTAAATCTCTTTTACTTCGTGTGCAGCAGAGCTTAATTCAACAGAATCATGATGGTGACTGGCGGGTCGATATTTGTTTCTAGCAAGCAGTTTTTTTTCGTTTGACTGCGTAATAGTCTTATTAATTGCTTCGACAAACAACATAGCGACAATTCCTCAAAATAAGCTTTTTAAGATATCGGCTCAATCTGTCAGGAATTTAGAGATAGCCTGTTTTTTAAACAAAAAAGTGTTTTGTAAAACAAAGCAGAACTACCTCTTATGCATGGAAGCGTTAAGGCTAGCGCAATAGATTGGATAACTTTGGGTTAGGCTTGAGCGCAGCTCGGTAAAAGAGTGCAACCTTGCCGATGGTTTGTACCGTTTCACATTTCATGATTTTGCTGATTTCAGCGATCAAGGCAGTGCGAACGTCGCGGTCCATAATGCTGATTCGTACCTTAATGAGTTCGTGATCTTCTAAGGCACGATCGATTTCGACCAAGACCGGTTCTGTTAATCCATTGCCCGCAATCATAACGACAGGATTAAGTGCATGTCCGATTAGGCGATATTGCTTTTTTTGGGCGTTTGTAAGACTCATAGTAAAATTTTCTCATATTAGTTGACCCTCTTTATTGGAGGCTTAAGAGGTTAAGCGATATTATAGCGGAATATTGACTGATTTAGGTATGACGAAAACGTGGCAAGATCAAAAAGTAGTAATAATTGGATGAAGGAACATTTCGATGATCCTTATGTCAAAAAATCCCAACAAGACGGCTATCGCTCTAGGGCCAGTTATAAGCTGTTAGAGATCAACGACAAAGATAAACTTTTTCGACCTGCTATGCGTATTATTGACTTAGGTGCTGCGCCAGGCGGATGGTCTCAAGTGGCCGCGAAACTGGTGGGTGATAAAGCAACAATCGTTGCCTCAGACATTTTGGAAATGGCGCCTTTACCTGGGGTGGCGTTTGTTCAAGGAGATTTCACTGAGCAAGCGGTGTACGAGGCTATTTTAGCTGAAATAGGTGAAGAAAAAGCAGATCTTGTAATTTCGGATATGGCCCCCAATATGAGTGGTAATAGTTCTGCTGATCAGCCACAAGCTATGTATCTTGTTGAACTTGCTCTGGATATGGCGGCCCAGGTGTTGCGTCCAGGCGGAAACTTTTTGGTCAAAGTGTTTCAAGGGGAGGGGTTTGAAGAATACCTTAAAACCATGAGAGCGCAGTTTGGCTCTGTAATTACGCGTAAACCAGATGCATCACGACCAAGAAGTCGTGAAGTTTACTTATTAGGAAGACAATTTAAAGGTTAATGGGACGTGTTCTGGTATGATAACCAGTAACATTTTAAATAACCGTTAAGAGGTGTGCTCTTGAACGATATGCTGAAAAATATACTGTTGTGGTTGGTCATTGCTGCTGTACTGCTCACAGTGTTTAATAATTTTAATACTACGCCGGACACAAACCGAATCACTTACTCTGAGTTTGTGAAAGAAGTGCAAGATGGCCGTATCGCCAAAGTGGTGGTTGATGGTTATACCATTAGCGGTAGCCGCACCAGCGGTGACACCTTCGATACAGTGCGTCCTGCGGCGGCAGACCCTAAAATAATGGATGACTTATTAAGTAACAATGTCATTGTTGAAGGGCGTATGCCTGAACAGCAAAGCATTTGGACTCAGTTGCTTGTAGCCAGTTTCCCCATTCTTCTTATTCTTGCCATTTTTATGTTCTTTATGCGCCAAATGCAAGGTGGTGGCGGTGGTAAAGGCGGTCCAATGTCTTTTGGTAAATCCAAAGCACGCTTGTTGCCTGAAGATCAAATCAAAACAACCTTCGCAGACGTAGCGGGTTGTGATGAAGCGAAAGAAGACACAGAAGAGTTGGTTGATTTTTTACGTGAGCCTTCAAAATTTCAACGTCTTGGCGGTAAGATTCCTCGTGGTATCTTAATGTGCGGCCCTCCTGGTACGGGTAAAACTTTGCTAGCAAAAGCGATTGCAGGCGAAGCAAAGGTACCCTTTTTTACGATATCCGGTTCTGATTTCGTTGAGATGTTTGTCGGTGTCGGTGCATCACGTGTGCGTGATATGTTTGAACAAGCGAAAAAACATGCACCTTGCATCATCTTCATTGATGAGATTGATGCGGTAGGTCGTAATCGTGGCTCCGGTATGGGTGGCGGTAATGATGAGCGTGAGCAAACATTGAACCAATTGTTGGTTGAAATGGACGGTTTTGAAGGGAATGAAGGCATTATTGTTATTGCCGCAACAAACCGCCCAGATGTATTGGACCCTGCTTTGTTACGTCCAGGTCGTTTTGACCGTCAAGTACAAGTGGGCTTGCCCGATATCCGTGGCCGTGAGCAAATCCTAAAAGTGCATTTGCGTAAAGTGCCTTGTGATGATGATGTCGAGCCAAAGAACATTGCCCGCGGTACACCTGGTTTCTCGGGTGCGGATCTAGCGAACCTAATTAACGAGGCGGCTTTGTTTGCGGCGCGTTCTAACCGTCGCTTGGTAAACATGGAGTTGCTTGAGTTAGCCAAAGATAAAATTCTTATGGGTGCAGAGCGTAAAACCATGGTGATGAGCGAGAAAGAAAAGCTCAACACGGCTTACCACGAAGCGGGGCATACCATTATTGGTTATTTAGTGCCTGAGCATGACCCTGTTTATAAGGTATCTATTATTCCGCGTGGTCGTGCCTTAGGGGTTACCATGTATCTGCCGGAAGAAGACAAATACAGTGTTAGCAAAACGGGCCTAGAAAGTCAGGTGTGTAGTTTGTATGGTGGTCGTATTGCCGAAGAGCTGATTCATGGTTTCGATGGTGTTTCTACAGGGGCGTCCAACGATATTGAACGCGCGACCAGTATTGCCCGTAACATGGTGACCAAATGGGGCTTGTCTGAAAAGTTAGGGCCATTTGCTTACGAAGAAGATGATAGCACCGGCAATATTATTTCTGGTCCGACTGGTAGTAAATCAAACTACTTTTCTCCAGAAACAGGTAAAACGATCGATTCTGAAGTGCAAGATATCATTACTCGTTGTTACGCAACGGCAACACGTATCTTAGAGGAAAATCGTTCTAAGCTTGATGTCATGGCAGAAGCATTGATGCAATATGAAACGATTGATGCCAAGCAAATTAAAGAAATTATGGATGGTAACAAGCCTTCTCCACCAGATGGTTGGACAGATAAAGGTAATTCGTCTAAATCGGATGGTGCTGATGCTGAACCTGTGGTTTCTGAGGAATCGGCTGCGGATGATGTTGAACCATCGTCAAAGCCGATAAGTGAATAACGATACTTTGATTCAGATTCGTTTATGTCATTGATAACCTTTGGGGACAAGTCACTCGACTTGTCCCGTCCTCATGTGATGGGGATTCTAAATGTCACCCCAGACTCGTTCTCCGATGGCGGGTCTTTTTCGTCTTTGGATGCTTCTCTTTTTCACACAGAAAAAATGCTGAGTGAAGGTGCTAGCATCATTGATGTCGGAGGCGAGTCTACTCGCCCAGGCGCCATTCCTATTAGCGTTCAGCAAGAGCTTGATCGTGTCCTTCCCGTTATAGAGTCAATAAAGCAGCGCTTTGATACGATTGTCTCTGTTGATACTAGTACAGCGGAAGTGATGACGTTAAGTTCAGATCTAGGTGCTGGTTTGATTAACGACGTGCGTGCGCTTGAGCGTGAAGGTGCGTTGCAGGCAGCGGCTAAATCAGGCCTGCCTGTTTGCCTTATGCACATGAAAGGTGGTCCAAAAACGATGCAGGATCAGCCTAACTATGTTTCTGTGGTTGATGAAGTATCAAATTATCTCTTGTCGAGGGTGGCTGCCTGTGAAACTGTCGGTATTGATCGCTCGAACATCTTATTGGACCCTGGTATTGGTTTTGGCAAGACGCTAGACCATAATTTAAGTTTACTGCGACATACTCAGCATTTTCGACAGCTTGGTTTTGAAGTGCTGATCGGTGTGTCCAGAAAAACCATGATAGGCGATGTATTGAATTTGCCTATCGATGAGCGTCTTTATGGCACGATGGGAGCCAATGCGGCGACCTACGCCAAGGGCGCACGAATGTTTAGAGTGCATGATGTCAAGCCTCATGTAGAAATGTTAGAGCTAATGTATCGGATTGAGAGAGAGGATTGATGCGCAAATACTTTGGTACAGATGGAATTCGCGGGAAAGTAGGCAGTCACCCAATAACACCAGAGTTTATGCTTAAATTGGGCTGGGCAGCGGGTCAAGTTTTTAAAGAGCACGATAAGAAAATCCTGATAGGTAAAGATACGCGGATTTCTGGTTACATGTTTGAGTCGGCATTAGAGTCCGGTATCGTAGCGGCTGGTGCGGACGTGCGTTTGGTTGGGCCTATGCCAACGCCTGCTATTGCCTATTTAACGCGTACTTTTCGAGCCAGTGCTGGCATTGTTATCAGTGCCTCTCACAATCCTTATACAGACAATGGGATTAAGTTTTTTTCTGCTGAAGGCGGAAAAATATCCGATGAGCTAGAAGAGCGCATCGAGTATTTTCTTGAGCAGCCTATGGTCGTTGTTGATTCAGACCGTATTGGTCGTGCTCGACGCATTGATGATGCTGCGGGCCGTTATGTTGAATACTGCAAGGGAACCTTCCCTATTGGCTTGCAACTGAGTGGGCTGAAAATTGTTGTAGACTGCGCAGATGGCGCAACGTATCACGTCGCACCCAAAGTGTTTTCTGAGTTGGGTGCCGAGGTGATTTCAATTGGTGTCAACCCAGATGGTTTGAACATCAATGAGTTTAGTGGTGCGACAAAGCCTGAATTGCTGCGCAAAAATGTGTTGGCAGAAGAAGCTGACATCGGTATTGCTCTAGATGGTGATGGAGACCGCCTCATATTAGTCGACCGTAATGGTGTGGTGCGTGATGGGGATGATATTTTGTATATTATTGCCAACCATCTAATGCGTACAGGCCGTTTTAGTGGCGGTGTTGTGGGCACTCTTATGAGTAATTTTGGTTTAGAGCTGGCTTTCTCTGAAACAGGTATTGGTTTTAGTCGGGCCGCTGTTGGCGATCGTTACGTCAACGAAAAACTGGTTCAGCATGGCTGGGTTTTGGGTGGTGAGCCATCGGGTCATATCGTATGTAAATCAATAACAACGACGGGCGATGGTATTATTGCCGCATTGCAAGTGTTGAGAGCGATGGTTGAGGAAGAGAAGAGCCTTGATGAGTTACTTGTTGGCTTGGTTAAATTCCCCCAAAAGCTTAAAAATATCCGTGTAGCCAAACGGTTTGTGCCAAACGAAGAGCCGGCCTTACAAAAAGCCATTGCCGTCGCTAACGAGCGGTTGAATGGGCTTGGTCGTGTTCTGCTTAGAGCATCCGGTACTGAGCCTTTGATTCGTGTGATGGTGGAAGGGCGAGAAGATGAGACAGTGGATGAGCTTGTGGATTATTTGGTGGCAGAAGTAGAGGCTGTTGTTTCTTCTAAAATGGCAGATTAACCGCGTTACTGTGGCGCAATTGATAAATAAATGCTTGAAACAATGGCGTCCATTCCATAGAATGGGCGCCTCGAATTTAGGGGTTAGAAGATGATTCGTCAAAAAATAGTAGCGGGTAACTGGAAAATGAATGGCTCCAAGGCGTCCATTGACTCTTTGCTTAGCGGCTTGTGTGCGATGAAGTCTTCTAATTCCGAAGTGGTTGTTTCTCCTTCCTTTCCTTACTTGTCTGAAGTGTCTACTGCACTGGCTGATAGTGACATTGTGCTGGCTGCTCAAAACGCCAGTCATGAAGAGAAAGGTGCTTACACTGGCGAAGTTTCTGCGCTTATGTTGAGTGATTTTGGTGTCAAGTATGTTTTACTTGGGCACTCGGAACGACGTTCTTTGTATAGTGAAAGTGACCAAGTTGTTGCTCTAAAAGCTAAGGCTGTTTTAGAGGCAGGTTTAACGCCTATGTTATGCGTAGGTGAAACACTTGAAGAGCGTGAATTGAATCAAACACTGGTTGTTTGTGAACGTCAGATTCAAGCTGTTATTGATTTGTTAGGTGTTGATGCTTTCAGTCGTATGGTTATTGCGTACGAGCCAGTTTGGGCAATAGGTACGGGGTTATCGGCGAGTTCTGAGCAAGCCCAAGAGGTGCATCAGTCGATAAGAGCTTTTTTAGCTCAGCATTCAGAGTCAATTGCAGAAAAAATACAGATTTTATACGGCGGCAGTGTGAAAGCATCCACAAGTGCTGCGTTGTTTGAAATGCCCGACGTGGACGGTGCTCTTGTCGGTGGTGCATCTTTAGATGCAAAAGAATTTATAGAGATTGTTAAGGCAGCGGGTTAATTAATGGAATCACTTATTTTAGTTTTGCATGTATTGGCGGCCATCGCTATTATTGCATTGGTCTTGTTGCAGCAAGGCAAGGGTGCTGATGCCGGTGCTTCTTTTGGTGGCGGCGCGTCCCAGACTGTATTTGGTAGCCAAGGTGGTAGTAGTTTTTTTGGTAAAATGACCGCTTTGTTTGCATTGATATTCTTTTTGACAAGTTTTGGATTGGCGTTTTTCGCCAGTGAGCAAGCCAAAAGTGTATCTGGTGCGCTTGATTTTGTTCCTTCAGCAGATCAAGTAGATGGTTCAGTAGATTTACCAAACTTAGGCAATGAGAAAAAGACAAGTTCTGACTTGCCTGTTACGGAATAAAAAATGCTTGTGCCAACCTTTTAAGGTGGTGCATCATGAGTGGTGAAGATTTGCGGATGTGGCGGAATTGGTAGACGCGCCACCTTGAGGGGGTGGTGAGCTATGCTCGTGGGGGTTCGAGTCCCCCCATCCGCACCAATCTTGAACTAACTCATGTTCTTGTGTATAATGTGCGAATATTAAACAAGGTTGTTAGTCTCGTTATTAAATGACCTTTGTATAGTAAGTGTCACAGTTATCAACTCCTAACGGAGAATGCTCATTTTTTAGATGAGTGTTATGAACCCCTATATGGGGTTTTTTATTATCTGTTCCTTATACTGTTTAAAATAAAATGGGCCTAGAGCCCGTTTTTTGTTTCTGCGTTTTATAAAATTAGTTTTCGGAGAAAACGATTGTCAGCAAAATACACGATTTTAGAAGAACTTATTCGACCAGTCGTTGAAGGTTTAGGATTTGAGTTTTGGGGTATGGAATACTTGTCATTAGGCAAGGATTCAGTACTTCGCATTTTTATTGAAACAGATGATGAAAAAGGGATTGATGTTGAAGATTGTGCGCGAGTCAGTCGTCAAGTCAGTTCCATCTTAGATGTTGAAGACCCTATCACCGGAGAATACAACCTTGAAGTATCTTCTCCCGGTCTAGACCGTCCTTTATTCAGCCTAGCACAGTATCAAGCCTATGTTGGTTCGGTCGTGTCTCTGCGTCTACGCGTCCCTTTTGATGGTCGCCGTAAATTTAAAGGCCAATTAGTCGGTCTTGAAAGTGAAGATGTCGTCATTCGAGTCGATCAAGAAGAATATTTATTGCCAATCGATCTGATCGATAAGGCGAATGTCGTTCCACAATTTTAAAAATTAACCTTGAAGAGAGGCTAAAAGGATGAGCAAAGAAATTCTTTTGGTAGTAGAAGCTGTTTCCAACGAAAAAGATGTCCCAAAACAAGTCATTTTTGAAGCAGTTGAAATTGCCTTAGCGAGTGCTGCCAAACGCCGTTTTGAAGAAGACGCATTGATTCGTGTTTCTATTGACCAACGTTCAGGCGATTATAAAACGTATCGTCAATGGAATATTGTTGCAGACGAAGATTACTCTGCACCTGCTTATGAACTGACTATAGATGATTCAGAAGAACAAAACCTTGGTGTAGCCATTGGTGGTGTTTACGAAGAAGAAGTTGAGTCTGAGGTATTTGGTCGTATTGCTGCACAAACTGCAAAGCAAGTTATTGTGCAAAAAGTACGTGAGGCAGAGCGCGCTAAAATGGTGGCGCTTTACACTGAGAAAGTGGGTAAGCTTGTTCATGGTCAAGTGAAGAAAGTTACCCGCGATAGTTTAATTATCGATTTAGGTGAAAATGCGGAAGCTTCTTTACCTAAAGACCAGCTTATTGCCCGTGAAAGCTTCAGAATGAATGATCGTATTCGTGCTTTGTTGCTTGAGATTCGTGACGATAGCCGCGGTGCCCAGCTTATTCTTTCCCGTAATGCGCCTGAGTTCATGATTGAGCTGTTTCGTTTAGAGGTGCCAGAAATTTCGGAAGAAGTGATTGATATCCGTGGTGCTGCCCGCGACCCCGGATTACGTGCTAAAATTGCAGTGAAAACAAACGACCGCCGCATCGATCCTATTGGTGCTTGTGTGGGTATGCGCGGCGCTCGTGTTCAAGCGGTGTCGAATGAGATGAATGGCGAGCGTGTTGATATTGTTCTATGGGACGATAACCCAGCACAGCTTGTTATTAATGCTATGGCGCCTGCTGAAGTTGATTCCATTGTGATTGATGAAGACGCTCACTCAATGGATGTGGCTGTTAATAGCGACAATTTGGCACAGGCTATTGGCCGTAATGGTCAGAACGTTCGTCTTGCCTCTTCTTTAACCGGTTGGGCGCTTAACGTTATGACCAGTGAAGACGCGCAGGCGAAACAACAAGAAGAATCACAAAAGCTGATTGATGTTTTTGTGACAGGGTTGGATATCGACGACGATCTGGCGATTCAATTGGTCGACGAGGGATTCACTTCATTAGAAGAAGTGGCGTACATCCCAATGGACGAAATGTTAGATATTGATGGATTTGATGAAGATTTGGTGAATGAGCTGCGCTCTAGAGCGAAAGAATCTCTGTTGAATCAAGCGCTTAAAGCTGAACAGCAATTAGAAGGTGCAAAACCGGCTGCCGATCTACTGGCAATGGAAGGTATGGACAATCACCTTGCTTTGGTACTTGCCTCTATGGGCGTTGCCACGATGGAAGATCTTGCTGAGCAGTCTGTAGATGAATTGCTTGATATTGACGGTATGACCGAAGAACGTGCAGGAAGTTTAATTTTGACTGCTCGTGCGCCTTGGTTCGCCGAATCTGAATAAAATCTGAGCACACAAGGGGGAACTTGATGACAGTTCAAACCGTAAAGATACTATCCGAATTGGTGAAAACACCAGTCGATAAACTACTAACTCAGATGAAAGATGCTGGATTGCCTCAAACGAGTGCAGACCAAGAAGTTTCTGACTTGGAAAAGCAAACACTATTAAGCTACTTGAAGCGCCAACATGGTGAGTCTTCAGGCAGTCAGCGTATTACTTTGCAACGAAAGACAAACAGCACCTTGTCTCGTGATGGCGGCAAAGCCGTTAACGTAGCGGTAAAGAAAAAGCGTACTTATGTTAAGCGTGATGAAGTAAGTGAAGAAGCACGTCAGCAAGAAAAATTACTGGCCAAACGCCTTGCCGAAGAGCAAGAGCGTTTAGCGGCAGAAGCTGCTCGTTTAGAAGCTGAGCGTAAGTTAGAAGAAGAGAAGGCAGCTAAAGCGAAGGCCGAAGCTGAAGAAAAAGCGCGTCAAGAAGCTGCGGCGAAAGCCGCTAAAGCAGATGCTGGCGCGGTCAATGATACGGAGCAGAATGTCTCCGATACAGGAGCGGCACAACCCGTGGAATCACCCAAGCCTAAAGCGTCTAAGAAAGTCTCTCAGCCTGCAACGGACAGTAAAAAGTCCACTGTGGCACCGAAAGGCAAAAAAGGCCCAGTTCGACACGATAACGACAAAGACAAACCTCGTGGTCGTAATAACCCAGAAAACAAACGTAGCTCTCGCGTCAATGTAAACGGCGAGGATGAGTTTACTCGTCGTGGTAAATTGGGTCGTAAGAACAAGAAGCAATCAAAACAAGAACATGGTTTCCAAAAGCCAACAGCGAAAATGGTCCATGAGGTTGCTTTACCTGAAAGCATTACAGTGGCTGACCTTGCTGAGAAAATGGCAGTGAAGGGCGCTGAAGTTATTAAAATTATGTTCAAAATGGGCGCAATGGCGACCATTAACCAAACGATTGACCGTGACACAGCGACACTTGTTGTTGAGGAAATGGGCCATACGGTTAAATTGATTGACGAAAATGCTGTCGAAAACGACATGATTGAAGCCATCGATTATGAAGGTGAAGCAATTAAACGCGCGCCTGTTGTTACCGTAATGGGACACGTTGACCATGGTAAAACGTCTCTACTTGATTACATTCGTACTACCCGTGTTGCCGCAGGTGAGTCCGGTGGTATTACACAGCACATTGGTGCCTACCACGTAGAAACGCCCCATGGCATGATCAGTTTCCTTGATACACCAGGACACGCTGCCTTTACTTCTATGCGTGCTCGTGGTGCTAAGTCAACAGACATCGTTATTCTTGTGTGTGCGGCGGATGATGGCGTTATGCCTCAAACAATCGAAGCCATTCAGCATGCTCGCGCTGCTGAAGTGCCAATGGTTGTTGCGATCACTAAGATCGATAAAGAAGGCGCTGATCTCGATCGTGTTAAAAACGAATTGGTTGCTCAAGAAGTTGTGCCTGAAGAATGGGGCGGCGACGTTCAGTTTATCGGTGTGTCAGCTAAGTCAGGTGAAGGGATCGAAGAGTTGCTTGAAGCCGTATTGCTTCAGTCTGAAGTACTTGAATTAACGGCCGTACCAAGTGCGCCTGCGAAAGGGGTTGTTGTTGAGGCTCGCCTTGACCGTGGTCGTGGCTCCGTTGCGACTTTGCTTGTACAAAACGGTACCTTGAAAAAAGGAGACATTGTTTTGGCGGGTCTTCAAATGGGTCGCGTTCGTGCACTTCTTGATGAAACCGGCAAAGCCATCAATTCAGCGGGCCCTTCAATTCCTGTGGAAATTCTAGGTCTTGATGGTACACCAGAAGCCGGCGAAGAGTTCATTGTTGTTGCCGATGAGCGTAAAGCGCGCGAAGTGGCTAACTTCCGTCAAGGCAAATACCGTGAAGTGCGTTTTGCTCGTCAGCACTCTGCTAAGTTAGAGAACTTGTTCTCTGAAATGGGCAAAGACGAAGTTCGTACTCTAAATGTGGTTTTAAAAGCAGATGTACGTGGCTCCCTTGAAGCGCTGATTAAATCATTGACTGATCTGAATACAGATGAAGTAAAAGTGAATGTGATTTCAAGTGGCGTAGGTGGTATTACGGAAACAGATGCAACGTTGGCCTTGGCGTCAGATGCGGTTATCTTCGGCTTCAACGTACGTGCTGACAGCTCTGCGAAACAGTTCATCGAACGTGAAAGTGTTGATCTTCGTTACTACAGCATCATCTATAACATCATTGATGACGTGAAATCCGCCCTGTCTGGTATGTTGTCTCCAGACCTTCGCGAAGACATCAAGGGTACGGCTGAAGTGCGTGATATCTTCCGTTCGCCTAAGTTCGGTTTGATTGCCGGCTGTATGGTCATTGAAGGCACGGTGTACCGTAGTAAGCAGATTCGCGTATTGCGTGATGATGTTGTTATTTACGAAGGTGAGCTTGAGTCATTGCGTCGCTTTAAAGACGCTGTGAGTGAAGTAAGCCGTGGTATGGAATGTGGTATCGGTGTGAAAAACTACAACGATGTCAAAGTAGGCGATAAGATCGAGGTTTTTGAAACCGTCGAAGTAGCGCGTACGCTTTAATAAGGCAAAATCATGGCAGGCGAATTTAGTCGTACTAGTCGGATTGGCGACCAGCTCCAGAAGGAGCTGGCACCTTTGATCCAGTTTGAAGTAAAAGACCCGCGTTTAGGGTTGGTTACAGTGAATGAAGTGCGTGTAGCAAAAGATTTAGGCTATGCAGACATTTATTATACTGTGTTAGGAAAAGACGATCAGCCTGATGTGCTGGCAGAAAACCAAGCGGCACTTGATAGTGCAAAGGGTTTTTTGCGTCGTCGATTAGCACAAGAAGTGAAGCTTCGTGTTATGCCTCATTTGCGTTTCCATTATGACCAAAGTGTTGTGAATGGCTCACGTATGTCAGCTTTGATTGACGAAGCAATTCGTGATGATGAGACGAAACAGGGCAACGAAGGCGAGTAATAGGTTCGTATGGCAAAGGCAAAATGGCGTTCAGTAGACGGAATCGTTCTGCTGAACAAGCCCATAGGATTAAGTTCAAGTCAGGCATTGCAACGCGTCCGCCGGTTGTATCAAGCAGCCAAAGCGGGACACACTGGAGCGCTTGACCCTCTGGCAACAGGCATGCTGCCTTTATGTTTTGGTGACGCAACCAAGTTTTCGCAATATTTGTTGGATGCCGACAAGCGTTATCTGACGTGTATACAGCTTGGTAAACGTACCACCACAGGGGATCGGGAAGGTGAGGTGCTCACTGATGAAACGGTTCCTGCTCTTTCTGACGAGGCGTTAGACGCCGTATTAGCGCGTTTTCGTGGAGAGATAGAGCAAATCCCTCCGATGTACTCTGCATTGAAGCACGAAGGTAAGCCTCTTTATGAATATGCCCGACAGGGGATTGTGATTGAAAGGAAGCGTCGTCGTGTGACTATTTCTGATTTGAGTCTGATTTCAAGAACCGAAGACACCCTTACATTGGATATTCAGTGCTCAAAGGGCACTTATATTCGTACCATTGGGGAAGATATTGGTGAAGCATTAGGCTGTGGTGCGCATCTTCACTCGTTGCATCGAATTTCGACAGCAGGTTATGCGCCGGAAGACATGATGACATTGGAAGAGTTTGAAGCCGTTGCCGAGCAAGGTTACGAAGCCTTAGATTCTTATTTGATATCCATGGACACTGCGGTGGAGCATTTTGAGAAAGTCGATTTGTCCGAAGCAGACAGCATTAACATGATGTTTGGACGAACCGTGCAAAGTCCTGTTTCTTTAGAAGATGAAACGGTCGTCAGGATGTTTGATCATGGCACTCAGCGATTTCTGGGGTTAGGGCAAATAAGAGGCGTGCACTTGCGACCTTATCGATTGGTTAATACGAGAGAGTTCTCCCTATAATAGCAGTGAGTTCTGCGAAAAAGGGTGGTAAACTTGCTCGTATAGGATGACTGAAAATATGCTCGGCTATCCTTTACTTTTTATAGCATATTAATTTGGAGATATAGATTATGGCATTGTCTGCAGAATCAAAAGCAGCGTTGGTTAAAGAGTTTCAAGTAGCAGAAGGCGACACAGGTTCTCCTGAAGTTCAAGTAGCATTGTTGACTAAGAACATCGAAGGTTTACAAGGTCACTTTAAATCTCATATCCATGACCACCATTCTCGTCGCGGTTTAATCCGTATGGTAAACCAACGTCGTAAATTGTTGGATTACCTTAAGCGTAAAGATGCAGTTCGTTACACTAGTTTGATCAAAAAACTAGGTCTGCGTCGCTAAGACTGAGAAAGGGCCATAAATTATTATGGCCCTTTTTTTATTGCACTCCCAAGGGACAGCCTGTACTTCATATGCGCTTTTGTTTTGTCAGAAAGATTTATTAAAAAGCTTGCTGATAAAATCTAAGAGAGTTCATATGAGTACTGGCTTAAAAAGAGGTCTTTGGGAGAAGAATTTTTTTAAACAGAAGGAATACGTGTGAGTATTACGACAAAAACTTTTCAGTTCGGTAACGATACCGTAACACTAGAAACAGGCCGCATTGCTCGTCAAGCAACCGGTGCCGTTCTTTGTACTATTGGCGACGCGCAAGTGCTTGCAACCGTTGTTGGCGCGAAATCAGCTAAGCCAGGACAAGACTTTTTCCCACTGTCTGTTCACTACCAAGAGCGTGCTTATGCAGTGGGTAAAATTCCAGGTGGCTTCCTAAAACGTGAAGGGCGTCCTTCTGAAAAAGAAACGTTAACGTCACGCCTTATCGACCGCCCGATTCGTCCATTGTTTCCAAAAGGCTTCATGAACGAAGTACAAGTAGTTTGTACTGTTATGTCGACGAACACGAACTTAGACGCAGACATCGCGGCTATGTTGGCAACGTCTGCCGCCTTGACGATTTCCGGTATTCCATTTAATGGTCCTATTGGTGCAGCACGTGTTGGCTTTAACGACGAGTCTGGTTATGTTCTTAACCCAAGCTACGCTGACCTAGATGGTTCTTTGCTAGACATGGTCGTTGCTGGCACCAAAGACGCCGTCTTAATGGTTGAGTCTGAAGCGCAAGAGCTTACCGAAGACGAAATGCTGGGTGCGGTGCTTTACGCACACAAAGAAATGCAAGCGGCTATCACGGCAATCTCTGAATTCGCCACTGAGTGCGCTAAGCCTCGTTGGGAGTGGGAAGCAGAAGCGGTTAATGTTTCACTAACCGAAGCACTCGCAACAGGTTACGCAGCACAAATCGAAGAAGCGTACGGCATCAGTGAAAAAATGGCTCGCTACGCGAAGCTAGGTGAAGTTCGTAGCGCTGCGGTTGAAGCATTGGTTACGGAAGAAGGCGAATTTTCTGAAGCTGACGTGACGGGCGCTTTTGCAAAACTTGAAAAACGTACGGTACGTCGTCGAGTGATCGACGGTCAGCCACGTATTGATGGTCGTGACAACAAAACCGTACGTCCAATCAACGTGGAAGTGGGTTTGCTGAGCAAAACTCACGGCTCTGCTTTGTTTACACGTGGCGAAACGCAAGCCATTGCGACTTGTACTCTAGGTACTAGCCGTGATTCACAAATGACAGACGGCTTAACAGGCGAAAGCAAAGACAGCTTCATGTTGCATTACAACTTCCCTCCTTACTCCGTTGGTGAGTGTGGTCGTATGGGTGGTGTGGGTCGTCGTGAAATCGGCCACGGTCGTTTGGCTCGCCGCGGTGTTCAGGCTGTATTGCCATCTGAAGATGAGTTCCCATACACCATTCGTGTTGTTTCTGAGATTACAGAATCTAACGGCTCCAGCTCAATGGCGTCTGTTTGTGGCGCGTCCCTATCAATGATGGACGCTGGTGTTCCTCTTAAAGCACCTGTTGCAGGTATTGCAATGGGTCTTATTAAAGAAGAAGACGGTTTTGCTGTATTGACAGATATCTTGGGTGACGAAGATCACCTTGGTGATATGGACTTTAAAGTAGCGGGTACCGAAGAAGGTATTACTGCGCTGCAAATGGACATTAAAATCGAAGGTATCAATGAAGAAATCATGGATATCGCTCTAAGCCAGGCAATGGAAGCACGTAAGCACATCCTTCGTAAGATGGCTCAAGTGATCGGCTATGCTCGTCCAGAAGTATCGCCAAACGCACCTTCTATGGCAACCATCAAGATTGATCCTGAAAAAATCCGTGATGTTATCGGTAAAGGTGGTGCAACGATTCGTTCTATCACTGAGAAAACAGGCGCTTCGATCGATCTTGATGATGACGGTACGGTACGTATTTTTGCGGCGGATAAAGCTTCTTCAGATGCGGCATTACTGATCATTCATGAAATCACTGCGGAAGCGGAAATCGATAAACTTTACAAAGGTAAAGTTGTACGTCTTGCTGAATTCGGCGCCTTCGTGAATATCTTACCAGGTAAAGATGGTTTGGTTCACATCTCACAGATCGCTGAAGAGCGTATTCGTGCTGTGACTGACTTCCTTTCAGAAGGCCAAGATGTCATCGTGAAAGTGCTAGATGTTGATGCTCGCGGTCGTATCAAACTGTCCATGAAAGATGTGACAGAAGAAGAGAAAGCGTCTTACGCTGAGTAATTGCTCATGCAATTTGATTGTAAAGGGTGCTATTTATAGCGCCCTTTTTTGTATTTAATAACGTATCTATTTTAAACTGAAAGCCTATCACAAAGGCTTCTTATTGGGCTTTATAGGTGATGTGACTAAGTTGTCCATTATGGAAGGGAAATAAAATGAAACTAAAGTTAATAAGTGTTTTGGTTGCCAGTGTGGCATTGGTTGCTTGCAGCAAAGAAGTGTTGAATGCACCACAAGTGTCGGTTCCAGATTGTACTTTTGCGGATGGCTCAAACCAAGCTGCGCCTGATTGGGTGTGTGGCGCTCCGTTAGAGGGTGTGGCCTTGTCAGCAGTGGGTTACAGTGAAAAATCGGCAGCTGGTCCTAACTATATGAAGCAAATGGCTGCGACGGCAGCACGTGTGGAATTGGCTCAAGTGTTGAACGTCGATCTGCAAAATATGGTTAAGCAATATGTTGAAACCACGGGCGCTGGTGATGCAGAGACCGTAGACCGTGTGAACACGGTTGTGACTAAGCAAGTTACTGAGCAAGAGCTTATAGGCTCAAAAGTGATTCGCCAAATGCCAACGCCATCAGGTGGCTTAGTTGTGTTGGTTGGCTTGAATCCCGCTGAAGCGGAAGAGGCAGCAGAAAGTATTCTTCGTTCTTCTATGCGCAATGAAGCAGCTTTATTTCAGAAGTTAGAAGCAGAGAAAAGCTTTGATGAGTTGGCTGCTGAAATTGCGAAGCGCCAAGCAAACTAAGCAAAAGCTGTGGCAAACAGCACGATAGTGCACTGTTTGCCACGTTGTATTAGTTTGTTGCGGTGTCTTCATCAAATATCGGTACGGGTTTACGGCTTTCTTCATCGACGGCAACAAAATTGAAGTGTCCTGTAATGGCTTTTTCTTGTCCATCGCTATGCAATTGTTCAAGATAAATAGACACCTCGACTTTGAGAGAGGTGCGGCCAACGTGAATAACGCGGGCGACTAATTCCACCAAAATACCAGCAGGAATAGGCTGTTTAAAATCTATTTGCTCCGTGGAAATGGTCACTACTGTTTTTCTGGAAAAGCGTGTTGCCGCGATATAAGCCACTTCATCCATCCATTGCAAAGCAATACCACCAAAGAGTGTGTCGTAATGATTGGTTGTGCCTGGAAAGACCATTTTCGCAACGCGTGTTTCAGAGAGTTCTTCTCGTTTTTGGATGAGCAACTTATTCATGTATAGAAAACCTTTTATTTCTTGGGTGTTGTTATGGAGCATTATACTCGTTGTGACGAGTGCATGTGATATGCGTTTTAAGTCTGATGCTTTATTGTCTCAATATCTCACAGATTTGAACCGATCCCAGTTTATTTCGATTGGACTGCCAGCAGCCCTAATGCCAGAACGACTTCCTTCTGCTCGCTTTCGTCAGCAGCCTCTTACAGAGTTTGATATTGGGTTATTAGATTTTTTGTCACTGCAGCAGTGTGATGTAGGAGCCGTTGCTGGGAAGAAAAACAGTATCCTAGGTAAAGTGATGCCAGACAGCCAGCGCTTTTTGTATGAGCTGGATATCATACGAGCCATAGAGTCTTGTGAGATAGACGATGAAGAGTTGGCAGAAGACCTGTACCAGGTCGCACAACAAAAGCGTGTGGAGTTGCCAAAAGCGTTTGCTAACGCGATTTTTAATGGTGAAGAGAGTAGTGCGTTTTTCAGTTTATCGAATGGTTTTATTCCGCTTAATTATGCCGTTACGGAGCAACAAGCTTTATTAGATGCATTGAATCGACTGGTTTCGATTGGGGAAAGGTTAGATTCTTTGCCGACATTGGATAACGCCGTTTTTGAGCAAGACCTAAAAGCGCTAATGGACAGTGAGTATGCAGGTCGTCTTTTGTATACCTTGACTCAATTAACGCAATATTTGTCACTCGTGGCAGAAAGTCTCAACACGTTAACCCGCGATCAGTGTGGTGCGCCAACGGTGTATCTTAAGCAACAGTTCGAAGTGCATTATGTCGACATCATTCAACCCTACATGGGCAGAATTAATCAGAGTGCTTACCAAGTACTGCCTTTACTGAATCGTCTGTATGAGCTAAGTGCGCCAATGAATGGCGAGATGACCCAGTTTTTTCAGCAGTTCTCCATGTCAGATTCCAATGCGCAATGGCAGTCTTATCAATCGGCATCTCAATACCATGCTCAACAATGGAGTGCGTTATTTCAACGCTGTTCACTTGCTATTGGGGGCAGTCAATAGGATCAATGCTTTTAAACGTAATATTCTTTAACGTTATTGGCCTGAGAATGCCTCTTTGAATCGAGTTATAGGGTAATTAGGCACGAAAATGAATTTGTTGCTCTAGATTTTCTACGGCATCATAGGGTGTAGATCGACCTTCGGCGAGAGGCTCTAAACTCAATGCTTTTAACAAGGCAATATTGGCGCTTGGGTTTTCACTGATGCTGTGAGAAAACTGTATGGGACGCGTGATGGCGTGAGGTTGGTGGGCGCTGAGTGTATCTGGGGTATCTATGATAGATGGCCCTGGTTGGTTGAATAAGCTCATCAATAAAGCAAAATGCGCATTGCCCGATACCGGTTGGCCCGCTTGGCTGCTTTGGGTAACCTGTGTTTCGACAACGTCTCTAATGTTCATCATATCGCTCATTTAATCTCATATAAAAACATATCGGCGTCTAGGTCGTTTTCTTAAATGGCTTTCGTTGAGGATATTTTTAAACAGACAGTGCGAATATGGTGTGATTTCTGATGGGAGTATTCAATGTCGCTTATAACAGTATCTGATGCATTCTCTTCGTCGTTTTTTTGACTTAAAAACGCGCATTTCGCATTCAATCTATGGCTCAAAGTGTTTAAGCATCGTACTATGATGTAACGTTATTTGACTTTATTTAGTGAAAGGTAAGGCTTTTTCAGGAATATATTTTTGAACTGTAGGCCGTTTTTAGGGAACGTCTTTGTCAAGCGAAGGCGTAATAAGGCATGGTGAATGCACGATATTAATGAATTGATTGACAATGTAAGGCATAACGAAGAAATTGCGCGTAAATTTTTTGAAATTGAGCGTTGTATCCTATCTATTGGCCGTTGTGATCAGTTCGTGTCGACGCTGACGAAAGAAGTGCAAAAGCATTTTCATGTCCCTTATGTCTGGGTCAACCTAATCAATGAAGCGCCTTTATCGCACCTAATTGAAAGTCTGGAAAAAATGCCTGATTTGAAAGATAGGGTGTTGTTTACTCGCCGTCGCTCAATGATTGATATCATTAAGTCCAGTAACAAGACGATTTTGCTGAATACGAATTTAAGTCGTTGCTGGGAAATCATTCCTCCTGTTTACCGTGATATTGTGGCCTCTGTGGCTATTTCCCCTCTGACGATTGATGGTGAGCTTGTCGGTTTGTTTTGTCAGGCTGACTCCGACAGTACACGTTATGATGCACACACCAAAGATACATTTTTGCTTGATCAACTGGCCATTAAAATTTCTATTTGTTTGAGCAACGTCACCGCTCGAGAAAAATTGGAATACCTGGCGACTCGCGATCCCCTTACTGGGCTGTTGAACCGTCGCCAGCTTGAATTGATGTTAGATCGTGAATTTGCCCGTTCAAAAGCACAAAACCGAGACTTGACGGTGGTGTTTGTTGACTGCGATGCCTTTAAATCGATTAATGATACGCTAGGCCATGACTGTGGGGATGAGGTTTTAGAATACATTGCCAAACGACTGTTAAAGTACGTGCATAAACAGGGGTTAACGTTCCGTTTTGCCGGTGACGAGTTTGTTTTTGTGATGCCAGGTAAGAGCTACGAACAGGCATTGTTGATTGCTGAATCAATACAAGAGTATTTACAAGCGAACCCGTTGCGGTACAAGTCGAATCTGGTTCCTATTACAGTCAGTTATGGCGGTGCCAGTGTGATCTCTGATTCTCCTAGTAGCTACAAATACCTGCTCAAATTGGCGGATGAACGCCTCTATCAATATAAAAATAATCGCAAAAGATCCGTTCCAACGAAAGTGTTTAAATTTCTTAATAGGCTGAGATAGTTTGTAATTTAATTACATTTTATCGTTTTATTTTTCTGTTATATGGTATTTTTCACCTCTTCTTTGTTGTAAAATTTCAGAAAATTAAATAGGGTTCGTTTATGTCCCACGCTTTAATTGCCGATCTCGGTGGCACCAATGCGCGCTTTGCATTAGTGCCTATCTATCAGTATACGCCGCAAGAAGTTAAGGTGTTTCCGTGTGTTGATTACGCCAGTTTTTTCGATGCTGCTACTGAATATTTAAAAAGTTCGAGCGTCAACCTACAAGATATTGATGCTGTTGTATTGGCGATTGCAGGTCCTGTTAACCAAGCGGTTATTCGGTTTTCTAATAATCCTTGGCACTTCACTCGTGATGAGATACAAGCGTATTTTGGTGAAGATAAAGCCGTTGCTCTGCTTAATGATTTTGATGCGGTTGGCTATTGTCTAGAAGTGTTGAATAAAGAAGATTTAATTGCTGTTGGTGATCAGACCCATGTCGACCCTACTTCCCCTTGTTGGGTAATCGGCGCGGGTACAGGGTTAGGTGTGTCGTGTGTGATCCCTCAAGAGGGGGCACCAAACCGAGTGCTCCCTGGTGAAGGGGGTCATGTTGATTTATCGTCTTGTAATGAGATGGAAGACTATATTTTGACGTTTTTAAGAGCTCGCCATCATCGCGTGTCAGCGGAACGTGTTTTATCAGGCGCTGGCCTTGAAAATATTTATGAGGCCCTATCACTGCGTCAAGGCATAGAAAAGCGTCTGACGGCACCTGAAATAGGGGCAGCATTATCTTTGGGTAACGACCCTATTGCTAAGGCGAGTTTTGAACAATTTTTTGTGTTTTTGGGTCGAGTCATTGGTGACCTAGTGTTGTCCATCGAGTCCAGAGGCGGTGTCTATATTGCCGGTGGCATTGTGCCACGTTATGTTAATGAAATTCTTGGTAGCGGTTTTCGTGATGCGATGCAAGATAAAGGTCGTATGAAAGCCTTTGTTTCACCTATTCCGACTTTTGTCGTAATGTCTGAATACCCAGGGCTCATGGGGTGTGCGTGTTATGCGTCTTATCTTGTGTCTAACGCCTAAATTAATTGGAGAATAAAATGAAGGCCAGCTTAAAAGCGTGCGATGTTGTCATTTTCGGTGGTGGCGGTGATCTTGCCATGCGCAAATTGTTGCCTGCTCTGTATCACTTGGATATGGACGGGTTACTTGCCCCCACTACACGCATTATCGGCGCATCAAGACGGGAAGTAAGCACACAAGAATACCAAGAAAGAATTCGTACCGCGTTGGATGAGTTTGTGCCTTCTAGCGTCGGTGATGAAAAAACGTGGCCGCGTTTTAAAGAGCGCCTGAGTTATGTGTCTGTTGATGCTCAACAAGAAGCGGATTTTGTACGATTAAATGATCACCAGATTGGTGGTGATAACCGTGATGTGGTTTTTTACCTTGCGACTTCGCCAGATTTGTTTGGTTCGATTTGTTCTTCTTTAGCATCTCACGGCCTGAATGCTGAGCGTATGCGTGTGGTGTTAGAAAAGCCTTTAGGGCGTGATTTGATGTCCTCGCGTGCGATCAATGATGAGGTCATGAAGAACTTTACTGAGCAACAAGCTTTTCGAATAGACCATTACCTTGGAAAAGAAACCGTGCAAAATTTGCTGGCGATTCGTTTTGGTAATACCTTGTTTGAGCCGCTTTGGGACAGTGCACACATTGATAACGTACAGATTACCGTTTCTGAGACAGTCGGTGTTGAAGGGCGCTGGGGATACTATGATAACGCCGGCGCGATGCGCGATATGGTGCAAAACCATTTAATTCAGTTGCTTTGTTTGGTGGCGATGGAGCCGCCAGGGCGTATGGATGCAGATTCTGTTCGTGATGAAAAAATTAAAGTACTAAAAGCATTGCGCCCTATTGCCGGTGCGAACGCTTACACTAAGACAGTGCGCGGTCAGTATGCAAAAGGCATGATCAAAGGGAAAGAGGTCAAAGGGTATTTTGACGAAGAGGGCAGTAACCCTAACTCAAGAACGGAGACCTTTGTCGCACTGCGTGCCGATATTGATAACTGGCGTTGGGCGGGCGTCCCCTTTTATTTGCGTACGGGCAAACGTTTAGGGCAACGTTATTCTGAAATTGTTATACAATATAAATCTGTGCCGCACAGTATTTTTAGCGACGAAAGTAATCGTCAACTGCAACGTAATCAGTTGATTATTCGTCTGCAACCTGAAGAAAAGATTTCTTTGACCGTGATGAATAAAGTGCCGGGCGCCAGTGAGGGCATGAACCTTCAGCCTGTGGATTTGAACTTGAGTTTGACCGAAGCCTTTAACGATAAGCGTAGTCCTGAAGCGTACGAGCGTTTGTTGTTGGATGTGATGCGTAACGATGCCACTCTCTTTATGCGTTATGACGAAGTAGAAGCGGCTTGGAGATGGGTTGATGGCATTATGTCTGCGTGGAGTCAAACAAGTGAGCGTCCGAAAGAGTACGCATCTGGCTCATGGGGACCTGCTGCATCCATGGCACTGCCAATCAAAGATGGCCGTAATTGGCATGACTATTAAGCAATAAAGGAAAATAACAATGACTACTTTTTATACTGCAGAGCAGGTAATGACAGCCACCCCAGTGGTTCCTGTCATTGTTGTCGACGATGTACAACAAGCTGTTTCACTTGGTAAAGCGCTTGTCGCGGGTGGGGTGCCTGTATTAGAAGTGACGTTGCGCACACCCGCTGGACTAGAAGCCATTACTGCGTTGCGTAAAGAAGTGCCAGAGGCGATTGTTGGGGCTGGAACAGTGTGTTCGCGAGCACAATACATTCAAGCGATTGAGGCGGGCTCTCAATTTATCATTAGCCCAGGTATGACGGCGGATCTGTTGGCGGTAGGGAAAGAATACGATGTGCCTTACTTGCCTGCGGTGGCGACTATCTCAGATATTCTTCTAGGCATGGAATACGGCTACGACCGCTTCAAATTCTTCCCAGCAGAAGTGAACGGTGGTGTGAAAGCGTTAAAAGCGTTTGGCGGCCCGTTACCTGACATCAAATTTTGCCCGACGGGTGGAATCGGAGCGAGTAACTTCCGTGAATATCTGGCATTACCGAATGTATTATGTGTTGGCGGCTCTTGGATCGTGCCCACAGACCTTGTGAAAGCAGGGAAGTGGGATGAGATCACAGCATTAGCACAATCTGTGGCCCGTTAAGTATTGTATTAGTGGTTTACGGAATACAAAGCACTAAATAAAAAAGGGAAGAACTGAGAGGTTCTTCCCTTTTTTTGGGTTTTGTTAAGAGCGTTGAATCTCTCAACAACTATCATCTGTGAAAAGCAGACACAAAAAAACTGCCGAAGCAGTTTTTTGGCTTAAATCTTCTTTATAAGATTTAAAAATTACTCATCTAAGAAACTTCTCAGGTGTTCAGAACGACTTGGGTGACGCAATTTGCGCAATGCTTTTGCTTCAATTTGACGAATACGCTCACGAGTGACATCAAACTGTTTACCCACTTCTTCAAGAGTATGGTCTGTATTCATATCGATACCAAAACGCATACGCAGCACCTTGGCTTCACGTGCAGTTAGGCCGGACAACACCATAGTCGTTGATTCACGTAGACCTTCGATTGTTGCAATATCAATAGGAGACTCTGCACCATCGTCTTCAATAAAGTCTCCAAGATGGGAGTCTTCATCATCACCAATGGGTGTTTCCATTGAGATAGGCTCTTTCGCGATTTTCAATACCTTACGAATCTTATCTTCAGGCATATCCATGCGTGCCGCCAATTCCTCTGGTGTTGCCTCACGTCCCATTTCTTGTAGCATTTGACGAGAAATACGATTCAGTTTGTTGATCGTTTCTATCATATGCACTGGAATACGAATGGTGCGTGCTTGATCTGCAATAGAGCGCGTA
The DNA here is from genome assembly GCF_020532605.1 of Marinomonas algarum. Classification (GTDB taxonomy): domain Bacteria; phylum Pseudomonadota; class Gammaproteobacteria; order Pseudomonadales; family Marinomonadaceae; genus Marinomonas; species Marinomonas algarum. Next base: position 190,730 of record NZ_JAJATW010000003.1, on the reverse strand, counting down.
ATTGCCTGACGAATCCACCAAGTAGCGTAAGTAGAGAACTTGTAACCACGACGATATTCAAACTTATCGACCGCCTTCATGAGGCCAATATTGCCTTCTTGAATAAGATCTAAGAACTGCAAACCACGGTTAGTGTATTTTTTCGCAATCGAAATAACCAAACGTAAGTTGGCTTCTACCATTTCTTTTTTAGCACGACGAGCGCGAGTTTCACCAATAGAAATGCGACGGTTAATTTCTTTTAACTGAGCAATGGTCAAACCAGTGTCTTTTGCAACCGCACGGAGTTTACGCTGACTGCGCATGAATTCCGCTTCGTTTTCTTCAAGCATGGCGGCATAGTTTGCGCCAGAATCGATCTGCTCTTGCAACCAAGTTTGGTTGGTTTCGTTGCCAGGGAAGCGCTTCAAAAACTCTGTTCTTGGCATGCCAGATTTACGCACACACACTTGCATGATAAGACGCTCTTGGTCACGTACTTTTTCCATGCGTGAACGAACACGATCAATCAGTTCGTCAAATATTTTTGGCACTAACTTAATTGGAGCAAAGCTGATGCTGAGCTCTTCTTGTTTACTTTGTACCGCGGGATCTTGTCGATCGCTGTTTTCTAGTAATACTTTTAGTTCACCATAGATGCGTGCGATGTCATTGAAGCGTAGAGCAGTTTCTTCAGGATCTGGTCCGTTATCTGTCTCTTCTTCCTCTTCGTCATCGCTGTCGTCATCGTCGTCATTATCTAGCGCGTCTTCTTCAACAACAGGCTCTTCAACCGCCAATTCTTCAAAGACAGGTTCTTCACCATCGCCATCAATGAAACCACTAAAGATGTCGCTTAAACGACCTTCTTCTTCCTGTACTTTTGCGTAGGCGTCAAGCAATACATCGACAGCGCCAGGGAAGTAAGAAACAGCGGCCATGACTTCGCGGGTACCTTCTTCGATACGCTTCGCAATGGCAATCTCACCTGCGCGAGTTAAAAGCTCAACGGTACCCATTTCACGCATGTACATACGTACAGGGTCTGTTGTACGGGTAATATCGCCTTCAACGGCAGCAAGTGCAGCAGCGGCTTCTTCTGCCGCGGCTTCATCGGTAGAGTCGCCTTCTTCCATAAGAAGGTTATCTTTATCGGGTGCAATTTCAGAAACTGTGATGCCCATGTCGTTGATCATGGCAATAATTTCTTCTACTTGCTCCGGGTCTGAAAGGTCATCTGGTAGGTGGTCGTTAACTTCAGCAAAAGTGAGGTAACCTTGTTCTTTACCTTTGGAGATCAGCTCTTTGAGACGTGACTGTTGAGTGTCTGGCATTCGACAACCTATCGTTAGAAATTCGTTTGGGAGTTTAGCAAGCCGCGGATTATACCAAATTTAATCACTTTCATCCATAGAATCCTCTTTTTTTTGACTGAAAATCAAGCAAAAATTACGATTTCTTACGTCGGATTAAGTCCATTAAATTTCGTAGCTCCTGCTTACTGCTGTTATCTTTAATGGATTCATTGCCCTTGTTTTTCAACCGTTCAATGCTGCTATTTAAGCCTAGATTTTTTTCTAGTCCTGAAATCATATCTAGCACTTCTTGGGAGGCATTGACTATTTTCAGCTTAGTATTTGCATCTTTATGATTTAATAATGCGTATAAGGCAGATAAAGTGGCGTTATCTGTCGTTTCACCGAGTAAGTTTCCGGTGTTGTTTTTGGGGTGTTTTACAAAATATCTCCATATTTTACAAAAAAACTGCAGTTCGTCGTTGGCCTGATTGATGATTGGGTCGGGCAAATCAATGCTTTGAGCAATGTGAGGGTGGAGTAGTAAACAGAGTGATGCTTGCTTAATGCGGCTTAGGCTTGGAGCGGCAGGCGGCAGTGTTGGCGCATCCTTGTGATAGTTGCCTTTTGAGAAGGGTTTTTTAGTAAAAGGTTTTTTAGGCACCTGTGTTCGAGGGTACTCTGCTGTCTCCATTGTTTGAGGATCAGGCGAGTAATCTTCATAGTGACTAATAGGGGGCGCATTGTCATATTGATGATGAGGCGGTGTGGTTTCGTCGTAGGGCTGAGGCGTGGCTGGATTGCTCTGAGGGGGTGTCTGGCGGCGGGTTTTGAAAACAGTCTTGCTCAGTGTTTCCTTGTCTATGCCTGATTGATCGCTAAGTTGACGAATCAATACTGAGCGAAAAGTCAGCTCATTAGGGAGCTCTCTGATCATTTCCATTGCGTTGCGTGCAAACTGAGCTTCGCCTTCTTCATCGTTCAGGGTCACTTGGTTGCGAGCATGATCAAATAACACATGGGACAAGGAGGAAGCATCTTCTAAACGTTTGTTGAACGCCTCTTTCCCTTCTTTTCTAACCAGTGAGTCTGGGTCTTCGCCATCGGGCAGAAAAAGAAAGCGAATTTGCTTTTCGTCTTGCATTACTGGCAAGGAGGCTTCTAATCCGCGAATAGCAGCCGCTCGACCGGCTTTGTCGCCATCAAAGCAAAGTACAACCTTGCTGACCAGTTTAAAAAGCTTGCGTATATGTTGGCTGTTGACGGAGGTGCCAAGTGTCGCGACCGCATTGGTGATGCCGTGTTGAGCAAGTACGATGACATCCATGTAACCTTCTACGACCAATATTTGATCTAATATAGGCGTGTTTTGTTTGGCCTCAAATAAGCCGTATAGTTCTTGGTTTTTATGGAAGACAGGGGTTTCCGGTGAATTCAAATACTTGGGTTTCTCATCGCCAAAGGCTCGTCCACCAAAAGCGATAACACGCCCACGAGAGTCTCGAATAGGAAAAATAATACGATCACGGAAGCGGTCATAGTAGTGACCCTGTTGATCTTTTTTTTCAATAAGCATGCCGCCTATTAACAACTGCTCTTGGCTTTCAGCGCGCGTCCCAACGGCTCTTAATAAGTTATCCCAACCCGGCGGGGCATACCCTATTCCAAATACCTTGGCGATTTGCCCTGATAGGCCACGATCTTTAGAGAGGTAGTCGGTGGCTTTTTTCTTATCGGGGTGTTGTGTGAGTTGTTGTTGATAAAATTGTGCGCTTTCGGAAAGGCGTTTTAGTAATTCAGCATTTTGTTCGTATCTGTCTGGAGCGCCTTGTTCGCGAGGCACTTCCATACCGGCATCTTTTGCAAGAGTCTCAATAGCCTCAACGAAATCGAGGTGGTCGTGCTCCATAACGAAAGAAATGGCATTGCCACCGGCGCCGCAACCAAAGCAGTAATAAAATTGTTTATTTGGATTAAGACTAAAGGAAGGGCTTTTTTCGTTGTGAAAAGGGCAAAGTGCGCTGTAGTTTTGCCCTGTTTTTTTTAAGCTAATGCGAGACGAAACCACATCGGTTATGTCTGTTCGAGTCAAAAGCTCATCAATAAATTGATCTGGAATGCGTCCCGCCATGTGTATTAGCCTAGTTGCGCTTTCACTTGTTTGCTGATTTGTGCCATATCAGCACGGCCTTGTACCTGAGGTTTTACAATGCCCATAACAGCGCCCATTTGTTGCATTGAGCTTGCGCCCGTTTGTTCGATGGCTGCTTTTACAATGTCACCCACTTCTTCATCGGTGAGTGGAGTCGGTAAAAACTCGCTGATGATGGCCATTTCTTCTTGCTCAACAACAGCAAGATCATCGCGACCGCCGTCAAGAAATTGCTGGTTGGAGTCTTTGCGCTGCTTGTTCATTTTATCAAGCACCGCTAATACGCGAGCATCATCGAGTTCAATACGTTCATCAACCTCAATCTTTTTGCATTCCGCTAAAATAGTACGGATCACAGTGACGCGCTGTTTTTCTTTAGCACGCATGGCGGTTTTTAATGTGTCTGAGATGTGTTTTTTAAGATCTGACATGAAGAGCCTCTGTAGTATGGTTGAGTGTTCTAGAAAGCAAAAAAAACGGCTAGTCAACGACTAGCCGCTTTCTTATAGCCTAAAACATAGCGCGTCTAGGCAGTACATTTGTGTAGATGGTATTGCCAATTGGCAAACCAGGCTAGTACAAACGTTGGAATTTCTTTTGCTCACGAGAAACTTTCTTCGCATGACGTTTTACAGCTGCAGCGGCAGCACGTTTGCGAAGTGTAGTGGGTTTTTCGTAGCATTCACGACGACGAACTTCAGCCAAAACGCCTGCTTTTTCACAAGAGCGTTTGAAGCGACGTAGAGCGATGTCAAATGGTTCGTTATCTTTTACTTTTACAGCTGGCATGTTATTACCTTTAGATTGAATTTTTAAAGTTTAAGTATTCACAAAAACGGCGTGAATCATACCCGTATTCACAGGGCTTTCAAAGCGCGCTTTTGTTGAACAGAGTGTGATTCACAAGGAATCTGTTTTTCTAGACTCGGCGTCTAACCCTGAACAGACTTTTATCGCGTCTGTAACAATATTCATTTTTAAGAGGGTGTTTGAATCAACATCTTTGCTTGCAATGGAAGCGATGCGCCAAACGAAAAAATCACCTGCCTTTTCTTTTAAACATTTAAAACGCGCGCATTATAATCACTTTGCTGCTATTTGTCTAATTTGATTTGCTTCCAGACTGACTCAGCTCGAAAGGATAAGGTACAATGCGGACACATTATTGATGAGATTCTTCTGATGAAAGTATTGGGATTAGAAACCTCGTGCGATGAAACTGGCATTGCCATTTATGATACTGAGCAAGGCCTATTGGCACATAAAATATATTCTCAAATTGCGCAACACGCTGAATATGGCGGTGTTGTGCCTGAACTGGCGTCCCGCGATCATGTTCGTAAAACCTTGCCGCTTATAGATGAAGTGTTGCAAGAGGCTCACCTTAAAAAAGCAGACTTAGATGCGATTGCCTATACCAGTGGTCCAGGTTTAGTCGGTGCTTTGATGGCGGGCGCGACCATTGGTCGTGCTTTGGCGTATGCCCTAGGGATTCCAGCCTTGGGTGTTCATCATATGGAAGGCCACCTTTTGGCGCCTATGTTAGAAGACTCTCAGCCAGCTATGCCATTTATCGCTTTACTGGTGTCTGGTGGTCATACCCAACTTGTTCGAGTCGATGGTATTGGTGAATATAAGTTGTTAGGTCAATCGTTAGATGATGCGGCTGGTGAAGCTTTTGATAAAGCCGCTAAGATGATTGGTTTACCTTACCCTGGCGGCCCACAAATTGCGGCACTGGCGAAGCAAGGTAATGCGAAATCAGGGTTGAAGTTTCCTCGGCCGATGACCGATCGTCCTGGTTTGGATTTCAGTTTTAGTGGTTTGAAAACCGCCTTTTTAACGTCAGTGCATGCGGCATTGGACGAAAACCGTTGCGACGAACAATTTAAAGCTGACGCAGCGTTGGCCTTTGAAACTGCGGTGGTAGATACTCTAGTGATAAAATGTCGTCGTGCCCTTGAAGCAGAAGGTCTCAAACAACTGATCATTGCGGGTGGTGTCAGTGCAAACGTTCGGCTTCGCGAACAATTGGAAGCACAGCTTAAGAAAATAAAGGCGAGTGTGTTTTATGCACGTCCTGAGTTTTGCACAGACAATGGCGCCATGATTGCCTATGCCGGTGCTCAGCGTTTAGTAGAGGGTCAATCTTCGGCATTGAATTTGTCGATTCGTGCCCGCTGGCCTCTGTCTGAATTACCCCAATTAAAGGCTTCTTAATATGAAAGATCTTGTGTTTATCGAAGGGCTTAAAGCTCAAGCTGTGATTGGTGTTTATGACTGGGAAAAAGTGATTCGCCAAGACTTGGTGTTTGATCTACAAATGGAGCACGACAACCGTGTGCCTGCCGCTACCGATGATTTAGCCAAAACGTTAGATTATGAAGCTATCTCTAACTATATTTTGGCTTTTTGTGATGAGCGTCAATTTGAATTAATTGAGACGTTGGCAGAGCATTTGGTCGAGGAACTGATTAAGAATTTTATGTTAAATGCGGTGACACTGACATTACGCAAACCCGGTGCCGTGTCTGCCGCACAAGCGGTTGGTGTGAAGATATACCGTGAGTCCGCTGTTCGTTATTGAGCGTTCTAAGTTAAGTGAGTCGCTTTAAGGTTGAACGAAAGGGTGTAAAGCGTCTTGCGTGGCGAGGTGCATAATCGCATCAGCGCGCGCTTTTTTGAGTGCCTGCCCTAGCTCGGCGCCGTTAAACCCTTGCTTCATCAAATTGGCGGCGTTGATGCTGGCTGTGGCTGTGCGCAGACTTTCCCATATAGCGGTCTCTGTGTTTGTCAGTATGCTCAGCACGTTAATCAATATGGTATAAAGTTGGGGTTTTTTAACCGCATGCACTTGGCTCAACCAGTTTTCCCATGCCGTGGCGCTCATTGGTAGCGATTGGCTTTCAATGAAAGAACGCACCTGTTCAGCCAGTGTTTTGAACTGGTTTGGACAACGTAGTTGAGCATGCAGTGATTCTAAAGTGCTCAATGGCGTGTGGTGTGTGAATAACGCCCAGCGTTGCGCCGGCGTTAATTCCGCTGGGTTGGATATTTTGTTCAATACGTTATCTTGCCAAGATAAGCCATTAAATAGTCGTGGAAGCGCATTCGCTTCCCTTAAGACCTCGAAAAAAATCTGTGCGTGGGGAGTATTAAGGGCCTTCTCCAGCTCTTTCCAAATACGTTCAGGGCTAAGAGTAGACAATTCACCAGATTCACTGATGGCTTGCATAAGCGCCATGGTGTCAGGCGCGATACAAAAGCCAAAATCATGAAATCGTGCGGCGAAGCGTGCAATTCGCAAGACCCGTAACGGGTCTTCAATAAAAGCGTCTGAAACATGTCGTAATGTCCGCTCATTCAGGTCTTTCTGGCCATGAAAGGGGTCGATAAGCTGACCCTGACTGTCTTGTGCCATAGCATTAATGGTCAAGTCGCGTCGAGCGAGGTCTTCTTCTAGGGGGATGTTGGGAGAAAAGTCACAAATAAAGCCCGTATAGCCTTCACCTTGCTTTTTTTCTCTTCGGGCGAGTGCGTACTCTTCTTTGTTTTTAGGGTGCAAAAAGACAGGAAATTGTTTGCCAACTTGTTGATAACCTTGTTGTTCTAGTTGCTCTGGGGTGGCACCTGTTACCACCCAATCGCGGTCGACAACGGGTAAACCAAGCAGTCTGTCTCGGACGGCGCCACCGACCAGATAAACCTGATAAGGCGTACTCATGGCGTCGTGCTAGCCCATATCACATTGATCGGGAAACATAACGCTCCACTGGCTAAAGCCACCATTTAATGAATAGACTTCAGAGAAGCCTTGGGCGGCAAGGTATTCTGCTGCGCCTTTGCTGCTGTTGCCATGGTAGCAGCAAACAATAATGGGCTGATTTTTTTCGGTGCGGTCAATAAAATCTTGTACGTTGTCGTTCGTCAGGTTGCGTGCGTTACTTATGTGGCTGGTTTGGAAGCTAGCAAGATCGCGTATGTCTACGATGGTGGCGTTGTTTTCTATGATGGGTAGGGCGTCTGAAATATCAATACAAGTATAGGTCATTATTATGTCCGGTTGATGGTACAAGGTGTACTAAAACGTTGTTTGTCTTCAAGGCGAAGTGCTGTCAAGCTTCCTCCCCAAACACAGCCTGTATCCAGTGCGTGAATGCCGGCTTGTTGAGTGTGTCCTTCTAATGCGGCCCAATGGCCAAAGACGACATGACAGTCGTCAGGCAATTTAGAAGGGTAAGAAAACCAAGGAGCAAAGCCTTTCACAGCGGTGTTAGCGCCTTCTTTTGATTTTAGGTCGAGCTTACTTTTCTCATCGCAAAAGCGCATTCGAGTGAAATAATTCGTAATGGCTCGGAGGCGGTCTTGCCCCGTTAATGTGCGATGCCATTTACTCGGTTTATTACCATACATGTCAGCAAAAAAATCATCAACACGATCGGACTGCAGTGTGTGTTCAACTTCTTGTGCCAAAGCACGCGCGGTGTCTAGATCCCAGCAAGGCGGTATGCCGGCATGTGTCATGATGACATTGAGGTCAGGGTCAAAGTGCAACAAGGGCTGATGTCGTAGCCAATGTATCAGGTCGTCACGATCCGCTGCGGTGAGAATATTTCCCAAGGTATCACCACGTTTTAGTTTGCCGTGGCCGTGAGCAACGGCCAATAAATGCAGGTCATGGTTACCAAGTACGACAACCGCTTTATCGCCTAATGACTTAATAAAGCGCAATGTTTCTAAAGACTCTTGACCACGGTTAATCAAATCACCGGCAAACCAAAGGGTGTCTTGGTCTGCTTGAAATTGGATCTGATCCAGCAGTTGTAACAGGGGCGTAAGACAGCCCTGTACATCGCCAATTGCATAGGTTGCCATGTTGGGTTACCTCAGTGAACTTGGTTAGGAACAGACAAGGTGAAAGGGCGAATAGGCGCTTGAAATTCGGTGCCATCGTCGGCGATAAACTGGTAGCTGCCTTGCATACTACCCACCACGGTTTCCATCACTGTTCCACTGGTGTAGTGGAAGGACTCACCCGGCGTTAAGTAAGGGTATTCACCGATGACACCACTTCCTCTCACCTCTTGAACTTGTTCATTACCGTCGGTAATAATCCAATGACGAGTTTGCAGTTTTGCGGCTTCACTGCCGCAATTTGTGATGGATATATGGTAAGCAAATACATAGCGCGAGTCGGCAGCGGAGGATTGTTTTGCGAGGTATTCCGTTCGAACCGATACCACGATATCGTATTTTTCCATTTAAACGTCCTTCTTCAACACGTAATTTGCAATGCGTACAAAATCCCCAACATCGAGGCGTTCAGGTCGCAAACCTGGGTCTATGTCTAACGCGGCAAAGTCGTTATTGTCCAGTACGCCTTTGTAGTTATTGCGCAGTGTTTTACGACGTTGTTGAAAGCCGATTCGTACCACATCTTCAAGTTTTTTGATGTCTTCAACAGGAAAGGGTAGAGTGTTATAAGGCGTCATTCTCACGATCGCTGAATCCACTTTTGGCGCTGGATCAAACGATTCTGGACCGACGATAAATAAAGATTCTACAGCGCAGTAATATTGCGCCATAACACTTAAACGTCCATAGAGGCTATCACCAGGGCGGGCGGCTAGGCGATCAACCACCTCTTTTTGCAACATGAAGTGCATGTCTTCAATAGCACTTGCTTGGCTAAGCAGGTGGAAAATCAGTGGTGTTGAAATATTGTAAGGCAGATTTCCAACCACTCGGATCGATTGCTCATCGGTTGCCAATGAAGTGAAGTCAAACTTCATGGCATCGGCCTCATGCACAGTGAGATCTGGGTAGCGAAATAAATTCACTTTTAAAATTGGGATTAAATCACGATCAAGTTCAACGACATCCATGCGTTCGGTAACGCTGATAATGCCTTCTGTTAGGGCACCTTTACCGGGCCCGATTTCGACAAGGCGCTGACCTTTTTTCGGGCCAATACAAGCAACAATACGACGAATAACGCCATGATCGTGAAGGAAGTTTTGACCGAATCTTTTTCTGGCCTTGTGGCCTTGTGGTTTGCTCATTTAGAAAACTTTTTTGCGTTAATTGCCATATTAATAGCATGTTGAATGGCCACTTTCAGGCTACCATTATTGGCTTGGCCTGTGCCAGCTAAGTCGATTGCTGTGCCGTGGTCGACAGAAGTTCGTATTATGGGTAAGCCGAGGGTAATGTTAACGGCGTTACCAAAACCAGAATATTTTAGCACAGGTAAGCCTTGGTCGTGATACATGGCTAAGGCGCAATCTGCGTGGTCTAAATATTTTGGTGTAAATAAGGTGTCTGCGGGAAGAGGGCCAATCAGATCTAAGCCTTCGGTTCGCAGTGTTTCTAAGGTAGGAATAATGACATCAATTTCTTCTCTACCGAGGTGCCCATCTTCGCCAGCGTGCGGGTTCAATCCGCAGACTAAAATTTTCGGTTGGGTGATGCCAAACCTTTCTTGTAAATCCTTATGCAGTGCGCGAATCACACGACAGATGCTGTGTTCGGTAATGGCATCGGCAACGTCTTTAAGCGGTAAATGTGTGGTGACAAGAGCGACCTTCATTGCTTCGGTCGCTAGCATCATGACAACCTGTGGTGACTGACATTGCGCTTGAAAAAATTCGGTATGACCGGAAAAATGCACGCCGGTATCACACAATATGCCTTTGTGAACGGGGGGAGTGACGATGGCATCGAACGACGCATTTAAGCAGCCTTCACCAGCTTGGCGAAGGGTTTCCAGTACATAGGGGGCATTTTTAACGTCTAATGTGCCGGCTTTAGCAGATACCTGCATGGCAACCGGAAGAACACTGATTGTGCCCTTCTGGTGTTGTTCGGTGTCTTGAGCATCACGCAATACAATAATATTGACCGTAAGGCCAAGCGTGTTTGCCCTATCGCTTAAAAGTTGAGGATCAGCGAGCACAACTAAGCGAGCTGGAAAGGCCTGCTCGCTGAGTGCGGTTAAAATAATATCTGGGCCAATACCAGCGGGTTCGCCCGATGTGATGGCAATGATGGGCGAAGCGCAACGCTGTTGATCAACCATGATATCCTCGTTTCTAGGGTATTTTGTGCGTTTATTACTTAATGTCGATGAAGGCGTCAGCACGCAGTTCGTCAAGCCAGTTACCCAACACAATGTCTTGTTTCTGTGCGGTGAGAGCACGTTCTGCGTTGGCGCGTTTGACCTTATCACTGATGTCCGCTTCTCGACGACCTTCTACTTGCAAAATATGCCAACCAAATTGTGTCTGGAAGGGCTTACTGGTTTCACCAAGTGCCGTCTTGTCCATCTGTGCTTCGAATTCAGGCACCATGGTACCCGGCGTGACCCAGCCTAGATCACCACCTTGAATCGTAGAGCCTTGGTCTTCACTGTATTCTTTTGCCACTTCAGCAAAATCTGCTCCGTTTTGAAGTTGTTGGTAGAGGTCGTCTGCCAAGACTTTCGTTTGTTCCAAGTTACGAATTTCATTGGCTCGAACAAGAATGTGGCGTGTTTTGGTTTGTTGCTGAAGTGTGACGTTGGGTGAACGCTTATCAACAACCCATAATAAATGGAAGCCAGCATTACTTTGCAATGGGCCTATAAGTGGGCCATCTTCGGCTTGAAAGGCACGAACGAATAAGGGTGGAAGCTGATTGATTGGGCGCCAGCCCAGGTCGCCGCCTTCAATGGCAAACTGGCCATCAGAGTGTTCAATCGCTTGTTGAACAAAGTCGTTTTCTGTCTGAATGTTTTTTGCAATGTCGTTGATTTCCGCTTCTGCTTGCTCTGCATTGCTGGCACGTATAATCAAATGACGTAGACGTATTTCGTCTTTTTCTTTGGTGATGCTGGTGTCAGAGTCTAGATAATCGTTGATTTCTTGCTCGGTGATCACAATACGTTTGCGAATGATGTCGCGTTTGATGTTGTTAATCAAAATTTCTTGTTCAATCTGCGTGCGGTAACGGGAGAAGTCGACCCCTTTGCTTGCCAAGACGTTTCGTAAGCCTTGTAAATCCAAGTTCATATTTTTCGCGACACCAAGAATGGCGTTGTCTATTTCGTTACTAGACGCTCTCATACCAACACGACGAGCGTAATTTACCTGTAAGGTCTCATCGATCATTTGGTTTTGAATTTGTCGATGAATGTTATCGGTCATGATACCACCAGGCACACGATCCTTTACAATTTGAAAGCGGCTTTGAATGTCGCTTTCTAAAATAGGTTTAGAGTCAACAATAGCGGAAATACCATCGATTTTCTCAGGTGCGGCGTGGAGTGTTTGAAGCGGTGTAAGGGCCGCAAAAATAAAAGGTATTAGAGAGAGTAACTTCATGGTTAATATCCAACGTTTCCTTGGTTCCAGTAGGTATCTGCAATGCTTGATTCGCTGTTTGCGCTACCAACAGTGCTTAAACCCCGTAAAGTAAATTGTAAAAAGACACCTCGGTTGTATTCATCGTCGTCATCGAGCCAGTCCTGGTAGCTTAAAGACACCTTGATACAACAGTTTTCATAGCCAACCCCAGCAATTTCCTTAGTAGAGTCTTCTGCTAAGAAGTCGTAGGTGTATTGAGTAAACAAGCTCCAGTTTTTATTCATTGGAAAAACACTGCCAATACTCGCTTGTTCTGCGTCGTCATCTGGGTCCGTGTTGTTGATGGAGTACAAGTAGCTCATATTGAATTTGACGTCGTCAACGGGCTCCATAGAGGCCACCAGTTGCGCTAAGGTAATTTCATCGTCATTGACGTTGTAATTGAGATTACTGGTCAGTGTGTAACGGTTACCACGATAGCTCACCGATGTGAGCAAATCACTTTGGCGGGTATCATCGATGGGCGTATTTTTATCTGTTGCGCTAGTAATATCAACATAACGGTCTTCTAAATAATAGATTTGTCCTGCTTTAAACGCCCACTTTTCATTATTGTTTGCATCATACAGACGACTTTCTAGGCCTAGGGTGATTTGTTCGGTGTCACCAATACGGTCATTACCGTTAAAGCGTGTATGACTGAACGCCTGAGAATAGTTCATGGTCGGCTCACTGGCATCAAAGTCAGGCACATCGCTTTGATCTTCATAAGGTGCGTTCAGATAGCTGAACTTAGGCACCAGTGTTTGACGCCAAACACTGTCATTATGAACTAGGCTGCGCTCAAACGTGACAGAGGAATCAAGGTAGGTTGTAAGGTGATGGAAAGAGGTATTGCTGTCTGGGTCAGTGGTGTAGCTGTTGATGTTGTAATCACGATATTGAGCTAACACACCGGGAGAAAACGTGCCCCAAGCGTTGCTAAAGTCCAGCGAAAAGTCTTGGTTGAAAACCGTACGTTGGCCATCAAAGTTGTTTTCCGCTGGATCATAGAAGTCGGTGTATTGTGCATCCATATCGTACTCAAAAAAGGATTGAGTATAACGATAGGAGCTGTCTAAACGAGGGAGCCACTCAAAGGGCTCATCGTTACTTGTATCAGGCGTTTGGTAGGTTAAGTAGGTAATCTTATTTAACAAATTGCCATTGTTTATCCCTAGATAAACACTGCGTTCGTAATCGTCTTTTTCCCCGATGGACGTGCTGTTGGCTTCAGGGTAAAGATCGTCAGTAGGGTTGCTTTCAAATAAGAGTCCGGCACGGATGTGCGGGTTAAAAGTCTGATCACTGGTCAGTTTCAGTAGAGTTTGTTCGCCTTCATCATTGTCGGAAAAAGTGGATTGCTCGTAAGTGGTTTCACCATAAGGGCTTAAGTGACGAAACTCTAGGTCAAGTCCTGCGCCTTTTTCTTGGATAAACTGTGGCGTAAAGGTTGCATCGTAAGCAGGGGCAATATTCCAGTAAAAAGGTGTGGATAGACTCAGCCCATCTGAACCAGAGTAACTGAAACTGGGAAAAAGCAATCCTGTTTGCCTTCTTTTATCAATGGGGAATCTTAGCCAAGGGAAATAGAATACGGGAATGTCTGCGATACGAATTTGTACATGTTTGGCGGTACCGAAGCCTGTTCCTGGGTCCAGCTCAATTGAACTGCCATAGAGTGACCAGCTTTCTTGAGTGGGTTCACAAGTGGTAAAAAAGCCTTCTTCGATAAACACCACACCGTCTTGACGACGAGCCAAGGATTTGGCCTCGCCACGAGTGCCAGACTCATGACTTAGGAAAAGGGCGTTATTGAATACGGTTGGGCTACTGCTGCTGTTGGAAATGTACCCGTCCGAGCCACGAATCAGCTGATTTTTACCACGTAAAATGACATTGCCAGTGGCACGATAATATTCGTTAGGCAGCCCTTTAATCGCGTCGGCCGAGATGGTCGATAGGGGCTGAATGATTTCTGCTGCCCCTTTTAGGTAAATGACGCCTTGCTCATCACGAACGATACTGTCGGCATTGAGTTGTGTGTCATCAGAGCCAGATGCCGTCCACTGATCTAAATAGGTTCCTTGGCAATACTGTCCAAGCTGCGCTTGCTGCTCCGTTGTCAAAGACTCTCTTGGCGCCCAATCCCATTGATTTGTCTGCGCTTGGGCAACAGGCAAGATGAAAAGACTTTGAAAAAATAAGGCGTAAGTGCGTAAATACTTAACCATGCAGGGTATACTTGCCATCAAATAATTATTGTTCCAAATCGGATACTGCCGAGTAAGCGGTTCCACCTGATAAGACGAATGATAATCTAAGCAGGCCTATAGGGGCTACCGATTCTGGAGAAATATCTTTATGTGGAAAATTGTTTGCGCCATTTTGGGTTATATACTGTGGGGCTTTTTGGGCGCGATATTGGGCTTTTTCATTGGCAGTATGATTGATAGAAAGTTGGCGGGTGGGGCACTTGGCAGTGCGCAAGGCCGTGCGAGTGTTCGCCTTCAACAAGAAACCTTCTTTCGAACCTTATTCTTACTGATGGGGCGTTTAGCCAAATCCGATGGTCAGGTGTCTGAAGCGGAGATCCAATTAGCGCAATCGGTAATGCAACGTCTTTTATTGTCTCCAGCAGCACAAGAACAAGCCAAAAAACTCTTTATTGAGGGCAAATCGGCTAATTTTGATTTAGACCCGGTGCTTGATAACTTCAGACGCGTTGTTGGGCCAGGGGATTTAACCCGCACCTTGGTTGAGGTACTTTTGGTATCGGCTTACGCGGATGGTCATTTTAGTGTTGAAGAGAAATCCTTTGTATCGCAAGTTTGTGCTCGCCTTGGTGTATCCGTTGCTGAGTTTGAAGCCTTGCATGTACAAGTGAAACAGCAGGCGCACTTTAGAAAAGGCTATTCTTCGTCGGAATCAATGGGGTCACAAGACCTGTTAAAGGCGGCTTATGAAGCGCTGGGGGTGACAGAAGACATGAGTGATGCCGACATTAAGAAGGCTTACCGTCGATTAATGAGTAAAAACCACCCAGATAAACTCAGTGCACAAGGCTTACCGGATGAAATGATTGAGTTGGCCAAAGAGCGCACGCAGGAAATTCAGTCTGCTTATGAATTGATTAAAAATTCACGTAAGTAATAGACATTAAAACGTCAATAAAACAGCCCTTTCTCTGCGCTAGGAAGGGTGTTCTTCTGATCGACTTGTTCGGTATTTTGTTTCAAAAAACCTCTCACTGTTTGTACCAATGTTGCTTTGTTTTCATGGCTGGAAATGGGCGTCGGCAAGGCGTTCCATTGTTGGTAATGGCGTCCATCAGCACCACGCTGATTAGCGGCCTGTTGGCGCCAGCGTGCAAACTGTTCACTGCCTGACTTGCTGGCATAGTAGTCCAAGGTGGGCTGATTCACTTGGCGAATACGCTGTGCAAGACGGTATCGAGTCATACCTTGGCGGTCTCTATTTTCTGGCACATCGACATCAATCATGATGAGCGCTTGGGCCGTGTCAGGGTTCTCGGCTAAAAAAGCCAGTGCGTAACTTGCGCCAGTTTGATAACCCAGCAGAACGAATTGTTCAATGTCTTGTGCCTGTGCTTGATCTAACGTTGCCTGTAAACGGCCAAATACTAAGTCCTGGTTCGGTAATTCATCCAAAGGTACGTCATTACTGGTACGACTGCCGTCATCCGTATTGGTGGTGTTTTCGATAGGGTTAGCCTCTGTCTGTTCGGTATCAGCTTGCTCTGCAGAAGGTGAAGAAATAACCGCTTGGGCGCGTTGTATTATGTCCGGTATTTCCACTGATAGTGTACACCAGCTGTAATTCGGTAAGGCATTACGTAACGGCGCGATGACATCAGGCCAGTCAGGGTGTTGGTTATCCGCATGCAGTATGACGACACAACCTTGATTGGTTGCGGTATAAGGCGGTTGGTATAAGGTTAAAAAGCGGTCGTCACCCGCATTAAGGTTTTGTATTTGATGGTCGATTTGTCGGTTTGCCAGAGATTTCTTAAGTGCGCTAATGCGAGTCTGTTGCGGCTGTGGCATCACGTAGTCATTGTTTTCGATACGAGTATTTTCACTCTCTTTTGTACTATTTTCTGCCAGTAGCCCAGCGCTGTTAAACAGGCCAAGCAAGACGCCAAAAAGAGCCAACTGACGGTTAATTTTATGCATTGTTTTCAATACTTCTGTTAAGTGCCTTGTTAAAATAGCGCAACATTGAATTTTGTTGCCTTTATTGTGTCATTGCTGGAGTTAGATATGAATGATTTTCTCATTGCCCCTTCGATCCTGTCTGCCGATTTTGCTCGACTGGGTGAAGAGGTCGATAACGTACTAAAATCGGGTGCAGATATTATCCACTTTGATGTGATGGATAACCATTATGTTCCCAACTTAACCATTGGCCCTATGGTCTGTAAAGCGCTTCGTAAGCATGGTGTGACAGCCGACATCGACGTACATCTTATGGTGAAGCCAGTCGATCGTATGATTGGTGATTTTATCGATGCCGGTGCGTCGATCATTACGTTTCACCCAGAAGCCAGTGAACACATTGACCGCTCTTTGCAAATGATTCGTGACGGCGGCTGTAAAGCCGGTTTGGTATTCAACCCCGCAACGCCTTTGCATTATTTAAAGCATGTTATGGATAAAGTTGACATGGTGTTGCTGATGTCGGTAAACCCAGGATTTGGTGGTCAGTCTTTTATTCCAAGCACATTGGACAAGTTGCGTGAAGCGCGCGCGTTGATTGATGCAAGCGGTTACGACATTCGTTTGGAAGTGGATGGCGGCGTCAGTGAAAAGAACATCGCAGAGATCGCGAAAGCGGGGGCAGACACCTTTGTGGCGGGGTCGGCTATTTTTGGCAAAGACGATTATAAGGCGGTGATTGACAAAATGCGTACGGAATTGGCGAGTGTACGCTCATGAAAACGCCTCGACATTTTTCAACCTGGTTTGAAGGCTGGCCGGAATTAGTGTGCCTTGATCTAGATGGTACCTTAGTGGACAGCGTGCCCGATATCGCTGTTGCAGTCGATGCTTTTTTGGTCGAGCTTGGTGCGCCCTTGGCAGGGGAAGAGCGCGTGCGTACTTGGATCGGGTTTGGCGCATCAAAACTGATCGATCAGGCCTTGGCGTGGGGGAATTTAGATACAGGCTTGCACGACGAGGCCTACCGTATTTTCTTGTTGCATTATCGAGCCCATTCGACTGACAAAACCACTCTGTACCCTAATGTAAAAGCCTTGCTCAAAGCCTTTAAGCACAATGGTGTCCCCGTGGCTTTAATTACGAATAAGCCCAGTGTGTTCGTAAAGCCGATATTGGATCATTTTGAATTAACGGAGCATTTTGGTTGGCTGTTAGGGGGCGATACGCTAGAAGAGAAAAAGCCTTCTGCGCTGCCTTTGTTGCATTGCAGTGAATCCATCGAGGCTTTACCTGAAAAGTGCTTGATGATTGGTGATTCGATTACGGATTTCAATGCGGCAAAAAATGCAGGTTTTAAGTGTGCTTTGGTAACTTATGGATACCATCAGGGCGTTGACTTAGCGTCGTTAGGCGCAGACGCCCTGATGGATGATTTGGCCGAGTTACTGGTGTAAGTGCCGTTTCGTTTACTAAGTCAAAACTAGGTCGAAACCTTATAACGGCGGTTTCTATCTAGGCGGTTTCTACTTAGACGGTTCGGGTGGCAACATCATTTTGTTGTCATTCGCCATATGAACCGTGTGAGTAGGAAAGGCGACTTCAGCACCATGGGATTCAATAATCTGCATGGCCTTAAAGAGCACATCCTGCTTTACGTTATGGTAAGTCCGCCAATCCGTGGTTTTGGTGTACACATAGATAAAGAAGTCCAATGAAGATGGGCCGAATTGGTTGAAATTCACCATGTAGGTTTCATAGGTGTCGAGGTCTTCATGGTCCGCGACCATCTTTTTAATGTCGGCCAATATGGTCGGTAATAGGCGAAAATCATCGTAGCGTACACCAATGGTTTCATTGATGCGTCTATGGGACATTCGAGAAGGGTTCTCGACTGAGATCACAGAGAACGTTGAATTGGGAACATACAAAGGACGCTTTTGAAAGGTGCGAATACGAGTCTGGCGCCAGCCAATGTGTTCTACAACGCCCTCGATGTCTTGATCAGGTGAACGGATCCAATCGCCAATAGCAAAGGGGCGATCAAGATACACCATGAGACCACCAAAAAAGTTTGCCAGTAAGTCTTTTGCTGCAAAGCCGACCGCAATCCCCCCAATTCCCCCAAAGGCCAGTACCCCAGAAATGCTGTAGCCCAATGTCTGCAGGGCGACTAATACCGAGGTAATGATAACGGAAGCGCGCAATAACTTGCTGATGGCACTGGCCGTTGTGTAATCAATTTTATTGGGGAATCTACTGCTCGTTGTGAGCGTTTTCTCACTTTCTGAAATACAGCGCAGAATAAACCAAGTTAGGATAAAGATGACCCCAACTTCTCGAACAGATTTGATCAAAGAGGATAAATCCGGATCGAGTTCCTTACCTGAAATCTCAGCGGCGACGCTCAAACCGGCCAGCCAAATAAAGGTGCCTATCGGTTTTTGTGCTGCATTAACGAGGACATTGTCCCAAGGTGTTTTGGTTTTTTCGAGCTGTCGGTTAATGCGAGAAAGTGCTCGAGTCGCCATAAAATTGACTAAGGAAGTACCTAGTACAATTAAAAAGACCCGTACCACCCAGTGCATTTTGGTGTCACCGAGTCCCAAATAGAGTTGTATCGTTTCCCAATTCATGGTGTTTTTCAGCCTATGATTTGTGTGTTTAAATGAGTAATAAGGTGCCCAATCCTAAGAAAGCCACAAAGCCAACAATGTCTGTCACCGTGGTTAAAATCACCGAACCAGATAACGCCGGATCAATGCGTAATTTATCGAGCAGGACTGGAATGAGCACACCGGAAAGCGCCGCCATAATAATGTTGACGATGATGGCAAGACCAATTACCGCGCCTAGCATGGGGCTTTCAAACCACCAAAGCGTAACCACACCAATCACAATGGCCCACAGTATGCCGTTTAGGCCACCGACCTTGAGCTCTTTCGCCAAGAGGGACTTTAAGTTACTGCGGGTAATTTGCCCAAGTGCTAAGCCACGCACAATTAACGTCAGTGTTTGACTGCCTGCAATGCCGCCCATGGAAGCAACAACGGGCATGAGCACAGCCAATGCGACCACTTGTTGTAACGTGCCTTCGAAAATACCGATAAACGCAGAAGCCAAAAAAGCCGTAAGCAAGTTGATGCCCAACCAAATGCCACGGGTAGCCGCGCTGCGTTGAACGGGGGCAAATAAGTCGGATTCTTCATTTAAGCCTGCGGTCGACATTTGTTGTGCCTCGTGCTCAAGACGCCAAGTTTCCATGGCCAGCCCTGCATGAAAGCGTCCTAATAAGACGAGATTATCGTCTACGACAGGCAGAGCTGAAAGCCCAGAGCGTTCAAGTTGTTCAGCGGCCTTGGTCAACTCTGAGTCAGAGCGAATAAAAGAGCATTCTTCATCGATGAGGCTGGAAATGGGCTCATGACCTTGCGCTTTAAACAGTTTGTCAAATTTGACACAGCCGACCCAGCGCCCTGTACGATTCACTAGATAGATCATGTCGGTATAATCTGGTGTGTGCTTTTTTAACAATCTAAGTGCTTCAGATGTGCGTATGGATTGGGATGCAATCAGCAATTCGTGGTCAATCCAACGACCCACCACGTCTTCATCGTATTCAATACCTTGTTGGTAATACTCTTGCTGTTTGTTGTCCATCTGCCTGAGAGCGATGTCCACAAGGCGATCAGGTAAAGAATCGGTGATTTCCAGCAAATCTTCGGCATCGACATCCGTAAACAGTGCCTCGATTTCTGTATCGTCCAGCTCTTTGAGCAACATTTGGCGAGATTCGCCGCGCATTTCGACCAGAATATCCAGTCGGTTAGCCTGTTTGATATTCGCCCAAGCTTGGGTACGTTGTGCAAGGGGAATAGACTCCAGAGCCAATGCCACATCGTCTGGTGTGAGTTCTGAAATGGCTCTGTTAACAGACTCAGGGGAATGTTCATCCTGAATGAGGGTTTCAATAAGATCAGCAACTTGGTTTTGCACAGAGCATCCTTAAAAAGCACGGAAAAATAAGGGTAAAGATAGCACGCTTTCCAGTGTGCGGTATAACCACATCGTCTTCAAACAAGGCGTTGTTTTTCCATTGAATTATGAATAACTTTGCGTTCTATTTGCTTACTTATGAAAAAAACAGCGCGGTCTGCTTTTTTGGGGTTGAGGAATAGGACCTTCTGTTTGGTCTATGCGAGACAGCGTGTTCCTCACAGTGTAGAATTTAGCCCGAATAAAAGGCGATTTGTTTAATGTGTTTTTGTTTTATAGGCGCGACCCTTCCTTATGTTGTTAATGATCGATAACTACGACTCTTTTACGTACAACCTTGTGCAGTATTTCCGTGAGTTAGGGGCGGATGTACGTATTTATCGTAATGATGAAATCACGTTGGAAGACATAGCGCGTCTTGCACCTTCGCATTTGGTGATTTCTCCGGGTCCTTGTACACCGAATGAAGCGGGTATTTCTTTGGCAGCGATCGAAGCGTTTGCTGGCAAGATACCTATTCTAGGTATTTGTTTAGGTCACCAAAGCATCGGGCAGGTGTTTGGTGGCAAGGTCGTTCGAGCCAAACAGGTGATGCACGGCAAGACGTCGCTGATCTATCATTATGACAAGGCAATCTTTGCGGGTCTGCCCAACCCACAAACAGCGACGCGATACCATTCATTGGTGGTATCGTCGGATGATTTACCGGATTGTCTTGAAGTGACCGCTTGGAGTCGTACTGCGCAAGGCGAACAAGACGAAATTATGGGGATTCGCCATAAAACACTGGATGTGGAAGGGGTGCAATTTCACCCAGAGTCGATTTTAACAGAGGCAGGTCACGCTCTGTTGGCCAACTTTTTAACACGCTAACGCAAAAGCCCTGACATGAAAAATGATCAAATAGGAGAGGCGGGTGGATATTCAACAAGCGATTTCGGCGGTTGTCGAGCATCAAAATTTAAGCAGTGATGACATGCAATCCGTGATGACAGACATCATGACGGGCAAAACAACGCCAGCGCAAATTGGCGGTTTTTTAATTGCCTTGAGAATGAAAGGCGAAACCGTCGAAGAGATCACCGCAGCGGCCCAGGTCATGCGAGCTTTGTCCAGTAAAGTGGCATTGGACCTTGAGCATGTAGTGGATACCTGTGGTACGGGGGGCGATGGCAGTCATATTTTCAACGTCTCTACTGCGTCCGCTTTTGTTGTTGCCTCAGCCGGTGGCAAGGTAGCGAAACATGGTGGGCGTTCTGTGTCGTCAAAATCTGGCAGTGCCGATGTGTTGGAACAAGCGGGTATTTTTCTTGGTTTGGACGCTGAACAAGTTTGCCGCTGTATTGAAGATATTGGTTTAGGCTTTATGTTTGCCCCTAACCATCACTCAGCGATGAAGCATGCTGTGGGTCCTCGCAAAGAAATGGCAACGCGTACGATTTTTAATTTACTGGGTCCGTTAACGAACCCAGCTAATGCAAAGCGTCAGGTCATGGGCGTGTTCCATAAAAAATGGGTGCGTCCGATTGCGGAAGTGCTGAAAGCTCTGGGCAGTGAGCATGTGATGGTTGTGCATTCTGAAGATGGGCTGGATGAAATCAGTATTGCGGCGCCGACCTATGTTGCTGAGCTGAAAAACGGTCAGATTACCGAGTACAGTGTGTCGCCTGAAGACTTTGGTATTCCTCTGCAATCAATAGAAAGTCTCCAGGCGTTCGACGCCACTGAGAGTCTTGCTTTAATTAAGACGGCCCTCGAAGGGAAAGGAAAAGTAAACCCAGCCCGAGACATTGTCGCCTTAAATGCGGGTGCTGCCATTTATGTGTCCGGTATTGCAGATAGCCTTACAGAAGGGGTCACGATCGCAGAAGACGTGATTGGTGGTGGTACCGCTAAGATTAAAATGTCTGAATTAGCAAGTTTTACACGTTGTTTCATGAGCACTGACTCAGCGAAATAAGCAGGAGTAATTACCGAATGCAAGTAGAAACACCGACTATTCTTAAGAAAATTGTTGCACGTAAGTTCGAAGAGATTACAGAGCGTAAGGCACACACGCCATACGGTAACTTGGAAGTGGCGGCATCGGTTGCTAATGTGCACAATGCTCCTCGTGGGTTTGCTCAAGCACTTAGACATCAAGTGGCTATTGGGAAGGCAGGGGTCATTGCTGAGATTAAAAAAGCATCACCGAGTAAGGGCGTATTGCGTGAGTTGTTCAAACCAGCGGACATCGCCAAATCTTACGAACGAGGGGGGGCTGCCTGTTTGTCTGTTCTAACGGACAGAGACTTTTTTCAAGGTCATGAAGACTTTTTAGTGGAAGCGCGTAGTGCATGTAAGCTGCCGGTGATTCGCAAAGACTTTATTGTGGATGAATATCAAGTATTGGAAGCCAGAGCCATTGGTGCTGACTGTGTGTTATTGATAGCGGCTTGTTTAAGTGGCTCAAAACTGCGTCAGCTAGATAATATGGCGCGCGAATTAGGTATGGATGTGCTGGTGGAAGTCCATAATCGACCTGAACTTGAGTTGGCGCTAGAATACACACAAACCGAGTTATTAGGCATTAATAACCGTGACTTGCACACCTTCGATTTGAGCCTTGAACACACTTTTGAACTGATGGACAGCGTACCAAAAGATCGTCTTATCGTTACAGAAAGTGGTATTCACACCAGTGACGATGTGGCATTGATGCGTCAGAAAAATATCCATGCTTTTTTAGTCGGCGAAGCGTTTATGCGTGCAGAAGATCCTGGTAAAAAGTTAGAGGAACTGTTTCAGTATTAACGACATTGCACACAAATATATCGCAAACATAGGTAAGGTGAAGAGATGAAAACGAGTGTAAGTTGGCAAGAAGATGTGCATTTTACTGCTGAAACAGGGTCGGGTTTCAAAATAGAGATTGATGGCAACCAAACGGCCGGTCCTCGTCCAATGGAGTTGCTGTTGGCGGGGCTGGGAGGCTGCACATCTTATGATGTTGTTAATATCCTAAAGAAATCTCGTCAAGATGTGGTGTCTTGTGTTGCACAGATTGATGCCGATCGTGCTGATACGGTGCCAGCGGTGTTTACGGAAATTAGAGTGCATTTCGTTGTAACGGGTAAAAAGCTAAAAGAAAGTGTGGTGGCACGAGCCGTGAAGCTGTCCGCAGAAGAATACTGCTCAGCGTCGTTGATGTTGGAAAAAGGCGGTGTGAAGATTGTTCATAGCTTTGAAGTCATTGAAGCTGAGTAAGTGAATTTTCAAAGAATGATCAGCGGTATAAACAAAAAAAAGAGCCATGGGCTCTTTTTTTGTTTATACCTTCATTTGCAGAGTGCTTTTGCAGGGTGACAACACGTTAAAAGTAGTGAAGTAGGCTTATTTGCACCGTGTTCTCTTCGCGACTGTCACGCTTTTCTTGGGCGACTTTTGTACGAACTTGCCAATCTGGATGAAGTAAATAGGCCCATTCTAGCTCGGTAATGTGTTCGTTTGCTTTGTGCTCATTGACATCATCAAGATACTGATAAGACGCCATAATCCGATGAGTGTCACCAGAGTAGAGCCACTGCAACTGTGGGCCAACTTGTAGCTTATAACTTCTGTCGTATAGATCTTGATAGTCACTATTGAGTGACGCACGCCCATTAAGAAGTGCAGAGAAAAGATGATTTCCTACCTGCTCTGTAATGCCTGCCCCTCCCTTTAAACGAAACACCATGGCGTCATCAATGGCAGAATCACGCACAAACGATAAGTTGACTTGCCATGACTTGGGAGTGGATAAAGCATTCGCTGGAGACAGTGAGCGAATATTGATCAATGAAATATCTTCTATTCTAATATTCTCCTCTTCCATAATACTGACGCTGCCGCTAAACATAGACAGCTCAGCCCCTTCTAAATACCCTCCTTTTGCATCCAGTAAGTCATGGTAAGAGGGACGATATTCTAATTGAGTGAAGGCTTTATCGCCTGTTTCACCGATGGTAAAGGCAAGTCGTTGTGTTTTATGGCCTTCGTCATCCCGTATTTCAGGGACAGGTGTGTCAGTAAAAACAGTAGACTGGGCGTATTTGCTGCGAAGAGACAGCAACTTCATTGACCGTGTATTGAGGTAGGAGCGGGTCGACTTTTTCTTTGCCGATAAATAGCGACTGTATTGGTAGGCGACTTCGAGAATTTGAGCTTGTTCTTCGGTATTAAAATTATCAAGGCCGTCTAAGAGCAGTTCTTCCTGATCAACTAACGTTTTTACTTGAGTAATTTGCTCGTCGCTTAGGCTTTTCAGCATATGTTGCACTTGGTTAGCAATGGAAGGGCGGTAGCTAATGTCTTGTATTAAATCTGCTTCTTTAAGTGCTCTCACGGTATCAGCAGGGATAGCCCACAGAGAGAAGTCTTTCGTTGTGTTTAACTTATCACTGCTGGCATCGAGCATTGCGAGTAATTGATAAGAGCAGTTCTCAGAGAAAAAGTAATACTCGATGTAAGTATTACGCATTTCCCATACATGGCGGACAAATTGGTTGACCTCTTCTTGAGAGAAATCCAGTTTGTATTCCCAAATGTCGCGGTTTTCCAAAAAGTTATATTCTTTGACCTTCTGATGAAAGGGTGTGATCGAAATGACGCCCGGGTAACCGCCTGTTAATCCCTTGTAACTGAAAACCAATTGGTTGTCTTCAGGGTCGTGGTTCGCCGCATAGTTTACTGCGTAATCCAAAAGGGGGGCGTCGTTGCCTTTTTTCTTCACTCTTAACAATGTGTGACCATACATAGAAGATGGGCTGTTCAAGTAGGCTGCGGGGAAAACAAGGTGGATGCTTTCACCGTCAATCGTGTTATACCAGTCTTGAAATTCAGGGCAATCGACTTCGATAAAGTCTTTCCCCATTTGTTGACCTTTAAGCCAGTTAAAGCGAGCAGGGTAGGTACACTGTGGCGCTGTATTGATGTCTTCGCCAGTAAAAGGGGTGCTAAATGCAGTAAGAGTAGCTTGTAATTCTGCTAGAGGGTCTGTTTTGCCTGTGGCTGATAAAAAGAAGCTGTCATCATCAACTTGGCTTTCGTACGGAGAAATAATGCCAATTTGATGATAGTGCAGTAAATCCAGCCAAGATGAATGTTGAGCGAGTTCTGATATATAGGCGTCGTCTTTTTGTTCACTGGGTACTGCAAAAGCGAGCACGGAAAAAGGCAGAAGAAGTGAAACAAAGAAAATAAGAAAAGGCATAAAGTATACTTTTGAAGCGAGTGTTGAAACGAAAATCCATCGTCGTAAAACAAAAATGAGAGTAGGCTTTTAAAGCGCTACTCTCATTTAATCCCTAGAGCAAAGTAATTAGCCTAGGTATTTGTTTAGCTCAGCATTTTTTGACATAACATCAATAACGCCTTGGTAAGCAGAAGCTGGTGTTGTTTCAGCAGACGCAAAAACTTGGTCAAAGTTTTGTTTCATTTGCTCATTGAAAAGTGCTTTGTCCGCATTTTGAACACCCATCAATGCAGCAAGTGCACTCAAGGTTTCGCCTTCACCTTTTGCCATGTCTACAGCCAATGGCTCGATGTTTTCGTTCATGAAAACAGCAACCATACCTGAAAGAGGACCATTTGCATCTTCACAGCCCAATGTACCGGATGTCATACCGGATGTTTGGTTGCCTGATGTGCCGTTTGTTGTCGCAGCGAGAACGTGCTCATACCAAACGTCGGCATCTTTAAATACGTATTCCGTGCCTAGACCACAACCTGCTGGACCATGTCCACCTGCCGCGAATGAAGAAACTGAAACAGTCGCCAATGCGATAGATAATACTAATTTTTTCATATGATTTTCCCTTTATATTCCTTGAAGATTGCGATCTTTAACCAATAAAGACAGAACCATTATAGGTGTAGGGAAAAGTAAGTACAGGATTTGACTACGTTTACGCAGAAAAATAGCAAAAAGTTGACAAAAATCTGTAAAAGTAGATCATATTTTGTTCGTTAATACTTTTAGTTACTGATTTAATATCTGGATCTAAACGTGTTATCAACTCATTACCGTCGAAAAATAATGAGTTGATAAAAAAGACAGTAAACTAAAATAATGGGCAGAGACGATGATTTTTAATCGATCGAACTGCAGATATACTTCATTTCTAAGTAATCTTCGATACCGTATTTAGACCCTTCACGTCCGAGTCCAGACTGTTTTACCCCACCGAAAGGAGCGACTTCATTAGAGATCAATCCAGTATTGTGCCCCACCATGCCATATTCTAAGGCTTCTGAAACGCGAACCATACGGCTATGATCACGAGTAAAGAAGTAAGCGGCTAGACCAAAGATGGTGTCATTGGCCATGGCGATGGCTTCTTCTTCTGTTTCAAAAGAAAATAAAGGCGCCAGTGGTCCAAAGGTTTCCTCTTGAGCAACGTTCATCTCTGGTGTGACACCCGTTAAGACAGCGGGAGAAATAAACAAGCCGCCCAAACGCTCTCCACCGTAAACTAAGGTTGCGCCTTTGCTTATCGCGTCCTTGATATGCTCTTCAACTTTAGTAATCGCCTTGTCTTCAATCATAGGACCAATGTCAGTGTCAGTATCGACACCATTACCTACTTTTAGCGCTTTCACTTTTTCAGCCAGTTTGGCAGCAAATGCGTCATAGACACCGCTTTGAACCAGGATACGGTTAGCGCATACACAAGTTTGGCCTGC
Organism: Marinomonas algarum; assembly: GCF_020532605.1. Classification (GTDB taxonomy): domain Bacteria; phylum Pseudomonadota; class Gammaproteobacteria; order Pseudomonadales; family Marinomonadaceae; genus Marinomonas; species Marinomonas algarum. Next base: position 164,047 of record NZ_JAJATW010000003.1, on the reverse strand, counting down.
ATTACGGTATTTTGAAGCCATAGCGCCTTCAACGGCTTTGTCTAGGTCTGCATCATCAAAGACAATAAAAGGCGCGTTACCGCCCAGCTCCAGAGACACTTTTTTAATGGTGTCTGCGCATTGTGCCATTAACAAACGTCCTACTTCTGTTGATCCAGTGAAAGACAATTTGCTAACGATATGACTGTCAGTCAGAACTTTACCTATCTTGCTTGCAGAGCCTGTAACAATCTGTAAAACACCAGCAGGAACACCAGCACGTTGTGCTAATTCACCAATAGCAAGAGCGGTCAGTGGCGTTAAATCAGCCGGGCGAACAATCATTGAACAGCCTGCAGCGAGTGCGGGTGCAGCTTTTCGAGTAATCATCGCCGCAGGGAAGTTCCATGGCGTGATAGCGGCAGTGACACCGATAGGTTGTTTGATGACGGTTAGGCGTTGGTCAGCACGAGGTGCTGGAATGGTGTCACCGTAAATGCGTTTAGCCTCTTCGGCAAACCATTCAATAAAAGACGCAGCATACATGATTTCACCTTTGGCTTCAGCCAAGGGTTTGCCTTGCTCAGATGTCATGATAAAAGCGAGGTCGTCCGCATTTTCAAGCATCAGCTCAAACCATTTGCGTAAAATAGCAGCACGTTCTTTTGCGGGTAAAGCGGCCCATTTTTTTTGGGCTACTTTTGATGATTCAATAACAGCTGGAATCTCTTCAGGAGAAAGGTGAGGGATGTTAACAATCACTTCTCCTGTTGCTGGGTTGGTAACAGGGTGTATGGCTTTTGTATTGGCCTCTACCCATTCGCCATTAATCAAACAGTGAGACTTAAGAAGAGAGCTATCTTTTAACATGCGTACCACCTATTTAGAGTTTTAATTGTACGTATCATTATCATGATTTCATCATTTAAAGTAAATAGGTTAACATGTTAAGTAATTTTTGATGGCGAATTTAACACTGTATCCGCCTTAAAGTTTATCTTTACATTAGTGAGAGTACACAATGACATTAAAACTATCGGTGGTAGATCAGACCCCAGTACACGGTTCCCACCCTAAAAAAGAAGCCCCTCTGCTGTCCGTGGAATTAGCCAAGTTATGTGATGAATTACATTATCACCGCTATTGGGTGGCAGAACATCATGACAGTGTGCATTTTGCTAACCCTTGCCCTGAGATTTTAGTGGCACACTTAGCCAGTGTGACGAAAAACATTAAGGTTGGCAGCGGTGGTGTGATGTTATCGAATTATAGCCCGTTAAAAGTGGCGGAGTGCTTTACGATGCTGGCGTCTCTTTTTCCAGGCCGTATTGACCTGGGTGTGGGACGTGCGCCAGGAGGCTCTAGACTCACATCGGCTGCGCTGTCTTATCCTAATCAGCCATCAAATGGTCAGTATTATGTTGAGCAAGCGGAGCAACTAGAGCAGTTCATTCACAGCGCCTTTCAAGACGATGACCCTTTGTCGGCGATTCATGTGATGCCAGAAGCACGAGATGTGCCGGAACTCTGGATGCTTGGTTCAAGCGGTGGCAGTGCTAAGTTAGCAGGCCAGCTTGGCTATCATTTGGCGTTGGCGCGTTTTATTGATCCGGATAGTTGCCATCCACGCATTTTTGAAGAACATGAAAAAGCCTGGAATCAAGCGGGTCATGAGCATGCATTACAGCGTATGTTGTCCGTTGCTTGTGTTTGTGCAGAAACACAAGAAGAGGCAAAGTTACGTGCTGGGACCGCTGTATATCGTAAGTTTGCAGCACAAATTGGCCAACGTGAGGACTTTTTGACACCCTCGGAAGTGCGCGATCGTTACCGTACCATGCCCGTGTCTCATCAGGCGTTATTTGATCGCGTTGAAGCCAGTTACACTATAGGCACACCAGAACAATGCTGGGCTGAGTTTGAAGGATTTTCGCAGACCTTTAACACGAAGGAGATTTCACTCGTCACCGTGACTTACAGTCAGGCTGACCGGTTAGCCAGTTACCGTTTGCTCGCCAATAACCGCTCGTGAAATACTGACTTAATCATGGCTGCTTTCTAGGGCGATAATATCGTTCAGGAGGCGGCTAAGTTCTTTCATTCTCTCTTCGCCCAGCTTCTCAATAATTCGTTGATAAGACGCATCTACTTCTGGCCGAAACTCTTTGACAATTTTATTGGCTTTGGGTGTTAGGGACAGTAAAGAAATACGTTGATCAGTCAGAGATTTTTTTCTCTTTAACAAACCATCTTCTTCGAAACGAGTGATGATACGAGTGAGGCTTGGGCTCAGAATACAGCATAAGTCCGCCAGTTGTTTGGCTTCCAATTCTTTATGGTCGTTTAAAACCCGTAAGACGCGCCATTGCTGTTCGGTAAATCCCGCCTTTTGTAACACTGGTCGGAAAAAAGCCATGGAAGACTCTCGTGCTCTTAATAGTTGAAGTGTCAGTGAGTCTTCTAATCGTTTCATGCAGTTATTTATATGCCTAGTGAGGTGATCTGGTCGTTTTCAGAACACGAATGTTGAAGTTATATTCGTGAAATTTCATGTACTTATGCAGAAGCGCTGCGTAAGTTGGGTAGAAAGTGTACCTTGTCATATAACAAAGGCAACAGAATATATGACAATCACCTTACTTTTAATATCTGGCATTGTACACACACACAAAGATAACGCTGAGCAAAAGCCTTAGGACAGTAGGAACTCAAAAGAATGACCTTATGAGTGGTAAATGCTCAGCGTTTGAGGGAAATGTATTAAGGCATTTTTTTCAACAAGGTATGAAGAATACTTTTAAATGTATTTCGTTCTGATTCATTAAGTATGGCAAGTATATCTTCTTGCTGTTGATTTGAAATTGCCCATAGACGTTCAGCCATATCACGGCCTTTGTCAGTTAAGGACAAGTCATTATCAATGAGCTCAAAGCCTTTTAAGCTATCGAGACCACTTTCGACATCAACAGCAGGGATAGTGATCAACTGGGTCAAATCTTCTACGCTGGTGCTATTGGTATCGCTAAGTACTAATAACAAACGTGCTTCGCTGGTATTCAATCCAGTGGAGGACTGCTTAGGCAGGTAATTCTCTTGAATTTTCTGCAGCACCTTCGTCATCAAATAAATAGAGCTGTCATGCAAACGAGCCAGTGTTTGTTCCGAGGCGATATTTTGAGCTGGTGTTTTTGCTCCGGTAAAAGGAATAGCGCCGGCATAGCTGCCTTGAACGTAAAGCAAAGGAGCTCGGCCATGATTTTCAAACGCGACGACTTTCCCCATCATAATCCAATGGTCACCACCATCGACGATTTGATATTTCTCGCATTGAAAATTGGCAGCGGTATTTATTAATAGTGGAGCGTCGCCCGCACCAGGTTGAGTGTCAATATTGGCAAATTTATCGTCACTTGGCTTAGCGAAATTATTGGATAAATCAATTTGATCCGCCGCTAAAATATTGACCGAGAAGTGACTCGCGTTATCAAACACCGCATAGCTGCTGGAAGTTTTAGCTATGCTCCATAATATTAAAGGTGGATCGAGAGAGACTGAGTTGAAGCTGTTCGCTGTCACGCCAACTTGGGTGCCGTCACTAGATTTAGCCGTAATAACGGTAACGCCAGTCGCAAAATTGCCAAGGCAACGGCGAAATTCTTTAGCATCAAATTCCATAGAGGGTTTCCTATTTTGTTTTGATAGTACGCATTACCAAGCAGGGTTTAACGTATGGTAATGCGTAATAAGAGGAATAAAGTGGGTGTTTATAGAAGCGTTGGATCGGGTTCTAGGCCCATTATCTCGCGACCAAAAATCTGCGCACACACATCGTAATCTGTGTAGGCGTGGGCACAGGTAATATTACTATCACGGAATAAGCGTTGTGCTTCTTTATCCAAATACCAGTTACTTGCTCCCATACTGCTGAATAGACGGTTGACTGCCTCCACACACATCTTGATGACATAAGCCTGGTTTGTGCGCCATTCAGCAAGAGTTGCGCGATCTGGATAACGGTGCGCTTCGGCGTATTCCGCGTGTTCATCCCAGGTTTTTTCAAGGAAAGCGCGTGCCGCCATGACTTGGTGAGACGATTCGGCAATTCTAAGAATAGCAGGTGTTGCTGTGCCCACTTTTGCACCAGTATAAGCACGGATACGCCCCGCGGTTGATTCTTTAAAATGCTCTAGCATGCGTTCAGCGATACCAAGACCGATGGCGGAAAAGCCTGAAGCGAAATAAGGACGGTAAGGTGAATAGAAAATTTTGCTGTCAGGGTACAAGCCAAAACCACCGGACTTCCCTTCCATCATGTCTTTGGCTTTTTGAATACGATGCTCAGGAACAAACTTCTCTTTGATGACCAATGTTTTTGTGCCGCTGCCTTTCATCGCAGCGGAATACCAATCATCGTCAATGGTGTAATCCGTCGCAGGGATCAAAGCAAAGCAATGATCTTTAGTACCTTCCGCGTTTTCACGTAAAAAACCACATAGTGCCCATTCTGCGTGTTCACAACCACTACTCCAGCGCATATCACCGCTAAAGATAACCCCCCCTTCAGTCTCTTCATATTTGCCAAAAGGTGCAATGCTGCTACTGGCCAGTGCATCGGTATCACGGCTCCAAATGTCATCTTGGGCTTGCTTTGGAAATAGAGCAATCTGATGGCTGTGTGTACAAAGCAAACTAAAAGCCCAAGCAGTACTTGCACAAGCACCGGCTAGAGCCGCGATGCAATCACCGAACTGAGGCAAAGAAATTTCATGACCGCCATAAGCTTTAGGAAGGAAAGCTTTATGCAGTTCTACTTTTTTTAATAGAGCAATATTTTCAGCCGGTACTTTTCTTAGCTCTTCAGTTTCGCTGGCTCTTTTTGCAATTTCTGGCAGAACTTCTTTGAGTGCATCGAGCATAGGGTTGTGACGTTTCATCTTAGTATCCTTTTATTTTTGTTACTTTATTTGGATCAGTATCAACACTTAGCAAACACAAATGAATGTCCTTTTTAGATAAGTGTTAGGACTTTTCTAGAATATTGATAATTGAAATTCGATATTTTGTGTCGATTTAACGATTTTGAATGCTATGACAATGCTAAAAAACAGAGGCTCTCTTCTGCCCAAGTTTTTTGGGCTCATGGTCAAAGTATTCTTGCGATGATCAAATAAAATGTCCCTTTAGGGACATAGAATGCTGCTTTTGAAGGGTGTAATTTGAATTTATTATGGAAAAAGGAGCGCAAAAAATGAAAAAAATTATAAATCAAACCTGTAAAGTACTCACCGCATCCGCCTTATTAAGCAGCGTTTTTGCGGGTACCGTGGCGATGGCCGCAGATTACCCCAACCGTCCTGTCAAGTTTGTTGTACCTTGGCCACCAGGTGACCTAGAAGACGTGCTTACTCGCATCATAGCGGAAGAGATGTCTAAGGAAACGGGTGTACCTGCTACTGTGGTGAATAAGCCTGGTGGCGGTGGTGTGTTAGGTGCAACGACGGTAGCTCAATCTCGACCTGATGGTAGTGTGATTGGCTCTTTTGTGGTGGATTTATTGACCACACAAGTCGTTGGTGGCAACGCGCCTTATTCTGCTGATTCGTTTGTCCCTGTCGGTATTTTTCTCGATTACCCCTTCGTATTGGCCGTTAAATCAGACGCGCCTTACAACACATTAGATGAGCTTGCTGATTACGCAAAAAGTCATGACGTGTCATTAGGGCATTTTGGTTATCAAGCCACTCCTACAGCGATTACTTTTAAAGCAGCGGACAAACTGGATTTTAAGTTTGCTTCGGATTCTGCATTTGACGCCCTCGATTGCTCTACGTTGGCCAACGGCGATGCCGATGTTATCAACACAACTACTCAGTTAATTCTGCCTTGTTTAGATTCAAAAGAAGTGAAATTACTGACGTCTTTCACTTATAACCGTTTGGTTATAAGTCCAGAGGTGCCAACCCTTAGCGAAGCGGCGGGTATTTCACAAACGTTGTGGAACGGTTTGTTCGTTAAAAAAGGGACTCCACAAGCCACGATCGACAAAATAGCCTCCATTGCTGAACAAGCTTTGCAAAGACCAGAAGTGTTAAAACTGCAGGCGACTACAGGGGCTGGCGTGTATTGGACAAATGCGGACAATGCCAAAAAACTGGTTGAGCACGATTATAAAAATGCCGAAGAACTTTCTAAATACGTGAACTGATTGTTCACAGTGTAGAAACCAACGAACGTGTTGGTTTGGGTCATCGCGAAGATAATAATAAACGGAGAGCACATGGCTTTAGATATTCTTAACCCAGCAACCAAACAAATTTATAAGACCATTGAAACCTCTACGGCAGAGGATGTGCAGGTCGCAGTTGAAAAAGGTAAGACGGCCTTTGCTATTTGGTCGGCTAAGACCCATGAAGAGCGTGCAGAAGCGCTTCATTCCGTGGCCAATGCCATTGAAGCCGCAGGTGAAGAACTGGCTAGCATGGTGACATCGGAACAAGGTAAACCTCTCGGATTGGCTCAGTTTGAAGTGGGCGGCGCTGTTGGTTGGACTCACTACAATGCGGCGTTAACTTTGGAGCCGGAAGTGCTCGAAGATAGCCCAGAGCGTACGGTGGAAGTACATCGAATGCCGATAGGTGTTGTGGCGTCAATTACACCGTGGAATTGGCCACTAATGATTGCAATTTGGCATATTATGCCTGCATTGCGAGCTGGAAACAGTGTGGTTATTAAACCTTCTTCATTGACACCGATCAGCACGTTAAAGTTGGCCGACATTATTAACCAGCACACAATACCAAATTTGGTTCAGGTAGTGATTGGCGAGAAAGAAGTAGGTGAGCCCTTACTGACGCACCCAGATGTGAAAAAAGTGGTGTTTACAGGTTCTACTCCGGTTGGAAAGCGCATAGCACAATTGGTAGCGGGGGATTTGAAAAAGGTCACCTTAGAGTTAGGCGGTAACGACGCGGGTATTGTGTTAGAAAATGCCAATATCGACGCCTTGGCAGAAAAAATCTTCATGACGTCTTTCGTTAATATGGGACAAACCTGCGCCTGCTTGAAGCGTTTGTATGTGCATCGTTCTAAATATGAGGCATTGTGCGATGCCTTGGTTAAGATTGCCGCTGCGCAAGTTGTAGGCGATGGTATGCAGTCGGGAGTGACTTTTGGCCCTGTGCAAAACGCCAGCCAGTTCGAAAAAGTCAATGCCATGATTGCACAGGCGAAAGCGTCAGGTGCTGAGGTGATTGCGCCAGAATTACCAGAAAATCTGAACGGTTATTTCATTGCACCAACGATTATCAAAAATCCATCTATCACACTGGATGTGGTGTGCGATGAGCAATTTGGGCCTGTATTGCCGATTATTCCTTATGATGATTTAGAAGTGGTCATGGAAACAGCGATCCATAAAGAGTTTGCCTTAGGTGGATCTGTGTGGGGCGAGCCCGGTGAACAACTGGAATGGGTGATTAGCCAATTAGATTCTGGGACTGTGTGGGTGAACAATCATGCTGAAGTGTTACCTCATATTCCTTTTGGCGGAAATAAGTCTTCTGGATTAGGCGTTGAATTTGGTATGGAAGGGTTATTGGAAAACACGGTGCGCAAGGTGATTAACCGAGCAAAATAAACCGTGAGTGTTAAGAGAGCCACCTAAACGGTGGCTCTTTTGTTTGGAGCTAATACATGAACAATATTTTGTATGCGTCGGATCTCGAGAAGGGCAGTAGAGCTGTACTGCGAGCTGCATTGGCACAAGCTATTATGTCCAACGCAAAAATTTTCTTTCTGCATGTGTCTGAGCAATTCCACCGAGGGAACGATGACAGTTTCGTCGGATTCAAAATAAAAAAATCCCAAGATGCCCATGCTGATTCTTTAAAAGAAGAGCTGCGCGTTTATATGCGACAACGTATCGAGCGTTTTATCGCCGAAGAGCTTAGCGACATTGCCTTCAGTGAAGATCGTATTGAAATCGTTGTTCGCTTTGGGGAGCCGGCGAATAAAATTGTTGCAACAGTAAAGGATGTATCAGCGGATATGGTGGTGATGGGTGACCGAAGAGTGAACGCTTTATCACGGATGTTTCTTGGATCAACAGCACAAAAAGTCATCCATAACGCCACCGTGCCGATTTTGATTGTACCCATTTCAAAGTCAATGGAAAGCGATACGTTAGGGGGCGAAGATGGACATTGAAAACCGTAAATCAAGATTATTTTTTCTGATTATAGTGGTGTTGAGTGCCTACCTAATCGTGTTTTTTCAGGATTACACCGTGGATGTTAAGCGAGATCATGGTTGGTTTACGAAACCGTATGTGGCGCCATTATTTGGCTTAGGCGTATTGCTTTTCTTTTCCTTGATAAAATTGATATTGGTGATAAGGCCGGTTGAAGGTGAAAAAAGCCTAATAGAGAACTTAGCAGACAGCTTGACACATCATCGCGTTGTCCTGATCACAGCGGTTTTATTTTATGTCTACATTAATGCCATTACCGTTATCGGCTTTGTTTTATCCACCACCTTGTTTGTTCTATCAATTGTGTGGCTAAGCCGTTTGTTGTCCGTTCTGTGGGCTATCAATACTCTGGTGGCCGTCGCCATCATTACCTTGATATTCCGCGTTGGCGTAAACATCTGGATTCCGGATGTGGCCTTGTATGAAGCCCTGTTTAGCGGCGAAACCCTTTGGTTTATGAATAAATATTTTTAGAGAGTGAGCATGGATTTAATAGCATTAGGCATTAATGAAGTCTTTGGTAACGGTGTTATTTGGGCGGTTATTATTGGCGCACTGATTGGTGTAACAATCGGTTCAATTCCAGGCTTAGAGCCTGCGGGTGTGATGGCTATTTTATTGCCTTTGACCTTTACGATGGAGCCATTATTTGGCGTTACCCTGTTGTTGGGTGTGTATGGTGGGGCTTGGTATGGTGGCGCCATCCCCGCTATTTTAATGAATACGCCCGGCACCCCTGTGGCGGTATTAACCACCTACGATGGCTACCCCATGGCGAAAAAGGGTCATGGAAAAAAAGCCTTGTCGATTGCTTATACATCGTCTTTCTTTGGTGGCATCGTCAGTGTGTTGTCTTTGGTCTTTTTTGCGCCAGCTTTATCACAGGTCGCCACCTTATTTGGTAGCGCTGAGTTTGCCATGTTGGCCCTTTTAGGGATGGTTTTCGTTGTCTTAGCGCACAACAAATACGCCTTAGAAGCCGCTGCTATGATTGGGCTGGGGATGTTTTTGGGGACGGTGGGTATTGACCGTTCTTACAATTCGCAAGTGTATACCTTTGATCAAGATTGGTTGTTAGCCGGTGTGCCTTTGGTTCCTGCCGTGATTGGTTTATTTGCCATGTCTCAAGGTTATGTCTTGATATCATCCAAAGGTGGAGATTCCTTTAAAACCAAGTTAGAAGGCTCTGGTCGCTTTGAAGGCTTTACTGTTCTGATGCGTAACAAGGTTACAGCGATTCGCTCGGCTATTTTGGGTGTGGTGATGGGGTTATTGCCTGGTGTTGGGGAGTTTGGTTCACAGTTCTTTTCCTACACCCTGGCACAGAAGTTCTCAAAAAAACCAGAGGAATTTGGCAAAGGCGCCGAAGCGGGTATTGTGGCATCAGAAACGTCAAATAATGCAGTAACCGCGTCGGTTCTTGTCCCTCTGTTAGCCTTTGGTATTCCTGCAGATGCTTTGATGGCCATGTTATTGTCTGTCTTTATGGTGCACAACTACACGCCAGGGCCACGTCTGTTTACTGAGCACCCAGAGTTTATCTCTGGTCTGTACGTTTCCTTGTTTATGATGAACGTGTTTATCTTTGTGTATTTAACCTTTGCATCAAAATACATTGTAAACATTACCCGTATTCGTGGACGCTTTATTGGTTCACTGATATTTGTGTTGGGTTTTTTAGGCGCTTACAGCCAAAACTATCAGTTCAGTGACGCTTTTATTGCCTTAGGTTTTTCTATCATCGGCTATATCATGAAGAAAAATAATATTCCTGCAGTGCCCATTATTCTGGGATTGGTGCTAGGTCCGGTTTTTCTAAATCGAATGCGCCAAGCGCTAGGAGTATCCAACGGGGAGTTCAGTATCTTTTTTGATCGCCCGATCGCTTTGACATTGCTGTCAGTGACGGTTTTGTCGATCGCGGTGTTTGTGTTTAGTAAAGTGCGTGACGCTCGCCGAGGTTGATCTTTTTGTTGTAAGGTAAGTTTGTAAGGTATTAATTGAAAATATCAAAAAGACCGACTGATGAGTGTTTTGTAAGAACGCCATTAAGTCGGTCTTTTTTTTGTCTCTAGAATATCGAGATTATGATTTTTTTGTACTCAAGTAAAAAATCATACTCAGTGTGCCACAACAAGCCATGATGATGAGTAAACTGGCAGGCGTTCCATCAAACAAAAGACTGGCAACATAACTGACTAAACTGCCTAAAGCGAACTGGGTAGCGATAAATAACCCCGATACAGTGCCGGCTTTTTCAGGCAGTAAACTAAATAATATGGCTAAGCTGTTTGCCCCAATGGCCCCAGTGACACTGATATACAGCATGGTAGCGATAACAAAAAAACCAAGATGGATGGTATCAAGACCATACAAGTACCAAATGAAGACAGTGGCCGTGAAGGATACCCCTACGGCGCCAGCCAAAGCATGGGTGACACTGTAGCGTTTACTAAGCCAAGAGTTAATTAGAGTAGCGATAATAATGGCGAAAATATTCGCCGAAAACAGCATGGCATAGTGAGTCTCAGATAAACCAAAATATTCGATGTAAATAAAAGCAGACGTGGCAATAAAGGCAAACATACCGGCGAAGGATAAGCCATTGGTTAGGGTAAACTGTATTAATCGAGGTGACCGTAAGCAGTCCAAATAGTTACGAGCATAAGTTTGTAGATTAAAAGCTGCGCTGTGCGTTTTGCTTTTAGGCTCTGGTAGAAGCAGATAGCTACCAACCAGAGCAATGGTTGAAAAGAGGGCCAAAAAGTAAAAAATCCAACGCCATTCAAAATAACTAACAATGTAAGCGCCCAGTATAGGGGACGCTAACATCACCATCATAGAAACCACATGCATATGCGACAAAATGGCCGCGGCCTTGGTCAACTCGTATAAATCTCGAACGAGAGCCCTGGCTAAGACAGACGCCGCTGCACCACCGAGTGATTGTAAAAATCGAAACAGAATAAGCTGTTCACCCGAGCTGGCCATAGCGCACCCTATGCTACTTAAAAAGTAGAATACAATACCGACTAGCAGCAGACGCTTACGTCCCAATAGGTCCGATAAGGGGCCGAACAGCAGCATGCCTATGGCCATGCCTAATAAAAAGACCGTAATGGTGGACTGAATTAACGGATCGCTTGCTCCTAAACTGTTGGCAATGATGGGTAAACTGGGTAAGTACATATCGATAGAGAGCGGACCGAAAGCGACCAAAAGCCCCAGTAGAGGAATGGTTAATTTACTCAATGACGATGGCATAGTGATGTCTGCTTAGTCTTGTAAGAGGTTTGTTATAGATTGTAGGGCGGCTGTGGCGCAGTCGATATCTTGCTGCTCACTACCACCTGAAATACCAATGGCAGCAACAATTTCATTGTCTATTGAGATAGGTAACCCTCCGCCTATGTAAGTGAAATCAGGCTCACTTTGTAGTGCCATTAAAATGGGGGTTCTCTCTGCCAAGCGACTTTGCCACTCCTTGGTTGGAAGTTGAAAAGATGCGGCTGTGATGGCTTTGCGATTCGCAATTGAGTGAGACAAAATCGGTGCGTGGTTCATGTTAGCACTGGCTAAAGTGCGACCTGACAAGCATACAACAGAGACACATATAGTAATCTCAATCTGCTCAGCATAGTCAATAGCCGCTTGGCATAAGGATAAAGCAGTGGAAGTGGTAAGCGTGTGTTGTATTGTTGTAATGGTGGACATGATTTTTCCTATTAATAAGTAAACGTAATAAGTAGATTGACGAGAAAGCGTTAATGAATAGCTAGTGTATTTGGTGCTGTTGTCGAAATACCGTTGGGCTCATACCAGTATTTTTGACGAAAAAACGTGAAAAATAGGAGGGATCGAGATAACCCAGAGTATAGGCGATTTCAGTGGTGTTTTTATTGGTGTGAGACAAAAGGCGCTTGGCTTCTAATAAAATCCGACCATTAATCATTTTTTTGGGACTGATCCCCGTTATCTTTTTGCACAGGTAATTCAAGCGACTTTCATTGATATTCAACGCATGGCAATAAAATGAAATGTGCTTGGCAGTCAAAAAGTGTGTTTCAAGTAAGGTGCTAAAACGTCGAAAACACAGAATTTCGGTTTGGCTGTGTTGTTTTTTGGGCTGCTCATCGCCTGACAGGCGCAGCATGGTAATCATAATTAACTTGACCATGGCTTCTATACTGTCGAGCTTATACAGACTGTCTCTGTGCCATTCGGTTTTGAGCATATCAAAAAGGTTGACGAGCTCATTCCAGTGGCTGTTGTCGGGGGCGAGGTCTTTTTGTCGATCTAGATGGAATGGCATCAACAATGAGTTGTGATTGCTATAACTGTTTAACTCCGAGAGAATTTTCTGTAAATGGGTGTTATGAATGGTAATCACATAACCAGGCGCGGTCGGTTCCGTCAAAAAGGCATGAGGCGTAGCGGGGGGAGTATAGAACGCTCCGCCGGAGTCGGTTTGAAAAACATTTTGATCGATATTAAAAAGGGTTTTACCAGATAAAATAAGGTGTATCTGACAGTAATCTGCATGCAAATGCATTGGCATATCACGACCAAAGAAATCAGCCATTTTACCCAGCACATCAAAATGTATCGTGGCGTCTTGGTAGGCGACATCGTAATCCTGACCAATATTAATATTGGGAATCCACTCTTTCGTCATAAGCTTACCCGCGGTCTGTAATGGAGTCGGTACGAAGTACTATTTGATAATGGATTATTAGATAAGCGATGAGAAGAAAAATCCCAGCCTATGAACAAACACAGGACTGGGTAAACAAGGGTGATCGAACTTGTTTAATACACTGAAGGTGTAGAATCTTCCGTGTCGGCTTGCTCCGGTTTAAAAGTATTTACCAAGGCTTTGGTGCTGTTCATCAACAGACCAGTGTCACTGCCAACGGCCACAAACAAAGCACCTAATGATAAATAGCGTTTTGCCTGTTGTGCGTCTGCCATCAAGATACCGGGTGCCTTGCCGGCAGCAAGAATTTTGGCAATGGCGTCTTCGATGACCTCCACCACGGCAGGGTGATTAGGTTGGCCGATGTAACCTAAAGAAGCACTAAGATCGGCAGGACCAATGAATACCCCATCGACACCATCAACCGCTAGAATATTATCCAGCTCTTCCACTGCTTTAACAGATTCAATTTGTACTAGAACGCAAATTTCATCATTTGCCGTAGTTAGGTACTGGGGCGTACGATTAAACTGCGACGCTCTAGCCAAAGCACTGCCAACGCCACGAATGCCTTCCGGTGGGTAGCGAGTTGCTTTGACAATGGCCGCCGCTTGTTCTGCATCGTCTACCATAGGGGCTAAAACAGTTTGTACTCCCAGGTCGAGGACCTGTTTCAACGCCACATGATCCGCCCAAGCAGGGCGAATAATCGGGTGGCTATTAAAAGGAGCAATGGCTTGTAATTGCCCAATAAACGTTTGCAACGTATTGGGTGCGTGCTCACCGTCGAGTAAAAGCCAGTCGAACCCTGCAGATGCAATCAGTTCAGCGGTATAGTTGTTTGCCAATCCTAACCACAGACCAATCTGCGGTTGACGATTTTTTAACGCCTGTTTAAAGGTGTTTTTAGGGGCAGACATGGTCATCTCCTAAACAATATAAGACGAAGAATTTAGCCAAAGTAGCAAGATACTGTGCCCAGAGGGCCATAATCTACCGTAAAAGTATCACCTTTACGTGCCGCAACAGGACGCGTAAAAGAACCACCAAGGATGATTTGGCCAGGCTCTAGCTCCACATCGAAAGGCGCTAATTTATTCGCCAACCAAGACACACCATTTGCAGGGTGATTCAGTACGCCTGCGGCAACACCGGTTTCTTCGATAACGCCATTGCGTTGCATAATCGCTGAAACCCAACGTAAGTCCAGTTCACTGACTTTGATAGGGCGACCACCCAAAATAATCGCAGCGTTCGCGGCGTTATCAGAAATCGTATCGAATACCTTACGAGGGCGTTTGCTCTCTGGGTCGATCGATTGACTGCGGGCGTCGATGAGCTCAAGCGCTGGTACCACATAGCCAGTTGCATTGTAGACATCAAACATGGTGCAGTTTGGGCCTTTAAGGGGCTTATCTAAAATAAACGCCAGTTCCACTTCGATGCGCGGCACAATGAACTTGTCTGTGTCGATTTCACAACCGTCGTGATACAGCATGTCGTCGAGTAATGTACCGTAGTCGGGCTCGTCAATTTGTGAGCTCATTTGCATAGCACGAGACGTTAAGCCAATCTTGTGGCCAATAACGTGACGGCCTTCGTCGAGCTTCATTTGTACCCATTTACGCTGGATAGCATAAGCATCGTCGATGGTAATTTCTGGGTAATCCAGTGAGATTTGACGAATCTGTACGCGCTCTTTCTCCGCTTTATTCAGGCGTTCAGCGCAGGACGTAATAATATCGTTGGAAAGCATGTTATCCGCCTTATTGGTTTAACGTGTTTAGGTAATCGGTTTCTGAAATAATGGTGTTTTTCAATACGCCCACGCCTTCGACTTCGGTAACAACAACGTCACCAGGCTTCACATCAGCTAGGCCTTCTGGCGTACCGGTGAAAATCATATCGCCAGGTGTTAGCGTCATGATATCGCTCAAGTAAGCAATAAGATGCGGAATGTTAAACACAAGATCCTTGGTATTACCTTCTTGCTTTAGCTCGCCATTAATGTAGGTGCGTAGCATCAAGTTATGCGGATCTTTAACATCTTTAGCGTCAACTAAATATGGGCCGATTGGCGTACAGGTATCGCGGCTTTTTACGCGTAAGTTAGGACGGTAGTAGTTTTCTAGATAATCACGAATGGCGTAATCATTACCGACCGTGTAACCGCCTACGTAATCCATGGCGTCTTCTTGAGAGACATTTTTGGCTTCTTTACCGATAACAACCACAAGTTCACATTCATAGTGCATGTAATCGACATTGTCGGGACGGAAGGTTTGCTGATCGTGGCCAATCAAAGAGTTTTTGTTTTTTAAGAACACAAGTGGTTCTTCAGGTGCTTTAAAAGACAATTCTGCTGCGTGGTCCGCGTAGTTAATGGCCAAGACAAACATCTTGCCTTCACAAGGTGGTAACCAAGTAAAAGTGCCTTCCTCAAGAACCTTGCCTTCTGCAGTGACTACTTGGTCTTGATCATTCACGGTAACGTTTAGGGTGTCGTTATTAAACAGTATGCGAGCGCTTTTCATCACAGATTCCTATTCTTGTTCTACTGGGTTAGTTAGGCTGCCAATTTCTTCAATCTCTATGGTGACGCTGTCGCCTGGTTTAATTTCCAGTTCAGCGTTGCGTTGAGGGGTGCCGGCAATAATGACGTCGCCTTCTTCGAGAGTGATGAAACTACTGATGTAACTAACGATTTCTTCAACGGGGTAAATCAATTGATCTGTGCTGGTTTCATGCACGATGGAACCGTTGATCAGCGTTTTAATGGCCAATTGATTCGGTGTCTCGATCAAGGATTTATCTACTGTCCAAGGGCCAATAGGGCAAAAGGTATCACGGCATTTTGCTTTTACAGCAGGACGGTAAAAAGAGGTTTCTGCTAAGCTGACTTCGTTCACAATCGTAAAGCCTTGAACAAAATCTAAGGCGTTCTCAGCTGGTACCCGAGTGGCCTTTTTGCCAATCACAATGCCAAGCGAAGGACCAGCAAACACAGCGCCTTTGTCGTTTGGTACCTTGATGGAATGGCCATAACCTATGTGAGTGTTGTCCGTTTTGATATGTAAAACAGGCGTTTTAGGTGGCTGTACATGAGGTTTTTCATTGAAGGCTGTTTCAAGCGATGCCGCCAACTGTTTGTTGTTTAAGGCTACGCCAATAACACTGCCTGTCGTTGGTGGCAGTAGCGTACTGTCTAGCGTGATGTCAGCGCGAGAATTCGCTGTTTTTGACACGTTTGTATTGGATTCTTTTTGTTTGTAATAAAACATGTTTTTTTACCAAATGTAGTTAACATGTTAACTATCCTTGCGTAAAAAAATCCCCTTGTCAATATGCTGTCATATTTTATTGTATAAATTGGTGAAACAACTCAGCTTGGGACTTGATGGACAGCTTGCGATAGATGTTTTTGCGGTGATTCTTGACCGTACCTTCAGATACAAAACACTTGTCGGCAATATCTACTGAGGTGAGCCCTTGTAGGATAAGGGTGACGATCTCTTTTTCTCGTTTCGTTAAACTGTGACGGTCAAGGCGTGAAACGTCAGGCATTTGACTTGATGCTGCTGCTCTACGGCAACAGCGTTGTTGGCTAAATACTTCATGCCTCTGAATGGCGGCTTTAACCGCTTTAAAATAACACTCTAGAGCTTGATAACTAGACTTAGGGTTATCTTCAGTGGAATAGACGATACACACTTTCCTATTATCTTGTGTTTCAACGACAAAGTTACTCTCATTTTGCCAGCCAAGCTGTTGATAAAACCGATCGTAGTAAACAGAGTTATGAAAGCTATCATTTGTAAGGCTGTCTAATGTGACCCATTCTTTTGTCTCATGCCCATATATCTCGTCATAAACAGGGTCAAGCAAATAGGCCTGTTGGCAGTAAAATTTATCAAAATCGGACAGCGGGTAGTCATCTAAAAAGAAAGGCGGTTTCACTTTTGAATAGCTCACAATTCGTATATTAGAAATAGGAGCGAGAGTCTGTATCGACGTTAACACATGGTGATAAAAGCAATCTTGACCGATGCTGCCAATGATTGTGGGCAAGATGTCAAATAAGCGGTGACTCATGGTACTTGTGCTCCCATTTTCTTTTTATTTTCACTCTTTCTACTTTTTAAGATAATTCTATCCTTCTGAAAAAGTCAAACTTCGAATAAATAATTTTCAAAATAGCCTTCCTTCTTGTGTCAGTAGACTTGACGATAACATTTTTTAGGTTTAATTTATTTAACATGTTAACTAAATAAAATGTCAAAACTTCATGTTTGATGGCTTGTCAGGAGAAAAAAATAAAATGATTAAGAACTTGATAAATGGCAAATGGGTAGAAAGCAAAGAAACCTTTCAAACTTTTAACCCTGCAACCGGTGAGGTGCTTGCTGAGGTTGCTCATGCATCTGATCGTCAAGTAGCGGATGCTGTTGCCGCGGCTAAAGCGGCGTTTCCTGCATGGGCAAACATGCCTGTGGCAAAGCGTTCTAAAATCATCACTAAGCTGGGTGATTTAATTGCTGACAATGTTGAAGCTTTGGCTCAAATGGAAACAGCAGACACCGGTTTACCTCTGTATCAAACGCAGAACGCTCTAGTACCGCGCGCTTCCAATAATTTTTATTTTTTTGCTGAAATGGCAAAACAAATGAACGGCCATACTTACCCTATGGACGATCAAATGTTGAATTACTCTTTGTACCAACCAACCGGTGTGTGTGCGCTTATTTCTCCTTGGAATGTGCCCTTTATGACAGGCACCTGGAAAACGGCTCCTTGTCTTGCATTGGGTAACACGGCGGTCATGAAGCAATCTGAACTCTCTCCTTTGACGACCGATTTTCTTGGTCATCTGGCACTAGAGGCAGGCATTCCAGCAGGCGTATTCAATATTGTCCACGGTCATGGTGCAACCACAGGTAACGCTTTGATTACGAATCCAGATGTTGCCGCGATTTCTTTTACTGGTGGAACGTCTACGGGTAAACACATTATTGCTGCGGCAGGGTTAAAGAAATTTTCTATGGAGTTAGGTGGCAAGTCTCCGGTGATGATTTTTGACGATTGCGATTATGAGCGTGCATTAGACGCTGCGGTATTCGGCATCTTCTCTATTAATGGTGAGCGTTGTACAGCAGGTTCTCGGATTTTTGTACAAGAAACCATTTACGATAAGTTCTGTGCAGACTTTGCAGCACGTGCTAATAACATCGAAGTGGGCGATCCAACTGATATGGGCACCAAAGTGGGCTCTTTGATCAGCCAACAACACTGGGAAAAAGTGACAGGGTATATTAAAACCGGTATTGAAGAAGGCGCGACCCTCATTGCGGGTGGTCCTGAGAAACCAACGGCTGAATTGCCAGATCACCTAAAAGGTGGGCACTTTGTTCGTCCTACGGCGTTCCGTGACGTGACCAATGATATGCGTATTGCCCGTGAAGAGATCTTTGGCCCTGTCGCTGTGTTGATTCCTTTTAAAGACGAAGAAGACGTTATTCAAATGGCAAATGACAACGAGTACGGCTTGGCGTCTTATTTGTGGACTCAAGATAACGGCAAGGTGCATCGTATTGCCAACCGTATTGAAGCCGGTATGTTATTTGTTAACAGCCAAAACGTTCGTGATCTGCGTACGCCGTTTGGTGGCATGAAATCGTCTGGTACAGGCCGTGAAGGCGGTGTATACAGCTACGAAATTTTCTGTGAGCCAAAAAACGTCTGTATCAGCATGGGCAGTCATCATATTCCTAAGTGGGGCGTTTAGTCTGACAAAAAACAGAAAAAGGGACGCTGTCTCTTTTTTTGTTAACGGACTTACATCGAGAAAAAGGTGTATAGGAGACAGTATATGCCGCATTTTATTATTGAATACTCAGCAAACTTAGAATCTAAATTGGATTTCCAGCCTCTATTTAAAGCATTGCATGAGTATGTTGTGTCCACAGGTGAGTTCCCATTGGGCGGTGTACGCAGCCGCGCTATTCGTTGTGACGACTATCGAATTGCCGATGGTCGTGATGATTTTTCTATGTTGAATTTGACCTTAAAAATTGGCCAAGGACGAAGCTTAGAATTGCGACAGGAAGTGGCTAGTAAGGTTTTTGAGATCTTATGTGAGTGGATGAAGCCCATTACTGACAGTGGCTATTGCCAAATATCGTTTGAATTAACCGAATTACACCCAGTGTTGAAGTTCAACAAGAACAACATCCATGGGCTGTTTAAGTAACGAAAAGCTAACCCAAAAGACCATTAATAAATATAAAAAGGATAGTCATGATGAACATTAAAAAAACCCTATCTATTGCTGTTGCCTCCACACTTGCCAGTGTGAGTTATGCTGAAACCCTACGTGTTGCTAGTTGGTTGCCACCGACTAACCCAATGAATGAAATTGTTATTCCTGCTTGGGGTAAAGCCATTTCAGAGGCGACAGATGGTCGTATTGATGTGGAAATTGTATATGGTTTAGGGCACCCCAAAACCATGTGGAATTTAGTGGAAGATGGCATAGTCGATGTTAGCTACAGTTATCACGGCTATGTGCCAGGGCGCTTTGAATTGCCTCAAGTCGTTGAGCAACCGGGTTTAGGCGCCAACGCAGAAGCCGCTTCTTATGCTCTTTGGAATACTTACGATAAATACTTCGCTGACTCTGGCGAGTTTGATGGTCTTAAATTATTAGCCTTATTCACTCACGGCCATGGCCAGATTCACTCAAATTTTCCTGTGAACAGTCTTGATGACCTCAAAGATAAGAAAATCCGCATCGGTGGTGGTGTACAAAGTATCTTAGCCGAAGAGCTGCAGGTGACCACAGTAGGTGCGCCGGCACCAAAGGTCTATGAAATGATGCAACAAGGTGTTATCGATGGTGCGTTTTTGCCAACCGGTGAACAGAAAATCTTGCGTCTATCAGAAGTCACCAAATACCTGACCGTGTTTCCAGATGGCATGTATATGGGAAGCTTTTCAATGTTCATGAGCCCTTATGTTTTTGAAGATTTAAGTCAAAAAGATCAAGAAGCGATTAATCGAATTTCTGGTTTGTCTTTGTCTACTTTGGCAGGAGCGGCTTGGGACAAGGCGGACGTAACAGGTGTGGAATCGGCTGAAGAGAATGGCGTTCAGGTCACGATCTTGGCTGACGGCGATGACCTTGTTAAACAGCTTAATACCAAGTTAGCCGATGTTGCCGATGTATGGGTAAAAGCGGCAGACGCCAAAGGCTACCAAGGTGAAGAGGCGCTTCAATACCTACGCGATACTGCGCAACAGTACACTGAGCAGCACGGAGGTTAACCCATGTGGCTGTCCGCTATGGTCAATAAACACCATGGTGAATTTGGGCCAGCCAAATGGCTGGCTTTTATTCTTGAGGTGGTGTCATCTGTTGTTTTATTGGGGTTAATGCTGTTGACCTGTACTGATGTTATTGGGCGTTATGCCTTTAATAACTCAGTCAATGGAACAACCGAATTAACCGAATTGGCTTTGTGTATTGTGGTGTTTTGTCAGCTGCCGATTGTGACGTTAACCGGAACGCACGTTGTGGTAGATATTTTGGATCGTGTCTTACCTGACGCTTTTATGAAAGTCAGTAGTCTTGTTATTAACGTCGGTGTCGCAGGGGGCTTGTTCTTCGTAGCGGATCGAGTTTGGTTTCAGGCTGCACGCTCTTTACGACGAGGTGTCACCACTGAATTTTTGCTGATTCCTGTGGCTTACTTTATCCAATTCGTTTCTATCATGTTGTTCGTGACGGCGGCTGTTTTTGTGCTAAAAGCCCTAAGCTCTCTGCTATCTAAATCTGGAGGTGAGGCGTGATAGTTTCCGCTTTTGGCTTTGCTATATTGCTTGGTTTGATTCTTATTTTTCGTATGCCTATTGCTTTTGCGATGGGTACGGTAGGTATTTTTGGGTTTGGGTATTTACAAGGTTTAACTTTCGATAACCTATTTGATTTTCGTTGGACGGGGGCTTTATCTCTGGCGTCGAACCGTATTATTGATACCTCTCAAGAGTATGGCTTGGCCGTTATTCCCCTATTTATCTTAATGGGTAACTTGGTTACAAAAGCCAACCTTTCTGGTGATCTATACAAGGCATCTAATGCGTTTTTAGGTCATCGTAAAGGGGGTCTTGCTATGGCAACGATTGTGGCGTGCGGTGGGTTTTCGGCCATTTGTGGTTCTAGTTTAGCCACTTCTGCCACCATGGCAAAAGTGGCCATGCCTCCGATGAAGAAATACGGCTACAGTGACGGACTTGCCAGTGCCTCTATTGCTGCCGGTTCGACATTGGGTATATTGATTCCACCTAGTGTCATTCTATTGATGTACGGCTTACTAACGGAAACCAGTATTCGTGAGTTGTTCGCTGCCGGTTTTATCCCAGGTATTTTGGGTATTTTCATGTACCTTTTGGCGGTGAGATTTGTCGTGTGGCGAAACCCAGACAGAGGTCCGAGTGCGGAGCGTTCTAGTTTTGCGCAACGGGTTTTGGCTCTCAAAAATGTTTGGGGCGTTTTGCTGCTTTTCGTCATCGTGATGGGTGGTATCTACTTAGGTGTTTTCACACCCTCTGAAGCCGCTGGTATCGGTGCTGGTGGAGCTTTTTTGATTGCCTTGATGCGTAAATCATTGACTGTCAGTACCTTGTTTCATGCTCTGCTAGATACGGGTCGAACCTCAGCGATGTTGTTCACGGTATTGATTGGAGCGTTAATTTTTTCCGATTTTATAACCATTGCTGGTTTGCCTGCTGATCTATTGGCTTTTGTACAAAGCTTTGATTTATCTCCATTTGGGGTGATTTGCATCATAATCGCCATTTACTTGGTGTTGGGTATGGTGTTTGAAAGCCTATCTATGATCTTGCTTACGGTGCCAATTTTTTATCCGTTAGTGCAAAGCCTTGGTTTTGATTTGGTTTGGTTTGGCATTGTAGTGGTGGTGGTCACTGAGATCAGCTTAATCACTCCGCCTGTTGGTATGAATGTCTTCGTGTTAAGTGCGGTATTAAAAGATGTAAAAGCGGGCACTATTTTTAAAGGTATCACGCCTTTTTGGTGCGCCGACATGATCAGGCTCGCTCTAATCGTGGTGTTTTCTTCTATTGCTCTTTTCTTACCTGAGCTTTTGTATCGATAAACTAATTTTTTCTGGAGTATTTTATGGGAAAGCTCGCGCTTGCTGCAAAAATTACGCACGTCCCTTCTATGTATCTGTCTGAGTTAGATGGCCCGCAAAAAGGCTTTCGTCAGGCAGCGATTGACGGCCATCTTGAGATTTCGAAGCGCTGTCGTGAGTTGGGTGTAGATACCATCATTGTGTTTGATACTCATTGGTTGGTGAACGCCAATTACCACATAAACTGCGCACCGCACTGGGAGGGCGTCTATACCAGTAATGAGTTGCCGCATTTTATAAATAATATGCCATTTGAGTTAGATGGTAATCCGGAGTTGGGTCGTTTGATCGCTAAGGTATGTAATGAACATGGCGTGGAAACACTAGCCCATGATGCGACCACTTTAGGCCCTGAATACGGTACCTTGGTGCCGATGCGTTACATGAACAAGGACTTACACTTTAAGGCTGTCTCTGTGTCAGCGTTATTGACGGTGCATTATCTGAATGACTCGGCGCGCTTAGGTTGGGCGATCCGTGAAGCCATTGAAAAGCATTATGATGGTACCGTGGCTATTTTGGCCAGTGGTTCTTTGTCCCATCGTTTTGCTCAAAACGGTACGGCGCCTAACTTTTCTACGAAAGTCTGGAGTCCTTTCTTAGAAACCATGGATCACAGTGTGGTGGATATGTGGAAGAATGGTGAGTGGAAAACCTTCTGTGACATGCTTCCAGAATACGCGGCAAAAGGTCATGGCGAAGGTTTTATGCATGATACCGCGATGTTATTAGGTGCGCTGGGCTGGTCTGATTATGATCAGAAAGTGGAAGTTGTCACGCCGTATTTCGGCAGTTCAGGTACTGGACAAATTAACGCTATTTTCCCCGTTTCACCGCAAACAGGGGAGGCTGTACCACCACCACAAGCGTCGGTCGAAAGTGGCACGTTTGTTTATGGGAAAAGTCGCCTATAAAGAGTCATCTATAAATTGTTAGTTATAAGACTTTTAGTACACACCAATCGATGTTCGTTTTGATCATCGATTGGTTTTTTTATTCTGTATTTCATTCCCCTCTTAGTTTCTATCTGTCCTTTTTTCCTCACTTATAAATGTCCCTAAAGGGATATTTTATTCCTAATGGGTTCCCCTAGAATTATTTGAATGCATTTATTTTATGAGAAATCCCATAGGGCTTGATTAAGTCATACAGGCTCATCAACTTTTAACAGGTAGAGCGACGATGTCACAAAAAACAAAAATTGATTTTATTTACCTCTCCGAACCAGACATGATCGAGGCGGGTGTTACCGATATGCCATCCTGCGTGGATACTATGGAAGAGATGTTTGCTCTTTTGTACCATGGCGACTATCGAATGGCGGGTCCAAACAGTGATTCTCACGGTGCTATGATCACTTTCCCGGATGAATCTCCTTTTCCGAATATGCCAAAACCAACAGCGGATCGACGTTTAATGGCGATGCCTGCGTACCTTGGCGGGAACTTTCAAACCTCTGGTGTTAAATGGTATGGCTCTAACATCGCCAACCGTGACAAAGGGCTGCCTCGCTCTATCTTAACTTTCATTCTTAATGATATTGATACTGGCGCTCCTTTGGCCTTTATGTCTGCCAATTTATTATCGGCTTACCGAACAGGGGCTATTCCTGGTGTCGGTGCTCGTCATCTTGCTCGAAAGGATGCCAAGGTGATTGGCTTACTTGGACCGGGTGTGATGGGAAAAACCACGGTTGCCGCTTTTATTGCCGCTTGTCCTGATGTGGATACGGTTAAGGTAAAAGGTCGTGGACAAGCTAGCTTAGATAACTTTGTCGTTTGGCTTAAAGAATCCTATCCACAAGTAACCACCATCGATGTGGTTGACTCTGTTGAGGACGTGGTTCGTGGCTCGGATTTGGTCACTTACTGTAATTCTGGAGAGGTCGGTAACCCAGACACTTATCCTGTCGTGAAACGCGAATGGGTGAAACCAGGCGCGTTTTTGGCGATGCCTGCCAGCTGTCGTTTAGACGATGGTATGGAGCAAGGGGATGTTCGTAAAGTGCTTGATAATACAGGGTTATACGAAGCTTGGTTTGAAGAAGTGCCTAAGCCTGCCCATCACGTTATTCCGCTTGTTGGCGTTCGCTGTATGGATATGGTTGCAGAAGGTAAATTATCAAAAGCGTCACTAGAAGATTTAGGCAAAATTGTCGCTGGTGAAGCACCAGCTCGTCAAAATGACGAGGAAATCATCATTCTTTCTGTCGGCGGTATGCCCGTAGAAGACGTTGCTTGGGCGACCGTAGTGTATCGCAATGCCATTGAAAAAGGCATCGGCGTACCACTGAATCTATGGAACGTGCCAGTTCTACGATAAACAAAGCATTGATGTGTTGTTAGATGTATTTAAATAAAAGGTAATGATTCATGGTTGATATTATTAAAGCAAAAACGGGTTCTATTTTCGAAGAAAAAGCCAGCTACTCACGTGTTGTGTCAGTAGACAATTGGGTATTTGTTTCCAACACGGCAGGCCGTAACCCTGAAACAAAAGAGATTGCTGACGATGTACTTGTGCAGCTTAATCAGGTATTTGACAACATAGAGACGGCGCTTAAAGCGGTGGATTCTTGTCTTGCCGATGTGGTTATGTCCCGCGTATTTATTCAAGACCCTGCCGATACTCATACAGTGATGGATGCGATTGGATTAAAGTTCAAAGGCGTTAACCCCGCCACAACCGTGACTTGCCCACCGTTAGGCTCAACCGTCTATAAAGTAGAGCTAGAAGTGACGGCGTATCGCGGAGCATCTAAGGCTCAGGTGAAAGAGATTAAAATCGCACAGTAATATCGTTTGACGCACCCTCTATTGTCCATTTCTTATAATACAGGGTGCTTTTTCCGTCTTTAGGGCATGCAATTATGACTATCACACTCAACAGAATTGAAACACAGGATACGCTTCCAACCTCGACCGGTGTGGTCATTGTGGGTGGCGGTATTGTTGGCATCAGTGCCGCATTAGCACTCGCAGAACGGGGTATTTCGGTGGTGCTTCTGGAGAAAGGGCATATAGCGGGTGAACAGTCCTCTAGAAACTTAGGCTGGATTCGTAAAACCAACCGCCATTTGCACGACGTGCCCTTGGCTCAGGCTGCTGATCGCCTCTGGGCTGGTATGGCGGATCGAGTGGGTCAAGACGTTGGGTATCAGCAAGGCGGTATTATGTTTCTTGCTAAAACAACAGCACAGTTGGACATGCACAAAGGCTGGCTTGACTCGGTTGCTTCTCTTTCTCTTGATTCGAGAATTGTCGATGCAGACGATATAGATACGCTGGTGCCTGGCGGTAAAGGAAAGTGGCTTGGAGGCATATATACGCCGTCAGATGGCTATGCTGAGCCCGCACTTGCAACACCTGCCATAGCAAAAGCGGCCATTAAAAAGGGTGCGGTTCTGATTCAAGAATGTGCAGTACGTACCTTAATAAAAAAAGAAGGGCGCATTACTGGTGTGATGACAGAAAAAGGCGAGATTCAGTGTGACCAGGTCCTTTTGGCCGGTGGCGCATGGTCAAGACGTTTTCTGGGCAATCTCAATATCGGCTTTCCAACCTTACCGCTTATTTGTTCTGTACTGCGTACCAAGCCAATGGAAGGGCCAACTGATATCGCTGTTGGTGGCCCAGATTTCTCTTTTCGTAAGCATAAAGACGGTGGCTACATCATTACTCAGCGCGGCAAACTGGACGCACCCATTACATTGGATCATATGTTGGTTGGCCATCGTTATATTGGACAGTTAAAAACACAAAGGGACTTTTTGAATGTCTCTTTGGGGCGTTATTTCTTCAGAGACTTGGCGTTATCTCGCCGTTGGAGTGCGAAAAGTCCCTCGCCCTTTGAAACATACCGAGTAAATTCACCAGCCTTTAATGCGGCTTTAAATCAACAGGCGTTAGACAATTTAAAAGCGGCGTGGCCTGTTTTTGAAAAGGCTGAAATCGCTGAAGCTTGGGCCGGTATTATTGATGTCACGCCAGATTCAAACCCTGTTATAGATCATATTGCCTCCATACCTGGCTTGGTGATAGCCACGGGCTTTTCAGGTCATGGCTTTGGAACAGGGCCCGCCGCAGGTCAGCTCGCCGCAGACTTAATCGCCGGTGCAGAGCCTATCATTGATCCCAGCCCCTATCGTTTCAATCGCTCTTAATCGACAAATAGAGTTCTTCATGCCTAGACATCAATTCGGCAGTGGAATCGAGGGATTATTTTTGACTCGGTTTAAAACGATGGTTGAAGTGAGGTCGCGTACACAGGGTAGGGTGGCGATGCTGTCATTTAAAAAGCAAGAAAGTGAAGGTAGGTCTTCACTGATGACTCTCAACCAGTAATCGGCATCGCCACTGATGGAGTAGCATTCGAGTATTTGCGGTGTGACTTCGATCGCTTGTTTAAACGTGGTATCAGCATGGGGGATGTTCTTTTCGAGTGTGACGCTGACAAATGCGGTAATTTTGTAGCCCAACTCATTGGCGTTCAACTGTGTGAAGTAAGCTTCGATGAGGTTATGTTGTTCAAGCCGTTGTAGGCGCCGAGAACACTGAGAGGGAGAGAGGTTGACTTGTTCAGAAAGGGCGACATTGCTGAGTCTTGCGTTATTTTGCAGCGCTTTAAGCAAGCGCCAGTCGAAACTGTCCAGTTCAATTGAGTTCATGCAAAAATCCTGATCAACGCTAAGCTAAGTAAAGCGTCGTTATTGTTATTGTTAGTATGCTGGTTTGAACCAGAACAAATAGAATAAGGAGTTTTATCAAGGAAACAAGTGTAAAACCGTTCAATGAGTCGATTATTTTGTGCTTTTTTGCACGTTTTTCTTCTCGACAGAATGACAATACCGTTGAGCATGAGTACGCAAACAAAAACGCCACAAAACAGGTGTTTTGCGGCGTTTTAAGCGTGATTTTTGACAAGAGGGTCCTCCTATCAAAACCACCCTATGTCGGTGGCTTGTATCACTGAGCCGTTGGTAAGTTTTTCGCTAACCAAGAAAGTGCTTCAGGGTAAGGCTCTGCTAAATGCAAGGTTGATAGTGCTTCTTGTAGAACAGATAAGTCACCAGAACAGAAATTCAAATGCCCCACCTTACGACCTGGGCGAACTTCTTTTTTATACCAATAAAGCTCTAACCCTTTAATATTAAGCCACTGATAATCAAGGTCTACACCGATCAGGTTCACCATCATGCTTTGATTTTTGACCACTGCAGGGGCTAAAGGCAAGCCAGTGACGGCTCTCACATGGTTTTCAAACTGACAAACATGCGCACCAGCTTGAGTCCAGTGTCCACTGTTGTGAACGCGAGGCGCTAATTCATTGATCAGGAGATCATCGCCTATTCTGAAGCACTCCATCGCCATAACGCCGACATAATCAAGGGCTTCCATTAGCGTGCTTAGCATGGTTTCTGCTTTAGACTGCAAGGGTTTTAAACGCTCTAACGGTGAAATAGAAGCGTATAAAATGCCATTGATGTGTAGGTTCAGCGTTAATGGATAAAAGTGTGTTTCCCCGTTTTTGCCACGAACGCCTACTAAGGAGACTTCTTCGTCAAAATTGATAGCTTGTTCTGCAATGGCAAAACCTTTCCACTCATCGGGAATGTGTGTGCCTTCAGCCTCTTTTAGCCAATATTGCCCTTTGCCGTCATATCCACCGCGGCGACGTTTCATCAAAACACGATCACCGAGCGTCTTGTAAGCCAATTCAGCGGTAGAGTCTTGTTCGACCGGAAACCAGGGGGCTGTAGCGAGGTTGAGTCGGTCCAGCCATTGTTTTTGCGTCAGTCGATCCGCAAGTTGAGGGAAAGTGTCTAAGTTAACAAAGTTACCATGGGTCGCCAATTGTTTGGTAGCGACTGTTTCTGGCCACTCTTCTCGCTCAGCGGTCACGATATCTTGCTCACCAAGCGCTAAGGTGTCATTTGATTCAATATCAACAGGACGCACATCTAAGCCTAGTGGCGTTCCTGCTTGCTTCAACATGGCGCCAAGTTGTCCTGCGCCAAGTACCCATAAAACAGACATAGTCTACGCCTCTCTTGGATCTGGATTTGCTAACACAGTGTCAGTTTGACTGATTCTAAAGGCTTCTATTTTTTCAGCCAGCTCAGGGTTGGTCACAGCAAGAATTTGACTGGCCAGTAAGCCTGCATTGAATGCGCCTGCGGTGCCGATAGCCAATGTACCAACTGCCACCCCTTTGGGCATTTGTGCGATAGACAGTAAGCTGTCCATGCCGTTGAGCGCTTTACTTTGAACCGGCACACCCAGCACAGGCAAACGTGTGTGTGCGGCCACCATACCTGGCAAATGTGCTGCGCCACCTGCGCCACCAATGATCACTTTGAAGCCTTTTTCCACGGCGCTTTCGGCGAATTCAGCCAATTTTACGGGCGTTCGGTGAGCAGAAACCACTTCGACGTGGTAGCTCACGCCCAAAGTATCCATGATTTCTGCGGCGCCTTCCATCGTGGCCCAGTCACTTTTTGAACCCATTATTAGGGCAACGTCTGCTTGCAAGGTGTTTCTCCTATTGTGGTATTCAACGTGGTGCTGAGGGGCTTAAAACGCTGAATGAAGTCGGTAGAGTATTCAATATAGCGATAATATTGATTTTTCATACGTCTGGTAATAATTGGCGGCTAATATAGCCGATTTTATGAAAAACAGCGAGTGTTGAGGCGTTTGCCTCGATTGCGGCATAAAAGTGAGAGAGAAAAGAAGGCAGGAAAGAATAGGCGTAAGAAAAGGGAGCAATAAAAAAGAGCGACTACAGTCGCTCTTTTAGGTATTGGTCATAATCTGGAATTTGTCGTTCAAAAGCACTTTCAAACAAAGGAGAGGACACCAAAAAATTAGCCGAAGACACGCTACAAGCAATGGGAATGTTCCAAACCGCAGCAACGCGAAGTAACGCTTTAATATCTGGGTCATGAGGCATGGGTTCAAAAGGGTCCCAAAAGAAAATCAACACATCGATTTTTCCTTCAGCGATCAGACCGCCCAGTTGCTGATCGCCACCTAGGGGGCCACTTATCAAGGACTGCACAGGCACTTGTAATTGCTTTTGCATCAAGTTACCCGTTGTACCCGTTGCCATTAAGTTATGCTTAATCAGCTTATCTTTGTGGGTGTCGGCCCACTCGATAAGAGCGGGCTTCATATTATCATGTGCCACCAGAGCGATATTTTTACGCTCTGGTGTGACGATGGTTTTTTGTTGCAACGTCTTAGCTTTCACGCTGATTTATTCTCCTACTGAGCCAACCGTGACAATTTTCATCATGTTTGTTGTGCCATAGCTCACCAAATGATCGCCCTTGGTCACAATAACGATGTCGCCGTCTTTGATAAGACCAAAGGATTTTACATGATCCACAAGTCCCGCGATGATAGTGTCAACGTTAAACTCTTGTGACGAAAATGCGACCGGTGTGACACCACGGTACAGATTGACTTTATTAAGTGTGGCCTGATGAGGTGATAGGGCATAGATCGGTAATCCCGAGCTAATGCGTGACATCAACAACGGCGTGGTACCTGACTCGGTTAAACTGATGATGGCTTTTACGCCTTCAAGATGGTTAGCTGCATACATCGCCGACATGGCGATGGATTCATCAATACTGGTGAACTTCACATCAATACGATGCTTAGAGCGATTAATCGCTGGCTGCTTTTCAGCCCCTAAGCACACACGATTCATGGTCTTAATGACTTCTTCTGGGTACGCTCCTGCCGCTGTTTCTGCAGATAACATGACCGCATCGGTACCATCAAGTACGGCGTTGGCGACATCGAACACTTCTGCTCGTGTCGGCATCGCGCTGGTGATCATGGTCTCCATCATTTGCGTGGCGGTAATGACAGGGCGGTTCAATTGACGACAGCGTTTGATCATATGCTTCTGTACACCAATTAACTCTGCATCACCAATTTCGACACCAAGATCGCCACGAGCAACCATCACGGCATCAGAGGCTAAGATAATGGCATCCAATGTTTCATTGTCTGCAACAGCTTCAGCGCGCTCAACTTTTGAAACGATACCGGCTTTTAACCCTGCCGCTTCGGCTAGGGCGCGAGCCTCGTGTAAATCTTCTGCGCTGCGCGGAAAGGAAACGGCTAAGTAATCAGCGTTTAATGCGGCCGCTGTTTTAATGTCTTCTCGGTCTTTATCGGTCAGTGCGGCGGCGGATAACCCCCCTCCTTGACGATTGATGCCTTTGTTATTCGATAAAGCACCACCCACAATCACTTTGGTAATGACTTCTTGACCTTTGACCTCGAGTACTTCCAATACAACACGGCCATCGTCCAGCAGTAAAATGTTGCCGGGCTCAGAGTCTTTCGCCAGTTGTGGGTAATCAATACCAACTCGTTCTTCGTTGCCGTTGTTCTTGTCAAAACCTACATCGAGAATAAAGGTCGCACCGTCTTTGAGTTCTACCTTGGTGTCTTTGAAGCGAGCAATACGAATTTTTGGTCCTTGCAAATCGCCTAAAATAGCCACATGGCGATTATTCTTTTTCGCCATTTCACGAACAACATTGGCCCGATCGATGTGATCTTCAGGTTGTCCGTGAGAGAAGTTTAGGCGAAAAACGTTGGCACCCGCCAAAATCAGTTTCTCGATCATTTCAGGCGAGCTTGAAGCAGGGCCCAACGTGGCAACAATTTTCGTTCTACGAGTCATTTTATGCACCAGAAAGTTAGAAGACATGAATCAGAGTATAAGAAACGACGAAGGCTGCGTCTGCAGCCTTCGTGTATTTTGACTATTTCGCCGCCATCAATGCGATGGTGTTGTCGAGCATTCGGTTTGAAAAGCCCCATTCATTATCGTACCAAGCCATTACTTTCACTAGTTTCCCTTGTACACGTGTTTGCGTGGCATCAAAGTTAGATGTGAAGGCGTTATGGTTAAAGTCAGTAGACACTAATGGTTCGTGGTTGACGTGTAAAACCTGAGCAAGAATCGGGTCGGCTTTGATGGCGTCTTCGATAATCTGATTGACTTCTTCTACTGTGGTCTCACGAGGCGCTAAAAAGGTGAGGTCGACCAAAGAAACGTTAATTGTTGGAACGCGGACAGATAAGCCGTCAAATTTACCCTGCAATTGAGGAATAACCAATCCAACGGCCGCAGCGGCACCGGTTTTGCTTGGTATCATATTCATAGCGGCAGCACGGGCACGATAAAGGTCCTCGTGATACACATCAGACAAACGTTGGTCGTTTGTGTAAGCGTGGATTGTGGTCATCAAACCGCTTTCGATGCCTAAGGTTTCGCTCAAGGGTTTTGCGAAAGGCGCTAGACAGTTTGTGGTGCAAGACGCATTAGAAATCACTGTCATATCAGAGGTTAAGACATCTTGGTTCACGCCATAAACAACGGTCGCGTCCACTTCTTTACCTGGCGCAGAAATAATGACTTTTTTGGCACCGGCAGTAATGTGTGCACTGGCTTTTTCTTTTGTTGTGAAGAAACCGGTACATTCGAAAACAACATCAACACCCAGCTCAGCCCAAGGTAGGTCAGCAGGGTTGCGCTCTGAAAAGGTGCGGATTTTATCGTCGTTGATGTATAACGCATCATCATCGAAGTTAACGTTCTCATTGAAACGACCATGAACGGTATCGTACTTGGTTAAATGTGCGTTTGTTTTTGAATTCCCCAGATCGTTAATGGCTACGATTTGGATTTGATCGCGTTTCCCAGACTCATAGAGCGCTCTAAGTGTGTTGCGTCCAATGCGTCCATAACCGTTAATAGCTACCTTAATCGTCATACTCACCTCTGAAATAGTGTGAAAGTAGCGGAGTAACTTTCTAAAAACTCCGCATTTAATATCATTCTTTGATGTAAAAATACTACAAAAGTAATTTTTTAAGCAAGGATTCGTTGTAAAAACTGTGTTTGTAGGGTGTTTTTTGATCATGCTTTGTGTTTCTAACCATATTATACAGAGTTATATGACAAACGTTAGCGCATGATTAGGAAATAAATGGTTTTTTTCGCTCTTTTTTGAAATTAAGTTACATAATTATTCTTTATATAGGAAATAATTCCCGTTTTTAGGGTGAATTAAAATACAAATGTAGTAATATTACATAAAATATAATCTTTACTCTGGTTATAAGCATATCAAGTATGTTTCTCATATCACCAGATGAAAAAATGGAGCAAAGCATGAACCCGATTGTTGCAAAAGTAACGAACGACATTATTGAACGAAGCAAGGTATTGCGCGAACAATACTTAAAAGACATGAAAACAGCGCAAGAACAAGGTCCACACCGCGGTGTTTTGTCCTGTGGCAACCTGGCTCATGGCTTTGCAGCATGCCAACCTCAAGAAAAGCAAAAGCTCACCATGATGCAAGAAGCGAATATAGGGATCATTTCTTCTTACAATGATATGTTGTCTGCCCACCAACCTTATAAAGAATACCCTGATCAGATTCGTGCTGCTGTGCAAGAAATGGGCTCGGTGACTCAGTTTGCTGGTGGTGTTCCGGCGATGTGTGATGGGGTGACGCAAGGTCAAGATGGCATGGAGTTGAGTCTCTTTAGTCGCGACAATATTGCTCAAGGTGCTGCGATTGCCTTATCGCACAATATGTTTGATGCGGCCGTGTATTTAGGCATTTGTGACAAAATTGTACCTGGACTCTTGATTGCGGCATTGCGTTTTGGTCATTTGCCAGCACTTTTTATTCCGGCCGGACCCATGCGATCAGGCATCAGTAACGCGGAGAAATCTGCCGTGCGTCAGCGTTATGCTCAAGGACAAGCAAGTCGAGACGAATTACTAAAAGCCGAATCATCCTCTTACCATAGTGCCGGTACCTGTACATTTTATGGTACGGCGAACTCGAATCAGCTACTGGTTGAAATGATGGGGCTGCAGTTGCCCGGCTCGTCTTTTGTTAATCCTGACGATCCTTTACGTACCGCCTTAACAAAACATGCCGCTCAGCTATCCACCAAAATAACCGCATTAGGTCGTGATTATCGCCCACTTTGTGAGGTTATTGACGAGCGTAGCATAGTGAATGCGGTGGTTGGTTTATTGGCGACGGGGGGGTCAACCAACCACACTATGCACATCGTTGCTTATGCCCGTGCTGCTGGCATTATCATCACTTGGGATGACTTTGCCGCTTTGTCGAAAGTTGTGCCGCTGATGACGCGCATCTATCCGAATGGTCAAGCGGACATCAATCACTTCCATGCGGCAGGTGGCATGGCTTTCCTAGTGAAACAGCTTTTGAAGGGCGGTTTGCTTCACGAAGACGTCAACACTATTGTAGGTAAAGGGCTAAGTCACTACACCCAAGAGCCCTTCTTACAAGGCGAT
This sequence comes from Marinomonas algarum, assembly GCF_020532605.1. Taxonomy (GTDB): domain Bacteria; phylum Pseudomonadota; class Gammaproteobacteria; order Pseudomonadales; family Marinomonadaceae; genus Marinomonas; species Marinomonas algarum. The sequence continues at coordinate 130,542 of NZ_JAJATW010000003.1, read as the reverse complement.
GGACTTGTATGGCGTGATGGCCCTGAGCAGAGTTTGGATGAGAGTGTCATCCGTCCCATTGATAACCCATTTAGCAAGGAAGGTGGTTTAACCTTGCTGACCGGGAACTTGGGTCGTTCTGTGATCAAGGTATCAGCGGTAAAAGAAGAGAACCGTATTGTAGAAGCACCCGCCGCGGTCTTCCACTGTCAGAATGCCTTAGCGGATGCTATTGCAAGTGGCCAGCTGCAACGTGACTGTGTTGCGGTTGTGCGTTTTCAAGGCCCTAAAGCATTGGGTATGCCGGAGCTTCATAAATTGACGCCATACTTGGTGAACCTACAAGATCAAGGTTATAAGGTGGCTTTAGTCACCGATGGTCGAATGTCGGGCGCATCCGGAAAAGTGCCTGCCGCCATTCATTTAACGCCAGAAGCCCTAGCGGGTGGCATGATTGCTAAGATTCAAGACGGTGACATGATGCGATTAGACGCGGTAAGCGGAACGCTTTCTGTGCTGATTTCGGATGAAGAACTACAGAAACGTGACGCCGCACAACAAGATTTGACCGCTTCCCACCAAGGGATGGGGCGTGAACTGTTTAGCGCACAGCGCAAACTGGTGAATGGTGCAGAGCAGGGTGCCTGTAGTCTATTTAATGATTGATTGTTTCCTCTGACGACTAACGTTTAATGTTAGTCATGGTGTTTTGGGCTTGTTTACAAGCCCTTTTTTTGTCTGGTTTTCGATCTATCCACCGTGGTTGAGCACAAAAAAAGCCCGAGCCATAGACTCGAGCTTTATGATTGCTTTAGGGTGAACTTACTGGGTTGTCAAAGTGCTACAGCCCGGTAAGCGCCCAGTAAATTAGTCCATTGTATCGAGAGACTTCTCGTATTTATCAAACCCATCTGTCACCGATTTTTCTGGTGCGCCAGTCAAAATGCTGAAGACGAGAATCGCCAGTGTTGATAATACAAAGCCTGGTACAATTTCATAAATATCAAAAATGCCACCTGTAAGCTGTTTCCACACGACGACCGTTACGCCACCGACAATAATACCGGCTAGGGCACCATTGCGATTCATGTTACGCCAGAACAAGCTAAGCATAATGGCAGGACCAAATGCAGCACCAAACCCAGCCCAAGCATAAGAAACCAATCCAAGCACTGAGCTTTCAGGGTTAAGAGCCAGCACTAAAGCCACGATAGAAATGGCGATCACCGCAAAACGACCTACGTTGACGATTTGCTGTTGCGTTGCTTCTTTGTTGAACAGTTGTTTGTAAAAATCCTCTGCTAGAGCGGAAGAAGAAACCAATAACTGAGAATCCGCTGTACTCATAATGGCCGCTAAAATGGCGGCTAGCAAAATACCTGCTACAACAGGGTGGAAAACAGCGTTGACAAGAATCATGAAGATTTTCTCAGAATCCGCCAGTTCGCCGGCTAGATTTACATCAACATAGTTAATGCCCACTAAACCGATTAATAATGCACCGACCATGGAGATGAAAGTCCAGATCACCGCAATACGACGTGCTGTGCCGATGTCTTTATTGGAGCGAGATGCTTTAAAACGCGCCAAGATATGAGGTTGACCAAAGTAGCCCAGTCCCCAAGCAACCAAAGAAATGATGGCAATGGTGCTTAATGGCTCACCTTTAACAGAAGTCCATGCGTTTAGAAGCTCAGGATTTTTTGCTGTCAGCGTACTGGACAGCTCAGACCATCCACCATCCATAGCAATCAAAGGAACAATCACCAGCGCGGCACTCATCATGAGGCCTTGCACAAGATCCGTCCAAGCAACCGCTAAGAAGCCGCCAAATAAGGTGTAGGAAACAACACAGATGGTGCCAATGATAACGGCATAGGTGTAGTCTAATCCAAAGACAGTTTCAAACAGTTTGCCGCCTGCAACCAAGCCTGAACTTGTGTAGAACAAGAAGAACAGCAAAATAAACAACGCAGAGATGGTTTGAATCATCTTAGATTTGTCTTGGAAGCGTGTGGATAAAAAGTCAGGTAAGGTGAGGGCGTTATTGGCTTCAATACTGTAGGTTCTGAGGCGTTTTGCACAAATCAGCCAGTTGAGCCAAGTACCGGCCAAAAGGCCGCCGGCAATCCAAATGGCTTCCATCCCAGCAGCAAAGGCATAACCAGGCAGACCCAGCAGCAACCAACCACTCATATCAGATGCGCCGGCAGATAACGCCGTCGGCCAAGGACCTAAAGATCGACCACCAAGAAAGTAATCTTCTGAGCTAGATGTACGTTTGTAAGCGTACAAGCCTATAGCAAGCATACCGATTAGGTACGCTAGGAAAGTGAGGCTGATCGCGTAGCTGTTCTCTATCATTATTATTGTCCCCTATTGGAGTTTTGATGAATGAAACAACCCTAAATAAACGAGGTTGTTTGTCAGTCTCTTTGCGGATGCTGACTGAAAAGAAAGAGTTATATTTTTTCTACCATACAAATAAAAAGCCGTTCATTTATGAACGGTCATGGTCAATGTCATAGTAAATAGATGTAAAGCATATTGATAATCGGTAAAGATAATGAATCTCGTTTACATAAAATTCAATACTTAAAACGATTTTAAGTGGCTAAGAAGGGATAATCTTGTAATAAACTCTGACAAAGTTGCAAAAAACTCTGACTTTATCGTCAAGATCGTCGTTTAAAGAAAAAATATCAGACTATGTGTAAAGACATTTGAAAAAGGCACAAATTTTGTGCCTTTTCGTTTACCGTTATTTCTTATCTGCTTTGGGTAAACGTGTGTCTCGTACGCTCTGTTTGAGCTTTTTGAGATGGGCGTTAAATTCTGGCCCACGTTTAAGCAGTACGCCAGTCGCTAAGGCGTCGATCAATGTTAAATACACGATGCGCGAACTCATGGGCGTATAAATATCGGTATCTTCGGTTTCTTCTATCGGCAAAATAATAGAACAGTGCTCAGTGAGTGGCGAGTCTGGGTTAGTGATGCCAATCACAGTGGCGCCAGCTTCACGGGCAACACGAGCGGTTTCAATTAAAGGAAGAGTACGACCGGTGTAAGAAATAATTACCACCGCATCACCTGGGTGTGTGCCTGCCGCGGCCATACGTTGCACCAATATGTCAGTGTAAGCGACAACCGGCATATTGAGACGGAAAAACTTATGATGTGCGTCTTTTGCCACGGGGCCAGAAGCCCCTAGGCCATAAAATTCAATACGGCGTGCCTGCGCTAAGACGTCAACAGCACGACTAATAAGTGACTCCGGCAAAATATCTTGGGCACGGGTCAGATTGTTTTTCGCTGCTTCAAAAATTTTGGCGGTGACAGCACCTGGTGCATCATCCGGTTCAACATTTAAATTGACGTATGGTGTGCCGGTGGCAAGGCTCTGTGCAAGAGAAACCTTAAAATCGGGGAAGCCACTGCCGATTAAGCTGCGACAAAACCGATTAACGGTTGGCTCACTGACTTCCGCTCGGGCGGCCAGCTTGGCAATGCTCGAATGAATGGTGGTTTTAGGATCAGCAAGAATCGCTTCCGCTACTTTGCGCTCGGATTTACTGAGGGTGCTTAGGCGCTCTTGTATTTTGCGAATAATGTCTTCGTGTTTATTCATGTATCTGCTTCAAAGTTGACTATTGACTCGAATGATTCTGTTGTTCATTCTGACAGCCACTTACAATTCTGGCAATAAAATGATGAAAAATGACAACATTATCTGACTGTTTGACTGAGATTGCCGTTATTTTTCCCGAAATGACTGACCCTGACACCAAGGTTGAAGCGATTCCGTTGACGGATGGCTTCTCAAATCGTGTGTATTTGATCTGTTGGCGTGGTGTCTCTCGTTTAGTATTACGTATACCAGGCACAGAAGAGACCATTTTTTACATTGATCGGGCGGTTGAACGCATTATTTTGCGTCATGCTGTTTCTGCTGGGTTATCGCCGGATGTCGTATGGTATAACGCATCTGGCTGCATGGCTTCTCGCTTTGTTCCTCAGCCGTCATTAGCCTGGACGGTTCGTCATAACGATAATGCCATCAGGCGTATTGCCAGCATACTGAAACAGGTGCATGCCTTACCCGCGAAGGGGCGTTATTATTCAGTGTTTGAGGTGATCCAACAGTACTTAAATTCTATTGCAAATCGGCTGAGCGGTGCGCGGTTCATAAACGATGAAGCCCATCTTGAAAGTCGTCTTACATTACAGAAAGAATATGACTATCTTGTATTAATTTTTCACCAGCTTCGTGCTCCTGAGCAACTTTTGCCCAGGGTGCTGTGTCATAACGACATAAATCCTAAAAATTTATTGATGGATGATGCGGATTTATGGGTAATTGATTGGGAGTACGCAGGAATAGGGGACCCTTTATTTGACCTAGCGGTGGTTGCTCGTTCCCATAATCTTGATACAGACCAACAAAAGCACCTACTTTATGCGTATGACGAATCGCTTTTCGACCGTGTTTCACAGAAGAGAATAAAAGAAGCCATGCAAATCTATATGTGCGCCTATGGGGTTCGTGAAATGGTCTGGATGTTACTAAAGTACATGACCACATCAGATCAAACTTTTTGGATGGCGTATCAAGATTTTAAGTGTTCGGCGCGGCTAAACCCTTTTTACGATTCTCTTTAAATTAACCGTTACTACTTTTTAAATTAACCGTTATTACTCTTTAAAAGGCAAGAAAGGTAGCTACATGCAGATGGCTAAAGATTGGGCACAGTATTTGTCCGGTGAGTTTGATAAAGACTATATGAAGGCCTTGATGACATTTTTGGCCACAGAAAAACAAACCAAAACGCTTTACCCACCAGAGCCAGATTATTTTGCGGCCTTAGACGCCACCCCCTTCGATCAGGTAAAAGTGGTGATATTGGGTCAAGACCCGTATCACGGCGAAGGGCAAGCACATGGTTTGGCTTTTTCGGTGAAACCGGGCATTAAAGTGCCGCCTTCTTTGGTCAATATCTATAAAGAACTAGAAGCCGATGTGGGCACGATAGCGCCTCAACATGGCTATTTACAGGCTTGGGCTGAGCAGGGTGTGTTATTGCTAAACAGTGTGCTGACGGTAGAGGCTCATAAGGCTGGATCACATCAAAACAAGGGTTGGGAGCCCTTTACCGACAGGATTATTGAGGTGATCAACCAAGAGCACCAAGGCGTGGTGTTTTTGTTATGGGGGGGCTACGCCCAGAAAAAAGGCCGTCGCATTGATCGCAACAAACATTGTGTGTTGGAAAGTGTGCACCCTTCGCCTTTGTCTGCTTATCGAGGCTTCTTTGGGTGTCAGCATTTCTCAAAAGCCAACGCGTACTTGTTGTCGCAAAATAAGTCGCCCATAAATTGGACGCTTCCAACGGTTGAGCAGGCTCGATCACTTGAGAAAAATCGATTACTTGCGCAAACGATTCCGTTTAAAGACGCTGTGTTGTTTAAGGAAGCGATACAGCCTAACGAAACGACACAAGCCAACGAAGATACACAACCGCTAGAAGGGCAAATTCCTTTACCCTTCTAGCGGCGAGAGGTGGCGGGTGGTGATGTCTAGATGAGTTTGTTATTCATCATGGCTCTGCTCTATCAGAGTTGCTTCGACTTCTCGGCGTAGCTCTTCTTCGTTGGGGAGATACAGTTGGTATTTTTGTACAAACAAATTTGTGTCCATACCGTAGGTGGCGTATTCAACCAGCAGTTCGTCTTTGTCTTTGCTTAAAATAATGCCAATGGGTGGGTTGTCGCTTTCGATGTTTTCCTCTGCAGCAAAATAGCCCATGTACATATTCATTTGGCCAATATCGTGGTGTTTCACATCGTTTATTTTAAGATCAATCAAAACAAAGCAGTGTAAAATGCGATGGTAAAAAACGAGGTCGACTTTGTAATAGGTGTTGTTTAGCGTGATGCGGTATTGGCGACCAACAAAGGTAAAACCTTTTCCTAGTTCTAGCAGAAATTGCTCTAGGTGCTGGCATAGTGCATCTTCTAGATCTTTTTCACTGTAGTGTTGTTTTTCTGGTAATCCCAAGAATTCAAATACATAGCTGTCGCGTTGTACATCTTCTGGTTTGTTAACTAGTGCCTGCTGCGTGGCAAGGGCTAATACTTGCTCTTTGTCTTTGGATGCCGCTAGGCGCAAAAACAAGCCGCTGTCTTTTTGTCGCTTTAACTCCCGAATACTCCAGTTGGCACTGATACATTGCTGGGTATAAAAAGACCGCTCTGTTACGTTGTCTATTTTCAATAGCTCAACATGATGGGACCAGCTCAAATTGTGCGACACTGTCGCATAATTTGAGTTCTGTATATAAAACTGACGAAAACGTTGCAAGTTGCTGATACTGAAACCTTTGCCATGTTTTAACTTTAGGTCTGCACTGAGCTGTTTTAGAAGCTGCTTTCCGTAAGCTGCTTGTGCTTTACCCTTTTGCTCGTATTCAACAATATGCTGGCCTATTTGCCAGTAGGTGAATACTAACCCTGCATTAATAGCGCTGACCGTTTTTTGCTGTCCTTCACGAAATGCAGTTGAAATGGTGTCAACCAACTCATGGTATTGGTGATCGGTAGGGTTACTCATCTCCGAGTTCCTTCAAGTTCAATCCGCTCACCATTGCTTGGTTAATTGCGGGTAGTTTTTGTCTCTAATGAATAGGGCAGGGGCAACTGTTGGACCAGGGTGTTATCCAAGGTTAACGGTGTCGTGTCGCTGGCGTCGATATTGAGAATAACCTGCGCCATCTGCTGGCCTTGTACACTGCCATGATCGAAAACTTGACCGATGCTTTTACCTTCTTCATTGCAAAGTGCCTGGCTGATATCAAGTTCCCCTTCCCATGTGATTAAGGCCAAATGTTTGGGGGATTTGCCGCGGTATTGCATGCGTGCAACGATTTCTTGCCCTGTGTAACAACCCTTCGTAAAACTGATACCATGATTGGCCTGCATATTGAGCCATTGCGGTAACAGTTGTTCGCTGTGTTTGAGTTGAATAAGGGGGCGTGCCGTCAAAAGTGCGATGTCTGCCAGTTCTGGGTGTTGTTCTATCATGCTTGTATCTGAGTGGCTGACAAGGTGCCATTGCTCAGTGAAGGGTTGATGGCAAAGGGTGACAACGATGCCCGTCTCGTCCTGTTGTGTCGATAAAGTAGCGCCTTGCTCTGCTGTTTCTGAAGGTGAAGAAGACATTTGGCGGTAAAACGTAAACTCTTCACTGGCGTCGTTTAATTGAGCTTTGAAGAAAACGGCGTATTTTTTTAGATGAGACAGTGTTTTTTCAACTAAGTCAGCAGACAGCAACATGAGTACGTCGTCAGCGTGTTGCACCAAGACAAAATTGCTGATGATTCGGCCTTTGACACTGCAAATAGCACCGTATAAACCGGCTTCTGTTGTCAACGTATTCAGATCACAGGTCATTTGTCCCTGCAAGAATTTTTTGCCATCGTCTCCAGCAATACGAATAACCCCAAGGTTCGTTTGCTTTGTGACAACGGTTTTATCTTGCAGTATTGAATTAACAAAGCGATGTAGTGCGCTCACAGAATCATTCCTACTGTCTCCCATAACACTCTCCAAACATTCATGACGTAAACAAGGTTACCTTAACAGTAGGGCTGTTTTTTGTCTTTTCAATGCTTGATATACGTCAGTCTGCCATAAAAAAGTAGGGCAAGGGTTATAAGGGCATTGCGCTATGTTGTTTCCTCTGCAAACAGGCGTTTGATTTCTAGAATCTTTGGCAACTCTTGTTCCAAAATAGGAATAAGGGCGGGATCAAAATGTTTGCCACTCTGTTCCTTGATGAAATTAACGGCTTCTTCGACCGACCAAGCGCGCTTATATGGACGCTCGCTGGTAAGCGCATCAAACACATCAACCAAGGCAACAATACGGCCTTCGATGGGGATGTCCTCGCCAGCTAATCCATTCGGATAGCCGCTGCCGTCCCACTTTTCATGGTGAGTAATGGCAACAGAATGAGCAAGTTCAATTAAATAGGAGCTGGGGTTAGACAGTATTTCAGCCCCGATTTGGGCATGTGTCTTCATAATATCGTATTCGTCGGCGGTTAATTTGCCGGGTTTCAGTAAGATGCTGTCGGCAATACCGATTTTACCGATGTCGTGCATAGGCGCAGCCATCATTAAATCGTCTGCTGATTCATCACAAAAACCGTATGCTTTCGCGATGATACGGGCATATCGACTCATGCGTTGTACGTGCATGCCGGTTTCGTTGTCTTTGTACTCTGCGGCGCGCCCTAATCGGTCGATCAGGTCAATATGCGTATTGAGCAACTCGTCAGCTCGAATTAAAGATAGATGGTTTTTGACTCGTGCCAACACGATAGCGGGAACGACAGGTTTGCTGATGTAGTCAACGGCACCGATGTCAAAACCGCGCTCTTCATCCACACTGTCTTTTAAGGCAGTGACAAAAATGACTGGAATGTGTGCGGTTTTGGGGTTGCTTTTGAGCTGTTCACACACTTCTAATCCTGTCATGTCTGGCATCATAATATCGAGCAGAATAAGATCAACGGTCTCTTTTTCCACCAGTTTAAGAGCATCTTGGCCAGAGCGTGCGAACGAAAGTCGGTAGCGCGCTGGCTGTAGTACTTGTCTCAATACTCGTAGGTTAGATGGTTCATCATCTACGAGCAAAATTCGTGGGGCGGGTTTACTACCAATTCTCACTGAGTACCCTCTTGCGTGATGGTTGTTTTTAACTGGTTAAGGAGTTCGACGGCATTGTTGAAGTCAAAATCTGCCATGGCATTGCTGGCATCAATGGCTTGGCATTTAAGGTGCTTAGGAATATTCTGAATGAGTAGTTCACTGTTGTCATCGTCTAATTCACCAAAACTGGCGATATCAATCAAGGTATCCAGTAATGTGAGTAACTCAGGTTGAGAGAGTGTGGCTGCTTGGCTCTCAACCTGATCTGTTGTGTCTGTCACACGTTGCTCTTTTAACGTCTGAAGCTCTTCATTAAAAGCGGTTAACAAATCACTCAGTATGTTGAGACACTTGAGACACAGGGCGGCATCCTCTTTTTGAGCCGCTTGTTCGATATGCAACATTTCGTTCGCAATAGGAATAAGAGCAAGGTTCCCTGATGTGCCTTTCACACCGTGCGCCAATAAACGTATAGACGTAAACGCGCGCTCTTCAATATAGCCATGCAATTTGCTGATTAGGTCTTGATTGCTGTTGGCAAAGTAATTGAGTTCTTCCAAATAAATATCCGCATCTCCCCACAAAGTAAGCCCTTTGCTGGCATGAATCTGGTGATTTCTATGGGATGTCCCTTGATGGGGAGCCAACATGTTTTTCTGAACGACAATAGGCGATTCATCGAGCACTCTGGCCATTTCGGAGATTAGATTCGCCATTTCTATGGGTTTATTGGCAAAACCATCCATACCCGCTCTTTGTGCATCCAGCTTGTCTTCTGTTAACACATTGGCTGTCAATGCGATCACCGGGGTGCGTGTAAGCTGGTGTTCTTTTTCATAACTACGAATAATTTGTGTAGCGGTCAGGCCATCCATATTGGGCATTTGAATGTCCATCAGAATGATATCAGGCTGCATGGTTTTAAATTGTTTAATGGCTTCGTGTCCGTCTTTTGCTAAAACAATTTCATGTCCCTGTTTTCCGAGTAACAAAGAGAGTAAGGTCAAGTTTTGTTCAAGGTCGTCTGCTAATAGAATGCGTTTTGGCGTAAGGCTAAGCTCCTGTGACGTATGATCGTCCGGAAGAAGCGATGACTCTTTTAAAGGCAAACTAAAGCTAAAGCAACTGCCGACATCCTCTTGACTACTGACGGAAATATCGCCTCCCATCAAGTTGACAAGCTGCTTGGAAATACTGGTGCCCAGCCCTGTGCCTCCAAATCGTCGACTCATAGAAGCGTCAGCTTGAATGAAAGGGTCGAAGACGCTGTCGAGACGATCAGTGGGAATGCCAATACCAGTATCTTCCACGACGAAACGAATATGATTATTTGGCAGACGTGAAACCGTTAGGGTGATACTGCCTTTCTCGGTAAATTTAATGGCATTACCGATCAAGTTCATCAATACCTGACGGATACGATCTTCCGCCCCGAGGTACACATTCGCCATCATGGGTTGGATGGAAAAACTCAATTCCAGCCCCTTGCTTTTTGCCTGTAACCACAACGTGGAAATAACGCTATCGACCAGCGTTTCAAGGGAAAATACACGCTCTTCTAGCTCAAGTTTATTTTTCTCCAGTTTGGCGCTGTCTAAAATGTCATTCAGAAGATGCAACAAGGAACGTGCAGATTTACTGATAGTGGCGAGATGCTTTTTGCTCTCGTTCGGTACATCGGAGTCCAGCAAAATATCGGAAAAACCAATAATCGCGTTCATAGGGGTGCGTATCTCATGGCTCATATTGGCGAGGAAAGACGCTTTTGTTTCGGCAGAAGCCTCTGCGATGACTTTGGCCTTACGCAATTCTTCTTCCATTTCAACACGCTGAGAAATATCAAGAATGACACCGTCTATCCATTCTGGCTGATTATCTTCGTTGTAAACCACGGTGCCATTTTCGAGTACCCACACATAATGACCGTTTTTGTGTTTCAGTCGGTATTCAATGGTGTAGCTTTTACGCTCTTTAATGACGTGGCTAATGTGCTGAGAAATTCGTTCATCGTCTTCGGGGTGAATTAAGTCGGCTAATGAAATACTGTCGTCGTAGAATTCACTGACACACCATCCCGCTAATGATTGGATAGCCTCACTAACAAACACCGTGTTCCAGTGCTCGTTGATTAAACAACGAAAGGAGGCCCCGGGGATATTTTTGATAAGAGAGCTGTATTGCTTCTCACGCTTTATAAGTGTCTCTTCCAGTGACCTTCTTTCAGAAATATCGGTAATAAAGCCAACAAAAAGCGTTTCAGTACCAAGTACCTCAACGCGACCAATGGCGATTCGAACAGGAAAGATACGACCACTTTTATGCACTGCGCACGCTTCACGTTCTGTGCCAGCCATGGTGCTTTCACCGGTATCAAAATACAGCTTCATGGAAGCTTTAAAGGCTTGGTTATCAGCATCCGTAAAGAGTTTGTCAAAGGGTTGGTAAAGAATCTCGGCTTCCTGCCAGCCAAAAATATTGGCTGCGGCTTTATTGTACTCTGTCACTTGCCCTTTGCTGTCCACCGTGACGACACCATCTACAGCGGTATCAAGAGTGGTTTTTAGGCGGACTTCGCTGCAACTTTTCTCGATTAGAAGTTGGCGGTAACGTAATTGTGATGCAATCGTTGCTGCTAATAAAAACAGCATGATGGTGATAACGGAGACAACCGTGATAAGAAACGAGCTAGATTGCTCTAAGCCACCATCAACATTATGCATATGATATAAACGGGTATCATGGGTGACAACAAAACGTGCTCCTGCCATTCCCATATAGTGCATACCTGCAATGGCTAACCCCATAATGAGCGCGCTGATGCTGTTGCACCATAAAAGGTTTAAGTGCTTACATAGACGACTGACATAATAGTGAGTAGACAAAGCAATAAACGCCAAAACAACGGCGGTTAAAATAGAAGCGGTGAACCAAAAGGGGTCGTATTTAAGGCTGACCTTCATTTCCATTGCTTCCATGCCAATGTAATGCATGGTGCCAATTCCTAACCCTACTAGGATACCGTTTGTAATTTGTTGCCAAAGCGTTAGGTGTTTGCGTATCAGTCGTTTTAACGTGATGTAGGAGGCAAAAACGCTAGGCAAAATGGAGAGCAGCGTTAAAAAGGGGTCGTAGTTAACGCCGTGGCCCATGTCAAACGCCATCATTCCGACAAAATGCATGCTCCATATGCCCGTTGCCATAATGAAAGCCCCAGAAACAAGGGCAACGGTTTTGTATGTATTCACCACTATTTTTTCTGCGATAGCGGCAAAGTGTAAGGCGAAAAAAGACGCTGCGCTGGCAAGAATAATCGAAAGGGCAACCAGTGGGTAATTATACTCCCCCATAATTAATGTGGTGGAGTCGGTGTGCATGATGAAAAAATCGTTTAAAAAAGACATGAATGTTAAACTGCTATCAGTAAAAAGTAAGAGGCTATCTGTGGCATCCGTTACAAAAGCACCATCAATCACCGTTTATAAAGCATCCTTATTATGAAACGATTATTTCTATAGCAAATAGGATGCCACAGAAAAATGAATAAAATAACCACTTTTCCTTTAGTAAATGAGTAATCAGATGTATTTAGGGCTTGATCTTGGCACTTCGGGTTTAAAAGGCGTTGTTATTGATGATAATGGCGTAGTTTTAGCACAAGAATCGGTATCTTTAACGGTTCAGTCTCCTCATCCTACTTGGTCTGAGCAAGACCCATTATCTTGGTGGCAGGCTTGCCTTGAGGTAATGGCGCAGCTGCAGGAGCGTCTTGATTTGGGTAAGTTAAAGGCCATTGGCTTATCTGGGCAAATGCACGGTGCGACCTTATTAAACCAGCAAGGCGACGTTTTACGTCCTTGTATTCTATGGAATGACGGGCGCAGTCAAACGCAATGTTATGCGCTTATGGCAGAGTCACCGGACAGTATTGAACGCTCGGGCAATCTTGTTATGGCCGGTTTTACGGCCCCAAAGATCCGCTGGGTAGAAGAAAATGAGCCAGAGATTTTTCAACAGCTTGCGTATGTTTTATTGCCAAAAGATTACTTGGCATACCGCTTAACAGGGCACATGTCGACGGACTGTTCAGACGCTTCAGGCACCCTATGGTTAAACCCCGCAACGCGTCAATGGGATGCTGACTTATTGGCAACAACCGGCTTAACCCTTGCCAATATGCCCACAGTCCATGAAGGGTGTGATGTAGTGGGGGTGCTTTCAAAGGAGTTGGCTGAGCAATGGGAGATTGCCCAGTTGCCTGTTGTCGCGGGTGGCGGCGACAATGCGGCGGGCGCAGTCGGTATGGGCGTAATCAACCCAGGGGAGGGCTTTATTTCACTGGGTACCTCGGGGGTGTATTTTACCGTCAGTGAAGCGCATCGAGCCAACCCTGACAATACCGTCCATGCTTTTTGTCATGCTTTACCGGATCGTTGGCATCAGATGGGCGTCACCTTAAGCGCCGCCAATTCGTTGGCATGGTTGGCCAAGCTGGTGGGAAAAAGTGTTGCAGAGCTTCTGGATGCGCTAGAAGACAGCGACATGGTGCGTACCAACGTCATTTTCTTACCCTATCTAAATGGGGAGCGAACGCCTCATAATGATCCACTGGCTAACGGACAGTTTATCGGGCTGGACAATCAGACCTCATTGGAATCCTTGACCTTAGCGGTGTTAGAAGGGGTCGCGTTCTCCCTGTTGGATTGTCAAAATGCACTGAGTAGCGCAGGCAGTTCAGCCGAGAGTTTATCCCTTATTGGCGGCGGTGCGCGGTCGGGTATGTGGCGTCAGATCATTGCCAATGTGTTGGGTAAACGGATTATTTATCGCGATGGTGGTGATGTTGGGCCAGGGCTGGGTGCCGCTCGATTGGCTTTGTTGGGTGAACAGCGTCGTTTAGGCGGCGAGTTAGAAGCGTTAATTGCTCAATATTGTGTTATGCCTGATGTATTAGAAGAGCATGTGCCGGCGCTAGAGACACAAGCCTACTATCAAGAAAAGTACGCCTTGTATCAAGAGGTGTATCAGTCTACGAAGACGCTCAATGGCCGACTGTCGACGCTGGCGTCTTCTATTTAAATAACACCTTCAACACGAATGTGACTCTGCGTGCGAAAATCGCGTGGCGTCACGCCTTTCAATTCATGGAAGCGGCGATTGAAATTGGCAACGTTGTTGAAACCCACTTGAAAACAAATGGTTGCGATCTGCTGGTCGGTTTCGGTGAGCAGACTGCAAGCTCGACTGATACGAACACGATTTACAAACTCAATAAAGCGGTTCCCAGTGGCCTTTTTGAAGAAGCGTGAAAAGTGACTGTCTGACATGCCAATCAGCCCCGCGACACTGGAAAGTGTGATGTCTTGACTGTAGTTTTGCGACACATAATCCACAACAGTGTTTATTTTGCGTTGCAAAGTTTCATTGGATTTCATGTCAATCTGTACGGTCGACAGCAAACGGTAATCTTGACTTTGAGCCAACTTCTGCAATAAGGGTAAAGATAAGATTAACCGAGACAATCCACTAGAATCACGTACCTTCTGGAACATGTTTTTTAGGTAATCGTGCTCCAAACCAAAGAATTCAATGCCATATTTTGCGCGCGCCAGTAAGGGGAGTATTTCGGCGAGTTCAGGGATAATTTTCATGCCATTGGAAAAAGACTCATGGTCAAAACGGATAACCATGTCTCTGACTTCCACTTCTTCTTTGTCATCTTGGCAAATCCAATTATGGGGAAGGCGAGGCCCTGTTAAGATGAGCTGACCCGCAGAATAATTGCCAATGTAATCACCGACAAACACCTTACCCGATGTCTTAACAATAAAGTGCAGTTCATAATCGTCATGGGCATGCCAGCGCACAAGTTCACTTGGATGACCGTGTTCAAGGTAACGAATAGTTTCGTTATCCTGCACAATCTCGTATTCGGGGGTGATACGTTTAGCGGTAGTTGACATGGTTCTCTCGCTTAAGCGACTTGGCGAGTCTTGGCTATCGACTGCTTTATTAGTTCACTTCTTATTATTTGTTAATAAAAACAGACCCAAAAGATCAAGCAAAACCGGCATTGGGCATGTTTGATCTTTGGGTTAATTGAGCATTATTTAAGCATACTTTGCCATGGTTGTCTGAATCGCTTGGGTTAACTCTGTGACAAAATTGGGGAATTTTGCTGGCACGGTATCCCATAGAAAACGGTCGGTCGCAAAGGCCTGAATACCAGCTTCGTCATTGGTAAAAGGAGCAAGCGACGCCTGATTCGGTTCATGGTAAGGCGTACTGATCTTTCCTTGGTTCGACAAGTGCATAAAGACAAACCAGCTGGCGATGCCCTGAATGGTTTTATGAGGTGTACGACCTTTTAAGTAAGCGCCCTCTAATGTCGGGAAGACAAAAATAGGGAATTTAAAATAGCCATCCGTACAAATTCGCTCTACGGTATCCCCGATATTGGCGTTACTAAAACGCTGAGCAATGATCTCAAAATACGCCGGTAAATCCACCACAGACTCGCCAATGGCTGGGATCGAGTCTTGTGTGATGAAATCAGTGAAGTACTGTTTCAGTTCTTCATCACGCATGGCTTCGTCAAAGTAGGTTAGGCCTTTCAATGCGGCTTGGTAGGTTACACAGGTATGGCCTGCGTTCAAAATACGTATTTTTGCTTCTTCAAACGGCACCACATCGGCGACAAACTGCACACCCACTAAATCCAGAGGCGGTTTTTGTCCGGCGAAATTGTCTTCAATGACCCATTGGATAAAGTCTTCGCCCATGACCGTCATAGCATCGTCCACACCAAAACGAGCGCGCACATCGTCAACATGTTGTTGACTGGGTTTAGGGGTGATGCGGTCAACCATGGAGCAAGGGAAAGACGCATTCTCAACCAACCACTGTGCCAAAGCTGGGTCATTTTTGGCGGCAATAAATTGCATTAAGCCCGCTTTTAACAACTCACCGTTATGACGCAAATTATCGCAACACAGTAAGGTGATCTTTGCGTTTGATGTTTCACTGCGTTGCTTTAAGCCTGCATATAAAAAAGCGTACAGGGTGTTACGCGCCCCTTCTATGTCCGCCTTAATAGCTGGGTTATCGAGCATAAGTGTACGGTTTTCATCTAGGTAGTAACCACTTTCCGTTACCGTAGAGGTTACCAACTGAGTGCGAGCATCGGCCAAGGCGTTATCAACGTCTTGAGGGGCGTGGGCACCATCAATTTGCTTGACCAAGGAGCGAATGTGTTCATATTGCGTTGCGCCATCGGCCGCCATGGTTTTGAGAATATACTCACCATCTTGCTTAGCAAAACGTTCAAATGCTTGACTGTCTTGTGGGCGAATATTGACACCAATAATGCCCCAGTGTTGTTGGTTTTCTTGTGCTAATAAGCGATCAACATAGACCGCTTGGTGGGCGCGGTGAAATGCGCCGACACCAAGGTGAACAATGCCTGTTTGCACGTCGTTTTTGTTGTAAGCTTGAACGTTTAGCTGCTCGATGTGCGTAGAAGCCGTTAGAAAGTTGGCCATTTTATGCTTCCTCTGGAATAACAGAAATAACTTTGTTGTTGTCATCGAATAGGATGATTTCATCCACATCGACTTTAATATGAACTTCTTGGCCGTCTTTTAATTCAAGACGTGCCGCGGCTTTTACGATGATGGTTTGGTCGTTAAGCAGCTGAATATGGGCATAAGCTTCAGAGCCTAAATGCTCAACCAATTCAATGCGTCCGGTTAAATCACCACCTTCTTCCACTAGGCTTAAATGCTCAGGACGAATACCAACGATGGTCGAGTCGGGTTGTGTCCCTTTGATGCGTTTTGCCGGGAAATGAATAGTATGACCAAAGAGATCAAACACCAGTTCGTCTGCTTTGTGGGTAATTTTATCAGCCGGAATCAGGTTCATTTTTGGTGTGCCAATAAACTCGGCCACAAAGCGGCTATTTGGTTTACGGTACAGTTCAAGAGGCGTACCCACTTGCTCGATTTGCCCCGCGTTTAGGATGACCACACGGTCTGCCAAGGTCATGGCTTCTACTTGGTCGTGGGTCACGTAAATCATGGTGGTGCCCAGTTTTTTGTGTAGGCGAGCCAGCTCTAAACGCATTTGCACACGCAAGGCCGCATCGAGGTTAGACAAGGGTTCATCGAACAAGAAGACCTTTGGCTGGCGAACGATCGCACGACCAATGGCCACACGCTGACGCTGTCCTCCTGACAGTTCTTTTGGTTTACGTTCTAACAAGGCATCTAATTGTAAAGACGCAGAAACAGAACGGACTTTTTCTTGAATTTCGGCGTCGGATACTTTCGCAAGGCGCAAGGCAAAAGACAGGTTGTCGGCGACCGTCATATGCGGGTACAAGGCATAAGACTGAAACACCATTGCAAGGTCACGTTTGGAAGACGCCAGTTCAGTAATGTCTCGACCGTCTAGTTCAATGGTGCCACCGGTGCTGGACTCAAGGCCGGCAATGGTTCGCAATAGTGTGGATTTACCGCAACCAGAAGGCCCAACAAACACCACAAATTCCCCTTCTGTGATCGACAGGTTGATGCCGCGTAGCGCGTGGTAATTATCGTAGTGTTTTTGCAAATCAGTGATCGTTAAGTAAGACATAAAAAAGCTTCCTAATAATTATTTTACGGCGCCGAATGTAAGGCCTTGGACTAATTGTTTTTGGCAGAACCAACCGAATACAACGATAGGCGCACACGCCAATGTTGAGGCAGCAGACAGCTTCGCCCAGAACAAACCTTCAGGGCTTGAGTAAGAGGCAATCATCGCGGTCAATGGTGCTGCGTCGGAGGCGGTCAAGGTAAGCGACCAGAAAGACTCGTTCCAGCACAATACGATAGACAGCAACGCCGTTGATGAAATAGCCCCCATAGACAGTGGTAAAACGACTTTAACCACTTCGTCCCAAGGCGTCGCGCCATCCATACGTGCTGCTTCTAATATCTCTTTGGGTAAATCTTTAAAGTAAGAGAACAGCATCCATACCACAATTGGCAGATTCATTAAGGTGAAAATAATCACCAAAGCAGTTTTCGAATCCAACAAGCCATAGTCACGACAAATCATGTAAATCGGCACCAACACACCGACGGCCGGTAGCATTTTGGTCGACAACATCCACAGCAACACATCTTTGGTGCGTTTGCCCGGCGCAAACGCCATTGAAAAGGCCGCAGGCACGGCAATGATCAAGGCCAAAATAGTTGACCCAAAAGAAGTGATGATGGAGTTAATCGCGTGATGCACATAATCACTGCGTTCTTGTACTTCGGAATAGTTATCCAACGTTGGTTCAAAAAACAAAGAAGGCGGAATAGAAATGGCCTGAAGCTCTGTTTTAAACGAGGTGATAAACATCCAAAAAATAGGGAAAAATAGGATCAGGGCGATTGTCCAAGCGAACAACCCCGTGATAAAAGTTTTGAGTTTGCGTTGTTGATTAAGAGTCATCGTATACACCTTATACCGTTAGGTTTTTGCCAACGGCACGAATTAAGAAGAAAGCGACGATATTCGCGAGTACAACAGCCAATAGACCGCCGGCAGAGGCCGCAGCAACGTCAAACTGCAAAAGGGCTTGGTTATAAATCAAGTAAGTCAAGTTGGTGCTGTCGTAACCCGGGCCACCCCCCGTGGAAACCAAGATTTCAGCAAACACCGCTAACAAGAAGATGGTTTCTATCATGACCACCACAGCGATAGGGCGCGCTAGATGCGGAATGGTTAGGTAACGGAAGATGTGCCAGCCAGTGGCGCCGTCCATTTGAGCCGCTTCTTTTTGTTCAGTATCTTGTGACTGCAAGGCGGTAACAAACACCAAGATCGCAAAGGGAAGCCACTGCCAACTCACCATAATGATGATCGACATAAGTGGGTAGGTAGAGAGCCAATCGATGGGCTCAAAACCAAGGGATTGTGAGATCCAAGCAAAGATGCCATACACAGGGTTCATCATCATGTTTTTCCAGATCAAGGCATTGACCGTTGGCATAATGAAGAAAGGCGAAATCAGTAAGACACGTACCATGCCTTGACCAAAGAACGGCTTATCAATCAACGCAGAGAGCATGACGCCTAAGACCACGGTAATGATGAGCACAGAAAGCAACAATATCAGTGTATTGGAAACAGCCGAGATAAAGGCAGGGTCCGTGATAAAGAACTCAAAGTTTAGCCAGCCCACAAAGCCATTTTGATCAGGATTGTAGGAGCTGAACTCGATCGTCGAGAAGTAAATGGTCATGGACAGTGGAATGATCATCCAAGCTAACAGCAGGATGACAGACGGCGCCATTAATAAGCGAGTGATTGAACGCTTCATGTTGTATGTCTCTTATTATAAACAGAAAGTTATAAGCGGAATGTTCACCCTGATAGCGGGTGAATAGGGTAAGAAATAGGGCAGGTGCCCTATTTCTTTATGCAGACCGCGTCTATTGATTGATCGCACCCTAATGATCAAGGACATCGAAGAATCAATAGGTTGAGCGCTTAATAGTAGCGAGCGCGGCGCATTTGGCGATCAGCGGATTTATTCGCGGATTTCAGTGCTTCCTCAACCGTCATAGAACCGGCCAGTGACCCTGAAATCATTTGACCCGTTGTTGTTCCAATGGCTTGGAACTCAGGGATCGCAGCGAATTGAACCCCAACATAAGGAGAAGGTTTCAGTGTGCTGTCATTTGGGTTGGCAGAGTTAATGGCTTTTAATTCCGCTTCAGCAAAGACCGCTGCTTCTTGGAATTTCGGGTTAGCGTAAGTGCTGGCACGTGTCCCTGTTGGTACGGCTGCCCAGCCATTCGTTTCGCCCACAAGCTCGATGTATTCTTTAGACGTAGCCCAACGAACAAACTTTTGTGCTGCATCAGCATTTTTGGTTGCCGCAGGGATGCCTAGAGACCAAGCCCAAAGCCAGTTAGCGCCTTTTTCAGTGACAGAAATTGGAGACTGAGCGAAGCCCACTTGGTCGGCCACTTTACTTTGCTTAGGATCGGTAACAAAAGACGCTGCGATGGTGGCATCAATCCACATACCGCATTTGCCTTCGTTGAACAACGCAAGACTTTCATTGAAGCTGTTGCTGCTTGAGCCTGGAGGGCCATACTTAGACAACAAATCCACATAGAAATTAACGGCGTTTGTCCATTCAGCAGACTCTAGTTGAGGCTTCCATTCTTCATCAAACCAGCGAGCACCAAACGAGTTGGCGATGGTGGTCACCAGTGCCATGTTGTCGCCCCAGCCGGCTTTACCACGTAAACAAATACCGTAGATGCCTTTGCTTGGGTCATTGACGGCAGCGGCCACATCACGAATGTGTTCCCAACTGTCTCGATCATTGATTTCCATACCGGCTTCTTTCACAAGATCTTTGCGGTACATGACCATGGAGCTTTCACCATAGAAAGGAGCGGCGTACATGGTGCCATCGTAGGATAAGCCGTCGCGGATAGAAGGAAGAATATCGTTCGCATCGTAGTCACCGCTAGTATTGACCGCTTGTAGCCAACCACGTTGACCCCAAATTGGTGCTTCGTACATGCCAATCGTCATGACGTCGTATAAGCCACTTTTGTTGGCAATGTCTTGAGTGACGTTTTGACGTAAGACATTCTCTTCTAAGGTAACCCATTTAACTTTGATGCCAGGATTGGCTTCTTCGAAGGCAGGTGTGAGTTTTTGCATTTCAATCATGTGGCCGTTGTTAACGGTTGCCACGGTGATTTCAGTGTCAGCAAACGCTGTGAAGGCTGTCATAGAGGCAGCGGCGGAGACGGCACAAGCGATTGTGTTTTTCATAAGGCGTTTCATAGGTTTTCCCCATTTTGGAGTGTCTTTGTTTTTATAGTGGTACCTAGGTTCTTGATAACGCGGTATCAATTGTTGATCAATATAGACTATGTCGTAATTGACTGGTTAATACATAAATAGGCAATATTAGTACTATTTTGTTTCATTTTTGATTTTTAAAACGCAAAACAGTCAATATAATATTCATTGGGGAAGTGGTTTCTTCGGTATCTCTTTGTCAGTAAAGGATTTCTTTGACAAATGTCATAGAGAAATACAAATATCATAGGGCACTGATCGCAATTTCCTTTTTTTTCGTTAAAGTGGCTATAATGTCGAAAAATTCTACGAAGGATAAAATAATGAGTGAAACGTCAGATTCATTGAGCTTTAAGCGCCTAAAGTGGCAGTGTCGTCGTGGTATGTTGGAGCTGGATGTGCTCCTTGAACCTTTTCTAGATGAAGTGTATTTGACTCTAGAGGAAGAAGACAAAGCGCGTTTCCACGAGCTGATTAAGCGCGAAGATCAAGAGATGTTCCCTTGGTTTATGCAAAAAGAAGTGCCTGAAGACCCCGATCTTGCTCGCATTGTGAATATCATAGTGACCCGTGTTCAGCCTCAAAGCTAGTCGACTGAAAACATCGCGACTGGGCGTAGCGGTCTGGTTGTTGGTCTTGGTGACTTGTCTTGTGTTATTGCAAGGCTACTGGATGCCTGCCGTTTGGCGGGCATTTTTATTATGTGGTGTGGTCATCGTCAGCCTTTTAGGGCTGATTTATACTCATCGACGAGCGAAATACATTACGCTGAATGAGCAAGGGGCTTTCCTGTGTCAGGGCGAGGCGTACGATCCGCTTATTTTTGTTCGGGCCAACGCCATTCAGTTGATTGCCAAGCGGAAGCGATCCGTTCGCGTTGTTGATTGTGTTTGGCCCGCTTATCAGGTTATCTATCGAGACAGCCTTGGTGCGCAAGAGTATGCTGTGCTGCGGTCTTTTGCAGCGCAACAAATCTTGCTTGGTCGCCATGACAATGCAAAAACATCCTCTTACGTTGACCGCTAATCAATCGGTGAGAGGATCGTGGGTTGACTGTTTTCTAATTTTTCTGGGTAGTCCAAAGTGAAATGCAAACCACGACTTTCTTTGCGAGACATGGCTGAGCGGATAATTAAATCAGCGACCATGGCGAGATTACGTAATTCAAGCAAATCATTTGAGACTTTGTAGTTAGCATAAAACTCTTGGATTTCAGAGAGTAATAAATCTACCCTGTGTTTCGCGCGTAACAAGCGTTTGTCTGTTCTTACGATTCCCACATAATCCCACATAAAACGGCGCAGCTCTTGCCAATTATGAGTAATCACAACGTCTTCATCGGAATTTGTTACCTGACTCTCATCCCAATCAGGAATCTCGATGTCGTGGTGACTTTCTTTGTTTGCAACAATGTGCTGTGCCGCAGAGCGCGCAAATACGATGCATTCTAACAGTGAGTTGCTTGCTAAGCGGTTTGCACCATGGAGCCCTGTATAGGCAGTTTCGCCAATGGCATAGAGATGATCCACATCGGTTGCACTGTGTTGATCAACCACCACGCCGCCGCAGGTGTAGTGGGCAGCAGGCACAACAGGAATGGGGGATTTTGTCATGTCGTGTCCGTATTCGAGGCAGCGCTTATAAATAGTGGGAAAATGTTCCTTGATAAAATCAGGTTCTTTGTGGGAAATGTCCAGTAAGACATGATCAACCCCAAGACGCTTCATTTCATGGTCAATCGCGCGAGCTACGATGTCTCTTGGCGCCAGTTCCTTGCGTTTATCAAACTGCGACATAAAGCGTGTGCCATCTGGTAACAAGAGGTGGCCGCCTTCACCGCGTACGGCTTCAGAAATAAGAAACGTTTTGGCTTTCGCATCGTACAAACAGGTTGGATGAAATTGATTAAATTCCATGTTGCCCACACGACAACCTGCACGCCACGCCATGGCGATGCCATCACCTGAAGCAGTGTCTGGGTTACTGGTGTAAAGATACACCTTGCTACTGCCACCGCAGGCTAAGGAAGTAAACTGACCGTGGAAGACTTCAACGACATCATCGTTTAGATTTAAGGCGTACACACCAACCGCTTTATCAGGGCCTGCAAGTCCAAGCTTTGCCGTGGTGATAATATCGATGGCGACTCGATCAGGAAAAAAGTGAATGTTGGGATGGCTGGTGGCGTTTTTGATTAGTGTTTGTGAAATGGCCAGACCCGTTGCATCTGCGCTGTGGATAATCCGTCGATGACTGTGTCCGCCTTCCTTGGTGAGGTGGTACTCTGCTTCATCGCCATAACGGGTAAAAGGGACACCTTGATCAATAAGCCACTCGATGCTTTCTTTGGAATGCTCAACGGTAAAACGGATCGCATCAGGGTCACCAAGTTCGACACCGGCGTCTATGGTATCACTAATGTGTGAGTCCACCGTGTCCGTACCAGACAAAACAGCAGCGACGCCTCCCTGAGCATACAGTGTCGATCCTTCGCGTATATCGGCTTTGGTTAAAATGGCCACGCTGTGATGATCCGCTAATTCAAGCGCCAAGGTTAGCCCTGCGGCACCCGCGCCAATAATAACGATGTCGTGCTTATAATGTCGGCTCATAGTATTGATCTAATTATGACTGAAAAATTAATGTTACTATTGTTGTTAGTTAATAGTGAATACTTTCTGTACCGACCTTTTGAATATTCATTGAATTTTCCATTTTTAAAGTAGGGCGTTCAAGGCCTTTTTATAGGATAAAATGCGTTTGAGTAGGGCGTGACAGAAGGAAGTCCGCGTAGGAGTAGGTCACCATAAAAATACGCCAAATGTGAGCGTTAGGGTTATTGCGAGTAACCGCTTAGATTTATAAGTGGGAACTCGTTGAAGTGGATGCTGTCTTCTTTTTTATAAAGCAAAGGCGCATGCGAACAAGGTTTTTATATGAGGTGCCTATGCAGCACGAAACGTCTTCCGATCAGGCGTTAGTTGAAAAAGTACAGCAGGGCGATAAACGGGCATTCGATTTGCTGGTTGTCAAATATCAATACAAGGTTATCGGTTTAATCGGGCGTTACATACAAGACAGAAGCGAAGTGCTAGACGTCGCACAAGACAGCTTTATTAAAGCGTACCGTGCGATAGGCAGCTTTCGAGGCGAAAGCGCTTTTTATACTTGGTTGTATCGCATTGCGGTAAACACGGCAAAAAATTACCTTGTGAGTCGCTCTCGGCGTCCCCCAGAATCTGATGTGGAGTTGGATAATGAAGACGTTTTTAACGTGTACGAATCACTGACTAATATAGATACACCGGAAGCCAAACTAAACAGCGAACGTCTTGAAAAGGCGATACACGAAGCCATCAAAAATTTGCCTGAAGAGTTGCGCAGTGCACTGACTCTGAGGGAATTTGATGGCCTAAGCTATGAAGATATTTCGCTGATCATGGATTGTCCGGTCGGGACGGTTCGATCACGTATTTTTCGTGGCCGAGAGGCAGTGGAAAAACACATACGTCCGTTAATGGACGGAGGAGAGTAGCCATGTCAGAGTTTAGTACGGGCAATGACCGTGCCGTTGAAACACGTTGCAGTTTGTCGGCCATGCTCGATGGAGAAGCGACAGAGCAAGATATTGCTTACTTGCTGGAGCAAGATCCGGCGACACTGAGCGCCCAGCTGGAAAGTTATCATTTGGTGCAACAGGTGTTGCACAAAGACGACAGGATAGCCACCGGTCTCAATGACAGCTTAATGTCACGAGTGCGTGCCGGCATTGAGGCTGACGAATCGGTCACGCCACTACACGCTGTGGCGACACAAGCGACACAAGCCGACACAGTAAAACAAGATGCCGTGAAGAACCACAAGGTGGTTGCTTTACCATGGCGCAAGCTTTTTTCTGGTATGGCTGTCGCTGCCAGTGTGGCGTTCGTGGTGATTTTGGGTAGCAATCAATTTGTGACGCCAGAGATTCCGACCTCTCATATGATTGCGGATGTGCATTCCTCAATGAATAACCGGATGCTGACGCCGTTAGCCGAATTTGAAAACGATGCCTTGCAAGTTGATAACGTGAGGTTGCAATTGTACCTTCGACAGCATGCTGAGCAGGCCGCTATGACCGTGGGTCAAGGGATGATTCCCATGGCCAGAGTTGTTAGTTACCCAATTAAAGAGTGATTTATGAAGATAACTTTGCCATTGCGTCTTTTCCTTATGATGGTGTGTCTTGCAAGCTCCAGTACGGCGATGGCTGAGACCACAGAAACAGAAGCGTTGAATTTACTGAGAAACATGACACAGTCGTTTGCGGCTTTGAGCTACGATGGCGTTTTTGTTCATTCAGAAGCGACCAATATGAACAGTATGCGCGTGCGTCATGACTCAATGGCCGGCATAGAATATGAAAGCTTGGTGGATTTAGATGGCGACAAAGTGGAAATATTGCGCATCGAAGACAAGATAGTTTCCGTTTATCCCAATGCGCATGTCGCGAACAGGCGTACGCCTTTGACCCCACTTTTTAAGCGTTTCAAAAACCTTGAAAGTGATCGCTTACTAAAAGGCTATGATATGCAAGTTAACCGTCAAGCCAGTCGTATTGCGGGTCGAGAGACGGTTGCCATTAAACTAACCCCTAAAGATGCTTACCGTTACGGGCACCAATTTTGGCTAGACAAGCAGAACCATTTTCTTCTTAAACACGATATGATCGGTGCGGATAACCAGTTGCTAGAACGTATTCAATTCACTTCGGTTGATTTTTCCCCTGACTTGAAACATGAAGACTTTGTCCCCAAAAAAGATTCATACTCAGAACCCATGGTTGAAACCCAGTCTGAGCAAGTGAAAAACCCATGGCAATTTGACTGGTTACCAGAAGGCTTTTCATTAGTTTGGCCAGAAGCGCGTTCTCTAGAGAGTGGCACCAGTATGTTGCTGTTGTCTGATGGCATGACCACCGTCTCGGTTTTTATTAGACCCACTGAGCGTGCAGCAGGTGTGTCTATTTTAAACATAGGGGCGACCATGGCTGGCGAGTGCAGCATCAAGGTGGAAGAGGCGTTATACCTATTAACTTTGGTAGGGGAAGTGCCAAAACAGACTATTGAGAAACTGATGGCGGGGTTTTCGCCGAAAGTTCAAATGGATTAAGGCAAGATGATTGAAGAAACCGGAAGAGTGTTGTCCGTAGAAGACGGTTTTGCTGAGGTGGAAACCATTCGCACGAGCAGTTGTACGGCTTGTCGTGCTCGGCACGGATGTGGTCATCATGCCATTGCACAAGTCTCTTCGGCCAATCGCATGCGTATGAAAGCCATTGACCCTTTATCAGTGAAAGTCGGTCAAGACGTTGTGATAGGGATTCCAGAGGATTCGTTATTGCAGGCGTCTATTTGGATGTACATGGTGCCGCTGTTGGGTTTAGTCGTCGGTGCTGTATTGCCTTCTCTGTGGGGAGGTTCGTCAGGTATCGCCGTGGTGTTTTCTGTATTAGGTTTTCTTATTGGGCTGTTTTTTGCTAGAAAAAAATCCATCCAAGAAAGCCATAACTTGGACTATTATCCTAAAATTGTAAAAATTGCTTCGCTTGATCATGAAAAAGGTCACCACCGCATTCCATTGGTTGTAACGCCCTAAGGGTCAATCCAATGAGCTAACGCCTTCTTCATTTGGCACTGTGATCAATGTGTTATGTCTTAAGGAGACGTATGAATGAACAGACTGCTTAAACGCCTTAGCTTAGTGGTTGTCAGTACCTTTATGGTGACCTCGATGCTTTCCCACGCCGCTTCTTTGCCTGACTTTACCGAGTTAGTAGAAGAGGCCTCTCCCGCGGTTGTGAACATCAGTACAGAACAAGCGGTGACTCCGCAAACAGCTCAACGGGGGCAATCGTTAGGACCAAACAGTGAAGAACTCAACGAGTTTTTCAAACATTTCTTTGGCCAACAGCCTTTTGGCAAACAAGCACCTCAACAACAGCAACGCAGCTCGCTAGGGTCGGGCTTTATCATATCTCGTGATGGTTATGTGCTCACGAACAACCATGTGATTGATGGTGCGGATATTATTCATGTGCGTCTTAATGATCGACGTGAATATCTTGCTGAGCTGGTGGGAACCGACCCAAGAACCGACCTTGCCCTGCTGAAAATTGACGCTGATAATTTGCCCATTGTGACAATGGGGGATTCTGACAAGCTCAAACCGGGTCAATGGGTATTGGCCATCGGTTCGCCGTTCGGTTTTGATTATACGGTCACCGCGGGCATCGTGAGTGCGACTGGGCGAAACTTGCCTTCTGATAATTATGTGCCTTTTATTCAAACGGACGTTGCCATTAACCCTGGTAATTCAGGAGGGCCTTTGTTCAATCTAGATGGCGAAGTGGTGGGCATTAATTCACAGATTTACACACGCTCCGGTGGTTTTATGGGGGTCTCTTTTGCGATTCCTTCCGAGGTGGCTATGTCCGTTGTTGAACAGCTCAAAAGCGATGGTAAGGTATCCAGAGCTTGGTTGGGGGTATTAATTCAAGACGTTGACAATGAGTTGGCCGAGTCTTTTGGTTTAGATCGTTCCAATGGGGCACTTATTAGTCGTGTGATCCCCGATTCACCGGCTGAAAAAGCGGGATTGAGATCAGGCGATATTATTCTCTCGTTTAATGGCGATCAGATTGTTCATTCGGGTGAATTGCCTTATATCGTTGGTCAAATGAAAGCAGGCGATGAGGTAAAAGCGAGAGTGTACCGCGACGGTAAAGAGCAAACCATCGTTGTCACATTAGAAGGTCGTCCTAATGATCCAAACGCGTTAGCGCAGACACAACAAGACCAAAATCGTCTTGGCATGATTGTGGGTGAGCTACCGGCTGACACCGCACAAAAATTTGACATCGACAGTGGCGTGGTAATCGAGCAAGTTCTGGGCGGTACCGCTGCACGTAATGGTTTGCAACAAGGCGACGTGATTACCATGTTAAACGGTAAACGCATTGACAGTGTGGCGGACTTTAGCAGTATTGCGAAAGCCATCCCTAACAATCGCTCCGTCCCGATGCGCGTTATACGTCAAGGTTATCCTATGTTTATTCCATTTAAGATTGTTGAATAAGCACATTAGATAACGTGGAAATAAGATGAAAAGGCGACGCTTGAGTCGCCTTTTTTATGTCATGAATGGGCTTTTTAATATTTTAAACAATACGTTGAGTTACAGCATTTTTGAGAAGATTTTTGAATTGCGCTGGTAGTTGTAAAGCGCTTGTTTTTTGGTTGGCAAACTGTCCAGCGTGGTGGCTTTAAAGCCCCGCTCCATAAACCAATGGGCAGTACGGGTAGTCAACAGAAACAGGGTTGAGAGGTTTTGTTTTTTAGCGGATTGTTCGATGCCTTTTAACAAGCGTTCGCCACGATTTGAGCCTCGATAGTCAGGAGACACGGCTAAACACGCAAGTTCCCCTGCATACTCTTGTTCGAAAGGATACAGTGCCGCACAGGCAACAATGGCCCCATCCCGTTCGATCACAATAAAACGGTCGATTTCATTTTCCAACAGCTCGCGGGAACGTCTGACTAAGATGCCTTTTTCTTCTAGCGGTGACAGCAAGGCCATCATGCCGCCTACGTCGTCAATATGAGCGGGACGAAGTTGCTCGTAGCTGTCTTCGTCTATCATGGTGCCAGAACCTTCACGGGTGAACAGTTCTTGAAGTAGGCCACCGTTGACGTGGTAAGAGATCAGGTGCGCTCTGGGTACGCCGCTTCGTACTGCTTGCACACAGGCTTCTAATGCCGCATGGGTGATGCTCGACAAAGAGCGGGCTTTTAGTATGGCGTCTGCGTCTTTTGTTAAAAGCTCCGAATACAGGTGACCTGACGCATCAAACACACCTGCTTCGTCGGCGTAAATGATCAACTTATCGGCTTTTAATTGAATGGCCGCCTGGGTGGCCACGTCTTCGCTTTTCAAATTGAAAACCTCACCCGTTGGGGAAAAGCCGAGATGGGGGAGCAGCACCATGTTATCGTCTTCGAGTAATCGAAAAATCGCCTCACTATCAATGCGACGCACTTCCCCTGTGTGGCCATAATCAATGCCATCCACCACTCCTAAAGGCCGAGCAATAACATAGTTGCCGCTGCACACTTTCAAACGTGCGCCGTCCATAGGGGTATTAGACAACCCCATAGAGAGCCGAGCTTCAAGCTGCACACGCACCGCCGCTGAGGCTTGAATAACGTCCATCAGTTGATCTTGAGGGGTGACGCGGTAATCGTCTTCGACTCGGCTGGGAAGGCGTCGATCAGATAAAATTCGGCTGATTTGTGGACGGGCGCCTTGGACAAGCACAAGACGAATGCCTAATGAATCCAACAGCGCCAAGTCATGAATGATGCTTGAAAAATGCGCGCATTCAATGGCTTCACCGGGAATCAAAATAACAAACGTTTTTCCCCTGTGGGCATTAATGTAAGGGGAAGAATGGCGGAACCAATCCACATGGTTAAATTCTTCTGGCACGCTATTCCTCATTTATTGGGTTGGTCAGGTTATCCGCATGATGAAAAGAGGGTGTCACGGTATAAACCCCTTCAACCAATGCCTTGTATAAACTAATGATATCCGATTCTGCTGGGCGATAAAAATGCCGAACCCCAGTAAAGCAAGGATTTAGTCGGGTTTGTATGGTTAATTGATGGGCATGGAGGGCACTTTTTTGTCATCCTGCATTTGCTTGGTCTAATATTAAGGAGTCTGACGAGCATCTGTTACACTTGCGCGCTTTCTTTTTTCTGTTGATTTCCCTTATTTGTAGGGTTTTAAAAGGTTCCTAAATTATGGCCACTGAGCTTGAACTTAAATTAATGATCCAACCAGAGCACGTGGCGTCTGCCTGTGCGTTTCTCGATCAATGGTGCCAACGGGAAGTCTCTTCAGATCAAGCTCGGCTACCGACCCTGTCTCTTATGAATGCCTATTTTGATACCGAAGAAGCGACATTGATGGAAGCGGGTATGGCCATGCGTATTCGAGCGGTAAACGGTCAGTTTATCCAAACAGTGAAAACTCGCGGCAGTAATCGAGTGGGCATGCACGCTCGTGGTGAGTGGGAATGGACAGTGCCGAGCGATGCGCTGGATTTGTCTTTGCTAAGCGAAGTGCCCTTGCCAGAGTCTTTACAAGCGTTGGCCTGGCAGGATGCGTTGGTGGAGGTATATCGAACCGATTTTGAGCGCCAAGTGTGGAACATCCGTTTGCCAGCGACTGCGATGGAGGTGGTATGCGATCAAGGTTCCGTCACCTCTTCGTACGGTAATGATCGTATTTGCGAATTAGAGTTAGAATTAAAATCAGGCGACGAGATGGGACTGTACCAGTTTGCCGTACAACTGGCGGAACAGGTGCCTGTTCAAGTCAGTGTGGTTTCCAAAGCGCAAAAGGGCGTTCGTCTTAAGTATGGTCAGATTGAATTTCCCCCCAAACCACTTGCCTCGGCGTCAGATGCGGTGTTGGCGGCTTATTGGTATGAAGTTGGTTTGGTGTACTGGGAAGCCATGCATTTCATGCAAGATGAGGTGTTGTCCCAGCCGTGGCGTCATTCTATGATGCAACTAAAGGGGTATTTACCGGATGACTTAGCACAGAGCTTGGTTCAGCTAGATGACACAGTTGCCTCTTACCTTCTTGAGGAAGAGACAAGCACACTCGCGCAACTGGCCAGCATAAAAGACATCGGCCTTATTATGCTGTCAATCGGTATGTGGCTACAGCAGCAAGCCGACCAGTAAATTTGCCATGACCCTTTTATCACTGTGTTTCAGACAGACTAGAACACAGTATTTCAAACATAATAAGATACTGTAAGGAAGACGCTTTTGTTGATGCCACCGGAACTGAACCCAAATTACACGCTATTTTGTGAACAATCCCCGACGCGCGCGCTTTTGCTAGAACAAATCGAAGAGGCTCGTGCAAGACAAAAGCTCAACCCGTTAACAGACGAGCAGGTCATGACGTTAGAACCCTTGTGGTTACTGAGTCAGTATTTGCACCAACAATTTACGCGTTTTCCTCGCTGGTTAGACGATGTGTTTGCGCTTGAGTCCTTACCTGAACGACCTTGTAAAGAGGCGTTAATGGCTGGGGAAGCCTTTTTTTCCCATGAAGACCGCTTTTTTCAAGGGGAATGGGCGGATAAAGCCGAGACGACACTGACCGAGGCTGAGTTTTTGCAGCGTCTGCGTTTGTATCGCCAGTGGTGGATGGTGCGTTTAATTGCCTTGGACATCCAACAGCGTTTTTCTTTGACGGAGGTGACTCATCGACTTAGCCACCTTGCGGATGCGTGTGTTAATGCCAGCGTGCAGTGGAGTGAAGCGCATTATCTTACTCTTTATGGGCGTGCCTTTGACCGTGAGGGAGAGGCGCAATCTCTGATCGTGATTGGGATGGGGAAACTCGGTGGTAATGAACTAAATTTGTCCTCCGACATCGATCTTATCTTTGCCTTTCGTGAACACGGTGATACTCAAGGAGGTAAGAAAAGTCTCTCTCATCAAGAATATTTCACTAAACTGGGGCAAAAGCTGATTCAGCATCTTGATCAAGTCACTGCGGATGGGTTTGTCTTTCGAGTCGACATGCGTTTGCGACCGTTTGGGCAATCGGGCGCCTTGGTGTTAAACATGGATTCGCTGGAAAATTATTACCAAGATCAAGGCCGAGACTGGGAAAGATACGCCATGATCAAAGCCCGTGTGATGGCAGGCAGTGCGCTTGATGTGCGCGAATTTGAAGCCTTACGCAGGCCTTTTGTGTACCGTAAATACCTGGACTTTGGTGCCATTGGTGCGCTTCGCGATTTGAAGCAAATGATCGCAAAAGAAGTACGTCGAAAAGGCATTGAACATAATATCAAGCTGGGCGAAGGCGGAATTCGAGAAGTTGAATTTATCGTGCAGGCGTTGCAAATACTGCATGGTGGCCGCGATCAGGGTCTACAAAATCAAGCTTTACTAAAGGTGTTGCCCTACCTTGCTCAGCAGGAATATTTGTCGGTGACTGAGGTGGATACGTTGCGAGAGGCGTATTTGTTATTGCGTCGCACCGAGCATGCACTGCAAGCGGTTAACGATGAACAAACTCAGCTGCTACCCGAAAAGGACGAGGCTCGAACACGCATTGCCTTGCTGGTGGGGTTCCCTACTTGGGAGGCGCTGGACACTCAGTTGTGGAGTGTGCGCAATAAAGTACACAGTGTCTTCGTAGCATTAATTGATGACGGCAAGGAAACGTCTGAAGAGGTGAAAAATCAAGAAACGTGGCGTTTATTGATTAAACACCCAGAGGACAAAGAAGCGATTGTGGATGCGATTGAACACATTCATTGGCTTGATCAAGCGGCATCGGTGGTGCGTATTTCACAGCTGTTAAGCACTCGCACCTTAGTGTTTATGCAACCGATTGGTCACGAGCGTTTAGCGGTATTTTTGGCGGCGTTGATGACAAAATTGGCTGATGAAGTGAACCCTGATTTGGTATTGGAGCGAGTCTTCCCTATCTTAGAAGCTGTTTTGCGTCGCACAGCGTATTTGGTTTTACTCTGTGAAAATCAGACGGCATTGACGCATTTGATTCGTCTGTGTCGCGAGAGCATGTGGTTTACGGAAGCCATTTCGACAACGCCTGCTTTACTTGATGAGTTGCTTGATGCCGATACCTTGTTTTCACCGCCGAACAAGGTCATGTTGGAAGACGAGCTACAGCAAATTTTATTGCGTTTACCGGAAGATGATGAAGAAGCGCAGATGGACGCCATGAGACGTTTTCGACGTTCGATTATTTTGCGTATCGCAGCGTGTGATATTACTGAAATATTGCCTGTGATGAAGGTGAGTGATCATTTAACTTGGTTGGCTGAAGTCCTGCTAGAGCGAGTGTTACAGCAGTCTTGGCATTATTTAACCAAGAAGCACGGTTTTCCGGTCAGTCATGGTGAGGCCGCCTTGGTCCCACAGTTGGCAATTATTGGTTATGGTAAATCGGGTGGCTGGGAGTTGGGGTACGACTCAGATTTGGATCTGGTGTTTGTACACAATGCTCAAGGCTCTGGTTACACGAATGGCCACCGCAGTATCGACAATTTGACCTTTTATACCCGTCTTGGACAACGACTTATTCACATGATCACCAGTTTTACCGCTGCGGGTCGTTTGTATGAAGTGGACATGCGTTTGCGTCCTTCAGGGAATTCAGGGTTATTGGTGTCAAGTTTGGATGCGTTTCGTGAATATCAGCAAAAAGAGGCTTGGGTGTGGGAGCATCAAGCATTGACTCGTTCTCGTGGTTTAGCAGGCGAACCTAGTTTACTGACCGCGTTTGAGGCTTGTCGTAAAGACATTATTGCTTCAGTGCGCGATCGACAGCAGCTAAAAGCGGATGTGATTAAGATGCGTGAAAAAATGCGTGCGCACCTGGATAAAGGAGGCAAGGAAAAAGGCTTTGATCTTAAACAGGGAGTGGGTGGCATCATCGATATTGAGTTTATGGTGCAATATTTGGTGCTGGCATGGTCGCCACAATACCCAGAACTGATGCGCTTTTCTGATAATGTGCGACAACTTGAAGCGGCTGCCACCGCTGGGCTGATAGAAACAGAGCAAGCGAATAAAATGAGCGATACCTACACCTTATATCGTGCCTTGGTGCATCGTCTGAGCTTACAGCAACAAGGGCGCATTATTCAAAATGACGCTTTAGCGACAAATCAGCATTTAATCAGTCAATATTGGGAAGCGTTTATTAGTAATGATGAGGTTTAACGCAGAGGCGATGACAGGTGAGTACACCGATAAGTCAGGTAAACATACCTCTCTCTTGTGACGTGGTCTAGCATTAAAGTGTTCGTAAATTGATCACTGGCAAGGTACAATCAAGTTGTTGAACAGACAATAGATGGGAGGAAATATGCCGAGCATCAATGGTGTAGGCAGTTCTGCAATGGACTACGCAAGTGAAGTATACAGCGCAAGCCTTGCAAAAAACGCCCAAGAACAAGTAGGTAAACAAAATCTAGAGTTGTTGGCGGAAGCCACAAAGAATGTTACACCGGCTGCGAGCAGTGGTTCACATACGACAACCGATAATCTGGGGCAAAACATTAATATCAATGTTTAAGCGTAAGTGATCAGTGCTTTTCTGTTATGTTTAAAGAGCGTCTGCTTGTGAGAGTCGGCGCTTTTTTATTGTCTTCTTTACCGCCTACTTTTGATACTAGAGGATTGTTTTTGCTTTTTATCTTGTTTAATCCCAAACCTACGCACCTTGATCTAACCGCGCTCCGTTGATTCATCTAGTTTTTAGTCTCTATCCTGTGATATTTTTAGCAAATAATTCATTGCAATGCATCATTCTGATGCGTGTCCACTCTAAAGGATTCATTATGAAATTCAGTTCTGTCTTTAAAAGTGCGCTTGTAGCAAGCGCGATACTCGGTGGTATGGCACACGCTGAACCGGTTTACGTAGCAACAACGGCGATCGTTGAGCATCCTGCGCTTGATGCAGTGCGCGACGGTATCAAAGAAACCCTAAATGAAAATGGCTACAAGGGCGATGATCTGAAATTTACCTACGAAAGTGCACAAGGAAAGCCCGATATCGCCGCACAGATTGCGCGTAAAATGGTCGGTGACCAGCCTGATGTCATCGTTGCCATTGCTACGCCTTCAGCGCAAGCCGCAGTAACGGTCAGCAATACCATTCCTGTCGTGTTTTCGGCCGTCACAGACCCGCTGGGTGCTCGCCTCGTTCCAAGTCTAGAAAAGCCCGGTGGCAACGTCACCGGTTTGTCTGATATGGCGAATATTAAGGAGCATTTATCGCTTATCAAATCTTTTGTGCCAAATTTGAAAGCCGTTGGCGTACCTTATAATCCGGGTGAAGCCAATTCTGTTTCAATGTTAGCGCAATTGAAGATTGTCGCTGCTGAAATGGGCATTAAGATTGTTGAGTCTTCTGCTCCTAGAACCTCAGACGTGATGATCGCTGCTAAGCAATTGGTCGGCAAAGTTGATGCTATTTATACCCCTATTGATAACACCATTATCAGCGCCGTAGAGTCGGTTGTTAAAGTGGGTATTGATGCGCAAATCCCTGTATTTGCAGGGGACACTGACACCGTTGCACGGGGTGCCGTAGCTGCGATTGGTTACGATTACTTTGACCTTGGTCGTCAAACTGGGGAAATCGTTGTGCGTATCTTAAACGGTGAAAAAGCTGGTGATATTGATGTGAAAATGGCCAAAGGCACCAACTTGTTTGTGAACCCAAAAATGGCCAAACGCATGGGTGTTGACGTACCTGATGACGTACTCGCGCGAGCGACTCAGATAATCGAATAATAGGGTACTTACTTTGTCACTTTTTGCTTTTTTAGGAACACTGGAGATAGGCTTCATTTATGGCTTAGTGGCCATGGGGGTTTATCTTACCTTTCGAATACTGGATTTTCCTGACTTAACCGTAGACGGCAGTTTCACCTTGGGTGCTGCCGTGACCGCGACTTTAATTGTTTTGGGTTATAACCCTTATTTGTCGACCTTGTTAGGCACGTTAGCAGCGGCCAGTGCCGGAATTGTCACCGCTTGGCTAAATTTGCGCTTTAACATTTTGCATTTGTTAGCCAGTATTTTAACCATGACGGCGCTTTACACCATTAACCTTCGGGTAATGGGTAAGCCTAATGTGGCCTTGATTATGGAGCCGACCATGTTGACGCCTTTTGAGGCGTTTGGCATTCCTGCTATGTATATGAAGGTGATTTTTGTGGCCTTCTGTGCCGTCATTGGCGGGCTGCTGGTGGCTTGGTTCTTGAATACACAATACGGTTTGGCCATGCGTGCCGTGGGCTCTAATAAGCGTATGGCGCAGGCAAACGGCATTGTCGTGAACGAAAAAGTCTACGTGGGGTTGGCGCTATCTAATGGCTTGGTGGGGTTAGCCGGTGCCCTGTTTGCTCAGACTAATGGGTTTGCCGATTCCACCATGGGGATTGGTACGATAGTCGTCGGTTTAGCGGCGGTTATTATTGGCGAGTCTCTGTTCGCGACCCGTTCGATCCTCGTTATTGTGATGAGCTGTATTGTCGGTTCCATCCTGTATCGAGTGGCGGTGTCCATGGCGTTAAACGCAGACTTCTTAGGCTTCCAAGCGTCTGACTTGAACTTGTTGACTGCGGTGCTGGTGGCGCTCGCCTTGGTATTCCCTAAATTACGTCGTGAATGGAAGGCCAAAAAAGCGAAGGGAGAAAGAGTATGATTCGTTGTGAAAATCTACACGTCACCTTTAACCACGGCTTACCAACTGAAAAACTGGCGTTACGAGGTGTGGATTTAACCATTCCTAGTGGCGAGTTTGTTACCGTGATTGGCTCTAATGGGGCAGGTAAATCCACTTTACTGAACACCATTGCCGGTGACATCGAATCGACCCGTGGCAAGATTTTGTTTGCTGATCGTGATGTGACTCACTTACCTGCAACAGGGCGCACAAAAGACATTGCTCGTGTTTTTCAAGATCCGTTGGCGGGTACCTGTGGTAATTTGACCGTAGAAGAAAACATGGCGCTTGCCTATGGGCGGGGCAAAAGAGGCAGTTTGTCGTTTGCTTTAAACGATAACCTACGGAAAATTTTCAAAGAACAGTTAAGTCGTCTTAACCTTGGTCTTGAGAATCGTCTGAGTGCTGAAATGGGCTTATTGTCCGGTGGCCAACGCCAATCTGTTAGCTTGCTGATGTCAGCCCTTCAACCTAGCAGCATTCTGTTGTTGGATGAACACACTGCAGCGCTTGATCCTAAAACAGCGGCGCTCATTATGGACATCACGTCTCAGATTATCAAAGAGAAGCAACTGACGGTGATGATGGTAACGCACTCAATGCGTCAAGCGTTGGATCATGGTTCTCGAACCATCATGCTCCACGAAGGCAAAATCATTTTTGATTTGTCGGGTGATAAGCGTGCCGGCTACGATGTAAAAGACTTGTTACAACTGTTTGCTCAAGCCCGTAACGACGGTGAAGAGCTAGACGATGATAAGCTATTGTTAGGCGAATAAGCATGAACGCTTACGTTTATTGATCGTCGGTCATAACCATAAAGCCCACTCGATACTGTTGATTGAGTGGGCTTTTTTTAGGCTTCAAAGAAGGCTCATTTTCCCCAAAACCACCAAGCGATAAATGCAATAGCCAACAGGCCGATAAGATTGACGAGCATAGTGGCTCCTATTTATGAGGTTGTATTGCTTTTAGTTGTATTGCTTTTTGCTGGCTCATAAAGACGCAATCTGTTTGCATTCGTCACAACCGTAATGGAAGACAAGGACATGGCCGCCCCAGCAATAATAGGGCTGAGTAACCAACCTGTGATTGGGAAAAGGATGCCAGCGGCAATGGGAATACCCAACACGTTGTACATAAAGGCTCCCCAAAGATTTTGTTTGATGTTCTTAATGGTTGCACCACTGATGGCAATGACATCAGACACACCATGCAAGGAGCTGCGCATCAAGGTAATGTCTGCACTTTCAATGGCAACGTCTGTGCCGGTGCCGATCGCAAAGCCTACATCCGATTGTGCCAATGCGGGTGCGTCGTTAATGCCGTCTCCCACCATACCCACTACATGACCCTGCTGCTGAAACGTCTTGATCCAAGACAATTTGTCTTCGGGCATTAATTCCGCGTAAAACTCGTCCACTTGGGCTTCTTGGGCAACCGCGGTGGCCGTTGTAAGATTATCACCCGTTAGCATCACAACGCGTAAACCCTGTTGATGAAAGCGTTTGATGGCTTGTTTGGCGTCATCACGAATGGGGTCGCTGATACCAAATACGGCTTCGATGGTGTTGTTTCGTGCCAAGTAACTCACCGTGTTGGCGTCTTTCTCCCATTGTTTTGCCAAAGCGCTGACGGGCTGCATGTCCACTTTATTGTCACGCATTAACTTTTCATTACCCAGTAGCCAATGCGCTCCGTCACATGTTGCTTTGACTCCCATGCCGGTTAAAGACTCAAAGTCAGTGACAGAGGCGATTTGTTTGTCTTGCGAGCGGTGACGTTCAGCGTAAGAGGCTAAAGCCGTTGCCAGTGGGTGCGATGAGCCTTTTTCAAGGGATGCCGTCAGTGATAGGGCGGTTTCCTGATCGCCCAGTGCGTGGAAATGCGTTACGGTCGGTTTGCCTTGGGTGATGGTGCCTGTTTTGTCCAATACGATAACGTCTAGATTACTGGCGTTTTGCAGTGCATCGCCATGACGAATAAGGCCCCCAAATTGAGCCGCTTTGCCGATTCCTATCATGGTTGAAATAGGTGTCGCTAACCCCAGCGCACAAGGGCAGGCAATGATAAGCACAGAAGTGGCCGTGACCAACATGTACACTAAAGTCGGCTCAGGCCCTAGGTTGTACCAAAGCAAGGCAGTAAGAACCGACAGAATCATCACGCATGGAACAAAAATAGACGACACCTTATCCGCAAGATGGCTGATAGGGGGCTTAGAGTTCTGCGCACTGGATACCATCGCAATGATATGTGCCAACGCAGTTTCATTGCCTACTTTCTGAGCTTTTATGATCAAGCTGCCTTGGCCATTGATGGTGCCGGCTGATAGCGTGTCACCTGATACCTTTTCGATGGGCAAGGGTTCGCCTGTTAGCATGGATTCGTCTAGTGTGCTTTGGCCTTCTAAAATAAGACCGTCCACGGGAATTTTTTCACCGGCGCGTACACGGATATGATCGCCCACTTGAATGTCGTCTGTGCTGATCGTGTGTTCTTGCCCTGATCGAATCACCACAGCCGTTTTCACCTTTAAATCCAGCAAACGGCGTATTGACTGTGAGGTTTCTCCTCTGGCTTTTAGCTCCAGTGCTTGCCCCAAATTGATCAAACCTATGATCATGACCGAGGCTTCAAAATACAGGTGTCTTGCACTCTCTGGCAAAGCGTTAGGAGCCAATACCACTACCATCGAATAAAGCCAAGCGGTGCCCGTACCTAATGCAATAAGGGTATCCATATTGGCATTTCGATTTACAAAAGCGTTCAGTGCACCTGAGAAAAAGTGCTTACCCGCTGTCCACATAATGACGAAAGTGACGATGCCGACCAGTAGCCATGCCAACTGGGTGGGAAGGGTTTCTACTGTCATGGCGCCCCCTAGCAAGCCATACAGCATGAGGGGAGCACCTAATCCCAATCCGAGAAAACTCTGGCGCATCTTCTGGCGGTATTCTTTTGCTTCAGTATGGAGGCGGTCTGTCTCGGCGGTGCTTTCATCGACAATCTCTTTTGCGTCGTAGCCTGCCGCTTGAATAGCCTTGATTAAACGTTCTACCGATTGAGTAGAGACAACGGTCGCGGTGCGATTGGCAAAGTTAACTGTGATAGAGGCGACTTCGGGCAGTGCCAAAACGGCACGTTCAACACTGTTTACACAGCTTGCACAGGTAATACCAGACAGCGCCAACTGTACTTTTTTTGCCGAGGGCAAAGGCGTATTTTGGTGAGATTGTGCTTTACCAGGATCACTTTGCGGTGTGTTGTTCTTTGGCTTTTCTTCTGGAAATGCTTGGTAACCTGCTTCGACGATCCGTTTAATCACCTCTTGCTGAGTAAGCGTGGTGGAAAACTGAGCAAAGTCTTTTTTGTCATTGACGGTAATATCGATTGTCGGATCTTGCTCTTGAAGTGCCTCTGTAACCTTTTTGACGCACTTCATGCAGTTCAAGCCTGAAAGCCCTAAAGAGAAATTATTTTTCTTCATCTTGGTGTCTGTCGTCCTCTTTTGCTGGTGAGACAGTATTTTGACCTGACCAGTCTTCTATTAAACAGCAGATTTCTTGGCCATTGGGTACTGTATCTTCCTTATCTGCCCAATCGGATAAAGTAGTTTTCATCATACTCAAATGGGCTGTTAAGCTGACAATTTTTTGTTCGGTCTCGACGATCTTATGGCGAAGCATTTGGCGAACTTGAGGGCAGGGTGATTTACCTTGTTCAGAAGACTGCATAATGTCTTGTACTTCTTTTAGGCTAAAGCCGATCGCTGTGGCATGAGTAATAAAAGTCAGGTGTGTGACAGCCGTTTGATCATAAACTCGATAACCATTACTTGGCTGCTTCACCGCTTTCAGCAAGCCTTGTCGCGTATAAAAACGTACGGTTTCAGGCGTGACCCCGACCAATTTTGCTAACTCAGACGTGAACATACACTGACCTTCCCATTCAATCTGTTTTTTTGATGGCAGTATTGTAAAACCTATTTGTAACACATAGGTCAAGGCAGAGAAGTAAGATTAGGCAGGAAAGACATTGGTCTCTTTGTGGCCTAATACCCCTTGATATGGATAGGGGTATTAGGCGTTGATGAGGGAAAAGTCGGTATTATTCGACTCTTTCTACAGATAGGCCGGCCGCATTGTTTTCGTCAATAGCCAGCTCAAAGGCTTTTAAACGCTTGTAAATGGACAGTAGCTCGACCAGGGTCGTCCAAGAGTTAATCAAATATTGAAAGGAGTTTTCCACTTGATTGAAGGCGTTCATAATTCGCTGCATGACGCCCAAAGTGAAAGCGCCAGCGATAATGGAAGGCGCTAGGACAATCAAGGGCACGAATTGACCGACGTTCAAATAGCCATAACGCACTACGTTGAAGTACAGGTAATTGGCGTACAGGCGGAAGTAATTTTTACGAACATTGCTAAATAACTCTTCTAACGTCATGGGGCTGGCGCGGTCGGCGTGATCTTCACCATACACCAGTTCTTTACGATACGCCGCTTCTACTCGCTGGTTTTTGAATTCCAGTCCGGGCAACTTGATGCCAGCCAGCGCCAATAATAAGGTACCAAAAATAGACCACATGATAGCGGTGAAAACGAGCGCTTGAGGGACTTCACCAATTAAGGGTAGCTCTTTAACGTAACCGGACAAGCCCCATAAAATCGGTAAGAAAGCGATCAGTGTCATAATGGAACGTAAGAAACTCACCCCTAGACCTTCCACAATTGAGGCAAAGCGCATGGTGTCTTCTTGGATACGTTGGGACGCCCCTTCGATATGGCGTACCTGATGCCATTTTGAGGTGTAATAGCTGGTCATAGCGGTGCGCCAGCGGAACACATAGTGACTGATAAAAAAGTTACTGAGCACAGATACAGTAATGGCCACCATGATGATGACCGCCACGGTGGACAATTGCGCGTAATAATCCACCAACGGGATGCTGTTAGGCTCGGCAAGGGCTTTCTGAATAAGGTCGTAAAAAGTACCATACCACTCATTAAGCATGACGCTCACTTGCACCTGAAACCAGGTGATAAAGACAATAAGCGCAGAACCCAATACCGACCATTTGGCCCATTTTTGGCCACCATAAAGGATCCAGCTGCCAACAAACAACAGGTAACACAACGCCATGTATTGATAAAGCCAGACATCCAGTGCCGTGTCTTGAGCGCTTTGAAACGCCGTCATCGCCGCCGCATCAGCGCCTTCCGCTAATGCTTCAGGAAAGGTAACACCAAACCAAGACCCGAGACTGAGCATTGCTCCTAAGTCTTGAAGAAAAAAGTACCAGCTCAATACACAAGCGATGGCCCATAAGGCAAAACTGAGAAAAAATAATTTGGGTTTTGGAAAGAAAGATTGAAACACAGTGTCGTTTCTCTTTATCGGTTGGTGGAAGGAGGAAGGCGTAAAATAATGCCTCACAGCAGCTTAAACCAGTCATCTGATAATCACAATCAATGCCCGTTTAAGGAATCTGAAAAAAAGACATAAAAAAATCGAGCCGAGGCTCGATTTTTTAAA
The DNA here is from genome assembly GCF_020532605.1 of Marinomonas algarum. Classification (GTDB taxonomy): domain Bacteria; phylum Pseudomonadota; class Gammaproteobacteria; order Pseudomonadales; family Marinomonadaceae; genus Marinomonas; species Marinomonas algarum. The sequence goes on along the minus strand of NZ_JAJATW010000003.1, from coordinate 89,111 downwards.
CACAATGTGTCGATTTACGCAACAGGGTGGTTTGCGACCACGGTGGCAATGGCTTTCTCAAGGCGAGCAAGACCGTCGGCAATGTCTTCATCGGTAATGATCAGCGACGGTGCCAAACGCAACACATTTGGACCCGCAACCAGAACAAATACCCCTTCTTCTGCACCCGCTTTGATGATTTCACCGGCCTTACCAGCCAGTTGATCAACCACTTCAGCCCCCATCAATAGACCCATGCCACGAATGTCTTTAAAGACGTGGTATTTGTCGTTAATGGCGGTAAGCCCAGCAACAAAAAGATCATGGCGATGTTGAACACCACCTAATACTTCTGGCGTATCTACGATATCAAGCACCGCCTCTGCCACGGCACAGGCCATTGGGTTACCACCGTAAGTGCTACCATGCGTTCCAACTGCCAAGCTTTTTGCCGCCTCTTCTGTCGCCAGCATGGCTGCAACAGGAAAGCCGTTACCCAGTGCTTTTGCCGTTGTCAGTATGTCAGGCTTAATGCCAAGTTGTTCGTGAGCAAACAAGGTCCCCGTTCGTCCCACACCGGACTGCACTTCGTCACACACTAACAAAGCGTTGTGTTGGTCGCACAGTGCACGAACTTGCTGGGCAAATTCTATATCGCCAGGAATAACGCCACCTTCCCCTTGAATCGGTTCTATTACAACAGCACAGGTTTTGTCGCTGATAATGGCTTTTAACTGCTCAATATCGTTGTAATCACAATGTTTGATACCGCCCGGAGTCGGCTCAAAGCCTTCTTTGTATTTGGCTTGCCCCCCTACAGAAACGGTGAACAAGGTACGACCATGGAAGGATTTGTTAAACGCGATAATTTCATGCTTTTCAGGACCAAAGTGATCAAACGCATAACGACGAGCCAGTTTAAATGCCGCTTCGTTGGCCTCGGCACCACTGTTCGCAAAAAAGACGCGGTCAGCAAAGGTTTTTTCCGTTAATTTTTTTGCCAATCGCAACGCTGGCTCATTGGTCATCACATTGGATAAATGCCAAAGTTGCCCTGCTTGCTCACGCATAACATTGACCAGCGTTGGGTGACAATGCCCTAAGCCAGTCACCGCGATGCCGCCAGCAAAATCAACATACTCTTTGCCTTCTTTGTCCCATACGCGAGAACCTTCGCCGCGCACTGGAATAATGGCAGAAGGTGCATAGTTAGGAACCATCACCTCATCGAACGTTGCTCTCGTTACTTGTAGTGTCACTTTATGTTCCTCTTGAAACAGACCTCTTGAAAATAAGGTGGCCGATGCAACGGCCACCTTCCGGTTATATCAGATTTCTTAACTCACGAATAGCAACAGTCACCATCGCCAGCGTTAATTCGCTTTCGGTTTTAATCTCTTTAAAAGTCGAGCGGTAATGCTGGATATTATTACTGTTGGATTCGCGCCAATGGGTCAAGCGAGCGTCCAGTTCTTTAATGTCTGTACTGGCCTGAATGACTTCTTGGGTGAGAGTACGCAAGCTGTTATCAATTTCATCGCCAAGACCGGCTTTGGCACGACGTTGCCACATATCATCTGCAGCAAGATCGCCGACTTTATGACGCAACCAATGCAATTCCAGATCCATTTCGAGGGCAAAATACGTTTGCGCCACGTCCAACACCTCGGTGTCGGTGTTGCTGGCAACACGAATAATATCCAAACCGTAGAATAGATAATGCAATGAGGACAATGCATTCGCCAGGTCCGTTGGGATATGGTGTTCGGTGAGCTCAGTGGCAATATCCGCCAAGTGTGTTTGGCTGGATTCCGTCAAAATCGCTTGCATATTGGCTTTAATGACTTCGATACCAGGTTTGTACGTATCTTTTAGGCGCTGAATGGACAAGGTGTCTCGTGTATTGCGTAGTAGCCACAATGTAGCACGCTCAACAAGTGCTTGAAGGCGTGTTAGCAGCCCATTCAATACCGTATTTGAGACCGTGAAGTCTAATTCATTGATGGCGTCCCACAGAGCCGGAATACCAAAGATATCCTCGGCCGCCATGTAAGCACGCACAACATTGAGCGCAGACGCCCCTGTTTCACCTTGCATGTAAGTGGTGAAAGTCGACCCCATACGGTTACCAAGGTTGTTGGTCACATGGCCGGCAATGATTTCTTGAATCAAGGGGTGGAAGGCCATTTGATCGCCAAAGTGCTTCGTCAATTGCGTTGGGAAGTACTCATTAATCTGTGTGGTAAGGTCCGCGTCTTCACCAATACCATCTTCGACCAGCTGTTCGGATAGCTTGATTTTAGAGTAGGCCAACAGAACAGAGATTTCAGGGCGAGTAAGACCTTGTCCCTTGTTCAAACGTTTTTTGATCTGCACATCGCTGGGTAAGTATTCAATCTCACGGTTTAAGCGACCTTCGCGTACCAAGGATTGAATCAGACGCCAGTGATCGGTTAAGCGCTGGGGTGCTTGAGCGTTTTCCAAAGACAAAACATGACTTTGTCCCAAGTTGTGATCCAACACCAAGTGGCCAACTTCATTGGTCATATCAGCCAATAGATTGTTACGTTGCTTCTCGGTTAAATCGCCATTCTCTACCACACGGTTAAGCAGAATTTTGATGTTTACTTCGTGGTCAGAGCTGTCTACACCGGCCGAATTATCAATGGCGTCGGTGCTGATTAAACCGCCTTTTTGAGCAAACTCAATACGACCCAGCTGGGTTAAACCAAGGTTGCCGCCTTCGCCGACAATTTTGCAACGCAGTTCTTTGCCGTTGACGCGTAGGCCATTGTTGGCACTGTCGCCCACATCCGCATGAGATTCGCCTTCAGACTTAACGTAAGTGCCAATACCACCGTTCCACAATAGGTCTACCGGGGCTTTTAGAATCGCGTTAATCAGGTCCGTTGGAGCCATTGATTTGGTGTTGCCTTCAATGCCTAACGCTTTACGAATGTCGGCGTTGATTGGAATGGACTTAGCAGCGCGATTAAAAATACCACCGCCTTTTGAAATCAATTCTTTGTTGTAGTCTTCCCAAGAAGAGCGCGGCAGTTTGAACATGCGCTCACGTTCTACGAAAGCACTTTCGGCGTCTGGCGTTGGGTCGATAAAGATGTGCATGTGGTTAAAGGCAGCCACCAAGCGCGTGTGTCTGGAGAGCAACATGCCGTTCCCAAATACATCACCGGCCATGTCGCCGATACCGACAGTGGTAAAGTCTTTCGTTTGGCAATCGATGCCGATTTCTTTAAATTGGCGTTTCACCGATTCCCAAGCACCGCGTGCGGTAATGCCCATTTTCTTATGGTCATAGCCGTTGGAGCCACCAGAGGCAAAGGCATCATGGAGCCAGAAACCGTATTTTGCTGAAATGCTGTTGGCCAAGTCAGAGAAGGTTGCGGTGCCTTTGTCGGCGGCAACCACCAAATAAGGGTCGTCTTCGTCGTAACGTAAAACAGACGAAGGCGGTACGATTTCGTTTTGCACCAAATTGTCGGTAATGTCGAGCAAACCACTAATAAACGTGGTGTAACAATAGATCACTTCCGCTTGAACTTCTTCACGAGAAGCATTCTTTTTCAGTTGCTTCGCCACAAAGCCGCCTTTCGCACCAGAAGGAACGATAACAGCGTTTTTCACCATTTGTGCTTTGACCAAGCCCAGTACTTCGGTACGGAAATCTTCCATACGATCCGACCAACGGAGACCACCACGGGCGACTTTACCACCGCGCATGTGAACCCCTTCGACCCAAGGTGCATAGACGAAAATCTCAAATTTTGGTCGCGGTAGCGGCACCGCCGGAATCAAAGAGGGGTCAAGTTTAAAGGACACATAATCTTTGATGTTGCCTTCTGCGTTCGCCTGGTAGAAGTTGGTGCGCAACATAGCTTGAATCACCGACAAGTAGTGTTTCAAAATGCGGTCTTCATCTAGGTTGGCAACTTGATCCAGTTCTGCCTCGATTTTATCCAGAATTTTTTGTACTTTTTCATCGCGTTTCGCCTCTTGAGAAGGGTCAAAACGTTGCTCAAATAATTGCACTAATAGACGGGCAATGCCGGCATTTTTCTCTAGCGTCTGTTGCATGTATGACAAAGAAAAAGGCACCTGCAGTTGCATCAAGTACTTGGTTAAGGCACGCAACATGGTGATTTCTCGCCACGTTAAAGACGCATTTAAGACCAAGGCATTGAAGCGGTCGTTTTCAATTCGGCGACTGAACACTTGGCTGAAGGCATCCTGGAAAGCTTCCCGTTGCGAGCTTTTCTCTAGATTCACATCCGCATCGACACTGATAGAGAATTCCACCACCCAGGTGTTTGCTTTGCCATCACCGTTTTGGTCTAGCTCATAAGGTCGTGCTTCTAGGACACGCAAGCCCATGCATTCTAAAATAGGCAATACATCCGATAAGATCAGCGTGGTGTCGTTGCCATAGACTTTGAAGAAATAGTTGTTTTTAGCTTGTCCCATTTGACGGTAGATGTGAGTCGAAATATCGCCTTCACCGTTGAGTAGACTTAAGCGTTCAATATCGATAACCGCCGCATTTGGGGAGAAATCTTCACGGTACGCTGCGGGCAGATAAGGCGCGTAGTTGTGGTACAAGGCGTTGCCTTTTTCTTCACCATGACTTTTGTGCAATGCGTGCAACAGCTTATCTTCCCATGAATTCATTGCATCTTGCATCTTGCGTTGAATGTCATCGCCATCAATGGTGGGGCTGTGTTTTGGATCGGCGATTTGAATGGTGAAATTCACCCGAGCCAATACCAGTTGCGAAAATTGCACATTGAATTCAGAGCTGGTGCCATTGCAGGCCGTCATCAAGATGTCTTGCATTTTAACGCGCAATTCCGTGTTGTAACGGTCGCGCGGCACATAGACTAAGGCATTTAAGAAGCGACCATAGATGTCTTTGCGTAAGAAAACACGCAATTGACGGCGCTCTTGAATGGCAAGAATGCTTTCTATGGTGCCAAACAGATCCTCGACGGGGGCTTGTAGCATCTCGTCTCTTGGGTAGCTGTTTAGAATGTGTTTTAGATTTTTACCTTTATGGCTGTTCGGGTCGACATTCGCACGATCGACAATGATGTCGAGTTTCTTACGCAACAATGGAATGTCTTGCAAGCGGGCGATGTACGCCGTAGACGAATACAGGCCGAAGAAACGCCATTCTCCGATGACCTTGCCATGTTCATCGCAACGTTTAATGCCCAAGTAATCTAGGTGAACAGGACGATGGATGGTAGAAACCGCGGTTGATTTGGTTAGGATAAGCACATTACTGTTATCCACAGCCATTCTCGCTAGATTGTCGTCTAAGACAATGTCGCGTTTGACTTTTTTATCGTTTAAATCACGGAAAGTGCCTAAGCCAGAGCCCTCGACCAGTTTTAAATGGGTTTCGTCTCCTTCAATGGACAAGTCATAAGAGCGGAAACCGATAAAGGTAAAGTGGTCATCTGCGACCCAACGTAAAAAGTCTAATGTCTCTTTATGATGTTCATTGTCTTTTAAGTGAGGTAATTTTTTCGATTCGTTGATGATGTTGTTCAACGTGTCTTTCATCGCCGGCCAATCGGCCACGGTTTTCTTGATATCGACTAAACTTACTAGTAATTCTTCTTTGATGTTCTCAAGTAATGTCAGATCAGATAGGCGATCAATTTCAAAGCGCATTAGGGCTTCGTGAGATTTAGACGCCGTGTTAATGCCTTTTAGTTCGCCGTTTGCGTTGCGATCAACCGGTATGACAGGGTGTGATGTCATATGGATGGTGTAGCCAAGACGTACAAGCGCCATATTGAAAGAAGACACAAGGAACGGCACGTCGTCGGTTAGGATCTCGATGACGGTATGAGTGGATTGCCAGCTGTGTTCTTCGTAGTTTGGATTATAAACGCGTATTTTGGCCTGATCAGTAGGACGCTGTTGTAAAAAGTCCCATAGGCAAACAATGGTGCCGTAAAGGTTTTCAATGGATTCATTAATGAGGTCTTCTGTTAAAGAATCCTGAAAGTAAAGCTTGGCGAGTTGAACGAGATTGTTGGCTTCGTCAGCGTGGAAGTTTTCATGTATTTCTACGGCAACGCGTTCGATTAATTCGTTTTTTTTGTGATCAGTCATTAGAACCCTTCCTTTTGAATGATGTTCTTAATAAAACTCTGAAAAATGCCATGTTCAGAAAAAGTCTTCGCTACGAGCAAGTGTTACGATTATTATTAAAAATCGACTACTTTAATAGGTATTAACTTTTCCAATTGCGACATATTGTTGTCATGCTTGGTTGATTCAGTTAAAAAAGTCTTGCTCAAGATGAAAAAAACCTTTGTTATCCATTTTAAACGAAATAAACCGCTTTTTTGCCCATAGTTCACAGGACAATATTTTGTACAAGACCGAATTCGCATCAAGAGAAATCATGCAGGCAAGCAAAAAGCCACAGAAATATGGTTTTTTACTCTTACCTCATTATTCTATGCTGAGTTTTTCATCGGCGATTGAAACCCTTCATATGGCCAACTGGGTCGCAGGAAAAAGTCTCTATTCCTTCTGCACAATCAGTCATGAAAAACGCGAAACCCCCTCTAATACAGGGGTTAAGACGGTTTCAGATTATCTAACAAATGAGGTTCCGAGTGATTTAGACGCTATTTTTGTCTGTGGGGCGTCTTCGATACTCAAAAACGAAAGTCAGACTTTAGAAATTTGGTTGCAAAAACAAGCCAAACGACAGATTGAACTGGGAGGAATTTGTACAGGAAGTTATTTGTTAGCAAAGGCAGGGGTGTTAGACGGCTACCGTGCCACGATTCACTGGCGCAGTTTAGGCAATCTGCGGGATGAGTTTTTACAAACTGTGGTGTCCAACCACCTTTTTGAAGTCGATCGAGACCGTTACACCTGCAGTGGGGGTACAGCGGCAATGGACATGATGTTGTTTTTAATTGGTAAGCAACACGGTATGACACTGGCCAGCACCATTTCTGAGCAATTTGTCTGTGAACGTATTCGCACCCATGAAGATCCACAACGCATTCCTTTGCAAGCGCGTATTGGCACTGGACAGCCGAAGCTCATCGACGCTGTGCAGTTGATGGAGGCCAATATTCAAGAGCCCTTATCTTCTGATGACATTGCCCATCATGTAGGCGTATCTCGGCGTCATTTAGAGCGCCTATTCAAAAGCAACCTAGACACGGTGCCATCGCGTTATTATCTGGAATTACGCTTGCAACACGCCAAGCAGTTGATCATTCAGACAGACAAAGCCATTACTGAGATTGGCAGTGACTGCGGTTTTGGCTCTGCTCCTCATTTTAGTACGACGTATAAAGGCTTTTTTGGTGTGACGCCAAGAGAAGAACGTACAAAAATGCATTCAAATAGTGCGGCGCCTGTCCAAACGGACAAGAAAAAGAGGCGACTCTGGAAAAAGTGATTTAAAATACCCAGTAAAATTGGGTTGGCGTGATTTTTGTATCGTGTTTTTGGTGTTTTCTTAATGAAATGGCACCGTTTTCATTGATACTCTTAGGTGTATGCCATTCAATAATAATCGTGATTCAAATAGAAAAGGTGGAAAGCATGTCGAAAGCCCCAGCGTTAGAACTTATCGATATTCACAAAACATTTGGTGATGTCGAAGTGTTAAAGGGGATTTCCCTAAAAGCCTACGATGGTGACGTTATTTCCATTCTTGGTTCCAGTGGTTCAGGCAAAAGTACGTTTCTGCGTTGTGTGAATTTACTGGAAAACCCAACCCGCGGTGACATAGTCTTCAATGGTAATAAGCTGGATCTGATTAAGGGTGAGACAGATTTAGTGGCCAGTAATATGAAGCAGTTAACGCAAATGCGACAGCAGATAGGCTTTGTGTTTCAAAGCTTCAACTTATGGCCACACATGACCATTTTACAGAATGTCATGGAAGGACCGCTCCATGTATTGAAGCGTCCTAAGCATGAAGTCGCAGAGTACGCGGAACATTTGCTGCGCAAGGTGGGGATCGCTGAGAAAAAAGACATGTACCCGAATCAGTTATCGGGCGGACAACAGCAACGTGTTGCCATTGCTCGAACACTGGCGATGGACCCGCAAGTTATCTTGTTTGATGAGCCCACTTCAGCTTTAGATCCAGAGTTGGTGGGGGAAGTGCTGGGTGTGATGCGCAACCTTGCTGAAGAAGGGCGCACCATGTTGATCGTCACCCATGAAATGAATTTTGCCCGAGAAGTGTCCAGTGAAGTCGTGTTTTTGCATCAAGGCGTAGTAGAGGAAAAGGGCACACCCGATCAAGTCTTTGGCGCACCCAAATCAGAGCGTTGTAAGGCGTTTATATCCAGTGTGTTTTAAAGGTAACGGCATCCTTATCGGTGTCCGTAAAAGCAATTTTTGAAAACAATGGATGTAAGAAGGTGTATAACAGGGATGTGTTTAGAAAGTGTATAAAAGCAAAAATCAGAAAATGAGCAAATATACCAAGGGGAAAACAATGAAATTAAAAAAACTTGCACTAGGGTCGGCTCTGTTGTTAACAGCGGCTTTGTCCACAGTCACGGCTCAAGCGGCAGACAAGGTTCGTTTCGCAACAGAAGGGGCTTGGGCGCCATTTAACTTTATTGACTCAGCCGGTAATCCACAGGGCTTTGACGTCGATATCGCGCGCGCTTTGTGTGCCAAGATGGCTTCTGACTGTGAAATCGTGACTCAGGATTGGGACGGTCTTATTCCAGGCCTAAAAGTACGTAAATTTGATGCCATTATTGCGTCCATGTCGATCACTGAAGATCGCCTAAAAGTGGTTGATTTCACAAACAAATATTACTCTGGCGGGTTGCGTTTTATGGGCCGTACAGGAGAAAAATTTGACCTAACGGATCTTGAAGGCAAAACCATTGGTGCACAACGTGCCACACTGGGTGCTCAGTATCTAGAGGACAACTTCGAAGGCAAAGCAGATCTAAAATTCTATGACAACCAAGACAACGTGTACCTGGATCTTGTGTCTGGTCGCTTAGACATCGTATTGTCTGATGAACTGCCGACTTATAACTGGTTAAAAACCTCTGAAGACGGTGACAAGTTTGAATTCAAAGGTGATGCCTTCATGAAAACAGACAACATTGCCATTGCGATCCGTAAAGGCGATAAGAAGTTAGAAGACAAATTGAACAAAGCCTTAGCTGAAATCCTGGCTAACGGTACTTACCAAAAAATCAATGCTAAGTACTTCCCGTTCTCTATCTACTAAGCCAATCTGACGATAAATCGGCGTAACGAACGCTGATTTATCGGTCATTGTTTCTACAAGTTTCTCGGTGTTGTCATCGAGAAACTGACTTTAAGCTTACTCTGAGAAAACACTATGATTGATCTTCATGGATTCGGTGATCAGCTGCTACAAGGTGCGGTTGTCACTTTAGAGCTAGCGCTGTCGTCACTGTTTGTCGGTTTGATTTTGGGACTATTAGGTGCATCGGCCAAATTGTCCTCCGTAAAGGTTTTTCGATGGATTGCTCATGGCTATACAACGATTATTCGTGGTATTCCAGAATTGTTAACCGTCTTGATTATTTATTTTGGCGCGACCAGCGTCTTAATGTCGATTGCAGGCTTGTTTGGCTACGATGAATACATCGAAGTGGGGGCTTTTGCCGCCGGTGTGACGGCATTGGGGTTAACGTTTGGCGCTTACGCGACGGAAGTTTTCCGTGGTGCATTGCAGTCTATTCCTAAAGGGCAGCATGAAGCCGCTATTGCTTTAGGTATGGGGCCTGTCCGAAAGTTTTATCGTATTATTTTGCCGCAGGTATGGCGGATTGCTCTGCCCGGGCTAGGGAATTTGTTTTTAGTCTTGCTTAAAGACACCGCGTTGGTATCGGTTGTTGGGTTGGATGACATTATGCGCAAGGCCAATATTGCGGTGAGCAGCACCAAAGAGGCGTTTTTGTTTTATTTAGTGGCGGCCTTTATGTATTTGGCGTTAACCATTATCTCAATGGCGTTCGTTTCTTATATGGAAAAACGCGCTAGCCGTGGTTTAACTAGGGGATAATGTATGGATTTTTCAGTCGTTGTTGAGTATTTCCCCAAGTTATTAGAAGGGGCTTGGGTCAGTTTGCAGTTGGTTGCTATTTCAATTGTGCTGGGTGGTATTTTTGCTTTACCCATCGCCTTGGCTAGAATTTCACCTGTGGGTTGGATTAAAGCCATCCCATTTGCCTATATCTTCTTTTTTCGTGGTACGCCACTTTTGGTGCAAATCTTTCTGGTGTACTACGGTGCGTCGCAGTTCGATGCTGTACGGGAAAGCGTGTTATGGCCCATATTAAAAGAGCCCTTTTGGTGTGCCATTATTGCTTTTACTTTGAATACTTCCGCTTACACGGCCGAGATTTTTCGTGGCGCGATTCAGGCGATTCCTCAAGGGGAAGTTGAAGCCTGTAAAGTCATCGGCATGACAAAATTTCAAATGTACCGTCGTGTCTTATTACCCCGTGCCTTTGGTATTGTGTTGCCTGCGTACGGTAATGAGATCATCTTGATGTTAAAGGGCAGTGCGTTAGCGAGTACCATTACGATTTTAGATTTGACGGGCATGTCGAGAACCATCATTGCTAGAACCTACACGCCGATGGAGATTTTTCTGGCAGCAGGGGGAATCTATTTGGTGATTAGCATTGTGATTATTGCGATTTTCCGACAAATTGAATTACGACAAAACCGTTACCTAGGTACCTTGTCGATCAAGGTGCCTGATAAGGGATGAAGCACTGTTTGAGGGGTGAACCTCTCTAAGTGAGTAAGCGCTGTGTCACAAGCGTATAAAAAAAGAGGTCAAGGAATAAACCTTGACCTCTTTTTTTTGACTGGACTTGTTTAACGCTGGGTGACAAGCCGTCTTTAAATGGCTTCAGCGCCTGTTTCACCGGTACGAATACGGATGATTTGCTCAATAGCCGTCACAAAAATCTTACCATCACCAATTTTGCCGGTATTGGCACTGCTCTGAATGGCTTCAATAGCGCGTTCTACTTGGTCCGTTTCAACGGCTAATTCAAGCTTCACTTTAGGCAAAAAGTCCACAACGTATTCAGCGCCACGGTATAACTCAGTGTGACCTCGTTGACGACCGAACCCTTTTACTTCTGTAACGGTAATGCCGCTAATGCCAATTTCAGAAAGGGCTTCACGCACTTCGTCTAATTTAAAGGGCTTAACAATGGCCGTAATTAATTTCATCTTTTCTCTCCATACCAATTAAGTGTTATTTAATGTAAAAATACCACTCTATTGACAAAGAGGCTACAGGCCATTCAATTCATCGAGATCATCAAATTGGGTCTCGTGGTACTTTTGCCCCAATTCGTGTACTGCGTCGATCAAGTATTTTGGATGATCCGGATTTACAAATTGATGGATACCATGACCTAGGTTGAATACATGACCGGTGCCATGACCAAAGCCCGATAACACGTTTTCCACTTCGCGCTCAATGACCTCTTTGCCTGCGTACAACACACAAGGGTCAATATTGCCTTGTAAAGCAACGTTGTCGCCAACGCGAGCACGCGCTTCAGCAATGTCTGTTGTCCAATCAAGGCCCAGTGCATCAGGCCCTGTTGCGGCCATATTTTCCAGCCATTGGCCGCCATTTTTCGTGAATAAGATAACAGGGATTTTTCTACCTTCGTGTTCACGAATTAAGCCGTCGAGGATTTGCTTCATGTACATCAAAGAGAACTGCTGATACATAGGGCCACTTAATACCCCGCCCCAAGTATCAAAAATTTGTAACGCTTGTGCGCCAGCCAATATCTGACCGTTTAGGTAGGCGGTCACCGATTGAGCGAGTTTATCCAACAAGGCGTGCAAGGTTTCCGGAGACTGATACATCATGGCTTTGATATGACGAAAGTCTTTACTTGAACCGCCTTCGACCATGTAGGTGGCTAACGTCCAAGGGCTACCAGAGAAGCCAATCAGTGGCACGTCGCCATTGAGTGCGTGACGAATAGTGGTGACGGCCTTCATGACGTAATCAAGGTCGTTAGCACTGATGACGGGAATGGCGTCGACATCGGCTTGGTTACGTACTGTGTGCTTGAATTTTGGGCCTTCGCCCGTTTCAAAATACAGCCCCAGTCCCATTGCATCGGGAATGGTTAATATGTCGGAAAATAAAATCGCCGCGTCTAAGTCATAGCGTTTGAGTGGCTGTAACGTGACTTCACAAGCAAACGCATCATTTTTGCAAAGGCTTAAAAAGTCTCCTGCGGTGGCGCGGCTTGCACGGTACTCTGGCAAGTAGCGTCCTGCCTGTCTCATCATCCATACAGGGGTGGTATCAACAGGCTGTTTGAGTAATGCGCGCAAAAAGCGGTCATTTTTTAGCTCAGGAAACATTAGGACTCTCCGATGTGAATTTCAGTGGGGCGCATTTTACCTAAGTTACTCAGGAAAGGCAGAGTGAATAAGTTTAGTTTATGAGAAGCAGACTGAAAAGGCGAATAACATTGATCTATGGCAGGCTTTGTTTTTCCCTATTTATCCTACTGTAAAATATAGACTTTCTGTTAGGAACTAATCGCCTAGGTAGGTTTTTAAGCTGTACCTTTGTACTCTTTCAATCGCCTTTTCAATGTCTTGTGTTGCGTGTAATTGTTTAAGTACGTTGGGGAAAGCCGCTTTGGTTTGTTTTACGTCCATGCCGGGCGTTAAATAACGCGAATACAGCGCTTTCAATAACAAATAATCCAACGGGCTTAAGTAGGTATCAATGCTCACGTCGTTGAAAACAGAAGGAAACACCTCGTTTGAGTCGTTTGGTAGGCCCATTAATTGGGTGATTTCTTCGACGATGCAATCTAGGAAGCGTCCTTTACTACGCGCATAATCGACTGGAATAATAATGCTTCCTCTGGTGATTTCGTAGCGACCATTGCGACGAAAGTTGCCTAAACAGATGGCTTCATCGAGAGCGGCACGAATGCTTTCAGGGTCACCTATGTACTGTTGAACTTTCTGTTCTAGGTTGTCGTAGTGGGTAAAGACGACAAAGATATTGGCTTTCTTAGGGTCGGAAGTAAAATCAATCGACAGGCCGGTAATAGACGCAAGGTGCTGGGCATGAACGCTGAGTAGCTCTTTTTGTAACAGGGCATCGCCGCTATCACTTTCAAAAAACAGCCGGATAGGCTTGTTCCAACGAATCAGTTTTGGAAATTGAGTTTCTTTGTATTCCCGTTCGAGCGCGATTTTGACGAAACTGTTTTGAATGTATTCGTCTGTTTGCCAGCGCTCTTGGCTGAGCACTGGCCATGACAAACACAAAAACAGCAGGCAAAGACTATAACGGATCATCAGGCTGGGGTTGCGTTAAGCGTTTGGCATAATGCTCTAAAGCGCAAATGGAGTCAGGGGTAAAGTGCAGTTGGTCTGGGTTGGACAGCACATAATCTATGGTCATTTCATGTACAGACGCCACTTCTTTGGGTTGTAGAAGCAGTTCGCCATGAATGGCTTCGTCATAATGACAAGTATAGATTTTACCCCAGATACGAAAGCCGTCGCCTTCGGTCATGAAGACCCCTTGGCTTTCAAGCGGCGCGTCAAAGCCCAGTTCTTCTTGCAGTTCTCGGTGTGCCGATTCTATGTAGGATTCGCCTTTTTCAACCACACCGCCTGTGGTGATGCCGTAGTAACCTGGGCAAAAAGCTTTGTTATCGGTGCGTTTTTGGATGATCAGATTTCCGTTGCGGTTGAACACCAAGATGTAGGTGACGCGATGGTAATCCTTGCCAAAATTCATTAAGCGTCGCGGTACATCGCCAATTATCTTGTTGTTCTTATCGACCAAGATAATGACTTCGTCATTTGCTAGCATAAAATATTCAACCTGATAGTAAATCTAGTAAAGAAGAAAGGGTATCGGCATTTGTCGCGAAAGAAAAGCGTTTTACGGGTTACATTTTAGCCAGACTGAGTCTTATTGGAGGAAATTGCTGTATAGGGCGTAATAGTGAAGATAAGCAGGTAGTAATGCTGAAGATAAGCGGAAAAACTATTGCGAAAGCGACCTGTTTTTTTGTATTTCATTCATTAAGGTTGAGGCGTGCTTACTCAGTGTCAAAAAAACGTATCATGGAGACCAATATCTGACTTTTTGGGTAATATGATGCGGATTCCAAACAATGACTTCTTGGCGCTGACATTAGCCAATCAAGAGAGTTTATCACCTTTTACCGTCTCCTTTCCAAGCGGTTGCGGCGTTGTTGAGGACACGGGGATATTACGTCTTGAGCCCACTGCGTCGAGCGACATACACCTTGTTTTGTCGGTAGGCATTCATGGCAATGAAACCGGCCCCATTGAGTTAGTGAATCAGCTTGTTATGGCGATTCTAAATGGTCAGATGCGGTTAACTGTGCGTCTATTGATCGTGATTGGCCACCCCCTTGCAGCAAACCAGGCAAAGCGTTTTTTTGACGTGAATTTAAACCGCTTGTTTGACGGTGCTTGGCAACACAGTGAGGGTGTAGAGGCCAGTCGTGCCGCCCGTTTGGAAAAAGCCGTGAGCAATTTTTATGCCCCCAGCGTGATTCAATCCACACCCATTAAACTGCACTATGATTTACACACAGCGATTCGCGGCTCAGAGTATGAGAAATTTGCAGTGCATCCTTTTGTTGAAAAAGCCGTTTATGACCAAGCGCAACTGAGCTTTTTGGCAGCGTGTGGCATTGAGGCGGTGTTATTTTCTCATCAGCCAACCACGACGTTTTCTTACCACAGTTATAAGGTGCATCAAGCTCACGCATTCACCATTGAGTTAGGAAAAGTATACCCCTTTGGTAAAAACGATTTGTCCCGATTTTCTAAATTGAAAGACTCCTTGATTCGTCTAATTGAAACCGGACAACAAGCGCATGCGCCTTTATCATCGCTACGATTTTTTACGGTATTGGACAGTCTAATAAAAGACGACCATGACTATAGGTTGCACATTGCCTCTGATGTGAAAAACTTCACGGCCTTTGAGTCGGGGTACACTTTAGCCTCATCGTCAAAAAGCCAATATCAGGTGCAGCAAACGGGCGATGCGATTGTGTTTCCCAATACTCAGTTGCCTATAGGGCAGCGGGCTGGCCTGATGGTGAGAGCCATTCAGCCTGAGCATCTTACTTTGACCTAACCAAATTAAGGGATTTAGAGCAAAGACCTTGAATCTGCTTTTCTTCTATCGTACTGTTACGTTATAACATCAAACACACGGTATAGATTAATGAATAAGCTCGTTTTTGCATTGGGTGTCACCGCACTTTCTCCTTTGGCTTTGGCAAAACCTGTCATCGCCACCAGTATCAAACCTGTTTCTATGATTGTGTCTGCTATCGCGGGCGATCGAGCAGAGATTCAGCAAATCGTGTCTAGTACCGCTTCTCCCCATGATTTTGCCTTACGTCCTTCTGATATTAAGAAAATCCATAATGCTGATACCGTTGTTTGGGTCGGTGAGTCGTTAGAGCACTTTCTTGAAAAACCATTAGAAAACGCCGGTAAAGAAGACTCTTCCATCGAATGGATGGCATTAAATGGCGTAATTCTGCAAGATCGTTCGAAAAAGAAAAATTACGACGATCATGACGAGCACGATGATCATGGCCATGAAGGTCACGACCATGATACGCACGATCACGCAGAGCATGACGATCATGGCCATGAAGGGCACGACCATGATGAACACGATCACGAAGAACACGACGATCATGACCATGAAGGTCACGATCATGATGCGCACGATCATGAAGAACACGACGACCATGGTCATGAAGGTCACAGCCATACGGGCATTGACCCACATTTGTGGTTGTTACCTGACAATGCGTTGGTGCTAGCCAGAGCGGTCACACAAAAAATGATGTGGCTCGATGCTGATCATGCTGCTTATTATCAAGGCAACTTCGTGAAGTTTGAAAAAGGGCTTCATGCTAAAGATGCTGAGATTCGTCAAGCCTTACATGAAGTAAGTGATGTACCTTACGTGGTATTCCACGATGCTTACCGCTACTTTGAAGGTCACTACGGACTTCACAACGCTGGTGCAGTCACTGTCAGCCCTGAGCGCAAACCTGGCGCGAAAAAAGTGGCTGAGATTCGCCGTGATATTGAAGCAAATAAAGTGCAGTGTGTTTTCAGTGAGCCACAGTTTAGCCCTGCCATTGTAGAGACTTTATTGGATGGTACAGAAGTTAAGAGTAGCGTGTTGGACCCTATCGGTAGCCAAATTAAGATTGATGAAAACGCTTACTTTGCTTTCTTAGACAGTCTAAAAGGTCAATTCTTAAGTTGCTTGAAATAATCCATGCGATTGTTTTATTGAATTGAATACCCGTTAAAACGAAAGCAACGCAAGGCTCTGTTTCTTGCGTTGCTTTTTTTGTTCATCATTATTCTATCGTGGGAATCCATGCTCTTTGTTAGGCGAGTGACACTTACCTCTGTATAATCATCCAACATTAGATTGACGACACAGAGCAAAGAGGCTTTATGAGCGACTCATGTAATTCAAGCATTTCCTCCGATACCCTTATCGACAGTGCAAAACGCACCTTATCCATTCAAGCTCAAGCGCTGACGAACCTCGCGAGTCGAGTGAGTGATAGCTTTCCACAAGCCGTTCGAATGATTCTTGAGAGCAAAGGCCGAACTATTATTTGCGGTATGGGGAAATCGGGCCTGATTGGTAAAAAAATTGCCGCGACCTTGGCATCTACCGGCACCCCCAGTTTCTTTTTACACCCAGGCGAAGCTTTTCATGGCGATTTAGGCATGATTCAAGCGGATGACACTCTTATTTTGATTAGCTATTCAGGTGAAACAGAAGAATTAATGCGTTTATTACCGTCGCTAAAAAGTTTTGGTAATCCAAGTATTGCCTTGGTCGGGAATATGTCCTCAACACTGGCGAAACACTGCGATTGTGCGCTAGACATTTCAGTCGATCGAGAAACGTGCCCTAACAATCTTGCCCCCACTACCTCCACCACCATGACCACCGCCATGGGCGATGCTTTAGCAGTGGCGTTGATGGAGTGTCGTGATTTTCAACCGCAAGATTTTGCCCGTTTTCACCCAGGTGGCAGTTTGGGGCGTAAGCTTCTTACGCGCGTAAAAGACTTAATGCATAAGGACGAATTGCCTGTCTGTACACCCGATACCTGCTTAAAAGATGCGATTTCTGTGATGACTCACGGCCGTATGGGGGTGGTATTAGTGCAAGAGGGGGATGTTTTAAAAGGCATTTTTACCGATGGTGATTTACGTCGTGCCATGCTCAAAGAAAGTGAAGGCATGATTCATAAGACCATGGCGAGTCTGATGACAGCAAACCCAAAAACCATTAACGAAAATGTGATGATTGTACAAGCCGAAGAGCAGATGCTACGCGATAAAATTACCTTGCTGGTGGTCGTCAATGATGAGCAAAAAGTGTCGGGTATTTTAGAAATTTACGATCGTTAAGTTGCGCTCACATTCATCGCCTTATTCAGGTATCACCGTATTCAGGAAGTTGTTATGTCAAATATTATTAAAATTGGTGACCACATAGAAGTCGCCAACCATTTACCTTTTGTGCTGTTCAGTGGCGTTAACGTCTTGGAATCACGAGATTTGGCCATGCAAGTGGCAGAAGAACACGTAAAGGTGACACAAGCCTTGGGCATTCCTTATGTTTTCAAGGGGTCTTTTGATAAAGCCAATCGCTCTTCCATTAACTCTTTCCGCGGGCCAGGCATGGAAGAAGGGCTAAAAATTCTTCAAGAAATCAAAGACACCTTTGATGTTCCCGTTATCACCGATGTGCATGAAGTGTATCAGTGTGCACCGGTCGCCGAAGTGGCTGATGTCATTCAATTACCGGCTTTTTTGTCTCGCCAAACAGACCTTGTCGTGGCGATGGCGCAAACAGGCGCGGTGATTAACATCAAAAAAGCGCAGTTTTTAGCGCCCCACGAAATGAAACACATTCTGACCAAGTGCGAAGAAGCCGGTAACAGCCGTTTGATGTTGTGTGAACGTGGCACCATGATGGGCTACAACAACTTGGTCGTCGATATGTTGGGCTTTGGTGAAATGAAGCGTATGGGTTACCCGGTCATGTTTGATGTTACTCATTCATTACAGCGTCCAGGTGGACGTTCCGATTCGGCGGATGGCCGTCGTGCGCAAGTTACCGAGCTTGCTCGTGCCGGTATGTCATTAGGCTTGTCTAGCTTGTTTCTGGAAACTCATCCAGACCCAGACAGTGCGAAATGCGACGGTCCTTGTGCCTTGCCATTGGGTAAATTAGCGCCGTTTCTACAACAAATGAAACAGCTTGACGATTTGGTCAAAACGTTCGATGAACTGGACACGAGTGTATAACGCATGGACACGGATTTTCTGTCTTCCTATCCCGTATTGAGCCAGTCACCTGAGTGGCTTGATGCATTAAAAGTCCTCAAGCTGGTGGTATTTGATGTGGATGGCGTTTTAACGGATGGGCGTCTGCTTTATACCGAACAGGGTGAAACCATCAAACGCTTTAATGTCAAAGACGGTGTTGCAATGAAGTTATTGCCTAGGTGGGGCGTGAGTGTGGCGGTGATTACCGCAAAAGACTCTGCGCCACTTCGCCAGCGTATGAAAGACTTAAAAGTCGAACACTTTTACCCAGGTTGTCATAACAAAGCCGCGGCATTTGCGGAATTGGTCGCGCGCTTGGGGATTGACCCAAGCCAGGCGGCCTATGTGGGCGATGATGTGATTGATTTGCAGGTGATGCCACTGGTTGGTGTGGCTTTATGCCCAGCGGATGCCCATGTGTTAGTAAAACGACACTGTTCGATTGTACTCAGCAAGGCCGCAGGGGAAGGCGTGGCAAGAGAAGTGGCAGACATGATTTTAGCGACACGCATGTCTCTTGAAAGCGCCTATGAACTTGCGCAACAACCGGAGTTTGAAAAATAATGAGCACAAGCAATACATCATTACCGAATTTTCACATCGTGATTCCTGCCCGATACGCGTCCCAACGTTTTCCACAAAAATTGATGGCAGACCTTGGTGGTAAGCCAGTATTGCAATGGGTGTACGAATTAGCACTGAAGGCTGGCGCTCAGTCCGTCACGATTGCAACGGATCATAACACCATCCAAACAGCCGCCATTGAGTTCGGTGCGTCTGTGGTGATGACACGGGATGATCATGAAAATGGTACAGAGCGTCTTGCAGAAGTCGCAGAGAAAATGGGCTGGCAAGGGGGTGACATTGTCGTAAATGTGCAAGGTGATGAACCCTTTTTGCCGGTTGAGCTTATTCACGCTGGCGTTTTGGCATTGAACAATGATCAAGACGCGGAAATGGCGACCATTGCTTG
The DNA here is from genome assembly GCF_020532605.1 of Marinomonas algarum. Classification (GTDB taxonomy): domain Bacteria; phylum Pseudomonadota; class Gammaproteobacteria; order Pseudomonadales; family Marinomonadaceae; genus Marinomonas; species Marinomonas algarum. The sequence continues at coordinate 69,694 of NZ_JAJATW010000003.1, read as the reverse complement.
TCCCATTGAGGATAAAGCCGACTTCTTTAACCCTAATGTGGTCAAGGTGGTGTGCGACGACCATCAGCGAGCGCTTTATTTTAGCCGCTCTCCAATGCCATGGGATCGTGATGGCTTTAATGACGACTCCCATAGAATAGGGGTGTTACCGAGTGATTTTCCTGCGTTGCGCCATGTGGGATTGTATGTTTACCGAGCCAGTTTATTGGCGCGTTATGCCGATTTGCCTATGTCGCCGTTAGAGCGCTGGGAAAAACTTGAGCAACTGCGTTTCTTGCATCAAGGCATCAAGGTGCAGGTGGCTATTACGCAAGACTTACCAACGCATGGGGTAGACACACCGGAGGATTTAGAAAAGCTCCGTCACCAACTGCCATTAATAACACCCTAGCAGCGTAATAATGCGTGTTTATAAGCGGTAATACTAATGAAAGGTCTCACCGCTTTTTTACTTTTAAATACGGTATTTTTTCGCTGTTTCTGTGATTTTTCTGTTGTTAATGGCTTATTTTCCTGTCCTATATATGAAATATGCAAATAATGCGTATACAATTATTTATTCTGTGATGATTTATTGCTGTTTATTTACTCTCTTTGCCCTAAAAAGGACACGATCATGAAAAAGCTCGTTTTGGTTTCAACCAGTTTGTTCAGCACTGCTTTGTTTGCCGCCATGCCGGTTAACCAACCGACAGGTTCCAGCTTTACCTTGAGTAATGCGCCAAACCAACGTGCTTTGTCGACGGCATTCGCAAACCCTGCTGCGCCTTTTATCGTGGTTAATCAAGAGGTGGATGACAGCTTCCGCTTTGGCATCTTGGGGCCACTGAGCATTGGTGTTGAAATGGGCGACGTGAGTGACTTGGGGGACCAAGTAGAAGAAGTTGAAGATCTTTTAGATGCCACTTATACAGACTTTAATGAAGCGAACTCCGCTTTGAATAGAGCGAATGAAATACTTGATGGTATAGGTGATACCGCTTACATCAAAACCACTGCCAGCATGCAAATTCCTTTTATGCCGGTGATTTACAAGACTAAAAACAGTGGTGCCTTCATGATTGATGCCAGCTTATCTGGTGTCGCTAAAGGAAGTCTGTTGGCAGGTGATGTTAAAGTTAACAGTACCAACGATGGGTTAACAACCAAAAGCTCTTTTTACGCTCAAACCGCCACTGACCTACAAATTGGCTTTGGTTACAGCCAATCCATGTGGGAACACGAAAAAGGCATGCTGATTGGTGGGGTGAAAGCCAATCTGCATGATATTTCCATGGGGCGAGCTTCAGTTTCTTTGTCGGATGATGATGTAGATGCTGGCGATGCCATTTCTGATTCCATTTCTGACGACGCCGTCAGCAGTACGGGCGTTGGCTTGGATTTGGGTGTTTTGTGGGTATCAAACAACTACCAAGCGGGTTTAACTATTGCCAATATCAACGAGCCTGAATTTGATGGGGCGATTATCGATCAAACTTGTGGAACGCAAAGCTGTAATGATGCGTCTAGTTTGGTTTCTGCAGGCAAGTTGGATGCATCTGATAAATACGTGATGGAAATGCAAAGCACGGTAGATTTTGCGATTTCCACTAAAGGTAAACAGTTTACTATTGGTATGTCTTACGACACCAACGCGGTACAAGACGCTGTTGGCGATGAGTACCAGTGGGCTACAACGTCTCTTTCTTACTACGGTGATTCTCACTTCCTTCCTGGTATTCGCGTGGGTATGCGCCAAAACATGGCAGGCACGGAATTGAGTTACGCCACATTTGGTTTGACCATCTTGAAGCGTCTAAACATTGATCTGGCTGTGGCATTGGACACAGTAGAAGACGAAGAGGGTGATGAGTTACCTCGTAGCGGCTATTTCTCTATCGGTTATGATACCGCTTTCTAATAACCTATAAGACGGTTCAAAAAGAAATAACGCAAAAGCTGACAACGCACTAGGTTCTCGGCTTTTTTTGTGGTCTGATTTTATACTGAACAAAAAACGTCGTGAAACCAATAGGCATGAGTGCAAAATGAAAACATATTTGACGATTTTTGGGGTAGGTCTGCTGAGTTCCTCGGTGATGGCATCCTCCTATATCTACCAGCCGATTGGCTCTAGTACGGTGCTTGGCAGTTATGGAAATCGCCATGCGTTATCCACAGCAGGCGCAAATCCGGCATCGTCTTATTTTATGGCCAACCTACAAGGCTTTCGTGTCGGCTTTATTGGCCCTGTAGGAATAGGTGTGGAAGGCGGCGGTGTCGGTGATATTAACGACAAGCTGGATGAGTTGGACGACATATTTGATGAAGACTTTGAGCAACGTATTAACATTGATTCAATCAAAGCACAGGCCGCTGTTGCGTCTGACCCTGACGCCTTTACAGTTGCAAAAATTGATGAAGTGTTAGCGGACATCAATGGTTCTTTAGATCAGTCGGATACTATTATTTCCGACATCGGTCAGACCACCTATGTGAAATTTTCCACCACAGCGCAAGCACCGTTCATGCCGATCATTTACAAAACTCGTCGACGAGGTGTTTTCACATTGGACGCTGGTGCTTCTCTGGTAGGGCGAGCAGATATTATTGCTGACGAACTGACATTGACGGGTGTAGAGGACTTAGAAGCGATAACAACGGCCTCGGGATTGAACAGCGTTGACACGAGCAATATTGATATTGAGTCGGATACTTCCCTGTATCTAAAACGTGCTTCCGATTTCCGTGTCAGTTTGGGGTACAGTGAAATGGTTTCCCGTAGCACCAGCAGTGCACTGATTGTGGGTGGACGATTGAATTTCCATCGTTTTTCTTTGGATCAAAAAGTCACTGTGCTAACGGAAGATGAAGATCCGAGTGTTTCCTATGGTGACTTTTTCTTAGGTCGAGAGTCGGTGTCATCGAACGTCTCTTTAGATTTGGGGGTGATCTTAACCGGTCGCAATTATCAGCTGGGTGCGTCCATTGCGAATGTCAACGAGCCGGAGTTCGATTATAACAGCATGGTATCGAATTGTTCCGGTTTGCCTACCGCGGATCAGAGCAGTTGTGAGGCGCGCTTGCGCTTGTCCAATAAGGGGGCAATTGAATTAAATGAAACCTATAAAATGGAGTCACAAGTTACCTTAGATGCTGCGCTAAAAAGCAAGGATCAGCATTTTTCTTTAGCCGCGTCTTATGATGCGAACCCCATTCTTGACCCACTTGGCGACGAATATCAATGGGCGGTGGTGTCCTTGTCGTATTTCAGTGGTAATTGGGTGTTGCCCGGGATGCGGGTTGGTGTGAGAAAGAATTTGGCCGGAAGCGAGTTAAACTACTACACCGCCGGCTTAACCTTTTATCGTCGATTAGATTTTGATGTGGCGTACGCACCAGAAAATGATGAAGGTAACAGTGGTGCGTATTTCTCCGCCGGTTACAGTTTTGTCTTTTAAGGGAAAATGATGTGTTTTGGGGTGAGGATGGCCTGCAAAGGGACATCCCAGCCCTCAATGGGTAAGCGTTTGACCTCTTGGCACTCATGGGCCAAGCCAATCAGTAATGGAGGTGTGTTGGCTTTTTTATTCGCAAAGGTTCGATCATAAAATCCTCCTCCCATACCTAAACGCCCACCTTGTTGATCAAAGCCAACGAGCGGCAGGAATACCATGTCTAGCTCATGGCCTGAAATAGTGTCGTTAGTAAGCGGCTCATTGATGCCAAATTTATTTTCTTGCCAGAGTGTGTCTTTGGAATACAGAGCAAAGGTCAGCTGTTTGTCGTTAATAACAGGTAAGTAGGTTTGTATATCCTGTTGCCAAAAATACTCACACAAAAGGTGCGGAGAGATTTCACCGTCGTTTGACAGATACAAGGCCACTTTTCGTACAGACTGAATACTGGTGTTGGAGGTTTTGCTGAGTGCGACAAGACGCTGGGGAAGGTCTATCAATAAAGCGTGAGCAGCGTTTTCTTGTTGCTGCGCCGTAAGGCTTCTTCTGGCTTGACGTAATTTTCTACGAAGGGTTTGTCTGGCATTAAGGTGAGAAGTCATAAAGGTGTTTCCCAAGTTGCCGTTTCGGCTATTGGCCTTGAACCCAGTGGTTCAAGGTGGAAAGAGCTGTGATTCTTTAGGCTTTCCGACGCACGGACATGCACACCAAACCAGCAGGCTCGTTCCGGGGTATTACTCATAGGCTCAAGGGCGTTAAGCCGCTTCGAACAACCCAGGAAACAGATGGCAGTATAGAGTAATTTATAACGTAAATCACCCGTTAGACTGGCTTGTTTGCGACGGTGTATGAAGAAAATTCGTGTTCTCCGCTTGCAATCAAAAAATGTGCTTAAAGAGTACGCCACAGGTGATTATTCATTAACCAGCTTCGTTTGATGTGTTAAAGCCGAATCAAGCTGTGAGGTCAGTTCTCGCAACTGTTGTTCATTAGCACGAGCGTATTTCTGGTTTGATAGCATATCGTGAGTAATATTCAATGCCGCCAGCACGGCAATTTTTTCAAGGCCAACAATTTTTCCGCTGGCTTTGATCTCACGCATTTGATTGTTCAAATACTCGGCGGCTTCTTTTAAGTCAGCTTCGTGCCCTTTGGGGCAATTAATTTTATAACTTTGTCCGAGTATTGCGACGGTAACGGTTGGTTTGTCCATATTGACTCCATTTGATAGCAAGGCCCACAAAAAATGGTCTGTTTTTCCATCATTGGGTAGCGAATGGCATTTTATGCTGTGAGTAAATTCGTTACAATTCCGAATCATCTTAATCCACACTGTTTATAGCAAATTGACGCCAATATGGAAATAAACCCGATACTTTCTAAGATAAAAGACCTCTCTGCCCGCGCCCTCACTCTACGGGGGTATCTTTGACTATGAGTCAAAGAAAGAACGCTTAGAGGAAGTCAGCCGCGAACTGGAAGATCCAGCCATTTGGAACGACCCAGACTACGCACAAAAATTAGGCCGCGAACGCTCGTCATTGGAAGCCATTGTCGAGACGTTAGACAACATGGAGTCTGGCGTTAACGACGCTCAGGAGTTGTTGGACATTGCGGTTGAAGAGAATGATGTTGATTCTGTCGAGGCGGTGCAACTGGAGTTGGACGCGTTAGACGATCAACTGGCGAAGCTGGAATTTCGTCGTATGTTCTCCAATGAAATGGACGAGAACAGCGCCTTCCTAGATATTCAATCCGGCTCCGGCGGTACCGAAGCACAAGATTGGGCCAATATCCTTCTGCGCATGTACTTGCGTTGGGGCGAGGATAAAGGCTTTAAAGTCGAACTGATGGAAGTGTCGGCCGGAGACGTCGCAGGCATTAAATCGGCGACTATTCGTTTTGAAGGCGAATACGCCTTTGGCTGGTTGCGTACGGAAACGGGCGTGCACCGTCTAGTGCGTAAATCGCCTTTCGACTCCGGTAACCGTCGACATACCTCGTTTGCTTCGGTGTTTGTATCGCCTGAAATCGACGACAATGTGGACATCGAGATTAACCCAGCGGACATTCGTACCGATACGTACCGTTCTTCTGGTGCGGGTGGTCAGCACGTTAACACCACCGACTCGGCGGTTCGTATTACCCACGTGCCAACGGGTATTGTGGTGCAGTGTCAAAATCAGCGTTCACAACACGCTAACCGTGACTTCGCCATGAAACAACTTCGTGCCAAATTGTACGAATTTGAAATGTTGAAACGCACAGAAGCCGCGCAAGCAGTAGAAGACAGTAAGTCTGATATCGGCTGGGGCAGTCAGATTCGCTCTTATGTATTGGATGCGTCACGCATTAAAGATTTACGCACGGGCGTGGAAACCTCAAACACGGGCGCGGTGCTTGATGGCAATTTAGATCAATTTATTATTGCCAGTTTAAAACAGGGACTTTAGCTGTCCCTTCAAGGGTTGATGAGACCTGTTACGCACCGTTCCTCACTAAGAATATTGAAAAGAGTAGATAGCAAATCATGGCTAACGAAAAAAATACAGAATCCACAGCACAAACCGATGATAATCGTTTGGTGGCAGAGCGTCGCAACAAGCTGGCGGCGATCCGCACAGAGCGTAATGCTTTTCCAAATACCTTTCGTCCAGACGCGTATGCCGCCGATCTTCAGACCGAGTTGGGTGAGATTGAAAAGCCTGCTTTAGAAGAAAAGAATCATGTGGTCAGTATCGCAGGACGTATTGTACGTAACCGTGGTGCGTTTATGTTGCTACAGGACATGACGGGTCAGATTCAAGCGTACATCAACCGTAAAGTATTGAGCCCTGAGTTACTTGCTGAGCAAAAGACTTGGGATCTAGGCGATATCATTGGTGTAACAGGCCCTGTGCATAAGTCAGGGAAAGGCGACTTGTACGTTGATATGCAAGAAGCGCAATTGCTAACCAAATCTTTGCGTCCTTTACCGGATAAACATCACGGTTTGGCCGATATGGAAATGCGCTATCGTCAGCGTTATGTGGATTTGATTGTGAACGAAGAGTCTCGCGAGACCTTTCAAGTACGTTCAAAAATCATCTCTACGATCCGTCGTTTCTTAGAAGATCGTCGCTTTATGGAAGTGGAAACGCCTATGTTGCAGACCATCCCTGGTGGTGCAACAGCGCGTCCTTTTATCACGCATCATAATGCCATGGACATGAGCATGTACTTGCGTATTGCGCCTGAGCTTTATTTGAAGCGTTTGGTGGTGGGTGGTTTTGAACGTGTGTTTGAGATCAACCGTAACTTCCGTAACGAAGGAACGTCGACGCGCCATAACCCAGAATTCACCATGATCGAATTCTACCAAGCCTACGCCGACTACAAAGATTTGATGGATCTTACCGAAGCCATGTTGCGTGAAGTGGCTGAGAAGGTATTGGGTACAACAACCGTCACTTACCAAGGCTCAGAATACGACTTCGGCGCGCCGTTTGTTCGCATGACCATGTTGGATTCGATTTTGCATTACAACCCAGAACTGACCGCGGACGATGTTAGTACCATCGAAAAAGCCACTGTGGTGGCTAAGAACCTAAAAATCGATGTGAAACCGATTTGGGGCTTGGGCAAGTTGTGGACAGAAATCTTTGAGGAAACGGCTGAGCACAAACTTGATCAACCGACCTTTATTACTGAATACCCAGCGGAAGTATCGCCGCTTGCACGTCGTAACGACGACAATGATTTTATTACCGACCGTTTTGAATTCTTTGTCGGTGGTCGTGAAATTGCCAATGGTTTCTCGGAGTTAAATGATCCAGAAGACCAAGCGGAACGTTTCAAGCGTCAAGTCGAAGAAAAAGACGCCGGTGACGACGAAGCCATGCATTACGATGCGGATTACATCAATGCCCTAGAATACGGCTTGCCGCCAACAGCGGGCGAAGGTATCGGTATCGACCGTTTGGTGATGTTGTTCACCGATGCGCCGTCTATCCGTGATGTTTTATTGTTTCCACATATGAAGCCTCAGGACTGATCCTAGGCCGGACAGTGACTGATTCATTTTAATGTATTTATAAGGCCTCTTTTGAGGCCTTATTTTGTTTTACTCTCTATTATCACGTACCTCTATTATTACGTACCATTATTAACGTACAACGGAGCATCCATGAGTCGTTTTTGGACAGATAAAATCGCTTCTCTTGACCCTTATGTGCCAGGCGAACAACCGCAAGATAAGCAGTACATCAAGTTAAACACCAATGAAAGCCCTTACTCACCATCGCCGAAGGCATTGGACGCCATGGCCGCAGAAGTCAGCGAGCGTTTACGACTGTATCCTGATCCGAATGGCGTTACGCTGAAAACAGCACTGGCAAAAAGCTACTCATTGAACACGGATCAGGTGTTTGTTGGTAATGGTTCTGACGAAGTGTTGGCGTTGGCGTTTATGGGCTATTTTGCTGGTGGCAAACCATTGGCGTTTGCCGACATCACTTACAGCTTTTATAAAGTCTATGCAGGTTTATACAGTATTGAACCTCACCTGATTCCATTGGACGAGAATTTCAATATTGTGCCGACGGATTATGAGAATCTGGACGTATCCGGTGTGGTCGTGACTAACCCGAATGCGCCAACGGGTAAAGCTTTGCCGCTTGCCGACATTGAAGCCATTTTAAATGCGAACCCTGATGTGGTCGTGCTGGTGGACGAAGCCTATGTAGACTTTGGTGCGCAAAGTGCCTCTGTGTTGGTAAATCAATACCCGAACCTTCTCGTTGTGCAAACCTTGTCAAAATCTCGTGCTTTGGCCGGGATTCGTGTGGGTTATGCGTTGGGGCATCCTGATTTGATTGAAGGGCTGGAGCGACTGAAAAACTCTTTCAACTCCTACCCAATCGATCGCATCGCCTTGGCCGGAGCCACGGCCGCAGTAGAAGACGAAAGCTACTTAAAAGAAATCTGCGACAAAACCATCGCCACCCGTGAGCAGTCGGTTAACGATCTAAAAGCGCTTGGTTTTACTGTCTTGCCATCGGCGACCAATTTCGTTTTTGTGACACACCCAGAGAAAAACGCCGAACAGATTTACCTTGCGCTAAAAGAGCAGGGTATCTTGGTGCGCTTCTTTGGTAGCAACAAACCACGCATCGGCAACTACCTACGCATCACCATAGGCACAGACGCCGAAATGGCTGACTTAACCACGGCATTAAAAGCCTTGCTTGCCTGAAAACTTGATCATTACTAGCTCAATCGGTGTTTCACTTCGAAGCTTTCTCTTCAAAATAAGCGCCTACCTCGAGGAAACACCGATTGATCTTGCTTGAATACACCACGACCGTCTGCTAGTTAAAATAGTATTTGCCACGGCAAAGTAATGCACAACATTCTGTACATGTATTTAGTTTCAAATTAAACTTGTTCCATATATTGTACAAGTGAGGTGTAAAATGAAAATAGTCTCTTTTACCGAAGCCCGAAATGGCCTAAAAACCGTTTTAGATAATGTAATTAACGATGCAGACGCTACTGTAATTACTCGTCGTGATTCTGAAGATGCTGTTGTAATGTCATTGGATTATTACAATAGCCTTATGGAAACCGTCCATTTACTTCGTTCTCCAGCGAACGCTGAGCACTTAAATCGTTCCATTGCACAGTTTAAAATGGGTAAAACAACTCAAAGAGAACTTATTGATGAGTGATAGGCTGTTATCATGGACTGATGAAGCTTGGAATAGTTATGTCTATTGGCAGACTCAAGATAAGAAAACCTTGAAACGTATCAATAAGCTTATTGCTGAAGTTAAGTGCGCTCCGTTTGTTGGGATTGGAAAGCCGGAGTCTCTTAGAGAAAACCTTTCAGGCTTCTGGTCTCGCAGAATAGATGATACAAACCGTTTGGTATATGCCGTAGATGATACAGCAATTACGATTATTTCGTGTCGTTATCACTACTCCTAGTGACACTGATTCGGGCGTCGCTTCGTTGTTAAAAAGTGTTCGTTTGAAGTGGCACTTGCTTAATTTTTACACTCATTGGTTTGTACACTAAGGCTTTATACTGTCTAATTGGCTTTATCTATTATAAGAAGGAGTCGGTATGTTTAAGTCAGTATGCCTCACCGCAGCGATGGTGTTATGTCCTTTGGCGGCCAATGCAACGGAAAGTTTGTTAATGCAAGAAAGCACGCATTCCGTTCAAGCAACAGCCGACAAGTTTGTGTCCATTGCTGAAGGTAAAGGGCTGAATGTGTTTGCGCGTATAGATCACCAAAAAAATGCACAGGGTGTCGATTTAGCATTGCGTCCTACGCAGGTTATTATTTTTGGTAATCCGGTTGTTGGAACCAAGTTAATGCAATGCTCGCAAAGCATGGGGATTGATTTACCGCTTAAAGTGCTCGTGAGTGAAGATGAAAACCAAAAAGTGTGGTTAACCTACCAAAATCCTCATTACCTAAAGACGTTGCATAATGTAAAAGGCTGTGACGCAGTGATTGAGAAGGTTTCTGGTGTGATGGGTGCGTTGACATCCGCTGCCGCGAAGTAAACAACAAGGCTATTTGTGTTGGTGTATAAAAACAGGCTATTTTGGCCTGTTTTTTTATGTCTGAAACAAGTCAGCAATGGCGAGAATGTCTTCTACTAGAGGATTGTTGTCTTGATAGATGAGCGATATTTTAAATGGCGCTTGGTGTTGAGTCGCTGGTTGAGAAATGAGAGAGGCTTCATAGCGACTATTTTTCAACATGCCTTCTCCAATCACGGTATAGCCCAATCCTGCAGCAATACAGCCAAGCACGCCTTCGACACTGCCCATGGTCATGACTTCTTCACTCCCTCGCCCAGCGGTTTGTTGCCAATCGAGCGCGGCCTGTCGGTAACCACAGCCTATGTCTCGGACAATCATTACAGGGTTGTAGTCTTGATCGGCGGGCTCTACGAGCACCAATGGTTCCTCGATGATGGGCAGCGAGACGAGATTATTATGAGTCACTTGAATGCCCACAAAGGCACAGTCTATTTTGTTGCTTAGCACAGCGGAAATAAGATTAGCACTGGTGGCGGTGTGGATTTTAGCAGCGATATGCGGGTGAGTTTTTTTTAATTGCTTGAGTGTGTAGGGTAAATGAACGGCGGCAAAGGTTTCGGTGGTGCCGATTTTGAGTTCGCTGCGCCCCTTGTTGGTCAAAATAGCGGTTCGAGCTTGGTGCTCTAACTGAAGTATTTGTTGGGCGTAGTGATAGAGCAAGGAACCGTTTGCTGTCAATTCGAGCTTGCGTCCTTGTAGCGTAAACAGCTTGATGTCTAATTCATTTTCGAGTTTTTGTATGCGCATCGAGACATTAGACGGCACTGTGTTGAGGGCAGCAGAGGCGTTTTTTACTCCTCCTTCATCAACGACGGCTTTAAAGGTTTTTAGGCTAACGATTTCCATAGTGTGCTTCCACTGGCTGTTTTTTGTTTGCTATTTGGTTATTTCATTTCTTTTTTATTGAACGGTTTGTTCAAAACTATTCGATTTTTATGATGATTAAAAGCGTTTATGGTGTGTGTCTAATCAAACAACAGGTTAAATGTATGCAAACGAATCTCACTCGAATGAAAGTGTATATAGCGGGTATTTGCAGCTTGATCGTGACGGCGGGCGTCGCGCGGTTTTCTTATACTTCCTTGCTTCCTATTATGCAGGCGGAAGCTGGGTTAAATGAAGTGGGAGCAGGTTGGTTAGCAACGGTGAACTACGCGGGGTATTTAACCGGTGTGTTGATTGTCGCCTGTTTGAATAATTTATCGCATAAATTTGTGTTGTATCGCTTGTATTTGGTGTTGGCGGTGCTCACCACGGCGGCCATGGCATTAACCACAAACCTGTATCTTTGGTCGTTGTTACGCTATGTATCAGGCATTGGAACGTCGGCAGGATTTATTTTAGCGTCGGGTTTGATTTTAAAGTGGTTAGTGAGCCAAGGAAAAAGAGGCGAGTTGGGCATACACTTTTCGGGTATTGGGCTGAGTATCTTCTTTGCGGCTTTCTTGGTGGAAGTGTTACTTAGGGCGTCGGTAGGCTGGCAAGGTCAATGGTTGTATTTGTCGTTAATGGCGGTGTTTTTTGCTGTGCCGGCATGGATTTGGATGCCCAATCCGAACAAGATAGTGTCGACGCATGCCAATCATCAGGTGTTAGATAGACCCCCGAGTCGATTGTTCGCATGGATCATGATGGCGGCGTATTTTTGTGCGGGCTATGGTTATGTAGTGAGTGCGACTTTTATTGTCGATATTGTGGAAGGATTTTCAGCTTTAGCAGGGCGTGGGCAACACGTCTTTATTGTGCTGGGGTTAGCGGCGACGCCGGCCGTCTTAGTATGGGATTTGGTGGCTCGAAAGTGGGGCTATTTAAAAGCCTTGCTGTTGGCTTATGGGTTGCAAATTGTCGGTATTATGTTGCCAGCAGTGAGTGATAACTTGTTGGTGATTGGTGTAGGAGCAATTTTATTTGGGGCGACTTTTGTTGCTTGTGTGAGTCTCGTGTTGACGATGGCTGGGCAGTTTTATCCTTCTAACCCCGCTAAGTTTATGGGTAAAATGACGCTGGCTTATGGTTCCGCGCAGATTATTGCGCCTATGTTTACCGGATTGTTGGCATCGTGGTTTGGGTCTTACGCTCTTAGTTTGTATTTGTCTGGCGGTGTGATGTTACTGGGCGTTGGCTTGGTGGGTGTATTAATCCGATTAGACGCACAAGAGCTCGAAGGGCGCCGTATCTTAGCAGCCAATGCATGAAGCAGAGAGCACAACACAGAAGTGGCACCTGCTGCTAAGAGAGTGATATTGAACACTTAAATATCTTTTAAAGTGTTGCTTAGGCTTTGAGCGGCCAGTATTACTGTGCGTGACATGTTTTCGATATCGTCTTCAGAGACATTAATGGCGGGAGCAGACACGCCAATGGCGGCAATGACGTCGTTGTTTGCCGAAAAGACCGGTGCTGCGATACTGAGCACTTCTGCTCGGTATTCTCCCCTATCGATCGCGACGCCTTGTGCTTTTATAGTGTCGACTTCTTTGTCCAATACTTCGATGCTGGTAATGGTCTTATCTGTGTACAGTGTCAGGTTGTCGATTAATTTTTCACGCAGCGTGTCGTAGTGGAAAGCCAGCAGTGCTTTTCCTGTGGCGACGCAATGAATGGGCGCATTGCCACCCTTTGGTGTATAGGTTCGTACGGCTTTGGTGCTTTCTATTTTTTCGATATAAAGAGTGGACAGCCCATCGAGAACAGCCAAATACACCGCTTCACCTGTCATGCTAGAGAGGTACTGCATTTGACTGATGGAAAGCCCCGGTAAGTCGAGTTTTTCCATGATCATCTGACCTATCTTCCATGTTTTCATCGATGCAAAATACTGTTTGTTCGCATCTTGAGTCACATACCCCACCGCGATCAATGTCTGTAATAACCGAAAGGTATTGGACTTTGTCAGTTCTAAATTACGTGCCAGCTCAGAAACCCCTATGCCTTTGGGTTCTGCTGCCAGAGCTTCGAGAATGGATAGCCCTTTCGATAGTGTTGAATCTACCTTTCCTACCATGACTGTGTTGCCTTTAAGAATCTATTTGAATGACACGCAGTATAAAGAGATCCCCCTTCAAATTAAAGACAAACCCAGACCAACAGGGTAGAGGATATTTTGATCAAAACAGTTATCTTGTATCTTTTAGTAAAACTTTTGTTTCGTATATTGACACGAATGTTTTATTAATATTAAAGTGAGGCTTCTTTAATAAGGAATCTACTGTGAAAACGAGCGACGCTAACCTAACAAACGCACTGATTCATCTTGGCCGTGATCACCAAAGTCGTGGTCGCTCGGTGAATCTTCCCATCTATCAAGCTTCCACGATGTTGTTCAACAACCTAGAAGAATTTGAACAAGCCCGTGATACACGTTACGAAAAAGGCACCCTGTACTACGGACGCTACGGCACACCAGCCACGTTTGAGCTGGAAAACATGATGACAGAACTGGAGCATGGCGTTGGCTGTGTGGCGGTATCATCTGGCTTGACTGCCTGCGTGGTGTCTTTAATGGCCTTCGCAAAAGCGGGGTCGCACGTATTGGTGGCCGATACGGTATACGGTCCGACTCGGGCATTTTGTGACAATGTGCTGACGGGCTATGGTGTAGAAATAACCTATTTCGATCCCATGTTAGGGGCTGACTTAGCGTTGCTGGTTCAAGCGAATACGGCAGCGGTGTTCTTTGAGGCGCCAGGTTCTGGGTCATTTGAAGTGCCCGACATTCCAGCGATTGCACACGTGGCCAGCGCCGCCGGTGCGGTAAGTATTCTTGATGGTACTTGGGCAACCCCTTTGTTGTGTCAGCCGTTAACACTTGGTGTGGATGTCGTGGTGCATTCCGGTTCCAAATACATCAGTGGCCATTCAGATGCCATGCTCGGGCTCATCGTTGCAGGGTCACAGGTCCATTATGACAAAGTGAGAAAAATGAGCTTATCGATCGGTGATCGAGCTGGCGCGAATGATGTTTTTTTAGCCTTGCGTGGATTGCGCACATTGGCAGTACGTCTGCGTCAACACGCACAAAGTACCGTCGCCTGCATCGCTTGGTTGGAGCAACAACCGAGTGTGGATCGCATACTGCATCCTTCCCATTCCGATTGCCCTGGCCATGAACATTGGCATCGAGATTTCAGCGGCTCCGCTGGGCTATTCAGCGTGGTGTTTAAACCCGGTTTAGAAAATAAAGTCCGCCATATGATCAATAATTTGAGCCTGTTTGGTATTGGCCTCAGTTGGGGCGGCTTTGAGAGTTTGATTCTTCCTGTTGATCCAAGTCCTTATAGAACCGCAACAACGTGGAGCGCTACGGGGCCCACGGTACGGTTCAATATTGGTTTGGAAGACGTCGATTCTTTGCTCAGCGATTTAGACGCTGGCTTTGCTTATTTATCTTAAACACGACTTACCCCAAGACTTACTCCAAGACAACAAATAGAGGTTATGACGATGACGATACAGAACAAAATTGATCACATTGTGATTGGCGCAGACAGTCTAGAGCAAGGCATAGCCTCGCTTGAAGCATCCCTTGGTGTGACGCTGCCAAAAGCCAGCAAGCATGAAGCGATGAGCACTCATAACGCGGTCGCGCCGGTTGGCAACGAGAGTTTTATTGAGGTGCTCGCTATTGACCCAGAAGCGCCGAATCCTGGTCGAGCCCGTTGGTTTGATATGGACAACCCTCAAGTACAGGCGCGTTTTAAAGACTCAGCTCAGTCCTACCATTGGGTAGTGGGAACCAGCGACCTTAACGCCGTGGTTGAAAATAGCTCGATCGATTTAGGGGAAATTGTGACCTTTACCCGAGGGGAGCGCAGTTGGCGTTTGACGATTCCCAAAGACGGCTCCTTGTCTGAACAGGGTCTTATCCCGACCTTTATTGAATGGTCCCCTGGCGCGCATCCGTCAACAGGGATGAAAGACTTAGGCATCACATTGAACCGCGTAGTGTTAACACACCCAGATCCAGCTTCGCTGCAACAGAAGCTCGATGAGTTGGGCGTTTCTCATTTGGCAAGCGTATTGGCTGGCGACACCGCCGGTATTGCGTTTGAAATGCAAAATGACCAAGGTGACATCGTGTTGCTGTAAACGATTTGAGTGTTCATTGAGTAGGCTAAACAGAAGGGTGGTCAGATGACGTTAAAAGACAGTGAAAAAACAACAGGGGCAAGTCAGCCAATTTCTTTATGGGATCTATCGGCCCCTTCTTCTTCAGAAGAAGCACCATTAGAGGGCGGTATTGTCACAGACGTCGTCATTATTGGTGGCGGCTACACGGGTTCTTCCACCGCGTTGCATTTATCAGAGATGGGCATTGAGTGTGTGGTGCTTGAAGCTGAAAAAATAGGCTTTGGTGGTTCTGGCCGAAATTGTGGCATGGTCAACCCTGGTATTTGGCTACCACCTCAAGATGTGCGTACGGTATTGGGCGACGAATCGGCTGATCGCTTTCTGGATGTGATGGGCCGCGCACCCGATACGGTTTTTTCACTGATCGACCGTTTCAAAATGAAATGCGAGGCGACACGAAATGGCACCATTCATGCAGCCCATTCTCCGGCTGGCTTTAAAGAGCTGTCTGCCCGAGCCCAAGAATGGCAACGTCGTGGACGCGAGGTGATACTGCTCGATGAAGATCAAACGCAAGATAAAATTGGTACGTCTTATTTTTATGGTGGGTTACTTGATCCGAAAGCGGGCACCGTTAATCCAATGGGGTATGCCCGTGAATTGGCAGCCGCAGCGGTATCGAAAGGCGCCGTGATCTACTCGCAGACACGGGCATTGAACTTGACTCAGGTGAACGGCAAATGGCAAGTGCGCACCCAGCGTGGCACGGTAACGGCGAATCAGGTCGTGATCGGTGGTAATGCGTATAACGATGATTTATGGCCTGGATTAAAGCAGGCTTATACGCCGATCCACTTTTATCAGGTAGCAACCAAGCCTTTGGGTAAGATAGCCGACAAAATTTTACCGGAAGCGCAAAGTGTATGGGACACCGGGCTGGTAATGTCTTCGGTACGAAAAGACCAGTTTGGGCGTTTAATCGTTGGCAGCATGGGCAAATTGGCTGGCAAAGACAATAATCAGTCAGAATATTGGGCACAGAAACGCATCAATCAAATGTTTCCGTTTCTTGGCAAGGTAGAGTTTGAAAAGGCATGGCATGGAAAAATCGCCATGACACCAGACCATTTGCCGCGCATCCATATTTTGGCCCCTGGCTTGTACACGGCTGTTGGCTTCAATGGTCGAGGCATTACCACAGGCACGGTGTGTGGTGAAGCCATGGCGCAATTATTAACCGGCGCACCAGAACAAGACATTATGTTGCCGGTAACCGGATTAATAAAAGATCGAGCCGCGTTCATTCGAGAGCCTGCGTATGAGGCTTGTTTCAAAGCATGGTGCTATTACAAAAGCATTTAACGCAGTATCAGAATTAGGAGAAGTGAGATATGACGCAACAGCAAGCTCGAGTCGGTGTGGACATTGGTGGCACCTTTACGGACATCGCACTGGATTTAAACGGCACGCTTTTCACGGGTAAAGTGCTGACGAATTACCACCAACCAGAACAAGCGATTTTAGACGGTATTCATCTAGTGTGTGAGCGCGCTGGTATTGCCGAAACCGACATTACCACGGTGATTCATGGCACCACCTTGGTGACCAATTCCTTGATCGAACGACGCGGTGCTCGTACGGCGTTTATTACTACGGACGGTTTTAGAGACGTGGTGGAAATGCGTACGGAAAACCGTTTTGAACAATATGATTTAAACTTGACCTTACCAACGCCATTGGTCAAGCGAACCGATCGTTACACGGTAAAAGAACGTGTGAGTGCGTCTGGTGACGTCATTACCGATATAGATCCTAGCGAGTTAGCGGCGTTAGTGGAACGGATTGTGGCCGAAGGCTATGAAGCGATTGCGGTGGGTTTTATTCATTCCTATGCCAATGATGTCAATGAAGTAACCGTACAAAAAGCCTTTGCCAAAGCGGCGCCTGAGTTAAGTGTGTCTATTTCTAGCCATGTATCACCACAGATGCGTGAGTTTCAGCGCTTTAATACGGTGATCGCCAATGCTTATGTCCGACCACAAGTCGCGGCGTATTTGGGACGTTTGGTTGAACGATTAAAGGCAACGGGCGTGACTTGTCCTGTTTTCATGATGCACTCTGCGGGCGGTCTAATCAGTGTAGACACCGCGTCAGAGTTTCCTGTCAGATTGTTAGAATCGGGTCCAGCGGGTGGAGCAATTTTTGCCGCGAAATTTGCTGCCAGTTATGGTGAGAATCAAGTGGTGTCTTTTGACATGGGGGGCACGACGGCCAAAATTTGTCTTATTGAAGACGGCAAGCCTAAAACCGCCAATACCTTTGAAGTGGCCAGAACCTATCGTTTTGCGAAAGGCTCTGGCATGCCATTGTCGACCCCAGTGGTGGAAATGGTCGAAATCGGAGCGGGCGGCGGTTCCATTGCCCACGTTGATGACATGAAGCAGATTCGAGTCGGGCCCAAATCGGCCGCATCAGAACCTGGCCCAGCGTGTTACCAACGTGGCGGTCAGCATCCAACGGTCACCGACGCGAATTTATTGTTGGGGCGTTTAGATCCAGACTTGTTTGCCGGCGGCGATATTCCTTTGTCCGTTCCTTTGGCGGGTGAGGCAATGACGAACAAGGTGGCCTCTGTTGCCGGACTGGATCAGGAGCAAGCGGCCTTTGGGGTAACAGAAGTGGTCGATGAAAACATGGCCAACGCAGCCCGCGTACACACGGTTGAAAACGGCAAAGAAATTGGCAATTTCGCCATGATCGCCTTTGGCGGTGGCGCGCCCTTACATGCTTGTCGTTTGTGTGAAAAATTGAGCATGGATTATCTGGTTATTCCACCGGGGGCCGGTGTGGGCTCAGCGATTGGTTTCTTAAATGCGCCATTTTCTTATGAAGCGACCAAAGGCATGTACCAGCGCCTCACGGAGTTTGACCCACAACGCATTAACGCTTTACTTAGCTCGTTACGCGCCGAAGCCTTGGAGTTTGTTCAGCGTGGTGCGGGCGACATAGACACAACGACGCGTGTTCAAGCCTTTATGCGCTATACCGGACAAGGTGGCGAAATTGCCATTGATATTGATTACAAAGACTATGTTGCAAGCGATGTTGAGACGTTCCGTACTCAGTTTGAAGCGGGTTATCACCGTTTATTTGGTCGTACAATCGACGGTTTAGGCATTGAAATTACCAATTGGTCGATTACTGTTGCCTCAACATTAGCGCCTGTCGAGCCGATCACATTGCGTCGCTCAGGCAAGCAAATTGCCATCACTAAGACACGTGAGTTTTTTGACGCGGCGCTGCGCAAAGTGGTTACCGCGGCCGAAGTACAGCGTCACACCTTGCAACCCGGAGACGCCGTTTCCGGTCCCGCGGTTATTGTGGAGGATGAAACCTCGACCATAGTGACAACAGGTTATACCGTCGTCGCACAGGATGATAAGTCCATGTTGCTGGTGAATAAAAAAATCATGGGGGCTATTTAAAATGACATTAAGCAATGTTGATTATCAAATTATGTGGAACCGCTTAGTGGCGGTGGTGGAAGAGCAAGCGACGACGCTGATTCGAACCGCGTTTTCAACGTCAGTGCGAGAAGCTGGAGATTTGTCGGCAGGCGTGTTTGATTGCCGTGGTCGAATGATCGCACAAGCCGTTACCGGCACGCCCGGTCACGTGAACGCCATGGCGGAATCTGTGCCGCACTTTATTGAAGAGATTGGTTCGGACAACATTTGCGAAGGCGATGTGTATCTAACCAATGACCCTTGGAAGGGTACGGGGCATTTGCACGATTTCACTATGGTGTCGCCCGCTTTTTACCAAGGCAAGCATGTGGGCTTTTTTGCCGCGACAGCGCACGTTGTCGATATTGGCGGTCGGGGCTATGGACCTGATGCTAACGAAGTGTACGAAGAAGGTTTGCTGGTGCCGATTATGAAGTTCATCGACCGAGGTGAGGTGAATAAAGGGCTGGTAAACATCATTCGTAATAACGTCCGCGAACAAGATCAGGTGATTGGGGACTTGTACTCATTGGCGGCCTGTAATGCGGCGGGCGATGCACGCTTAATGGACATGATGAATGAATTTAATTTGCTGGAGTTAGAAACCCTGTCTGATTTCATCATCGACAACAGTCGTGCCGCCACCTTGGCGCGTATCGCGGCTTTACCCGATGGTACCTATCATAATGAGATGATGGTGGATGGCTATGAAGCGGCGGTGGACATGCGTGTGGCCTTGACCATTGCAGGCGATACCTTATTGGCTGATTTTGCCGGTACGTCTGGCCCCAGCAAATTTGGTGTGAACGTTCCCATGGTGTACACCCGCGCCTACGCTTGTTATGGCTTAAAGTGTGCGATTGCACCGGATATTCCAAACAATACTGGCTCATTAAAACCCTTTGATGTGACTGCGCCAGAAGGCTGTATCTTGAATGCGCCTCATCCGGCACCTGTGTCAGTGCGTCATGTATTGGGGCATTTTGTACCCGATGTGGTGTTAGGCGCCTTGCATAAATGCATTCCTGGCGTGTCACCCGCCGAAGGCGCCAGTGCCTTATGGAATGTGTTATTAAGCGCGCGTCCGACGGACCCGACTTCAGGCTTGCGATCTTCTGAAATCTTGATGTTTAACTCAGGTGGCATGGGCGCGAGAGCGACCTTGGACGGTCTGAGCGCGACCGCGTTTCCATCAGGTGTTAGCACCATGTCAGCAGAAGCCACTGAGCATGTTGGCCCATTGACGATTTGGCAAAAAGATTTATTGGAAGGCTCTGGCGGCAGCGGAGAGTTTCGCGGCGGCCTAGGGCAAACCATCGTCATCAGTGCGAACGAAGGTTATGAACTGTATTTTAATGCCATGTTTGACCGCATTCAGTTTCCTGCCCGTGGGCGTGAACAAGGCAAAAATGGAGGAGTAGGCAGCGTCATGCTGGACGACGGCACCGTTTTAAAAGGCAAGGGCCGCCAACTGATTCCTGCTGGACGAAAATTGATTCTGCAACTCCCTGGCGGTGGTGGTTATGGCGATCCGAAAAAACGACCAGAAGCCTTGGTGCGAGCCGATCTAGAAGCGGGCTACATTACACAAGATCAAGCGGTGAACGACTACTGTCTGACACTCTAAACATTGAATACTGAATACTGAAACACTTTATGATTTGGAGGAAAGCATGACAAATAAAACGAAATTGGCATTAGTAACGGGTGCGGCACAAGGCATTGGTTTGGCCTGCGCAGAAGCCTTGGCGGAAGACGGTTATAAAATCCTCCTAGCGGACATACAAGAAGAGACGGTTCAGCGTGCGGCTGAGACGATGGGAAATGGCACCGCGGCGTACGTTTGTGATATGGGGGATTCTGCACAAATTCTAGCCATGTTTGATCGTATCGAAGCAGAGCATGGCCCAGTGCATTGTTTGGTTAATAATGCAGGCATTGCCAATCCTGGCGACTTTTTAACCTTGGAAGAATCACAATTTCGTAAAGTCATTGATGTGAATTTAACCGGCACATTTATCGCCTTACAGCGTGCTGCGAAAAGCATGGTAGAACATAATATCCATGGCTCTATTGTGAATATGACTTCGATTAATGCGCAAGTAGCGATTCCAAGTATTGCCGCTTACTGTGCTTCTAAAGGGGGCGCGATGCAGTTGACCAAGGTCGCGGCGCTTGCCTTGGCAAAAAATGGCATTCGAGTGAATGCGGTCGGTCCAGGCTCTATTGATACGGAAATGATGGCAGGGGTGAACGCAAACCCAGAGGCGATGAAAAATGTCTTGAGTCGTACACCATTGGGTCGTATCGGCACACCGCGTGAAATTGGTGATACGGTTGCTTTCTTGGCCAGTGATAAAGCCAGCTATATTACCGGGGAAACCATTTATGTAGACGGTGGACGCTTAGGTCTAAACTACACCTGTTAATATTCAGTAAATAAAAAAAACACCATGACGACTTGATGCATCATGGTGTTTTTTATGTCGTTATCAAACAGATTACAGCGTGCTGAGTTTGTCCTGAATGCTTTTCAAAATCCCTGCTTCATCTAAGCCTACGCGTTCTAACATAGATTGATGGCTGGCGTGTTCTTCGTATTGGTCAGGTAAACCTAGGTGTAACACAGGCACCAATATGTCGTTGGCTTGTAGGAATTCACTCACAGCGGACCCCGCCCCGCCCATGATGGCATTTTCTTCTACAGTCACAATTAACTTGGCGTCTTTCTGTGCGAGCAGCGCTTCTTCGTCGATGGGTTTCACAAAACGCATATCCAATAAGGTGGCATCTAACGTTTCGGCCGCTTTCTTGGCATCGTAGGTTGGACGACCAAACGCACAGATAACAACGCCTGACTGGCCGCTACGCAACGTGCGTGATTTACCCAGTACCATGGTATCGAATGTTGGCTCGATAGGCGCACCAGGACCCGTTCCACGGGGGTAGCGTACCGCTGCAGGGCCTTTGTACTCATACCCTGTTTGCAACATCTTACGGCACTCGTTCTCGTCAGATGGTGCCATTACTACCATATTAGGAATGCAGCGTAGGTAACTTAAGTCGTATACGCCTGCGTGGGTCGGACCGTCTTCGCCCACTAAGCCAGCACGATCAATGGCAAACAACACGTCTAAGTCTTGCAGGGCCACATCGTGGATCAGTTGGTCATAGGCACGTTGTAAAAATGTGGAATAAATCGCCACAACCGGTTTAATACCGTCGCACGCCATACCAGCGGCTAAGGTGACAGCGTGTTGTTCCGCAATGGCAACATCGAAGTAACGATCAGGAAAACGCTCGGCGAAGGCGATCAAATCCGAGCCTTCTTTCATGGCCGGAGTGATTCCTACCAGCTTGTCGTCTTGTTCAGCCACATCGCACAGCCATTCACCAAATACATTACAGTATTTAGGACGTTTTACTTTTTGGACATTCGGTTTTGGATCAGGCTCTATTTTGTTGATGGCGTGATAACCAATAGGATCGCCTTCAGCAGGTTCAAAACCTTTGCCTTTTTTAGTGATCACATGCAGAAACTGTGGGCCAGTGCGGTCTTTCAAATTTGCAATGGTAGCGAGCAAATGGTCGATGTCATGACCGTCGATTGGGCCAATGTAATTAAACCCTAGCTCTTCAAACATCATGCCTGGCGATACCATACCTTTCATGTGTTCTTCGGCTTTGCGAGCCAACTCAAGAGCAGAAGGCAAACCAGAGAAGACTTTTTGTCCACCTTTACGAATATGATCATAGGTTTTGCTTGCCCAAATACGAGCGAAATAACTTGAGAGTGCACCAACTGGTTGAGAAATCGACATTTCGTTGTCGTTCAAAATCACCAGCATATCTGCCTTTACATCACCGGCGTGATTAAGGGCTTCGAATGCCATGCCTGCGGACATAGCACCATCACCAATAATAGCAACGGCTTTACGGCCTGTTTTAAGTTGGCGAGCCGCCAATGACATACCCAAAGCGGCACCGATAGAAGTACTGGAATGTCCCACACCAAAGGTGTCATATTCACTTTCTTCACGCTTAGGAAACCCAGAGATACCGTTTTCTTGACGGATATTCAGCAAAGCATCCCGTCGACCGGTGAGTATTTTATGGGGATAGGCTTGATGGCCCACATCCCAAACGATGCGATCTTCTGGTGTGTTGTAAATATAATGAAGAGCCACGGTCAATTCGACTACCCCAAGCCCTGCACCAAAATGCCCCCCTGTTTGTCCGACGCTGTACAGCATAAATTCACGCAGTTCACGCACCAGTGTTGGCAGTTGCTCTTTTTTTAAGGCACGTAAATCGGCTGTTGCGTTGACTTGATCAAGCAAGGGCGTGTGGGGTCGTGCTGTAGGGATTTCTTCGAACATAGGCACAGGTATCATCACGTATAGGTCAGTCTAATTAGCCGATTATTATATCAGTGGTTGCGGCCAATAATATAGTTAGCAAGCTCAACTAATGGTTGCGCAGCATCACCAAATTGAGAAATAGTCGTTATAGCCTGTTTGTTCAAGTCTTGCGCCAAGGCTTGTGCGCCCTCTAGTCCGAGTAACTTAGGGTAGGTGGGCTTGTTGGCGTCCTCATCGGAAAACTGGTTTTTCCCCAGCGTTGTGGTGTCACTGGTGATGTCGATGATGTCGTCTTGAACTTGAAAAGCCAATCCGATAGCGTTGGCATAATGATCAAGGGCGATAAGGTCATTCGCTGTTGCCCCTGTGCTGATGGCACCCATACGAATGCTGGCTCTAATCAAGGCGCCTGTTTTGTGTTGATGCATTTTTTCTAAGGCGTGAATATCCATGCTTTTATTGACGTTTGACAGATCAATCATCTGGCCTGTGACCATACCGTGCCGACCTGATCCATAGACAAGCTCCTGGATAAGCTGGAGTTGGCGATCTAGGTGTTCGTGTTTAACGTGACTGAGTAATTCAAAAGCAAAGGTTTGCAAAGCGTCGCCGGCTAAAATCGCTGTCGCCTCGTCAAACTGTATATGGCAAGTGGGTTTGCCACGACGTAAGTCATCGTCGTCCATGGCTGGAAGATCATCATGGACTAAGGAGTAAGCATGAATAGACTCGACGGCCGCAGCGCTGGCGTCGGTCAAGGTGTTTGCCTCACCAAATAATGCCGCAGCGGCATAGGTCAGCATTGGACGTACACGCTTGCCACCATTAAACAAACTGTAAGCCATCGCACTTTGCAAATGGGTTGCAGGCTCATAATTTCTGAGTGATTGAGTTAAGTAGTTATCCACTCGAGAGCGTGCATAAAGAGAGAAATCATCAAGGGTCACGAAGTATGCTCCGGATCAAAGGGTTCTAGTTGCTCGCCATGTTGTTTTTCCATCAAAATTTGAACTTTCTGCTCTGCCTGTGTCAGAACAGACTGGCATTCTTGGCTAAGCTTAACGCCTTTTTCAAAGGCTTTTAACGCTTCTTCTAAAGACAGTTGATTGGATTCAAGTTGAGTAACTAGGGTATCCAATTCACCAAGGTTTTCTTCAAAGTATCGGACGCTGGTTTTTCGTGACATAGTGACGACTCTTATTTAAACCCTCGCTTTTTAGCAGAAAAAGGCATGCTGTTCGAGAGGCTGTTAATGGAAAATTACAAATTATCTGTAAGAAGATGTCATTCTTCATCGGTCTTTCGTATAGAATTGTATCAATATGTGGGTTGTATTATAGCTTTATTGTTAGGAGACGTGTGTGGATATCGCAACGTTAATAGGACTTGTAGGATCGTTTATCGTTATTATCGCGGCCATCTTTGTGGGTGGATCGGCTGGGATGTTTCTCGATGTTGCCTCGACACTGATTGTGCTGGTGGGGTCATTGTTTGTGATATTGATGCAATACCCTTTGTCTCAGTTCTTGGGCGCAGGCAAGGTTGCAGCAAAAGCCTTCATGTTTAAAAGTGTTCCTTTGGACACCTTGATTGATGAAATCTATGGACTAGCCGACGAAGCACGTAAGGGTGGACTGCTTTCATTAGAAGGCAAAGAAGTCAGCCACCCCTTTTTGTCAAAAGGGATTCAAATGCTGGTGGATGGCCACGACGGTAATGTGGTCAAAAGTCAGCTGTCGAAGGATATGAATCAATCCTACGCGCGGCATGTCTCGGGTGCCAAGGTGTTTAAATCGTTCGGTGATGTTGGGCCTGCTATGGGCATGATAGGTACCTTGGTGGGTCTGGTGCAAATGCTGGCTAATATGTCTGATCCTAAAGCGATTGGCCCTGCTATGGCGGTGGCCTTGTTGACGACCTTATACGGTGCCATGTTGGCAAACATGGTGTGCTTGCCTATTTCTGCCAAGCTCGGTATCCGAGCGGATGAAGAGCTGCTTTGTCAAAAAATGATTATGGATGCCTTGTTAGCCATTCAGTCTGGTCAGAACCCTCGTATTTTGGATGGTGCGTTGAAAACGTACATTCCTGAGAGCAAAAGAACCGAACGTGAATAATATTTTATGGGTAAGCGGATAAAATAATGAGTGATGAAGAAGAACAAGATTGTCCCGAATGTGTAGAAGGCCTGCCCGCTTACATGGGAACCTTTGCCGATTTAATGTCGTTGCTGATGTGTTTCTTTGTACTCTTGCTGTCTTTTGCGGAAATGGACGTGATTAAGTTTAAGCAAATTGCAGGTTCTTTAAGCACCGCGTTTGGTGTCCAGCGTGATGTCGAAGCGGACGCTATTCCTATGGGAACGTCGGTGATTGCTCAGGAGTTTAGTCCAGGTAAAACGGAACCGACTCCGATTAACGAGGTAAAGCAAACAACCGATGATGTGCCTGAACAGACACTGGAAGTGATTTGTAAACCTGAAACCGCCAGTACAGATCAAAGAGAGTCGTCTGGTTCACCTTCACCCGATACCTTTGTGGATAAATCTCGTGCTGATTTGGAGCGAGAAAAGAAGATTCAACAGACGGAAGAAGACGCGAAGATGATTGCGGCCTTGATGGACGAAGAGATTTCAAAAGGCCTGGTTGAAATTGAAACACAAGAAGAAACCATTACTATTCGAATCAAAGACCAAGGCTCATTTGAGTCCGGTTCGGCAGAATTAAACTATGACTTTATTCCTGTGGTCGCGCTTATTCGTGATGTGTTAGTTGGCATTCAAGGGACAATTTCTGTTGAAGGGCACACTGATAATATACCAATAGACAGTCGTCGTTTCCGGTCAAATTGGCAGTTATCATCGGCGCGTGCTATTTCCGTCGCAGAAGAACTGTTTGCTACAGGGCAGCTGGACCAAGGCCGATTTGCTGTAACGGGATACGCTGATACCAGACCTTTGGTCGCAAACGATACGTCGGCTAGGCGTGCCACCAATCGACGTGTGGAAATTGTGATAAAACAAAATGATACCTCACGCCCGGTAGTACAAAATACGGTGGATGATATTCCTTCTGATGGTGTGATTGAATTTGATCGAGATATGATTGAAGAGTTAACACCTAATGAAATATTTTAAGATGAAACAGTGAATAAAAGGGCTTCGGCCCTTTTTTTATGTCTGAGTCCATGCCTTCTGATCTTTTAATGCTGAGATTCAGTGCAATCTTTGTTAAGGTTTGCGCAGACTTATATTGAGGAAGAAAAAATGCGAGTAGCTGTTATTGGTGCCTCTGGGCGCATGGGAAAAAATCTGATCACTGCGATCCAAGACGCTGACGGCGTATCTGTAGGCGCAGCGATTTTAAAGCCTGGTAGCAGTTTGGTGGGAGCCGATGCCGGTGAAATTGCAGGTATTGGCAAGATCGGTGTGATGGCGGTTGCTTCTTTGAACGACTGTGTGGATGACTTTGATGCGTTGATTGATTTCACCACACCCGCTTTAACACTAGAAAATGCGGCATTCTGTGCACAACATCAAAAAGCCATTGTGGTGGGTACAACAGGTCTGAACGATGACGAAAAAGCCGCATTGGATCAAGCCGCACAAAGCACGTCTGTTGTCTTTGCACCAAACATGAGTGTGGGGGTTAACTTAACATTAAAACTGTTAGCGACCGCGGCCCAAATCTTGGGAGACGACTACGATGTTGAAATCGTCGAAGCCCATCACCGTCATAAAGTCGATTCCCCTTCAGGAACGGCATTACGCATGGGCGAAGTGGTTGCTGAAGCCTTGGGACGCGATCTAAAAGAATGCGCTGTATACGGTCGAGAAGGTCAGACGGGGGCACGTACTCAAAAAGAGATTGGTTTTGAAACCATTCGTGCAGGCGATGTGGTGGGTGAGCACACGGTTTGGTTCGCAACAGAAGGAGAGCGAATCGAAATTACGCATAAAGCCAGTAGCCGTATGACGTTTGCTAAAGGCGCAGTACGCGCTGCTAACTGGTTGTCTGGGAAACCAGCAGGTTTGTACGATATGCAAGACGTATTGAACCTTAAATAATCGATACAATGCACTTATAAAAGACAAAAGACAAAAGACCAAAAAAATGGCCGTATGAAACGGCCATTTTTATGTCTGAGTTTTCGTAAGAAACGCCAGAGGGCTTAGGGAGACAAGACATCTGCCAATTTACTGGCTTCTACTCGACCCTTAAGCTCACCCTGTTTATTGACTACGGGAAGATCAAAGCGTGTGTTCAAAGACAGTGGGATAACGTCTTGTAACAAGTTGGTTCGACGTACGGTTGGCACCTTGATCAGCGCGGTTTCTAGTAAATCGTCATCTTGCATGTCGTCCAGTTGTTGCTTGGTTAACACACCTTGATAAGCATTGTTGTTGAATACGAATGCGTGGTTACGATCGGCAGGGAAACTATCACGAACGTCTTTCGCACTAATACCTTCTAACTTGCTGGTGTCAGCGGTCATGATGGTTTGCACTGTGAGCGCTCTGGCGCGGTTAACGTCTTTTGCAAAGGCTCTGACATACTCATCTTCTGGTTTCAGTACAATATCAACTGGGGTGCCGACTTGGACCAATTTACCGTCTTTTAATACCGCGATTCGGTCGCCAAGACGTAAGGCTTCGTCGAGATCATGGGTGATAAAGATAATGGTCTTTTGTAGGTTCTCTTGCAAGTCGATCAGCTGCTCCTGCATTTCACTGCGGATCAAGGGATCAAGAGCGGAGAAAGCTTCGTCCATTAGTAAAATTTCGGCATCGGTACACAAGGCACGAGCCAAGCCGACACGCTGTTGCTGACCACCAGAAAGCTGTGAAGGGAATTGATCTTCGTAGCCTGCTAAACCAACGGTTTCCAGCCAATCTACTGCTTTGGGTTTCCATTCGGCGCGTTTTTCGCCCTTGATCAATAAACCATAACCCACGTTATCCAGTACACAACGGTGTGGCATAAGACCAAAATGCTGAAATACCATGGCCATTTTGTGACGTCTAAAGGTGGTGAGTTCTTTGATTGGCAATTCCATGATGTCGTCGCCTTCGACCTTGATCTTGCCCGCGGTTGGATCTATCAAGCGGTTGAAGTGACGAATAAGGGTAGACTTGCCTGAGCCCGATAGGCCCATGATAACGAATATTTCACCACGTTTAACGCTTAGGTTAATGTCTTGTAAACCGATGGTGTGGCCAGTTTCCGCTAGGATATCTTCTTTTGACGCACCGGCTTTTACTTTCGGTAAAACGTTTTTCGCATCAGGGCCAAATATTTGGTAGAGGCCTTCAATTTCAATCAATGTTTCGCGTGTGTTATCCATTCTCAGTCCCTTCAAGGTGTTTTTGTGCGCGTTTTGCGTAGCTCTGAGAAACGCGGTCAAAGATGATGGCTAGGGCGACAATCGCTAAACCATTTAAAAGCCCAAGGGTGAAGTATTGGTTAGTGATCGATTTTAATACGGGTTGACCGAGGCCTTTCACCCCAATCATAGAAGCGACCACAACCATAGCCAGTGCCATCATAATGGTTTGGTTGATACCTGCCATGATGGTTGGCATTGCCAATGGAATTTGTACACCAAATAGACGTTGTGTTGGCGTAGCACCGTAAGCGGTGGCGGCTTCCAGTGTCTCTTTGTTCACTAGGCGTATGCCTAAGTTTGTTAATCGGATCACCGGAGGAATGGCATAGATCACCACGGCAATGACGCCTGGGATTCGACCAATGCCTAGCAGCATGACCACAGGGATCAAATACACGAAGGCCGGCATGGTTTGCATGATATCAAGCAGCGGCGTAATGATAGATTTCGCTCTGTCAGATCGCGCCATCAGTATCCCAATTGGAATACCAATACAAATAGAGAGGATAGTACAGACGGTGATGATGCTTAACGTTCGCATCGTGTCTTCCCACATACCAAAATAACCAATGGCAAGAAAAGCCGTCAGTACACCGGTGCACAGTTTCCAAGAACGTGTTGCAGCGTATACAAGACCGACAATAGCCGCTAGAACAATCCACCACGGGGTTTCAATTAAGAGGTTCTCAAACCAAACCAAAAAGTATAAGAGCGGGTCAAAGAAGTTTTCAATCGATTCGCCGTAGTTACGGGAAAAGTTCCGATAAGCACCGTCAAGTGTTTGTCTGATCGCGAGTAATTCGCGTCGACTCATATCGGGAAATTCTGTTAACCAAGAACTGTCTATCATAATTTCATTCTCAAGGTGTAAAGCAAATTAAAAGGCCGTGCTGTCTTGATCAGCACGGCTCGGTCAGCATTGAAAAGAAAATTAGAGGCTGTCGAGTGCGTTATCAATTTTCGCTTGCACGTCTTTACTGACCCACTGTGACCAAATCTCTGGGTAGCTAAACATGAAATTTTCAGCAGCATATTGACCATCTGCCTGATTGTCTTCCATCCAAGCCAACAACATATTCATTTGATCATTGGTTAGCGAACGCTGTGTTGTGTATTGGTATGCGTTAGGATTTGATTTCTTGAAGTTTGCGGTCGTTACTGTGTAAACAGGAGAAGGCGGGAACATGGTCACTTGAGGGTCTATGCAGCTTTCTTCAGAGATACAGCCCTTGTAGTGTTCTGCATCAATACCGCTTTCGAAGTCGACCTTAACCATGTCGTATTTACCAAGAATTGCTGTCGGTGCCCAGTAATAACCGAACCAAGACTCTTCACGCTCATACGCGCGGCTTAAAGAACCTGATAAACCGGCAGAGGAACCTGGGTCGATCAATTCAAATCCTGCTTCTTCTAAGTTCATGGCTTTAAATAAGTTGCCACCGGTAATTTGACATGCCCAACCAGCGGGGCAGCCGTAGAAAGCGGAGACAGAAGGGTCTTCAGAACTTGGGAAGTCCTTTGCGTATTTTTTAATGCCAGAAATGGTTGCCAGTTCAGGGTTTTCTTCAACCATGTATTTAGGTACCCAAAAACCTTCTTCACCGCCGTCGGATAAAGATTTACCTGCGATACTTAGCTTACCATCTTCTACGCCACGGTTAATTAAGGCTTCTACCGCGTTGGTCCATAGCTCTGGGGCAATATCTGGCTGGCCTTTTTCTGCCATAGAAGTACTGGTCGGCATGGTATCGCCTGGAATCAATTCTGCATCACAGCCGTAACCATGGGTCAGAATGAATTTATCGATGTTCGCCATGAGGGATGCAGAGTTCCAATTCATGTCAGCAATCTCAACTTTTCCACAATTTGTTGCAGCAAAAGAGGACGTGGCCGCGAGTGTCATAAGACCCGCAATAATGCTTTTTTTATACATTTTTATGTTCCTGTTATGAGTCAAAATATTAGTCATCAAACTATAATTAGTTTACACATCTAAGCAGTTATATCAATTTGTTGTTGTTGCTTTTTGTTAATAGATGTTTTTATTTCATATAAAACAATAGCTTATGTTTTATGGTGTGTTATTTTTTTGATGTGAAAAAATGGTGTTTTATCCACATTTCTGCGAGAACCATTTTCAAGTAGAAAGAAATAGGTGAATAACTTTAAGGACAGTTAAGCAAAAGATATGGGAAAAGTATGAAGACGTTTTGTCAGGAAAAAGACATTTTTGACCAAGAAGGTGTTAGTAAAGCGAGCAAAAAACAACAGAGACAGCAGAGTAAGAGTAAAGCGTTTATCGCTGGTTACTACTCTGCTTATATTGACGGGCTTAAAGAGTGAAAGAGATTTTTTAAAAGGGAAGTATTGTTCTAAATAGTGGGGGAATTAATGTCTAGCATAGGTGCGGCATCAATGTGCTCGGCATCCATCATCATGGCAATACGTTGCAAAGAGGATAACACTTGGGTTTGTTCCCAACCTTCTAGCGATTCAAATTCATCAACAAATTTTTCGTGTAATAAAGGAGGAGCAGTGTCTAGAATAGCCTTACCTTCCACCGTGAGCCTAGCATTTACAATGCGTTTGTCTTTTTGCCCGCGAACGCGCTCAACGAATTTTCGATCCTCAAGACGATTCAATATGGTCGTCACTGTGGCTTGACTCAAGGAAACACTGTCAGAGATACGGCGTACAGTGACGTCCCCAAGTTCTTCTATTGATCGTAAAACCATAATCTGTGGAATAGTTAAACCACAGGCTTTAACCACGCGTTTAGATTGCAAATCGGTTGCACGAATGATGCGTCGCAAGTGAACAAGGACATCGTGTAGGTGTTGTGGTGAATCAGGCATAACGTCAATAACCCCCTAAAAATTTTTACGGATTATATGACGTTGTTGAAGCGGGGAAAAGCGAAGTTTAAAAAATATTACAGTTCAAAACAAAAGTGGACATTTCGATGCTTTTTTGCCTCAAAATACCCACTTTTCACCCTATTACTTACCTTTTAGAGCATCAAAAGCAGCGATAGCCGCCAGGCGTGACGATTTGTAATCAATCACTGGGTCAGGATAACCACAACGACGGCGTTGTTCTGGTTTGGGGTTGTGGATAGATTTAGCGTCGAGTTTGGCCAGCTCCGGTACAAAGCGTCGAATAAAGTCACCTTCTTTATCATAGGTCTCGGATTGTCTGGTTGGATTGAAGACGCGAAAGTAAGGGGCAGCGTCACAGCCTGTTGACGCACTCCATTGCCAACCGCCATTATTGGCAGCAAACTCACCGTCAATTAATCGGCTCATAAAATACGCTTCCCCTTGTCGCCAATCGGCAAACAATAATTTCGTACAAAAGCTTGCGGTGATCATCCGTAGTCGATTGTGCATCCAGCCGGTTTGATTGAGTTGGCGCATGGCGGCATCCACAATGGGAAAGCCGGTTTTACCCTCACACCACGCTTTAAACTCACTCTCGTTTTGACGCCATGTGAGAGCATCGGTTTCAGGTTTAAAGGGACGATTCATGGACAAGGTTGGAAAGTGTCCCATTAATTGACGATAAAAATCACGCCAAGCGAGTTCTTTTAGCCAGATGCTGTCTTGCCAGCGCTTTTCTTCTTGGTTGCAGGTATAGAAAATGGCTTCAAGACATTGTCTTGGCCCTAATGCGCCGAGAGCAAGGTAAGGCGACAAGGTACTGGTACCGGGTTCAATGGGATAATCTCTTTTGGCTTGATAATGACGCTCTTTATGATGGCAAAATTGCCACAGTTTCTGTTTGGCGATCTCTTGGTCTGCCGGCCACAAATCGTCGCGATACTTTGTTTCCCAGTCAAAGTGCAGCGGTTCCCATGAAAGAGCGGGTGCTTGTGTCTCCGGTGCTGGTAATGGCGTGATATCTTGTTGGGCGAGCAGTGTGACCCATTTATTAAAGAAAGGCGTGAAGACTTTAAAGGGAGTGCCTTGCTGGCTAAGCACGGGTTGAGAAACAAGTAAGTCTGCGGCTTGGATATGGCTTTCTATATGGTGTTCGTTTAATAACGCGCAAACAGCCTGATCTCGTTGCTGCTCATGAACAGGAATGTCACTGTTAAACCAAATATGTTGGATGCTGTTTTCTAGGCAAAAGTCTCGAATACGATTCGGCGCTGATTCAAAGGAGTCTGTGTCTAAGCAATGAAGGGGAATACCTCGCTCTGCAAGGGCTTTAGATAAGTGGCTAATCAGACCCGCGCGCAAACTGTTCTTTGCGTCGGATTCGTTGTGCTCGCGCCATTGGGCTGGCGTGGGAGTCACCAATACCGCGATGCCGTCGTTTGTTGATTGAGCAGCCAGAGAGGCGAAATAAAGTGCTGGGTTGTCGGTCCAGCGTAGATCATTACGCAGCCAAACGAGGTGAGTGATCTTCATGCTTTGTCGTGCCTTAAACCGTATTACGGATACCAAGTGGAGAAGGGTAAGGGATAAAGTAACTTTGTTGGTTAATGTAATCGCTGCCATAATGTTTCACATAATGGTGCAATAAAGTAACGGGGGTGGCCAAGTTCACTTCACCGCGACGATATTGTTCGACTACTTCTAAAATATCTTTTCGGACTGACACATCCACCGCGTGTTTCAAATAACCCACAAGATGCATAAGTACATTGCAGTGATTTTTGCGTTTGGCGGGTTTTGAGAAGGTCGTCATTAACATCTCAAAATACGCCTCTTTTAATGCACAAAAAGATCTAGTGTCATTACCCGATAACATCTGTCCTAATTTTCGGTAAGTCGGTTGTGAATGCGCCATTACCATGTACTTATAACGGCTATGAAAGGCGATTAGATCTTTCATTTTTGCCTTTTCATCAACACTGTGGCGAAAATCATGGTGTGTAAAAACACGCAACAAGAAGTTTTCTCTCAACATAGGGTCGTTTAACCGTCCATCTTCTTCCACCGGCAACAATGGGTAGCGTTGCATCAGTGCTTTTGTAAAAAGTCCGCTGCTGCGTTGCTTATGTGGATGGCCGTTTTCTTGATATACCTTGATGCGCTCCATGCCACAGCTAGGGGATTTCTTCATTAAGATGTAACCGTCTAAATGAGCAAGATTGGCTAAGTATTTATCAGAAGCGGCCATAAAAACATCAGAGACATCTTCTTCTGAATTTTTGCTAAACGTCATTCTGGGTGCGTTAGGATCACCTTCTAGGCGCAAGGTCGGTCTAGGCGTACCAAATCCTGCCGCTATCTCAGGACAGAATTTTTGATAGTCAAAATATTGGGTTAATACCTTGTCGCAATAATCAGAGTGACTATGGCCACCATTGTAGCGGACGTTATCACCTAATAAACATGAGCTAATCCCAACGGGGATCTTGTGATCAAGGTGATCTGGAGAATGCTGAAAAATTGTCATAGTAAATCCCTCCAAGAGGCGGTGACAGTCAGTAGATGAACGCTAAGTGGTGGTATGGTTCAGTTGCATCTGTTCAATAACAGAAAGTGCACTTAGCAAGGCGCCTTCAGCATTTCCTTGACAGAGCCAATCACCTGCTAAACCAAGGTTTTGTGCTGGATACCATACACCTGCGGTCGCATTTTTATGTCCGGTAAATCGACTTAAGAACCAACGATGCGGTTCACCATGACGCAATACTGGAAGTGCTGTGATTGCTTGAAAGGCTTGAACTAATGCATCAGCGGTCGTGGCTTTGTCTTGATCGAGAAAATGTTTTGACCATTCAGGGGTAGCTTGTAACACCCAGCGTTCGACAGACTCTTTATGACGCATGGGTTTATCGCTGTCTTTTAAGAGCTTTTTAAGAGGGGAGTCAACTGGGGTGATAAAGGCGCTTTGCTGGCTCGGTGCTGTTTCTAGCCACATTGCCCATTGAGATTGGTAACCAGCACATGCTTGGTTGGTTATTTGAAGAGGCTCTGACAGTGTGCTGTGAGTCGACAAAATGGCGGCCGTTTGTGGTGCAGGTGCCGTAAGAACTATTTTCTTTGCTATGGCGACAGTTTGGTACTTGTCGTTGCGTATTTGCCATGCCACTGAGTCTGCATTGTCGGGTGTTGTCAGATTGACTTGGTCTAGGTGATGTACTTTTGTATTGGTCATAAAGTGCGTATCACCGAGCCAGTGACGGGCAATGCTGCTCATCTTGGGTGTGCCCACAAAAGTAGGCGTTTGGTCAGTGGAAACAAGGTCCCAGCGCGCAGCTATGTTTTTCGCTTCGAGAGACTTAAACAGAGACAATATTTCTGGGTGTGTTGTTTTTACGTAGGTAGCACCCAGATCGCAACTGACTTCATCATTGATGCGTTTGCTACTGGCACGGCCACCACTGCCACGGCTTTTATCAATGACGCAAACAGACAAGCCTGTCTCAGATAATAGATGCGCACACAGGCTACCAGCGAGTCCAGCGCCGATGATGGCGACATCAAAGAGAGGGGGGTGTTGACTGATTTGGTTGTCCATTTTGGTTGCTCCTAAGCACTGAATTACTTTCTTATACAATATATAATTCTGTACAACAAAAGCAACTAGTTATACAAAAAAATATTTGTATAGTATTTTCTGCCAAGATGCGATTAGATAAAAGTACGTTAACAAAAAGTAAGCTGTGGACAAGACAATGACGCATACTATTTCAACGCCTTCTACTGGGCAAACAGATGAAGCGCGTTTTCCTATTCGCGAATTATCCTTAAGAACCGGTGTTAACTCGGTTACGCTTCGAGCTTGGGAGCGTCGTTATGGGTTATTAAAACCCAAGAGAACCGACAAGGGACATCGTTTGTATGATCAAGAGGATGTGCTTCGCGTCGAAGGCATTGTGCGTTGGATACAACAGGGCGTTGCAGTCAGTAAAGTGAGAGCCTTGTTGGATCAGGAAACCCTAACCGGTGCAACGCTCTCTGCTCGCGATTCAGATAATGAATGGCAAGATTGGCGCAGAAGACTTATCACCGCGGCCGAGTTGTTTCAGGAAGAGAAAGTGGCCCAGCTATGCCAACAGCTTTTTTCTCAATACCCTGCCGAAATTGCGATTCGTGATGGCTTGCTGCCTGTATTTGATCAACTTGGCAAAGGGTCAGTATTGGCTTTTTGTGAGTCAGTGATCTTGAGCACCTTGATACATCGTGTCAGTCAATTTAAAGGCCAACAAAGGGCCGCGAAAAAAGTACTTATTACGGGCGGGTCCTCACAACATCTTCTGTGGTGTTATATGTCAGCGGCAATGTTGCTGGACAAAGGCGTATCTTGCTTGATTGTCCCCAACGTTTATCACAGTAATGATTGGACTGAGATCGTCATTAAATCGGCTGTACATTCCGTACTTGTGTTTTGTGATAAAGCATTAGCCGCAACGTCAGAAGAGATTATTGAACAAATGGATCAATGGCAAAAGCCTGTTACGGCCATTGGTGCTGGCTTTTGGCTCGCAGCTTATGAGTCAGGCAACACAAAAGTGGGTCAAGTGAGCGTGTACTCAGAAGCATTAGAAGGTGTTTTGGCGTTTTCAGATCACTGCCAATAAAAAAGCCTCACCTGTGGTTGGCAGAGGTGAGGCTTTTTATGATTGTGCTTTTACTTAATAGTGCTTTTACTTAATAGTGCTTTTACTTAATAGTGCTCTTATTTGATTGGGTTAAGCAAAAAGTACAAGACAACAGCAACGGCGACAGGAGCGGTAAACTTCACTGAAATGCTCCAAGCTTTAAACAAGACGCTTGGTAATTGCAGTTCATCTTGGGAGAATTTCGCTTTTACAACCCAGCCTGCAAACAGAGCGGTCAAGATACCACCTAATGGCAACATGATGTTTGCTGTGATGTAGTCTAGGAAGTCGAATGTGTTCTTGCCGAAGAAAGTGACATCCGATGTTAAGTTAAATGATGCTAAACAGGCGATTCCTAAGGCCCAGATTCCCACACCTATTCCAATGGCTGCTGTGGGGCGTTTTAGCCCAAAACGCTCGACCAAGAAAGCAACAGAGGGTTCCAGTAGTGAAATAGCAGATGTCCATGCGGCTACGCCAACAAGGACAAAGAAGAGAACGCCGAATAACTGACCAAATGGCATTTGTCCAAAGGCGACAGGTAAAGAGATGAACATTAAACCAGGCCCAGCGGCAGGGTCCATGCCATTTGAAAAGATAATTGGGAAAATAGCCAAACCAGCGACGAGGGCAACGAGAGTATCCAGTATGCCTATGGTTAATACTGTTTTGCCAATGGATGCGTCTTTTGTCATATAGGAACCGTAGGCCATGATAATTGCCATGCCTAGGGAAAGAGTAAAGAACGAGTGCCCTAAAGCAATTAAAGCTGCACCCCATGTTAGTTTGTCAAAATCAAACTTGAACATGAAATCCCAGCCTTGTGCAAAGCCATCCGTCGTGATCGCGTAGCCAAGTAGTACGAGGAGTAGCACAAACAGTGCTGGCATCATGATTCGTGTTGCGGTTTCGATGCCTTTATTTATTCCTATTGCGACTACAGAAACGGTCATAGCACAAAAGAGAGTGTGCCAAGCTAACAGCATAGCCGGATCAGCAAGCAAGTTATCAAAAGCGGTACCCGCTTGAGCCGACGTTGCTCCTATCATATCACCTGAGAGCATAATCTTTAGATAATGCAGTACCCATCCACCGACCACTGAGTAGAAGGATAAGATGAGTAGACCAGAGATCATCGCCATCGTGCCAACGAGTCCCCAAGCCTTAGGACTATCTGACTCTGTCGCAAGATCGCTCATCGCATCAATAGGGTTCTTTCGAGCACGACGAC
The DNA here is from genome assembly GCF_020532605.1 of Marinomonas algarum. GTDB lineage: Bacteria > Pseudomonadota > Gammaproteobacteria > Pseudomonadales > Marinomonadaceae > Marinomonas > Marinomonas algarum. The sequence continues at coordinate 32,548 of NZ_JAJATW010000003.1, read as the reverse complement.
CAATAAACACTTCGGCCATCATAATAGGAATACCGACCAATAAAATACAGGCTAAATACACAAGGACAAAAGCGCCACCGCCATTTTCGCCTGTGATGTACGGGAATTTCCAGATATTGCCTAAGCCGACCGCGGAACCCGTGGCAGCAAGGATAAAGATCCAACGGCTTGCCCACGAGCCATGGATAGAGGTTTTATTTGTCATAATGATCTCTGGTTAATTATTTCTAAAGGATTGAACGTGATTTCTAAACAGCGTTCGAAAGGGGGGAAAGAGTCTTGCCTGTGTCGGATACTCACCTGTATCAGGCAACTGGCTTGCAAAGTCAGTCAACAAATTCCGTCGCTTTTCGAATAGGGGCTGGATTTTCCGAATTTCATTGCTCAGATGCAACTAAAATTGACTTCTTATGTTGCAAAACTCAAAAAGCCTGCTCTAAAAATGTGCGCTATGTCTTTGTTTTAAAGGTGTTTAGAGTAAAAATGTTTTGTTCTCTAATTAATTTCTGGCTTTTATTTTGTTTTTACGTATAATGATTAGACATCAAATTAAATTACACCTGATTAAATGCTTAGTCATATTTATTTCATATAAATCAGTTACTTTTATTGAGAGCAATAATCTGATTTGTATTTTTATGAAATAAGAATGATTCGTTAACTAATGGGTTTTGTTATGAGTTCTAAAGAAATTAAGTTTGTTACGCCAGATGCTTCTTATGGAATGGCTGTGAACCAATTAGTGGCATCGTGCCCACCACTGGATACAAATTCTGCCTACTGCAATCTGCTACAAGCCAGTCACTTTCGTGAAACGTCTGTTGCAGCGTGTTTAGATTCAGGAGAAGTGGTCGGTTTTGTCTCGGGTTATCTTATTCCAGAACGTCCTGACACCCTGTTTGTATGGCAGGTCGCTGTCAGTGAAAAAGCGCGTGGCCAAGGGCTTGCAAAACGAATGATTTTATCGCTGTTAGAGCGACCTTCTTGTTCTCATGTGCATCACATAGAAACCAGTATTACTGCCTCGAATAATGGCTCTTGGGCCTTATTCCGCCGCCTTGCCAGTCAACTAGACGCCTCTTTAAATGAGTCTGTAATGTTTGACCAGCATGCGCACTTCAATGGACAACACGATACCGAGCATCTGGTTCGTATTGGTCCCTTCTCTTTATAAGTCAACATTGAGTGAGCTGGAAACCTTGTTTCGCTTGCTCCCATTGACGACCGCTTATGAATTTAGTCTATTAAAGGATGATAAAAATATGAAAATTTTTGACGAACTCGAATCAGAAGTACAATCTTATGCACGCTCTTTTCCTCGTGTTTTCCATCGCGCAAAGGGTGCTCACTTATTCGATCAGGAAGGAAACAAATACCTAGACTTTTTAGCGGGTGCTGGCACCTTAAACTATGGCCACAACAACCCAATTTTCAAAGAGAAATTGGTTGAGTACATCTTAGAAGATGGTATTAGCCACGGTCTAGATATGCACACAAAAGCGAAGGGTGAGTTCTTAGAGTCTTTCAAACAATACATTTTAGAGCCTCGTGGCTTGCAATACATGGTTCAATTTACAGGGCCAACAGGCACTAACGCTGTTGAAGCCGCACTGAAATTGGCTCGTAATGTTACAGGTCGCGAAAACATCATCAGCTTCACGAACGGCTTCCATGGTTGTAGTTTGGCGGCGTTATCCGTGACGGGTAATTCTCATCACCGTGGTGCAGCGGGCACCAGCTTAGGTGGCGGTGTATCAACCGTGCCTTTTGATGGCTACCTAGGTGATGGTATTGAAACCACAGAATATTTAGATAAAGTTTTGTCTGATTCAAGCAGTGGCGTTGATACACCAGCAGCCGTGATTGTTGAAACGGTGCAGGGCGAAGGTGGTATTAATGCGGCCAGTGCAGGCTGGTTAAAAAACCTTGAGACAGTGTGTAAAAAACACGGTGTTTTATTGATTGTGGACGATATTCAGGCTGGTTGTGGTCGTACAGGAACCTTCTTTAGTTTTGAAGATTCTGGTATTACCCCTGACATTGTGACCATGTCGAAATCATTGAGTGGCTACGGTTTACCTTTTGCTGTTGTATTGATGCGTCCAGAGTTAGATGAGTGGAAGCCAGGTGAGCACAACGGTACTTTCCGCGGTAATAATCTTGCTTTTGTAACGGCAAAAGCGGCGATTGAAACCTACTGGAAAGACGATGTCTTTGAGAAAGACATTAAACGCAAAGGCGACTACATTTTTTCTCGCACACAAGAGATCGTGAACGAATTTGGTGAAGGTAATTTTATCCTTCAAGGTCGCGGTATGATGCGTGGTATCAATTGTGTCAGTGGTGAGCTGGCCAGCAAAATCACCAAAAAGTGTTTCCAAAATGGTCTGATGATTGAGACGTCGGGCGCAGACGACCAAGTGGTTAAATTTCTTTGCCCACTGATTATCAGCGATGAAGACCTAAAACACGGTATCGATATTTTAGAAAACGCTATTCGTGAAGTCTGCGCAAAAGAAGACGATATGCCAGAAGCGAAAAGTTACTTTGATGAAAACTATGACATTGCCGTGTAACCATTAACACGACGTGTTGAGTATTCTTTAGACATTTCCCGTTTAACACTGGTGCTAAGCGGGAGATGAAAGCACCAAAGATTTAAGATAAAAGCAGAGAAGGAAAGACAATGTTTGCACGTGATTTAGCCGAATGCGAAAAAACCGAACGCCGTGTTGTTTGCCCAGAAAATAACTGGGAAAGCACACGTCTTATTTTGAAAGAAGACAACATGGGCTTTTCTTTTCATATTACGACCATATATGAAGGCAAAGACTTTGATATGCATTATCAAAATCACCTTGAATCTGTTTATTGCATATCGGGCGAAGGTGAAGTTGAAAGCCGTGAGACAGGTCAGAAACATCATATTAAACCTGGTGTTGTGTATGTATTAGACAAGCATGATGCGCATACTTTGCGTGCCTTTAAAGAGTTGAAGCTTGCTTGTGTGTTTAATCCGCCGATTACGGGTAAAGAAGTTCACAACGCCGAAGGCGCGTACGAGCTTATCGATTAAGGTTGATACCAATCCGTTTTCTCTCTTTTATTTTCTGATTACTCAGGAGCAAAAGAGACCGAAGGATATAACTAAGAACAGATTCTCGTATTAGTATGACGCTGTTCTTGGTTTCCTTCACACTAACTTCTTAGCACCCGCCATTTATTCCGCTTTTCTATTCTTTTCAGGCATGAGCAATGCGTGTTTCATAACACAGTTTGGGTGCTTAAAATTACGATTAATGCTTAAAATTTCCGCAACCTTGTGACAATATAGCGGCAGTTTTGGCTTCCGGTTGAAGATTGCTTTCGACCCCTAGATAAATTGGGTAAATGATGGGACAACATACAGTTGAAAAAATTGGCGGTACGTCCATGAGTGACTACCGTTCCGTTCGCGATAATATTATTTTTAAGCCGACGCGAGTCGAAAGTATGTACCAGCGTATTTTTGTTGTTTCTGCCTACGCTGGCATGACAGATAAATTACTAGAGCACAAAAAAACGGGAGATGCGGGTGTGTTTGCCTTGTTTGCTCAAGAGCGTCAGCAAACAAACTGGTTTCCTGCTCTACAAGATGTTCGTACGGCGATGTTAAACATTAACCATGAACTGTTTGAAGAGGGTGCGCTTCGCCAAAAAGCAGATGATTTTCTTAATTGTCGCCTTCAAGATGCCCAAGAGTGTCTAGAAGACTTGCATCGTCTTTGTCAGCACGGTCATTTTTCCATCAGTGAGCACCTTGCCACTGTACGAGAAATGCTGGCGAGTTTGGGAGAAGCTCATAGCGCCTGGAATACCGCGCACTTATTGCAACGTGATGGTGTTAATGCGGTGTTTGTTGATTTAACAGGTTGGAACAGCCCGAGTCATATGTCACTTGATGAACGTATTGTTGACGCCTTCAAAAGCATCGATTTAAGCAAAGAGTTACCGATTGCAACGGGTTATGCACACAGTGAGACTGGGTTAATGTCGACGTTTGACCGTGGCTACAGTGAGATGACGTTTAGTCGCATTGCTGTATTAACACAGGCGCATGAAGCGGTTATCCATAAAGAATTTCACTTGAGCAGTGCTGATCCACGCCTTGTTGGTGAAACAAAAGCCGTGCCTATTGGCCGAACCAACTACGATGTTGCAGATCAACTCGCTAACTTGGGTATGGAAGCGATCCACCCGAAAGCGGCAAAAGGTTTGCGTCAAAGTGATATCGCATTGCGTGTGAAGAATACCTTTGAGCCTGATCATACTGGCACCCTTATCACAGGGGATTACATCAGTGACGAGCCTTGTGTTGAAATTATTGCGGGTTGTCGTGGTGTGTTTGCCGTCGAGTTATTTGATCAAGATATGGCCGGCGATATTGATTTGTTCGACAGTGGTATTCTGAAAGTCTTGAATCAATTTCATGCACATATTATTGCTAAAGATATCAATGCTAATACCATTACACACTATTTGGCGATTAACTTAAAAACGTTGAAGCGTGTGATGCGTGTGCTACATGAGCGCTTTTCTGATGCAGAGATTACTCAGCGTAAAGTCGCTATTGTGTCGGCCATTGGTAGCGATATGAAAACCACAGGTATGTTAGCTAAGGCGGTTAAAGCCATTGCGGAGCAAGATGTAAACGTATTGGCTATGCACCAATCCATGCGTCAAGTCGACATGCAGTTTGTGGTAAACGAAGAAGATTATGAAAAAGCCATTTGCAGTCTGCACAAAGAGTTGGTGGAAGCGCAAAATCACGGCAGAGCGATTTGCTTAGCGTCTTAACGAACCAATACGTTATTTGAGTGGATTAATAAACCCTAAAAGTGATGAATGCTTTTAGGGTTTTTTTATGGATCAGAGTGGATTAGCGGTTTACCAAGGTTAAACTCTTTTGCTGGGATGGGTTTGCTAACATAGTAGCCTTGGCCGAAATCGCACTGAAAGGCCTCTAATGTTCGCCATTGTGCGCGTGTTTCTATGCCTTCGGCTAATACTTTGACATTGAGTTTGTGCGCCATGGCAATAATGGCTTCAACAATCTTAGAGTCGTCCGGGTTGTGCTCTAAATCGGTCACAAAGCTACGGTCTATCTTCAGCATATTAACCGGTAGATTTTTTAGTTGAGAAAGAGAAGAGTAACCAGTACCGAAATCATCGATTGAAATACAGACTCCCATATCTTGTAAGCACTGAAGCATTTTCTTGGCGAGAACCACATCTTTTAAAATAGACGTTTCTGTTACTTCAAAGCCGACTAGATGAGCGGGTACTTGATACTTTTCTAACAAATTCTCAACCAGGCTAACAAAGTGTGGGTCAGCGAGTTGGGCTGCGGCTAAATTAATATGTAAGGTGATATCGGGGCGTTTCTCTTTCTTGCGCTGTGCTAAGTAAGCAATGCTGTTTTCCAGTACCCAATAGCCTAGATCGACAATTTTTCCGGTACTTTCTGCAATAGGGATAAAGTCATTAGGAAAAACCAAACCTTTTTCCGGATGATTCCAACGAACTAAAGCTTCTGCGGCAAAAATTTCGTCGGTATGTAGGTTAAATTGAGGCTGAAAGTACACTTCAAACTCGTTACGCTCTAATGCCAATACCAAATCGTTTTCCGCCTCAATAAGCGCGTGAGTATCTATTTTCATTGCTTCAGTATAAAAAGCATACTGATTTTTACCGGACAATTTTGCCTGATACAGTGCCATGTCAGCGTTTTGCATAATGGTCACAAGGTCACTTCCATGTTCGGGGATCATGGCAATGCCTAGAGAAGTGCTTAACGAATACTTTTTCTGGTCAAGACAGGCGGGTTCACGAACGCTGTTAAGAATTTTTATTGCATGATCACTGGCTTGCTCTGGATTGGTTATGTCGCCAAGCAAAATACCAAACTCATCTCCACCAAGTCGCACAACAAGATCCAGTGGTCCCTTAATCGCATTAAGCCGTTTGCCAACGATAATTAATATTTGATCGCCTACATCGTGACCTATGGTGTCGTTAATGCGTTTGAAATTGTCTAGATCAAAGTAAATAAAGGCAGACATTCGCTTACGTTTTTTGTTGTTGTCTAGAATGCCAGCCAGACTGTCTTGAAGAAATCGGCGATTTTTTAACCCAGTCAAGGGGTCTTTATAGGCGAGTTCTTGTAACTCTGCTGTTTTATTTTTGACTTGAGTGCGTAGTTTTAAGGGCTGAATTAAAATAGCGTATAAGGAAATTGACAGTAACAAGGCGATCAGAACAGAAAGTAATATTCCCATTCCTCTTAATTGTCCCAGAGGTAAATCTGTATTGGATTGTTGACTGATACTTAACGTCCAAGTCCCCACTGGAAGCATCAAACTGGTGGAAGCAGACACTTTGGCAAGCGGTCTTGAGGAGGAAGAAAGAGTAATCTCTTCACGTGTTGCTGCGTGTTTACGGGTCAGTTTGAACTGATAATCTTCATTCTCTAGTTGTCTTAATTGAGTTGCGTTTAATAAGTTGTCTAAATAAACGACGGCTGACGCAAACCCCCAAAACCGTTCTTGATCTGTGTCCCTGTTAAGAAAAACAGGGGTTCGACTGACGACGGCAACACCACCTTGTACCAAGGCAACAGGGCCGATAATGAACATACTGCGATTTTTGATAGAGAGAGAGGCCTCTTTTTTAAACGCCGGCCCTGTAATAATATCCAAACCTTGAGCGGCTTCATTCCCTTCAAGAGGGTAGATATTGGAAATGATGCCGTTGGGGGCAAGCTGAAGGCTTTCGATACCGCCGATTGACTCGATGAGTTTCTCGGCATAAATATCAAACCAACCTGTTTCACCTTGTTTTTGTTCCACTTCATAGGCGAGTATTTGCGCTGATGTGAATGCAGCAGAAAGACGTCTTTCTAAAATCGATGCTTGTGTTCGAGAAATGCTGCTTAACAAGAACTCTTGCTGACGAACCATCGCTTGGTGATTAGATTGTGCCCAAGAGACGCCCAAAGAAAGAATAATGACAAAAGAGACAACAGAAACTATAAAAGCGTAATACGACTTTAACTCAATATTTTTCAATTAAACAATCCTTTGTCGCGAGTTAAACGTGACCGACGATGAAGAAAAATACACATCATAATCAACAAAAGTAACTTACCGTTGCAATTAAGTAAAAGGTTATATCACTTATTTGTTTGTACTTTTGTTAAGACAAAGCCATCAATTTTTTACTTTGTTTAAGCTGACTTTTTGTTCAGTTGATCTGAGTCAGGCTCTACAGGCGTATATTTAGGGAGTTTTTGATGGTGGATGACTGTTTGACTTCTTTCATTATGATAAGGTTTCTCCCATCAAAAAAGCACCTATGTTTCCCATAGGGCATGTGACTTCTTTTTAGAAAAGATAAGGATGAGATTGTGACAGACACTCACTTAGCAGAGGTTAGTAAGCTAGACAAGCTTCGCTCGGCTTGGTTGCCAGCGGTTGAATTTCTTTTCGGCCCAGCAGCGAATGAGGCAAAGTTTGATGGTTTTGTTGTTCGTGATGACATAAGTAAACCGGGAGCCGTCTTTTCATTCCCAGATGAACCTTTCCGTTATCAGATTCAAATGCCAGACAAAATATTCACTAATGACGTCATGATGTTAGCAGACGTGATGCAAGAGTTAGTACGTGGTCAGTTTCCGGTTGGAATTGGCAGCAAAGAGACGCTGGTTCTGTGTGAAGGCGCTGCTGTTTTTGGTGCTGTTACCGCCATAAAGCAAGTCTTTGGCGATGAGGCCGTTGACTCATACTTAAACGCGCTACGTGAAGAGGCATTCGCCTTTTATGATGCGTTTTCTTATACGGCTGTGTTGTTGGCCGAAGACCCGCAAGCTATTAAGAAACTGCGTGAGTTGAAGCCCTTCCTCTATGACGTTGAAAAAGCGGATTTTGATGCGGCGGGTGTTGCCGAAGTCGATCGTAAGATCAAAGACTTATTACTGCTTAATTTTCACGCATGATCACAGCAAAATGCATCAAGAAAAAAGACCCAACATACTGATATGTTGGGTCTTTTTTTCATTAAAGCAGCTCACTAATTCGAAGAGAATCAATAGAGCCAATTTATGACATTAGTGACCTTGAAGCTCAGATAACTCTTCACTAAACCAAATTTTGCGTTTAAAGCGAGGGTTTTTAGAAGACATATCGATCTTGTATGGATTGGCTTCTTGGGTTTGAGGCAATTCAAGAATGTTGCATAACTCTTGAGCCAGCCATTTCTCTATCTTAAGAACAACCATCTTCTTACGTAGACGGCCTTGTTCATCACGATTGAGAATAGTCGGCAGAGTGTTCAAAGTAAGAATCTCGCCTAACGCTGGGTGTGCCATACGTTCGCGGCCTTCATCGCTTGCATAAAAATGTGACACGGCAAAGACCATGCGTTTTGGATTGATCTGCTGCAAGAACTGGCAAGATTTTACGACCGTTGAACCGGTACGAACCATGTCGTCAAACAACACGATACTCGCGCCATCTAAACCATCAAAGGTGTGCTCACTTTCTCTGTGTAGCGTAATTTCAACTTTACGCTCATCGGTACGCTCTTTATCAAGCATGATGAATTTGGCTTTGGTTAGACCAAGCGTATTAAACATTTCTTTAACGAAATCGCGAGCACCCTTGTCTGGTGCACACAGTACAAGACCTTCACCGTCTTCACCGTAGTCCAAAATATTGGAGTTTAGTAAATAGTGCGCATAAATTTCATAAGGGATAAGGTTATGGAAATCACCTTCAAACACTTCGTTAAACATTTTCTGCACGGAATCAGAGTGGTTGTGAATCGTCATAACGGTATCCACACCGGATAGCTTCAACAGCTGAGCGTACAGTTTGGCGGTAAAAGGCTGACCATCAAACTTCTTCACATCTTTTACATCGCGTTCGAAGCTGGTTTCACCAAGGTCAAGGTGAGGGCCGCGGTCTTGTGCACTGTAAAACAAATCAGGCTCAACAAGAATAACGCGTTCCGCCCCATTTTCTTTTGCTGCACGCGCAATGATTAAGTTTGACATGGCAAGTTCTTGACGGCTTTTAACGTGACTGCCAGTACTGACAATGATGACCGCCTTACCCTTAAGTTTGCGACCAATGTTATCGAAATCAGCCTCGTCTGAAATAAAACGAGGGCAAAATTCAGAGTTCATGAATTGCTTCATGCTAATTAAATCAGCGATGTCATCGTATTGACCCATGGCATAGGCAATATCAATAGCAAATGGATTATCGGAAGAGTTACTAACCACTACGACGTTAGTTGGCTTACCGGTCGACAAAGTCATGAAAGATCCTTACTAAAGGGAGGGAATTTATGCCAATTTTAATACGTGTTTGGCCGTTCCGATAGACCTGATTACGTATAATCGGCATTTTCCTGTAAAAGTTGTCAAGTTGTTTCGTTCTTGCTTCGTTTCTTACCTGATATTAGCGACTAATGATGGCCGCATTGTTTATAGCAACTGGGTGATCGTGGGCAAACGGCACCTCGAGAGCAAATTAACCTCGCGTCGCTTTCTATTCCTCGTTCAACCCAATTGATATTGAGTATCTTGGCGACACTCATTAGGTCTTTCTTAATGCTCTTGGGGATATGGGAGGAACCGCCGCCAGAAACACAAGCTTGTTTAAGGTCATTGGCGATGGCAATGGCATCCCGCCCTTGTGCCGCGATGGCAGGATTAAGGTCAATACCGGAGCAAATGACATGGCTGTTTCCTGCTAGATCTGCCACCTTAATGGATTCACATGCATAAATACGCGGTTCGTCGGCAACGTTTAAGATCGATATCTGAGCGGATGAACCAGAGCTTTGTTCGTTGATTTTACGGAAGACGGCCCAGTGATGGCAGGGGTCTTCTACTAAGCTCATATTGCCCCAGGGTAAGGGGATACCGTTTCCACGATACACGGCTTTGAGTTTACCTGGTGCATAGGCATCAAAATAGTGCCAGTGAGGATAGGGAGACGCCGCTGTCATACGTCGCATGGCAACGGATTCAGAGACACCAGCGAGTTGGGCCGTATTGATTTCATAACCGTTACGATCGAGCATTTGTCGAAAAGGCACTTTAGGGCACAGTAGGGCGCCGGCAAAAAAGCTACACTCAAAGTCTCTCCAAGCATATAAGATATCTTGAGCATCCATACCCGATGACTGAATAGGGTCGCTTTTGGCTTGCAGCGGTGAGATCTCGTTTCGTCCAGTGACAAGAATGTTTTTCGCACCATCCTTGTCATGTAATACGGTATGACCAATGTGAACCGCTAAGTTGTATTTTAAACGGTGAGGTTGCGCTTTCATGATCTGATTAATATAGATCGTGTTAGGTGGATCAAAGAACGAGGTCACCACATTATTTTGGTTGGCGCCAATTTCTTTGATCACAGCAGCGGGTGTTTTTCTAAACCATTTGATTTGTAATCCCATTTGTTTGGTGATGGCAACAAGGTCTTCTAGGCTTAAGGGTAAGCGTTTTAGCCCTACTTCTTCCGCAGCGCGCTCCAGATCTGGAAAATGGTTCTGGTGGTGCTCTTGGTGGGCTCGGATGAGCAGATGTGCAAACTGACGACCACTTGTGCCGGTCTGTGACAACATTTCAGGAATAGCAATCTGTAATATATCTTTTGAGAACAAAAAATTAGGCTCTAATGCCATACCACTGATGCCACCACCAGAGCCTTTTGACGGAACGATGGCGTCTTCCTCAGGTATATCATCGAGAAACCAGTCCACTTTTTTCTGGAAGACGTTCGCGATGACCTCTAGAACATCTTCACTTGGAATGCGTTTGCCTCTTTCAATCATCGACAAATAAGACACAGAAGGTGCACTTTCTGGGTCGATTTTTATGCATCGTGAGGACAGGTCCTCCATCGTCAAACGGTTGCGTTTACGGAGGTTGCGGATCTTAGTGCCCAAAAAATGAGCTTTGCGATTTAAGCTGTTTTTGTTTTTCATTTTTGTAAAATTTACACTGTGTAATTCTTATTGTGAAATTTCATCTTAGTTGGGCGTAAGCTGTTTATCAAGCAATCGGGGAAGAGTTCTTAATAACTTTTCTCTGGCTACAAAATAAAGATAAGAATAAAGCTCACTAGAAAAGGAAAGCGAGATGAATATGCCTTCACCTAACAACAACAGTGCTATCCACCCTGGGTTTAGCAACTTCATCAACGAAGAAGTGCTTCCCCTTCATGCCATTGAGCCAACCAAATTCTGGCAAGATCTTGAAAAGCTTGTTTCTGATCTGGCCCCAATCAATCGTCAATTGCTGGCGACTCGCGACAGCATGCAAGAGCAGATTGATCACTGGCACCTAGCCAACAAAGATCAACCGATTAACATTAAAGCATACGAAGCCTTCTTACGTGAAATTGGTTACCTTGTTGAAGAAGGTGACGATTTCCAGATCACGACTGAGAATGTTGACGTTGAAATTGCTGACCTTGCAGGCCCTCAGCTAGTGGTTCCTGTTAAAAACGCTCGTTTTGCTCTCAATGCCGCCAATGCTCGTTGGGGTAGCTTATACGATGCCTTTTACGGTACAGACGTAATCGCTAAAACAGACGGTTTGGAAACAGACAAAGGTTATAACCCTGCTCGTGGTGATGCGGTTATTGCCAAAGCGAAAGCTTTTCTAGATGAAACGTTTCCATTAGAAACAGGTTCTCACCAAGATGTGAGCAGCTACATGGTGTATTACAACCACCTGTTGGCTTTCTTCGAGGACGGCAGTCAGGCCGGCCTAAAGCAGCCTAATCAACTAGTTGGTGTGAACGGACAACGCAGTGAACCTGAGGCTGTTTTGCTAAAAAATAATGGCTTGCATGTTGAGATTCAGTTTGATCGCAATGGTCCAAATGGCTCAAAAGACAAAGCCAATATCAACGACATTGTGGTTGAGTCTGCTCTTAGCACCATTATGGACTGCGAAGATTCTGTTGCCGCGGTTGATGCGGAAGACAAAATTGAAGTTTACCGTAACTGGTTAGGTTTGATGCAAGGTACGTTGGAAGCGCGCTTCCAGAAAGGCGGTAAAACGCACACCCGTCGCATGAACAACGATCGTATTTTTACAGATTTACACAATAACGAATACCGTCTGCACGGTCGCTCTCTTCTACTGGTACGTAACGTTGGCCACCTAATGGACAGCGATCTAATGAGAGACGCGTCCGGTGCCCTTGTGCCTGAAGGCATCATGGATGCTGTGGTTACCGTGTTAATTGGTGCCTTAGATCTTCAACGTACTGAAGGGCTACGTAATACTCGTACTGGTAGTATCTACGTTGTGAAACCTAAAATGCACGGACCAGATGAAGTGGCTTTTAGCTGTAAACTGTTTAGCCGTGTAGAAGAAATGTTAGGCCTTGCTCAAGATACCATCAAAATTGGCATCATGGATGAGGAGCGTCGTACCACCGTTAACCTAAAAGAGTGTATTCGTCAGGCAAAATCTCGTGTGTTCTTTATTAACACGGGTTTCCTAGACCGTACGGGTGACGAAATTCACACGAGCATGCAAGCGGGCCCATTTTTACCGAAAGATCAGATTAAAACACAGCCATGGATTCAAGCTTACGAGAATCGAAATGTTGATATCGGCTTACGTTGTGGTCTACCAGGTAAGGCGCAAATAGGTAAAGGTATGTGGGCGATGCCAGATGACATGGCCGCGATGATGGAAGCAAAAATTGGTCATCCAAAAGCCGGTGCAAACACTGCTTGGGTACCATCGCCAACAGCGGCCACACTGCACGCTCTGCATTATCACCAAGTCAATGTTTTTGATGTGCAGGATAAGCTAAAAGCGCGTCCGCAAGCGAACTTAACTGACTTGCTAACGATTCCTACTATTCCTAGCAATATGACTTTGTCGAGCCAGGTGATTGAGCGTGAAATTGAAAACAACGTTCAAGGTTTATTGGGCTATGTTGTTCGCTGGGTAGAAGATGGCGTTGGTTGTTCTAAAGTGCCTGACATTAACAACGTTGGCCTAATGGAAGACCGAGCGACACTGCGAATTTCCAGTCAGCATTTAGCAAACTGGTTGCTGCATGGGCTGTGTACTAAAGAACAGATAGACACCGTTATGGAACGTATGGCGAAAGTCGTTGATGAACAGAACAAAGACACCGCAGGCTACCAACCTATGGCGTCAAATTCAGATAGCTTTGCGTTTAAAGCAGCGCAAGATCTGATTTTTAAAGGGGTTGTGCAAGTAAATGGCTACACCGAACCATTGCTTCATGCCTACCGAGTAAAAGTAAAACAAGCTTAATCGCTATTTTCTGTAAATAGCATGTGTAAATAACCGATTGATACAACCAAAAAAGAGCGAGAAAGAGAATGGAAACTTACAAAAATAAAGCACAACAAGCTGGCGAAACAATCAAGCAACAAGGCACAAGCTGGGCGGCGATTAACCCAGAATACGTTGCAAGAATGCAGCTTCAAAACCGCTTTAACACCGGTCTAGATATTGCTAAGTACACTGCAAAAATCATGCGTGAAGACATGGCAAACTATGACGCTGACACAGCAAACTACACTCAGTCTTTGGGCTGCTGGCACGGTTTTGTTGGTCAACAAAAAATGATCGCTATCAAAAAACATTTTGGTTCAACTCGCAGCCGTTACCTATACCTATCTGGTTGGATGGTAGCCGCAATGCGTTCTGAGTTTGGTCCTCTTCCAGATCAGTCTATGCATGAAAAAACATCTGTTCCAGAGTTGATTGAAGAGCTATACACCTTCTTGAAGCAAGCCGATGCTCGTGAACTACAACACTTGTTCAAAGCGTTAGATGATGCTCGTGAAGCGGGTGATAAAGCGGCTGAACAAGCAGCTCAAGAGAGTATCGACAACTTTGAAACACATGTTGTGCCAATCATCGCTGACATCGATGCTGGTTTTGGTAACGAAGAAGCTACTTACTTGCTTTCTAAGAAAATGATTGAAGCGGGTGCTTGCTGTATCCAAATCGAAAACCAAGTATCTGATGCGAAACAGTGTGGCCACCAAGACGGTAAAGTAACCGTTCCACATGAAGATTTCTTAGCGAAAATCAATGCAGTTCGTTACGCTTTCCTAGAGTTGGGTGTTGATGACGGTGTTATCGTTGCTCGTACTGACTCCTTGGGTGCTGGCTTGACTCAAAAAATCCCAGTATCTCAAACTCCTGGTGATCTTGCAGACCAGTACAATGCTTTCATTGACGGCGAGACAGTAACTTCTCTTGATCAAATGAAATCAGGCGACATGATGATTAAACAAGGTGATCGTTTGATCAAGCCAACACGTTTGCCAAATGGTTTGGTTCGCTTCAAGCCTGATACTGGTGAAGACCGTGTTGTAATGGATTGCATCAACTCATTGCAAAACGGTGCTGATCTATTGTGGATCGAAACTGAGAAACCACACATTGGCCAAATCGCGTCTATCGTTTCTCGTATCCGCGAAGCAGCGCCAAATGCGAAACTTGTTTACAACAACAGCCCATCCTTCAACTGGACATTAAACTTCCGTCAACAAGCATTTGATGCTTGGGCTGAAGAAGGTAAAGATGTTTCTGCTTACAACCGTGCTGACTTGATGTCTAGTGAATACGATGACACTGAATTGTCAGCTGAAGCGGATGAGCGTATCCGTTGCTTCCAACGAGATGCAGCAGCGCAAGCGGGTATCTTCCACCACTTGATCACTTTGCCAACGTACCACACTGCTGCTTTGTCTACTGACAACCTAGCAAAAGATTACTTCGGCGAAATGGGCATGCTAGGCTACGTAAAAGAAGTTCAGCGTAAAGAGATCCGTCAAGGTTTAGCTTGTGTTAAACACCAAGACATGTCTGGTTCTAACATGGGTGATGATCACAAAGAATACTTCTCAGGTGCGCAAGCTCTGAAAGCTTCTGGTAAAGACAACACAATGAACCAGTTCTAAGCAGTATTGTTCTCTATCGTGTAACCACGAGAGTGATGCAATAATGACTAAAGGCCAGCAGCTTTCCCCCTGCTGGCCTTTTCTATTTTATATTGTAATACACGTATCTTTTATGTACTTGTTGCCCCAAGCTTTCTATTTTAGAAACACTCGCAGTAAATAATGTTACTCTTCTTTGTTATCGAACAGGATGCTTTCGATATTCCCCCTTTGTAATAAGAAAATACAGTGAGGCTTGTCCCTTGAGTAACGTAAAACGACCAAAAGATCAGCTTAAAGCACACATTCGAGAACAAAATCAGACGCATATTCTAGAAACGTCTGAGCGTGTCTTTGCGCGTCAAGGCTTGGCTAAAACCACCACACAAATGATTGCTGATGAAGCAGGATTACCTAAGGCCAATATTCATTATTACTACCGTTCTAAGAAAGATCTGTTGGAAGCGGTTTTAGAGCGTATCTTGCGACTTTGGCTGCATTCAGTCAGTGAATTTAATGTTGAAGAGGGCCCTAAAAAAAATCTGACGCGGTACATTAGTGAAAAAATAGACCAATCCCGTACGAATAAAAATGCGTCAAAAATATTTGCAATGGCGCTCATTGGTGAAGAGGCCTTTGTACTTGATTATTTGCGTCGACTTTTTGTGACGGAGTTAAGTCGAGAAAAAGCCACTATTCAACATTGGGTAGAAAAGGGTCTGATGCAGCCGGTATCAACAGAGCATTTGTTTATTAGTATTTGGGCAATGACACAAACCTATGCAGATTTTGACGCTCAAGTGAAAATTTTACTGCAAAAAGACACCTTGGAAGAAACGGACTATAACGATGCCAAGGATTTTATTACTCGTATGGTATTAGCTGGCTGTGGTGTCACAGAATAAGGGAGTAAAAGACATGACATTAGAAAGTGGAATTACGTTCTTTTTAGCTATTTTTATTTTTAGTATCACGCCTGGGCCTGGTGTGTTTGCTATTTTGGCGAGAAGTATGACAAAGGGCGTTGGTGCCAGTGTATCTTTGAGTGTGGGTATGGTGTGCAGTGATATTGTGTATCTAGTGATGGCCTGCTTTGGTTTGGCCGCGATTGCGTCGAGTTGGGAAGTGCTCTTTCTTGTTATTCGTTATGCAGGGGCGACTTATCTTATTTATCTAGGGTGGAAAATGTGGACTGCGCCGGTATCCCCTGCGTCTGTCGAAAAAGAGAAGGGCGCTAAAACCGACATTGCCAGTTTTATACAGGGGTTTATGATTTCTGCTTCTAACCCGAAAGTAATTCTTTTTTATGTGGCTTTTTTACCCACTTTTATGGATCTCACAGTATTAAGTGCCGGTGATATTGTCTTGGCATCAGTACTTGCATTTGTCGCTTTATTTCTAGGGTTAATGCTGATTGCAACCAGTGCTTCACAGGCAAAACGTTTGTTGAAATCAGAGCGTTCAATGAAGTCTTTGAATCGAACCGCAGGGGGGATTATGGCCAGTGCTGGGGCTTTTTTAGCGCTTAAAAGTTAGTCGTTCAGGTGAGATTTTAAGCCTTGGACAAATAATGTTTTTCAACTCAATATTGTTTGCTTTGAGGATGTAGAACGTATAAAAAAATGAAATCCCCCTAGAAGACAGCGTCATCATAGGGGGAAGGTCAATACTTAGCGTGTGCCGTAAATACGATCACCGGCATCACCAACACCAGGACGGATGTAGGCGTTTTCATCTAGGCCTTGATCAATCGCACCGATATACATAGCCACATCAGGGTGAATTTCCTTAAATGCTTCAATGCCTTCGGGGGCTGCAAACAAGCAGATAAAGCGAATGTCTTTTGCGCCCATTTCTTTCATTTTATCAATTGCCATGATGGCAGAGTTTCCCGTTGCCAACATAGGGTCCACAACGATAATGGTTCGTTCGTTGACGGAATGTGGCATTTTCAAATAATACTCAACGGGCTGCTTTGTTTCTGGGTCACGGTATAAGCCAACATGCCCGACTCGTGCGCTAGGAGACAGTTTTAGTACGCCTTCTGCTAGGCCGTTGCCTGCTCTCATGATGGTCACAATACAAAGTTTTTTGCCTTTTAGTACTGGGCACATGGCCTTTTCTAGAGGCGTTTCAATTTCAATATCGACGGTTTCTATATCACGGGTTGCTTCGTAGCCAATCAGTGTGCCCAGCTCTTCCACTAACATGCGAAACTCGCGTGTGCTGGTATTTTTGTCACGCAAACTGGTTAATTTGTGCTTCACAAAAGGGTGTGTCACCACATGGATATCAGGGTAGGTAGTAAGGAGCTCGTCGCGCGTCATGGTGCTTTCCTTTTTGTCACGGTAAATAGAAAAAATGCTTGAGTAGTACAGACATCATTATTTCTATAATAACACTAAGTCAAAAGCGACCAAATCATTAATCTTGTCTACTAGGTTAACTTTCTGCCTATACGGATTAAAAAGGCGCTTATTGGGCAGAATAAGTGTGCAAGAGATTAGGAAAACGGCTTAAGACATTGTTTTTGTTCATATCGCCATTACATAGATTTTATATACAACCAAAATAGTCATAAAAGCCCATTGATACACAAGAGAAGAGGTTTTTATGTCTCTAATACACGTTTTGAGATTTTTATTATGAGCGATGATGAACTCTATTTAGACGAGCAAACAATGCAAGAGCAGGATGATGATTCGGTGGTCGAGGAAGACAACGAGGTGGTTATCAGTGACCCAAAAGGCTTGGCTTTGCCTGATGATGTATTACCTGACACCCTGTATATTTTACCCATTTCGAGTCGACCTTTTTTCCCGGCGCAAGTACAGCCTGTTATGGTGGATGCGGATCAATGGGAGGATACCTTAGAGCGTATTGCAGAACACCCGCAGGCAGCCGTAGGGTTAGTGTATGCAGATAAAAAAACCAAAAAAGCCCCAACAATCGCTGAGTTTCGTGCGATCGGTTGTGTCGCACGTGTACACAAAGCAGAAAAACAAAACGATAAACTGACGTTTGTTGCGCAAGGGGTTAAACGTTTTGAAGTAGTTGAATGGTTAAGTGAAGAAGCCCCATATCTGGCACGCGTGCGCTATCTGAGTGATGTTAAGTCACAAGGAGACGAGGCTAAGGCGTATTCGATTGCCATCCTGGATGCAATCAAACAGTTGATTCGTCTGAACCCTTTATTCAGTGAAGATCTAAAGCAATACCTAGGGCGCTTTTCATTTAATGAATCCGGACTGTTGGCCGACTTTGCCGCCTCGATCACCTCTGCGGATGCGGAAGATTTATATGACGTGTTGGCTACAGTGTCGGTGCAAACACGTATGCATAAAGCTTTGACGCTACTGAAAAAAGAGTTAGAAATTGCACGTTTACAAAATGAAATCAGTGCGGAAGTGAATGACAAAATCAGTAAGCATCAACGAGACTTTTTCTTAAAAGAGCAGTTGAAAATCATTCAAAAAGAGCTCGGAATTTCAAAAGATGACCGCACGTCAGACGTGGAAAGCTTTCAAGAACGATTGGAAAATAAGGTATTACCCGAAGCTGTTGAAGAAAAAATTCATGATGAACTGCACAAATTAAGCATTTTAGAGACTGGCTCGCCAGAATACGGCGTAACGCGCAACTACCTTGATTGGGCGACGTCTTTACCATGGGGTGTCCATTCAAAAGATAATCTTGATATTGCGCTTGCACGAGAGACATTAGAATCTCATCACGCAGGGGTGGGGGACATTAAAGACCGTATTGTCGAGTTCCTTGCTCTGGGAGCCCATCGTGGTGAAATGGGAGGCTCGATCTTATTGTTGGTAGGTCCGCCTGGTGTGGGGAAAACTTCGATCGGTAAATCGGTTGCGGCGTCCTTAAATCGTAAGTTTTATCGCTTCAGTTTAGGTGGTATGCGAGATGAAGCTGAGATAAAAGGCCATAGACGAACCTATATTGGGGCATTGCCAGGTAAATTTGTTCAGGCATTAAAAGATGTGGAAGTGGAAAATCCTGTCATCATGCTGGATGAAATCGATAAGATCGGCAACTCTTTTCAGGGTGACCCTGCTTCTGCGTTACTCGAGGCATTGGATCCAGAACAAAACAGCGAGTTTCTAGATCATTATCTAGATATGCGAATTGATTTATCGAAGGCCTTGTTTATTTGCACTGCAAATCAGCTGGACACGATTCCATCGCCGTTATTGGATCGTATGGATGTTATTCGTTTATCGGGTTATATCGGTGATGAAAAGCTTGCTATAGCAAAACAGCATTTGTGGCCTAAACTGCTCAAAAAGAACAAACTTCTAAAGAAACAATTAAACATAACCGATGCCGCTTTACGCCATATTATTGAGCATTACGCGCGTGAAGCGGGTGTTCGTGGTTTGGATAAGTTGCTGCAAAAAATCTTACGTAAAAGTGTGGTGTCTCTTATAACCGGTGAAAAAGAACACATTAGTGTGGGCGTTAAAGATGTTGAGACTTTACTAGGCATGCCTTATTTTCGACCAGAGAAAACCTTGCAGGGAGTTGGTGTGGTCACCGGCTTGGCATGGACTTCTATGGGAGGCGCCACCTTACCGATTGAAGCCAGTAAAGTACACGATTTAACACGTGGTCTAAAATTGACGGGTAAGCTTGGCGAAGTGATGAAAGAGTCGGCAGACATTGCTTATTCTTATGTGTTTTCGCACACCAAAAGCTACCAAAAAGCGCCTGAGTTTTTTGATAGCAGCCTAGTGCATTTACATGTGCCCGAAGGCGCAACGCCAAAAGATGGCCCAAGTGCAGGTGTGGCTATGGCAACCGCTTTGATGTCTTTGGCGCGAAATGAACCTGTTCGCCGAGGTTTGGCCATGACCGGTGAGTTGACATTAACGGGGCAGGTGCTGGCGGTTGGTGGTATACGTGAAAAAATTATTGCGGCAAAACGCAGTAAAATCAGCGAAGTTATTTTGCCAGAGCCTAATCGTTGTGATTTTGAAGAGTTACCTGATTCGGTCAAAGACGGTATGACGGTACATTTTGCAGAGCGTTTCACCGATGTAGAGAAAATTGTGTTTAACAAGAGTGGTGCAAGCTTGCACTGATTGGAGTGTTGACATACTGCTTTGTTAAGGGCATGATTTTCGAAATTATTGATTAAATGATGTTCTGTGTTGTGTTTAATGTGACACAGAATAAGTAATGAAAATGTTGGTCGGGGTGCTCTGTCGAGCTGAGATTGAAGGAATGAACCTTCTAAACCCGTTGAACCTGAACCAGTTAATACTGGCGTAGGGAACTGGCGATCCTATCTACTAACTCATGACAGCAGGCTCTATCGAGCTCTTCTTTGTGATGATGTGTTCTTAGGCTCCCATTTCTACGCGGAGCTTATTTATGACACGAAAACCCACTCCTATTACCCTTACAATCGCTGGTTCAGACAGTGGTGGCGGCGCCGGCATTCAAGCGGACATTAAGGCCATTTCTGCGACGGGGGGCTACGCTTGCTCTGTTATCACCGCACTGACGGCACAAAACACATTAGGCGTCGACGCCATTATGAGCGTCGAGCCCAGTTTTGTTCGTTCTCAACTGGACAGTGTCTTTAACGATTTAGACGTACGCGCTGTCAAAATCGGCATGCTTTCAGACAATGACGTGATCAAGTGTGTTGCTCAAGCGCTTATTGATTATAAACCTGAGTTTGTTGTGTTAGATCCTGTGATGGTGGCTACTAGCGGCGATGTGTTGTTGGATCGTTCGGCCGTGGAGTGTTTGATTACTGAGCTGATACCATTGGCAACTATTATTACGCCGAATTTATATGAAGCCCATATTTTGCTTAATCGGCCCTTGGCTCCGTCAGCGAAAGAGCTGCCAAAGACGGCAGAAGAATACCAAGAGCTAGCAGAAGCGCTCATGGCGCTTAATTGTCAGAATGTGCTTTTAAAAGGTGGCCACATGGGGTCGTCTTTGAGTACCGATATTTGGTGTGCCCAATCGTCTTCACATGCCTTTCACTCAACAATGTTCTCTGCGAAAAGAGTAAACACCAACAACACTCATGGTACGGGCTGTACTTTATCGGCAGCGATTGCCAGCTTTCTAGCGCAAGGCTACGCTCTAAGCGACTCTATTCAGTCAGCAAAACAGTATATTTCTAAGGCGATTGAAACGTCTGATCAGCTAAACGTAGGCAAAGGATCTGGCCCAGTGAATCATTTTTACGAGTTGTTTCAAAACGCGGAGTAAAACATGGACGTGGTATCAAACGTTTCTCATGCCAAAACACAGGATGTTGATGTCTCTTACGAGATTCAAGCAAGCTTGTGTTACGCGGATCAGACGAAGCCTGTTTATAAAAATTTGCGTATGACGCTACCGAAACAGACATTCACGTGTTTGCTCGGGGAAAGTGGCTGTGGAAAAACCAGTTTACTTAGGCAGATTACCGGTTTTGACGATGGGTCTTCGCAGTCGGAATGCATTGTGACAGAAGTAAACAAAGGCGTTCGTCGTACGGTGACCTTGTCGGATAGCATCGCTTACATGGCTCAGCAGGACTTACTGATGCCTTGGCTAAACAGTCTTGAAAATGTTTTATTGTGCGACTACTTAACACAACCTCTTTGGCATAAGTGGCGAAGAAATACCGCAAAAAAAGAGAGGGAGAAACGGGATAAAGCGCTCTTTTTACTTGAGACATTGGGTCTTGTGGAGGCGGCTTACAAGGCGCCCAATCAACTATCTGGGGGCATGAGACAACGAGTTGCTTTGGCACGAACGTTGATGCAAGACAAACCGGTTGTGTTAATGGATGAGCCCTTTGCCGCGTTGGACGCAATAAATCGTTATAGACTGCAAGACCTTGCTGCAGAAATGCTGGCAGAGAAAAGTGTGGTGCTGGTTACCCATGACGCTCAAGAAGCGATCCGTCTGGGACAGCAAATATTAGTGTTTCCTAACCAGCGCGATAATCAAGAGAGCGATGTTCAGCCCGTCTTTGATTTTGTCAGACCAAGCTTCCCAGAAACCGCCATACCACGGCCAATTAATGCGGAATTAGGTCGCTATCAGGCGGCTCTTTTACAAGCAATGGAGGCGGTGCCATGCTAGCCATTTTTCGTTTAAGAAGGGCCTCTTCACTTAATCTGATTCGATTGATGGTGATTGTCGCTGCCTTATTGTTTGCTTGGTGGGCCTTGGTCTTTATCACGAATGTTCCGCATTTTATTTTGCCAGCGCCGCAGCGTGTATTTGTTACGCTTTGGGAACTCAGGTCGCTGCTGTTTTCACATTTTCTGGTCACCCTATTGGAGATCGTCGGGGGGCTGATGTTAGGCGTCATTTTAGGTTTTTTGTTTGCCATTAACATGCAGTTATTCCGTCTGGTTAGGCTTTGGCTGCTGCCCGTGTTGTTGTTTAGTCAGGCTGTCCCGGTCTTTGCTTTAGCGCCTATTTTGGTGCTGTGGCTAGGTTATGGCATGTTTTCCAAAGTCGTGATGGCCGCGATCATTATTTTCTTTCCTGTCTTAATGACCTGTTTTGACGGTCTGCGTAACACGCCAACAGGCTATCTCGATCTGGCGAAAACCATGAATGTGAAACCATGGCAAATGGTGTGGCGAATTCGCTTCCCGGCGGCGCTGCCGGTCATTGCCTCTGGCTTAAGAATGGCGGTGGTTGTCGCTCCGATTGGTGCCATTATCGGGGAGTGGGTCGGTTCTGGCGCGGGATTGGGTTATTACATGCTACACAGCAATGCGCGCATGCAGGTAGCGGAAATGTTTGCTGCTCTGCTGGTATTGGCTTGCTTGTCTATCAGCCTTTATTACCTAGCAGATTGGCTTCTTAAAAAATGGATACCTTGGGGGCAGGGGTAGGCGTTGAGGAAAGGAAATACGACGAAGTTAAGCAACTCATGGGTTGTTTGATACGAGTTGAGTAAGTAATTGATAACGAAACAATAAAAACTCTTAAAGGAAAAAGAAATGCAAAGATTGTGCGTGCGTTCGGTGATCATAGTGTGGATGTTTTTGGCAGTAAGCAGTGCCTACGCGGAAGAAAAGTTGACGTTAATGTTGGATTGGTTTGTCAATCCAGACCATGGCGCTTTAATTGTGGCGCAACAAAAGGGCTTGTTTGCAGAGCAAGGTTTGGATGTTCGTATTCAAGAGCCGACAGACCCCAGTATGCCAGCAAAATTAGTCGCAGCCGGCAATATAGACCTGGCTGTGTCTTACCAACCTCAGCTTATTCAAGACGTGGCTATTGGTCTGCCGCTGATGCGTATTTCTACTCTGATTGGCACTCCGTTAAATACCCTAATGGTGTTGGATTCCAGCGAAATTAAGCGTATTGCCGATTTAAAAGGAAAAACCATTGGCACTTCGATTGCGGACGGTGTCAGTGAAGCCACGGTAGAGGCGATGTTGAAAAAGTCAGGTTTATCCATCCATGATGTCAACATTATCAATATGGGGTGGGGGTTATCCAGTGCGCTTGCGTCTAAAAAAGTCGATGCGATCTACGGTGGTTATCGTAATTTTGAGTTACATCAACTGGCGATCGAAGGGTTTAAGGGGCGTGCTTTTTACGTGGAAGAAGAAGGTGTGCCGCCTTATGACGAATTGGTTGTCGTGGCAAAAAAGGGGCATGTATCACCCGAAACGCTCGGTAAGTTTAACCGTGCTGTTGAGTTGGCAACACAGTACATAGTGAATCATCAAGAAACGGCATGGGATATCTTTAAATCCTACAAAGGCGATTTAGACACAGAGTTAAACAGACTGGCTTGGAAGGATACGGTGGTACGTTTTGCTTTGCGCCCTGCTGCAGTAGATGTACAGCGTTATGAAGAATATGCGGCCTTTTTAAAACAAACAGGTTTGATTAAAAACGTACCAGAGAGTCAAGATTATTTGTGGTGAGCGAAATGAAAGTCAATATTATTGGTGCTGGTGTTGCGGGATTAACCCTTGCAACAGAGTTAATAGAGCGTGGCGTCAACGTGCATATTTATGAGCGCAGTCGCTATGTGGGAGAGCAAGCTTGTTCTTGGTTTGCTGGAGGTATGTTGGCGCCTTGGTGCGAGCGTGAAAGTGCAGAACCTGCAGTATTGCATTATGGTAAAACGGCATTAACCTGGTGGGAGAAACACCTTACGGGAACGAACGCGGCGGTGGTCTCAAAAGGTACCATGGTCTTTGCGCAGGTGAGAGATCGTCAGGAGTTATCCCGTTTTAGCCGTCGAACAGAGCGTTTTGAATGGATTGATAATGAGGCTATTTCGACACTTGAGCCTGACTTTTCCGGTAGGTTCAAGCAAGCCTTATACTTTCCTGATGAAGCGCATGTTAATCCTAGATTAGCGCTGGTGGCATTGTTTGAGTTACTGACAAAAAAAGGCGCACATTTTCACTTTAACCAGTCTGTTGAACCATCAGAATTTGGTGGGGAAACGGTTGTGGATTGCCGTGGCTTGCTGGCTAAGCCAGAGTGGTCGGACATCCGTGGTGTGAAGGGAGAGATGCTAATCATACGCACCGAAGAGATCACGCTGAACCGTCCGGTACGCCTACTTCATCCTCGTATTCCGTTTTATATCATTCCAAGAGAAGATCATCATTTCATGGTGGGTGCCACTATGATTGAGAATGCGCAACGGGCGAGATTCAGCGCACGCTCCATGTTGGAGTTGCTAAGCTCAGCCTATGCTTTACACCCGAGTTTTGCGGAAGCGGAAATCGTTGAAATGGGTGTCGATGCTCGCCCAGCGTTCGCTGATAATTTACCTAGATTGCAAAAAGACGGGAATATTTGGCGAGTGAATGGCTTGTATCGTCATGGCTTTTTATTAAGCCCCAGTATGGCGATTAAAGCCGCGGACGCGATTTTAAATCAAGACGACAAAGTGGAGCAGATGAATGAATATCTTAGTTAATGGGGTGTCTACGGAGGTCGAAACACCTCACCTAGATCAGCTGTTGATTGCGTTAGGTTACGCCGATTCTGTGGTGGCAACCGCCGTTAACAGTGACTTTGTTCCGGTTTCTTTGCGGTCCAATACATTACTCAATGAAGGGGATCAACTAGAAATTATTTCCCCAATACAAGGAGGCTAATGACCATGTTAGATCTTTATGGAACCCGTATTCAAAATCGCTTGTTATTGGGAACAGCACAATACCCTTCACCGGCGATATTGGCTGATTCAGTGCGGGAAAGTGGCACTGAAATAGTCACAGTGTCGCTACGTCGTGAGGCGGGTGGCAGTAAAGAAGGGCAAGATTTTTGGGCCTTGATAAAAGCATTAAACGTGCGTGTTTTACCTAATACAGCAGGCTGTTATACGGTAAAAGAGGCAGTGACAACGGCACAAATGGCAAGGGAAGTGTTTCAGACCGATTGGATCAAATTGGAAGTGATCGGAGAAGAGGACACCTTACAGCCGAATGTCTTTGCTTTGGTGGAAGCCGCGGAAATATTGATTGATCAAGGCTTTAAAGTATTTCCTTACACAACAGAAGACATTATTGTAGCGGAAAAATTGGTTGAGCTAGGCTGCGAAGTCTTAATGCCCTGGGGTGCTCCTATTGGCACTGGACGTGGTTTAAATAACCCTTACGGGTTGAGAACCATGCGTGAGCATTTTCCTGACACTACTTTAATTGTCGATGCGGGAATTGGTTTGCCTTCCCATGCTGCTCAAGCCATGGAACTAGGGTACGACGCAATATTGCTTAATACGGCGGTATCGGGCGCTGGTACTCCAAAAGCCATGGCGAAAGCGTTTGCGATGGCGATTGAAGCGGGCCATATGGCATATTTGGCGGATCCTATTGAAATGCGTGATATGGCGCAACCTTCTACCTCTATGATGGGGAAGGCTTTTCTCTCTTAACGAGTGTGAGACATGATGAATACGTTGGATACTTTTTACCCTGTTTTTGACTCTTATGAATGGTTAGAGCGTCTGGTGCCATTAGGTATTAAACTGGTGCAATTGCGGGTGAAAGATCGACCTTTGGAAGAAGTCAGAACGCAAATACAGAAATCAAAGCAACTTTGTGAAAAATATGACTGTCAGTTGGTGGTGAATGATTATTGGCAACTTGCTATAGAAGAAGGTTGTGACTTTGTTCACTTAGGACAAGAAGACCTAGACGATGCTGATATAGGTGCTATTCAAAGAGCAGGTTTGAAATTAGGCATTAGCACCCACTGCCAAGAAGAGCTAGAGCGAGCGTTGCAGTATCAACCCACTTATATCGCGTTAGGCCCAGTGTACCCCACTATTTTGAAGAAAATGAAGTGGCACCAACAGGGATTGGAAACCGTTTCCCAGTGGAAGGCGCAGTTAGAAACAACGCCGCTGGTAGGCATTGGTGGCATCAGTGTGGAAAGGGCTCAAGGTGTACTCGATGCAGGAGCGGATGTGGTGGCCGCAGTGACAGACATCACGTTAAATGCCGACCCAGAAGCGCGTATTGCACAATGGTTGCGTGCAACGCGATGATACAAGATCTTTTTGTGCTAGATTAATCCTTATAGGGCGCTTTCTCTTGGTTAGCGATACATGAGAAAATAAAAACCGAAAAAGTACCTACTTTTTCGGTTTTTTTGCTTATTCGCTCACCCGTACCCAAGTGGTACGCGATTGCTTAGGGGATATGAATGCCACATACGGCAAAGCTCACACAAGGTTCTACTTTTAAACACGTCGTTACCATGTCTGCCACGGGTGCCCTTGGTTTGATGTGTATGTTCCTCGTTGACTTGGTTGATATGTTGTTTCTATCGATGCTGGGAGAGAAAGAAGCCGTCGCGGCAGTGGGTTTTGCCAGCAGTATTATGTTTTTTACGGTATCGCTTAGCATTGCGGTGGCGATTTCGGCAACCGCTCTGGTGTCCAAGGCGATTGGTGAAGGGCACATTGAATTAGCAAAGCGCCGAGCGGTCAATGTGTTGGCTTTTGGTATTTTCTTTTCTACTGGGGTTGTATGGTTCTTGTGGCCTAATATCTCGCATATTTTGCTTTACATCGGTGCGACCGGTCGAACGTTGGACTTGGCGACAGGCTATTTGCAAATCCTAGTATTAGGTATGCCTGCGGTTATGATTGGCATGATTGGCTCTGGCATTATGCGTGCTTTGGGGGACGCTCGTCGTGCAATGTATACAACATTAGTGGGTGGGTTGGTGAATGCGGTACTCGACCCTATTTTTATCTTTGCTTTTGGTTTAGGTGTACAGGGTGCGGCCATTGCGTCTTTAATCGCTCGCTTTTCCATGGTGGCAGTATCTTATTATGGTGTTGTGCACATCCACAAAATGTTGGGTGAGTTTGATTTAATGGATTTTTTCAAAGATGCTAAATCGATTAGTGTCATTGTTGTGCCTGCGATGCTCACCAATATGTCTTCGCCTCTGGCGAATGCCATTGTGATGGAGCATACCTCAACGTTTGGTGATGATGCTGTGGCTGCCGTTGCCGTGATTGGTCGGGTGATTCCTGTGGTGTTTGGTGGATTATTTGCGTTGTCAGGCGCGGTGGGGCCGATACTGGGACAAAATTATGGCGCAGGCCGCTTTGATCGTATGCACAGTACCATTAATAGCGCAGTCACTTATGCTTTCGTGTATTGCGTGGTGTTGTGTGTGGGGCTTTATCAGGCGCAGGGTTGGTTGGTTTCTGTATTTCACGCAACCGAGGGGAGTGCAGCGCTGATTCGATTCTTTGCTACCTTTGTGTCATTTAGCTTTTTCTTTCAGAGTCTACTGTTTATTGCGATTGCGGTCTTTAATAATTTAGGAAAACCACTCAACAGTACCCTACTAAACTTCGGTCGAGCGACAGTCGGCACCTGGCCTCTGATTGTAATTTTTTCAATGTTTATGGGGGCAGAAGGCATTTTATTTGGTCAAGCGGTAGGGTCGGTGATTTTTGGCTGCTGGGGATTTTATATGGCACGGCGCTACATCGATACGCTAGAAGCAAAGGAAGCGCAAGAGGTCACATTGAGTCATTCGCCAGCCTATAACGAGGTTATTTAATCGAATCAAGAGGCGACATGTTCATCTATTTGACCGTGAACTTGTAAGGAATCTGATTGAATGACACTCGACAGAATAATCCACGAAGAGACAGCAAGGAAAAGGAGTGACTGGATTAAACAGTTCGCGTCGCCCAAAGTAAAAACTCTTGATTACCATCGCCGCCTTTAATAGGGCTTTCCATATAGCATTGGACTGTGAAACCTAATGCCGTAATAAAGGCTTTCATGTCGTTACCCATTTGTTCAACACGCTGTTTGTCTTTCACGATGCCACCTTTGCCAATGTGGGCTTTGCCGACTTCAAATTGGGGTTTGACTAAGGTAATCAAGTGGCCAGCGTCTTTTAATAAACAGGGAAGCTGGGGGAGAATTTTTGTCTGCGAGATAAAAGATACATCCATCACGACAAGGTCAAAGCCGTCTTTAGGTAAATGCCCTTGTAAATCCTTTGAGGATAAGTGGCGGGCATTGATTCCCTCTAAACAAATAACCTTATCGTGATCGACCAGGCGTTTGTCTAATTGCCCATGCCCGACTTCAACGCCGACGACTTTGGCGGCACCGTGCTGAATCGCGCAGTCACTAAAGCCACCGGTTGATTGGCCAATGTCCAATACCTGAAATCCTTTAATGTTCAGTTGCGTCTGTTGCAACGCTCCCTCAAGCTTTAATGCCCCTCGAGATACGTATTTGTCTGCTTCATCCTGTATAATTTGAATGTTTGTATCCAAAGGCAACTTTACGCTGGGTTTAGTTGCTGTGATCCATTGTTGGTTAACCTGATAAGAGACACGACCTTCGCTAATAAAGGTTTGTGCCTGTGAACGAGATTTGGTTAAATTTTGCTCAGTAAGAAGAAGGTCAAGACGCAACATAAGGCACTCAATAAAAGATATTAACGGCAAATATTAGCAAAAAACACAAAATCAAAGTAGATTTAATCCCCATGGAAACGATTATTTTGATGCATTCACTACTGCTTGAGGAAGGCTCGTGCTATTAAATACTCTCATTGATACAAATGAACTGACGCGGTTAATAGGCCAACCGAAGGTGGTTGTTTTAGATTGTCGATTTTATTTAACAGATCACAAAAAAGGACAACTAGAATATCAAGAGGGACATATTCCTGGTGCTATTTTTGTTGATGTTCACCATGAATTGTCTTCTGCAGAAACCGAATTCTCAGGACGTCATCCTTTACCAGATGAAAATGTGTTTTCTACTCAGTTACAAGCATGGGGCATAGAGCAAGACAGTATTGTTGTTGTGTATGATGCTTCAAGTGGCTCCATTGCCGGCCGTGCTTGGTGGATGTTGAGTCAACAAGGCATTGATGTGCGTGTCTTAAATGGCGGCTTCCCAGCTTGGTTAAGCGAAGGGGGAGATGTATCTTGTGAGGTTAACGTACCGGTTGTGGCATCAATGCGTTTTGAAGTCTCTTTCCCTTGGTCAGTAAGCGAACAAGCTGTTGCAGAAAACTTAGAGACAGATCAATTCCAGCTGGTTGATGCCCGTTCTGCAGGACGTTTTAGGGGGGAAAACGAGACCATAGACCCAGTGGGTGGTCACATACCGGGAGCAGTAAATCGACCTTTTACGGATAACTTAAACGCAAACGGTTATTTCAAAGAAGCAAACGTGCTTCATGACGAATGGCAATCTTGTTTGTCAGAAAGTCACCACGAAGACAGAGTGTATTATTGTGGATCGGGTATCAGTGCTTGCCATAATATATTGGCATTAAATCATGCAGGTATACCGGCCAAACGCCTCTACATTGGCTCTTGGAGTCAATGGTCAAAACGAATGTTGAGGGCGGCTAGTTTTTGACACTGAAAACATACAATACTTTGTACGGCCAGCGTATATAAAACTGATGTCATACGTCCATGAAATATGGATATAAAAAGTGAACGAAAGTAAGAGACATTCAATGCCAGTAATTAAAAAAATACTTGTGGTGCGCAATGATAAGATTGGTGATTTTATGCTTGCTTTACCTGCCATTCAAGTTATCAAAAAAGCGTTTCCTGAAGCTAGAGTAACGGCATTAGTACCAAATTATACGAAAGACATTGCAGAGTCGTTTGAATGGATCGACGAAGTAATCATCGATTCAAAAGACTCTAAGAAAAAAAGAGGTTTGGCAAAACAGCTAAAAGTTGAAAGTTTTGATGCGGCTATTTGTTTGTTTTCCAATACTTACAATGCCACCTTGGTTCGTCAGGCAAAAATCCCGATTAGAGTTGCTCCCGCTACTAAGCTTGCTCAATTTTTATATACGCATACACTCCGGCAGCGTCGTTCTACTTCAAGTAAACCCGAATTTGAATATAACTTAGATTTAGCTCGTTATTTTATTAAAGTGTTGGGTGGAAACTGCTTACAAGAAGAAAGACCTCTACTTTCTTATGCTACACAAGTGTTAGATAAGCAACGTAGTAAATTGCTGAAGGTAGGTATACTGACACCAGAAAAACAATGTTTTATTCACCCTGTAACGGGAGGATCTTCAAATACTTTGAGCATTGCTCAATGGGTTAAGCTAATTAAATATTTGAATCAGTTAGATTTATTCCATTTTGTTATTACTGCAGGCCCTGGAGAATCGCTAATATCACAATCTTTAGTGGATGCTCTGCAAGCTGAAAAAATAAAGGCTGCCTTGTATGATAAAAATGATGGGGTTGCTGATTTTATGCGATCGATTGCATTAGCTGATTTGTTTATTGCTGGTTCAACTGGCCCTCTACATATTGCAGGTGCACTGGACGTGCCCTGTATAGGTTTCTATCCTAGTCGGCGGTCAGCAACGCCACTACGTTGGAAAACGCTGAACAGTGAAGGTTACTGGCTACCATTTTCGCCTAGTGGGCAAGAGGACAGTTTAGAAAATCTAGACGTAGATAATATTTTTCCTGAGATCAAGCTCTGGTATTTTAATTTAGCAAAGAAAGGTTGAGTGATGCCTAGATCTTTAAATATATTGCATATGTGTTTATCGAAAGGGTTTGGTGGCTTAGAAATGTATCCTATTCGGGTTGGCTCGGTCATGCTGACCAAAGGGCATAATGTATTCGGTTTATCGCAGGAGGGTACGCCAGTTCATGCTCAAATGCAGAGCGTATTTAATAAAAATTATACTTTACAGAGTCGTGGCGATGGTTATCGCCATTTATTGAGGTTGGCAAAGTGGATTAAATCTCAACAGATTCAGTATGTGCATTGCCACAAATCCAGTGATTTAATGTTAGCGGTATTGTTGAAAAAATTGTGTGATTTTAAGTTGATTTATACTGACCATATGGGAGCAAAGCGTCCGAAAAAAGATATCATTCACCGTTTTATTTATCGTAATGTGGATTTGGTGTTGTCGATTAGCTACTTTACTCGGGCACGAAATATCAAGGCACTACCTATTATTGAAAATAAAGTAAAGACTTTATGGTTAGGCACTCAGATGCATCAATCCGATGAAGTAGAGAGTGAACCGTTGGATCTAAAGCGGCAATTCTCTTTGTCCTCAGATGCCATTTTGATGGGAATTGTTGGGCGATTGTCGAATGGGAAGGGGCATCCGGAGCTTTTGAAGGCGCTTGCTAAACTTAAGTCCAAACCAATTTATTTAATAATAGTAGGTGGTTTGACAGCAGAGACAGGAGGTGATGCCGATTATTTGAAAACGTTACAAGCCTATATTGCTGAGCAAGAATTAACAGATAAGGTTATTTTCTATGGCTTTTCAGATGATCCTAATAGTTTATTGAAAGCTATTGACATAGTGGTTATTCCGTCTCATAACGAGGCATTTGGGCTAACTGTTATCGAGGCAATGGCGGCAGGAAAAGCTATTATTGGGTCCAGTTATGGTGCCATCCCAGAAATTCTAGAGTCATCCGGTAGATTGGTTGATCCTTTTGATACGTCTGCATTCGTTGAAGTTATTCAACAACTAAGTAACGATCCAGCAGAAAGGTTTCGTTTGTCAGTGTTGGCGCAAAGTCGAGCTCGTGAATATTTTGACCAGGAAAAGCATGTTGATGCCCTGTTGACTTTATATCGAGAGACTTAGCTCAGCACCCTAACATTATTCAGGGCGTTTGGGTTGGGAGCGAATCCATAAATCGGCATATCTTACGAAGGTTGAATACACGAAGTATTAAAATTTTTTCCCAACCCTGTTCTGGCTACTTTGGCTCCTCATTATACCAAAGGTATTGCACAGTCGTTTCCAACGGATTGATGAAATAATTAGTCGTCCCTGAATAACTCTCAACCTATTGAATTTATTGTGTTTTTATTAGATAGTTTATGTCTAAATCTTGCTGTAAATACAGTGTAAGGCCCAAAAAGTTGCAGAATTGGTGAGTTTTATGAAGCCTCGTCAGACAGAGAGCATTCCACAAAAAGATTTATTTCAACCTCAGCTCGTAGACATCATTAACTCGAATCATCCTTTAGTAAGGTTATCCAAGACTATTGATTGGACC
>NZ_JAJATW010000040.1 GCF_020532605.1 Marinomonas algarum | reverse complement strand
GGCTTTATTGTGCCCAATATTTTGGGTCTTTTTTACAGCGCATATGGCTAAAAATAACGTTTTTAATGGAAAAGCCTAAAAATACCATGGCGTTTCTTGTCTGAAACGCCATTATTCAGGGACGACTATTTATCAATGAACAAAAAAGCGCCGGTTTTTGAGTTCGTTGATCACCACCACTGTCGTCTTGGTAAATGGTACGATCAAGGCGACGGCAAGCAATTATTCTCCTCAGCCGCCTCTTATAAATCCCTCGAAAAACCCCATGCTAACCTTCATAACGGCACCAAAACCGTTTTCGAATTGATAAAAGACGTGCCCATTGACTATGTCAAACTCACCGACGCCTTTCATCAGATCGAGGAAAACAGCCTAGATGTCTTCGCGGCACTGGATAAGATAAACAAAGAAATACGTGGCCAAGTGTCGACATCCGGTTAGTCAGTACTTCATTACAAAGCACTCAAGCGCTGAGCCGCTTCTACCAAGGTGTCGTCTTCCTTGGCAAAACACAAACGAATCAGTCGTTGGCCGTTAGGGGGCGTTTGATAAAACACACTGATCGGAATCGCAGCCACGCCCACCTCATCGATGAGCCATTCGCAAAATGCCACGTCGTCGAGGTCGCTGATGTCGCTGTAATCCAACAGCTGAAAATAGGTGCCATCGCAGGGCAATAAGTGAAAACGACTGTTTGCTAAGGCGTTTCTTAGCACATCGCGTTTTTGTCGATACAACCCCGCTAGCCCCGCGCTTTCCTCCGGTAATGCCAACAAATGCTCGGCTAACGCCTGCTGCAAGGGCGTCGCTGTGCAGAAGGTGACGTATTGATGGACTTTACGCAATTCGGCGGTGATGTCGGCAGGCGCGACCACATAGCCCACTTTCCAGCCGGTAAGATGAAAACTTTTGCCAAATGACGAGACGATAATGCTACGTTCGGCAAGGCGCTGATGTTTGTGAACACTCACTACGCTTTCGTTAAACTGGATGAACTCATACACCTCGTCAGACAGCACATACACATCACGGTGCTGAACCGCTTGCCATAATCGCTCTACATCCTCTGCCAGCCAACAGCTGCCGGTCGGGTTGTGTGGCGTGTTGATCAACACCAAACGCGTTTTTGCCGTTAGTGTGGCTTCAAACGCCTGCCAATCTGGGCGAAACGTGGGCGCTTCCAAACTAACGCGCTTACAAATCCCGCCCGCTAGGGTGACCGTCGGTTCATACAAGTCGTAAGCGGGGTCAAATAAGATGACTTCGTCGCCCAGTTTGATCAACGCGGTAATAGCATCGAAAATCGCTTCCGACGCGCCGCTGGTCACGGTGATTTCATCGGCGACATGAACATTGCGGCCATAATGACGCGCGATTAAGTCGGCAATCGCTTCTCGCAATAATGGCAAACCTGTCATCGGGGAGTATTGGTTATTGCCCGTTAATAGCGCCTGGGAAGCGCGTTCTAACAAGCGCGGATCGGGTGGAAAATCTGGAAAACCTTGGGATAAATTGATCGCGCCTTTTTCATTGGCTAACGCCGACATCTTGGTGAAAATCGTCACGCCCGTGGCGGGTAGCTTGGACAATAAAGTAGGAGCGGTAAAAGAGGGTGTCATGGTCACTGTGGTTGCCTTAACAAGTCAAAAAAGAAACGCCAAAGCCGCAGCCTTGGCGTTTTGATAAGGTGTTTATATCACGGTTGTTTCTTTGTTCCCACGCGGAGTCTGACCATGCCTACTAGATTTTTCTTGTCGTCGCTTTTTTCTTAGGCTGCTTTTTCATCGCCTCACGTTCGGCTTTGATTTTTGCCAGTAAGGCTTCGGCGGAGTTGTCACCGGTGATTAACTCTGGATTCGCTGCGCGCCAGTCGGCCGTTAGTTCACCGCGGAAGGCTTTGGCCAAGATGGATTGAGTGAGATTGTTGACGCGCTCAAGGGCCGCATTGGCTTTTTGCTCGATGGCGTCGGCAAAGGCGAAGAGTTCTTCCACTCGACGAACAATTTCTTCCTGCTCTTCGAGCGGTGGAATCTCTAACACAAATTCCTTTACATCTCTTTGAAACAAGTGAGGTACAGCTGATCCCGTCATTCTCTCCTGCACCAGCCTTTGAATAGTTGGACCAGCCAAAAAGAAGTAAAGAAACTCAGGAATAAAAAACTTACCAGATCGAATAAGTAAGAGAGATGAATTAATAGTAGCTGATTCTGTTAAATTTTTAACAATTCCTATTTTTCCAATACCCGCGCCATCTTTGCAGAGAAGAATATCGTCATTATTAAGAATAATCTCGGGGCTTTCATCGAATCGTTCTTTAGATATATGAAATGCTTCTGATAGTTTAACTTCTCGTCCATAATTTAAAGAATGGACACTAAGAAATAAAGGCCCTGTTTCAGTATATTCAGATGCCTTTAAACCTTTCCAGCCAATTCGTGCAGAAATATAGACCAACCCCTCTAAAGGTTGACAAACCCAACCTTCAGGCAAATCTCTTTCTAGAAAATCAGGATCAATTTCAGCCTCTTTATATTTTTTCTTCCAAGAATCTGTTTTAGGCCGCTTCCCTTTAGCCTCATATTTTGCTTCTTGCGCATTTATCCAAGTTTGATATTTATACTTACGTATTTCTTCTATCCGTTCGTCCTTAGTAAAGCTAAACTTATTCTTTACACGCCACTCTTCCGTCAATTTCCCACTCACGGCGGCGGCGAGGACGGATTGGCGGAAGGTTTTTAGGATGTTGGGGATACGTTCGAGACGGGCTTTGGTGGTTTCGACCTGTGCCAGTAGAGTGTCGAGTTTATCGGCAATGACTTTTTGCTCGGCTAGGGGCGGGAGAGAGATCTCAATTTCTTCAATCGCTTTCCCTGAAATATTAGGTTGTGCACCTCCATATGCGATCTTTAGAATTTGATCGCTAAGTGCTGAGATCAACCGATTTTTATAACGTTCACAGCCAAGAGCTTCAAAATGCAATTTCAAATTACCAACGCGTTGATTTTGATATGCTGGTTCACTGCCCTCATAGATACCTATTTTACCAGTTGTTGCTCCAGACATTGCAATTAATAAATCACCACGCCTTATTTCAAAGCCTTCTGCCCCGTATTCTACATGTGCAGCATTTTTATCCGTAGCAATGAATCCATTTAGATCAGATATACGAATGACAGGGTATGTCACTTTTGATGGATTAACATAATTACCGCTTTTAAACGCAAAGCCATTTTTTAGATATAGATAAGAACCAACATTTGTATATCCCCACCCTTCCGGCAAATTAACGTCACTCATTAATTCACCCCTTCCAACGCCGCTAACAATTCATCAAGCTCACTCATGGCGGCTGCGAGTTCGTCTTTGGCTTCACGGGCGAGTACGCTGGGTTCGGGTAAGTCGGCGGCGTCGACGCTGTCTTTGTCTTTTAACCAGCTAATGTCCAGTGAGTCGCCTTTGGTGTCGCGTATCCAATCGCGGCTAAAGCAACGCCAGCGGCTTTTTAGTAGGTCGTCGTCGACGTTTTCGTTTTCTACCGCCGCTTGTTTGTCTACGGTAATCTCTTCAGCACCAAAGCTGTATTCCCCTTCATTACGAGGGCTGATGCCATCGGCGTTGTCGCCATAAACAGTTTCAAAGGGCGCTAGGTGGCTGTCACCAAAGGGGGTGCGTTTACCAAAGCTGGGCATATTGGTGCGCAGGTCATACACCCAGACATTTTCGGTGCAGTTTTCTTGCTGGTGTTTGTCGGTTGCGCTGCCCTTAGTAAAAAAGAGCACATTGGTTTTTACCCCTTGGGCGTAAAAAATGCCCGTGGGCAGGCGCAAGAGGGTGTGCAGGTTGCACTTGTTCATTAGGTCACGGCGCACCTCTGTACCCACGCCCGCTTCAAACAGCACGTTATCGGGCAACACCACGGCGGCGCGGCCACCGGGTTTGAGGTTGCGATAAATATGCTGCAAAAACGCCAGCTGTTTGTTGCTGGTTTTGTAGGTTAAATCGTCTCGGGTGTTGCTGGCTTCGCCGCCTTTACTGGTGCCAAAAGGCGGATTGGCAAGAATGATGTCCGCTGGTTTCAATGCCTTACCTGCATCGCCCAGTGCATTACCAAGATGAATAACGCCTTCGTCGTCGCCTTCCATACCATGTAATAAGCAGTTCATTAAGGCCAAGCGTCGCGTGTTCGGCACCAGTTCTACGCCAACAAAGGCTTGGTTTTTCTGGAAGCCCGCTTCTTTGGCCGTCAAGTCCATGTAATCGTCGGTTTGCTCGCGCATGTATTGGTCGGCAGCGACCAAAAAACCTGCAGTGCCCGCCGCAGGATCTTGTGTTACTTCGCCAACTTGCGGCTTCATGCAACGTACCATGCTATTAATTAAGGCGCGTGGCGTGAAATATTGCCCTGCGCCAGATTTAGTTTCGCTGGCGTTCTTTTCTAACAACCCTTCGTATAAATCACCAAGCCCGTCTTTGGCGGCGCTGAACCAGTCAATGTGGTCGAGGGTTTTGATCATTTGTTCTAAATGGCGCGGCTCACGCAGACGCGTTTGCGCATCGGCGTAAATCGCACTGATCAATGGGTCTTCATGCACTAGGTTGCCGTCGGCGTCTTTGCCCGTAGACAGGCTTAACAGGATGCGTTTGTAATCGTTTAATAAGTTAATGCCTGACTTCTCGCTGATGTCGGTCCAGCGGCAGCCTTCCGGCAGCGGGTGTTTTTTTAACGTGCCGGCTTCGGTGTTTTCATGCACCATTTTTATAAACAGCAGTAGCACGAGTTCTGTTACGTAATCGCTATAGTTAATGCCGTCATCGCGTAATACGTCACATAGGTTCCAGAGTTTTTGAACGATGTCATTGTTGGTCATAAAAAGTCTCTTAGATGTTCTGCCAAAATGGGTCGTGCTGCCAACCATTTGGCAACCCCATCGGAGCTAAAGGTGTATTAGGGAACTCATTAAAGAGCTCAATTAAACGTTGTTTCCAGCTGGCATGCGGGGCGCAATGGGTCATAAAGTGTTGCAGTATCGGCAGAATCACCGCGGCACGAGTATGCAAACTTGCACTGCCTTCTCTCAAATAGTTTGGCCATGCAATTCGGTTACTTTTCGGCACGGCCGGCTTAATGCCCAGTTCTCGATTCCAAAGGCGGCTATGATGAGCGCATAGGTTCCTCACCGTGGTTAAGGTATGCAGCCAAGACTCAAGTAACGGGGCTTCTAGCCCTAATCCCCTAGCAATATGCTTTTTATCGCTGTCTTTACTGAGGTTTTTGTATAAATAGGACAGCGTACCCAAGGTGATGTCTTCTACCATAGCCCAATTAGGCATGAGTTCAGGAGTTGTGTAGGTTAACGCATAATGCCTAGCGTAGCTTTCTTGTTGCCGTTTGCTTTTCAAGTTAGCTTTACGGGCATCGTCTGTTTTGAGCTTATCTATTCGATCACATTCTTTGTGGTAATCACGAAGCTCATTTTCTTGCTTACTGCGAATGTCATTTAATAAACGATCATGCTGTGATCTGTTTTTAAAATAGGTTGCTTCAAGGTACCAATGACTCCCATAGGCAGTGCCCATATGATTGCTGATATGACCACGGATAGCGACTTCCGCTCGTTCAATGGCGTCCATCACTAATAAACGTAGTCGTCTATCAAAATCATATATTTCTACCAACTGACGAAAGCAGGTGCCGGCAATAAAATTATGCTGAGCATTCTCCTGAAAAGGTCGCATATAGGGCGTTAGACGAAAGAAACTCACGGATCGTAAAAATGCCAACGCGCGAGAGTGGTTAAAAATAGTCAGCCCGCGTTTTTCTAACAAAGTAAGCTGTTGTTCAGGGGTTATTGCAGGTTTGTTGAATGCTATCATTGCCTTCTCTCGATTTTGTTCAGGCAAATTGCAGGCATAAAAAACCCGCACGATTTGAGCGTAGTTACAAGAACCATAGGCTTGGCGGGTGTATTGCGCAAAATTATAGGTAGTAAAGTAAACTTAATCAAGCCTGATCCTTGGCGAATAATGGTGAAATGATTTCTATTTTTCAAACTTTCATTGAAGCATCTATGTGTTTTTGAATTGTTCATAGAGGCAACTCTAAGCACTTTTCTGTGGCCAAATAGCCTCACTTAGTTCATCCAGTACGCTATCCAGTTGATTGCCCAGTATTTTATCAAACTGTTTTGCGCCGCCGTGCTCACCAAAACGTTCATTGACGAAGTTACGGTCAATAATCACTTCGTGTACCAGTTGTTTGGCTAGGCGCTCAAGCCATTTTCGTTGTGCTGGCAGCCAGTTGTGGCTTTGGTAGATGCGTTGCATGGCTTGCGCCACTCGGGTATCAAATGCGACCAGTGGCTCACCGAAGGCAGCCCGACGAATGTGGCCGATGATGCTGGCGGCAATGTCTTGGTTGGTTTGGTTGCGCACGGCGCTTTGCAGTTTGGGTTCTGTGTAACCCGCCCCATCAAGCAACAGCTTGATCTCTTTTAGCTGCTCACGGGTGAGGTCACGGGGTTTATTCACCACCACAGACAAGGCCGCGCTTTGGTTCAGTTGTTCTTTAATGAACTGATTGAAACTGTCTAGGTAGTCTTGCGGTTTTTGGTGTTCGCCGTAACTTTGGGTGCGTTCTTTGATCTCGTCGTGATGTTCAGAAATCACCGGTTGACGATCACTGCCTAGCAGGCTGTTCACTTCGGCTAATTGGTTCAATAAGCCCGTGTGCTGAGACATAAAGTGTGCCGCTGACTTAGGGCCTAGCTCATTGAGGTGCTTGTGTAGGCTTTTGGGTTCAATGCCCCATAATTCTTGCAGCTCACCAAGTTTTTGCTTAAGTGCCGGTTTGTTTTCCGCTTTTTTCTCGGCTTTACGCAGTACTCGCATCACCTTCTGGCTGAGTTGACTCAGCACCACATCAGCGTGGTTTTGATCAGGCGTATCGCCAGGGGCGTTTAGCGACCGCTCCAACTGCTCTGGATTCGTGATTTCATCGACCAATTGCTCCAATGTAATGCTCGGATCTCTTACCAAAGGCTTCATGGTATTCACGTCGGCAAGGGCGGCGTAAATATCCACAGGGTCGTAAATACGGAAGACGGTTTTACCAATTTCATCGCAGCGACGAGTCGCACGGCCGATCATTTGCTCGTATAAAATCCGTGATTTTACACGACGCATAAAGACCAGATTACAAATAGTAGGCACATCAATGCCAGTGGTCAGCAAGTCCACCGTGATGGCAATGTTTGGATAGCGTTCGTTTTTATATTGGCGGATCAGTTGATCAACTTTATCACTTTGGCCAGTGATCTTGACAACCGCGGCTTGGTTATACTCGCCGTTATAAAGGTCTTTAAACGCTTCGTCTAACAAGCGTTTGACCATGTCAGCGTGTAAGTCAGTGGCACAAAAGATGAGTGTTTTTTCGTCGCCAAATGGGTCAAGCTCCTGCACTAACTGCTCACAGATAACGCGGTTGAAATTTTCGTTGATGACTCGTCGGTTAAACGCATCGACCTCAAAGCTTAGCTCATCGTCTAATTCGGCACTTTGCACTTCGCCGGTTTGCGTGTTGATCGCACTGACTTGATCGCCTTTGGCAAAGGTAATGCCCTGTTGGGTCAGTAGGGTTTCGTAACGAATAGGCGGCTCATGGTCGATCAGCCAGTCGTCTGCCACGGCTTCGCGATAAGAGTAGGTGTAAACAGGTTTGCCAAAAATTTCGCTGGTGTGTTTGGCCGGGGTTGCGGTTAATGCCACTTTGACCGCATCAAAGTATTCCAATACACGACGGTAGCTGGACAGGTATTGGCTGGCATCGCGCGTGGCTATTTCCCCTTCTGTCATGTCTTGGTCGAGCGTGTAGCCGCGGTGCGCTTCGTCGATAATAATGCAGTCAAATTGATCAACGGGCGGCGGGGTGTCGCTCATAAAAATGCGCTTTACCATGGCTTGAACCGTCGCTACCTGAACACGAGTTTCCGCTTCAGCCGCCATGTCGCCAAGCTCTGCTACATTGTAGATTTTAGATAAGGTGTGATTTTGCTCAAGAGGCGCTTCATTAAAGGCATCGATGGCTTGTTGTCCTAATGCGGTACGATCCACCAAAAACAAGATGCGCT
Source organism: Marinomonas algarum (assembly GCF_020532605.1). GTDB lineage: Bacteria > Pseudomonadota > Gammaproteobacteria > Pseudomonadales > Marinomonadaceae > Marinomonas > Marinomonas algarum. The sequence continues at coordinate 3,653 of NZ_JAJATW010000040.1, read as the reverse complement.
TAAAGCGTTCAGCTTTTAAAAAGCGATACATTAAGCCGATAATAGTACGTGTTTTACCGGTTCCTGTTGCCATCGCCAGCAAGGCACTGCGCACTTCACGGGACAGTGCGTTTTCAACGGCCATGATGGCTTTTTGCTGGTAGTCACGCACTTTTAAATAACCAAATGGCTCCGCTTTGAGTTTTTGCTCGGCTGCTTCTTTACTGCGCTTAAGTAGATCGAGCAAGCCGACCGGCGTATGAAAGCTCGGCAGGGCGCGCTTAATATTGGCAAAGTCACGCACATCACGAAACCAAGTGCCGGATTGTTCTGCTAACTGGGGCACATAAGGACGACCATTACACGAATACACAAAGGGCACCTTGTAATGACCTTCGTTTTCATCTGGCCACGCGACCGTCATGCCGGCCAACTCCCAGGCGCCTTGCATGGGCGGTAGGACTGCTAGACCCTTGCTGTAACGTTCTGCCTGGGCAATCTTACCCGCGACATTGGTGTTTTCTTTTTTCGCCTCAACCACAGCGATGGGCGTTAAACCGGCAAACAATACATAATCTGCTCGCCCCTTTTGTTTTTTTAAAGCAGCGCCATTAGATTCTGTGGGCCACTCAGCAATGGCGATATTTTTGCCTTTTTCTGGTCTGGTGCCATTTCTGAAGGTGAAGGCTTCGCTGTCTGCTATCCAACCCGCTTCGGTGAGTTGCTGGTCAATTAAGATGCGCGTTAACGCTTCGTCTAACACTATGTGTTGCGTGGCGGCCTGCGTATTGGTGTTTAATTGCTGACGTTGCGTCGCTTGTGTTGTGTCATCTTGGCTGGCCAGCTGAGCTTGAAGTGCCTGAATTTTGGCTTCGTAATCTCGTTGCTGTTGAGTAAGTGCCTGTTCATGTGCCACTGCTTGCTCAGCCAGTGCGCGGGATTCTTCATCCATCGCATGGGCCAGTGCTTCGTATTCGTCTTTTTCTTTGGCCACAAGCTCATTGAGTTGCTGGCTGGAATCCAAATCAAGATTGGCTTGTTGCAGATCATTTCTTAGCTGGGCAATGTCACCTTGCAATTTTCGCAACTGCTCACTGGGGTCTGTCGGGGCAACGAAAGGGCCAGGCTTAAAGTTGACCCCTGCTTCGCCAAAAGATTGGTGGAACCAGATGGTTAATTTACGCGCAACAACCAAGCCGTTAATGGCTTCTTTGTGCTTTGTTTTGAATTGGTGGTTGGCTTTATTGCCTTCAATGCGCAAGGTGTGGAACAGCTCTCGTACTACCGGTTCTAACTTCAATTCACGGTGTATTTTGTAAAGTAGATCCGCTTGTGAGGTTTGATCATCGAAGGGAATGCCTGCCAATACCGCAATGTGCTGGGCTAAGGCCTCACCCAATTGACGTAACTTAAGCAAAGTGGTGTTTGGATCGCCAACGAAAGCGCGCTCTGCTGAGGAAGCCAACTCAACGAAAAGCGGGTCATGTTCTTTTAAGAAAGAGAAGTTTGAGGTCAGCTGTGTCATAAAAATTCCGTTCTTTATACTGCGAACTAAAATTTACAGGTAATCTGACACATTAACAATAACGCCTTATTTTTTTACTGACTGACAAAAGAAACGCCAAAGCCGCAGCCTTGGCGTTTTGATAAGGTGTTTATACCACAGTCGTTAAGCGCTCATAAATTGCTAAGCGCTAATAGATTACTAGGCATTCATAAAGGGGTAATCGGTGTAACCTTCCGTACCAGAAGTGTAGAAGGTGTCTGGATTCGGTTGGTTCAACTCGGCACCTTGTTTGACACGCTCAACAAAGTCGGGGTTCGCCAGAATGCTCGTACCAAACGCGACGCTGTCGGCTTGACCCGATTTAAGCACTTGTTGCGCCTCTTCTGGGCTGTAGCCCATGTTGACCATCAAATGACCTTGGTAAGTTTCACGCGCCACGCTCACCACATCAGCCTGCTGAATGCCAAAGAAATCCGCGCGCATCAGGTGTACATAAGCCAAGTTGTAACGATTTAGTTGCTCGGCTAAAAAGCGCGTCCATGCCAATGGGTCACTGTCTTTCATGCTTTGGAAGCTATTCAATGGCGACAAACGTACGCCGACTCGGCCGCTGCCCATGACTTCTGTCACTGCTTCGATCACTTCGAATAGAAAACGCGCGCGATTTTCCATCGAGCCGCCGTATTCGTCAGTACGTTGGTTGGCGCTGTCACGCAAAAATTGATCAAGCAAATAGCCGTTGGCACCATGAATTTCAACGCCGTCAAAACCGGCCGCTTTGGCGTTGATCGCGCCTTGGCGGAAATCGTTCACGATGGTTTTGATCTCGGCGACGGTTAATTCACGAGGCACTGTATAAGGCTTTTTGCCCTCTGGGGTGTGAGTGTCGCCGTCAATCGCGATGGCGCTTGGGCCTACCGCTTCTTTACCATTATTCAATAAAGGATGAGCGGCTCTTCCAGCGTGCCAAATTTGCATAAAGACGCGGCCGTCAGCTTGATGTACGGCGTCTGTGGTCAACTTCCAACCATCGATTTGTTCTTGCGAATAAATGCCCGGATCATCGCCAAAGGCCGATGTGCCTTCACTCACCATGGTGCATTCGGTAATAATTAATCCTGTACTGGCGCGTTGACCGTAGTATTCGGCCATTAAAGCATTGGGTAAATGACCCGGTGCGCGGGTGCGGGTAAGCGGCGCCATCACAAAGCGGTTCGCTAGTTCAACATCGCCTAGGGTAACAGGACTAAAAAGGGTTGTTTCTGCATTTGACATACATTGCTCCAGTAATTGTTTTGACCTTGTTTTAGGTATGGATCACTAGATTGGGTGCCGCTCATCAAAAACAATCGCATGCACTGTCTTTGCTAAATACAATATTATTTCTTGCGGTAATGTTCAGTGGGTTGGCTTGTTAGGTGTGGTTGTAAACGCTTGAACGATGAGCCACTTTCACGACATTGACAACCAAAACCTCATCTCTAATTTCATAAACTATGCGGTAAAGGCCTTGTCGTACTCTGTAAACTTCTTGTCCAGATAGTTTTATACAGCCTTCCGCTCGTGGGTCTTCGGCTAACAATTCGATACACTGGAGTATTTTAGTTACGTCTTTCTTCGGAATACTTCTAAAATCTTTCGTAACGGATTTTTTGAACGTTATTTTATATTTTGCCATGTTTCTTTAGATCGTTAAGCAACACTTCGTAGCTAATTTCTTCTTCTGCCACACGACTTGAAACAGCGTTTAAATCCTCTTGATCTTCCTGCATTAAAAGGCGAACGGCTTCATCAATGAGTTCTGATAAAGATACATTCGTAGAAGCTGCACGCATTTTTAATGCTTGATGAATTTGCGGCTCAAAATACACCGTTGAACGCTTCGATAAATGACTCATAAATATACTCCCTTTTTGGTTAACCACATTATAGCGCTACAACGTTATAACGCCAATTCGAAGTCAGATCCTCTGAACAGACAATGAATGCCGCCATAAGCGAGGAAACTTTTTGAGATTAACCGTTATTTATCAAGACTGAGTGACTGCTCCCCTACATAAATGTAGGGGCTTCCAAGTTCTCAGGCAGCCGCTAGCCTTACACTAGACTTACGCTTGCCTCCCTTAGCAGAGACGGACAGCCCTTCCGCCTTCATTTTCAAAACGCC
>NZ_JAJATW010000039.1 GCF_020532605.1 Marinomonas algarum | reverse complement strand
AGTTGGAGCTTTAAAGGCTTCAACTAGAGGATAAGACACACTAAAAACTGAGGTTTTGAGCAAATTGAAAAGCAAATCAAGTCAGTAGTGATTTCGTACTAACTAGCTGACTTAATCGCACGTTCCCTAAACGCGCACCCCACATTATGGTGTTAATTTTTAAAATCTCCTGTTGGTATAAAATAGCATTTTATTCAAACTAATAAAATTACTCATCAACAACTTCCACAGTAAAATGCTGAGCACCTAGGTAAGTTCCTTCATCAATCTCATATCTCAAAACCTCAGCACAATGAGAGCAATTAAATTCTTCGTTTGGTTCAATGCATTCAGTTTCTAGCCAATCAAATTCAATAGTTTTTTCACACGTTGGACATTTCATAATAATAATTTCCTAGGTATTTATCCTATTAATTATTGCTGTGCCTATTCTAGGGAACATACGAACAAGTAAGACAATTTTTAGCTGACTTTCAGCTTGTGACAGTATTTCCTCAGAAGCGACATTTAATCACCACTTAACCCACTTGTAAGGTACTTCAAGCACCTTACAACCGTTATTTGGACGGATTAACCCCGTGCAGAACGTATCATCTGATCTACTCGTAACAAATTTCCCAGTGCAAACAACACCGCGAGCTTATTGTCATTTTTTGATAGACCTTTATAGACCACTTTGCGGAAGCCAAACTGGCACTTCAGTATCCGAAACGGGTGCTCTACTTTTGCTCTGATGCTCGCTTTTATGTACTCAGTATTGATGGGGATTTTATTAATACGGGGATGCTTTTTCCATTCCCGAACCTTGCTTGGCATCTCCGCAATCAACCACTCCAACGTCTTATCTTTGGTTTCCTCACGTTTTTCCACGCCACGGTAGCCCGAGTCAGCAGAGACAAACGTCTCATCGCCATGCATGAGCTCAGTGATTTGGTTTAGGTCATGTTCATTGGCAGAAGTGGTGGTGAAACTATGCACCAAGCCACGTTTGGCATCGACTCCAATATGTGCTTTTAGTCGGGTAAGGACAGTGTGTTACCACACCATCCTCCCCTAAGAACCGTACTTGAGAGTCACCCCTCATACGGCTCAAGCCTCTCAACAGCCTTGATATGACCGAGCTTCACAATGGGGAAATCGATCGATGGCGGCGCTCCAAATAAGCGTTCCATGTCGGATTGTAGGGATTCACTGCACTACGTATTTTAATGTGCCTTACGATCAGAACGGTCGATGCTGAAAACAGCCGCAACCGTTGGCTTATGCCATTAATCCGATCATCAGATCGCAAACACCCAGTGTCTTGCCCCTTCAACATGGAAGTATTTTTTCTGGGTATACGGATTTAATGGTTGATGGGGCACCTTCACCCCATCAATCTGATACCACCCTCAGATGGTTGATAGATCGACTCCGTAGTTGAGTTCCTCTGCGAAGTCCGGCAGTCCGTAACCGATGGTTTTCTTGTAGAAAGGAGAGACCTTCGCAGTCGGTGCCTTCTTCTTGTGCTTCGTGGTGTAGAGCATTCGTGCCCGCATCACCTCGAAGGAGTAACCGCGCCCTTCACGGTTCTTGTCCTTGGCCAGTCGGTTGATGGACTCCGTGTAAGCGTTGGTGACGGGCATGTCCGTCTCGAAGTAGGTCATGGTCTCTTCGCGCCAGTTTCCCGCTGCCCTGACCAGATCGCTCCAGACTTCCTTTTGGCCCTTCGGGATGGTGGCTATCCACTCGTCCAGGGCGGCTTCTGCCTGGAGCCGTGTGGTGGCGTCCCAGATGCCGTAGAAGCGCTCCTTGTGCTCGTAGGCGGCCAGCAGTTGCGGGAACGCACCTGTCCAGGTCTCCATGATGAGGCGCTCCCGGTCTGAGACTTCGTGAGCGCGTTTCAGCAGGATTTTCCGGTCTCCCTTGAGAGTCCGGCTCTGGGACGGTTTCAGCTCCTTTCTGAGGCCCTTGCGCACTCTCTCTAGGGCATCGTTGGCCATGCGCACCACATGGAACTTATCGACCACGATACGGGCCTGGGGCAGCACAGCCTTGACCGCTGCCCGGTAGGGGTTCCACATGTCCATGCTGACGATCTCGACCTTCTGCCGGTCTTTCAGCTTCATCAGGTAGTTGGTCACCACGTCCTGGCGGCGGGTGGCCAGCAGGTCGAGCAGGGTTCGCTCCTCAATGTTGGTCAGAATGCAGCGGTAGAGCTTGTTCAGGTATAGCTCGTCAATGCCCAGGATGCGGGGCGTCTCGAAGCGGTGCCAGCGCCCCAGGAACTCGGCGCGGGCGTTGAAGATGTCGCGCACCGTCTTCTCGTCCAGGCCGGTCTGTGCCGCCACAAAGGTGTAGGGGTGGTTGAAGGATTCCTTCTCCACGTACTCATGCAGCCGCAGTGTCATACGGAATCCGTCCACCATCTCCGGTAGCTGGGGCCTGAATGTTGTCTTGCAGGCCCGGCAGGTGTATCGGCGGCGGACCACCCAGAGAGTGACCCGCTTGCCGTGGATGGGCAGATCACGATAGGGAACGTCACGCTTGCCGAACCGTACGAACTCACCCTGCACGCCGCATTCCTCGCAGGCGATGGGATCGGGCACGTCCACCTGGAAGTGCATTTCGTCGTCGGTTGATTTGCAGCCCAGTACTTGGTATTGCGGCAGGTGAAGGATGTTGTCGGGAAGTTCGGTCATGGTGTTGTATAGGCGTAGGTGTCAGTCAGATCCATCCGACTCGGCATTGGTGTTTGCTTTTTTACCCAACAAGCTGCTGGAAACGAAAAGTAAGGCACCGAGGACAATTGCAATATCAGCCAGGTTGAAGGCCGGCCAATGCCAGTCTCGCCAATAGAAATCAAAGGAATCCACAACATAGCCGCGAAAGACCCGGTCAATCAGGTTGCCCATGGCGCCACCGAGGATAAGACTGTAAGCGATGGCTTCTCCTTTATGACGATTTTCAAGGATCAGCTTGATCAGAAAAATCGAGACCACTACCGCGATTCCGATAAAAAAGTAGCGCTGCCAGCCTCCACCATTCGCAAAAAGACTGAATGCGGCACCGGTGTTCCATAGGTGCACCCAGTTAAAGAACGGGGTCACCGAAACATACTCGCCATAGGCCATTGATTGCTGCACCAGCCACTTTACAGCCTGATCAGACGCTGCCAGCAGGCCCGATATGGACAATAGGGCATACGGCGAGAGCTTTTTGCCAATAATGAGCATTATTTAACCCTTCAACGCCAAAATGCGTCTGGCACCGTTAAGTACAATACCCCCCGCGATGGTGCCGATAATCAGATCCGGATAATTGGAACCGGTCCACGCGACCAGGGCGCCGGCGGTGATGACCCCCAGGTTGATCACCACGTCGTTGGCCGAGAATATCCAGCTTGCCTTCATGTGCGCCCCGCCTTCCCGATGTTTGGATATGAGCAGCAGACAACTGGTATTGGCAATCAATGCGACGAATGCGATAGCCATCATCACCAGCGATTCAGGCTCACTACCGAATACAAAGCGTCTCACCACCTCTACGAGCACGCCCACAGCCAAGATCAGTTGCAGTACACCAGCAAGATGCGCGGCACGTACCTGCATTTTCACGCTATGTCCAACCGCATAAAGGGCAAGCCCGTACACCGCCGCATCGGCAAAATTGTCCAGGGATTCTCCAATCAGGCCGGTGGACTGGGCGATCAGACCGGCAGTCATTTCCACCACGAACAGAAGTGCATTGATGCCGAGCAACCAGCGCAGGGTCCCGGATTCTTGCTTAGCAGAAGCTGCCGAAAACTCGGCGGCCTTGATGGTCTCCGGATTTGCAGCGACGGTTTCCTGAAGCGAGGCGCCTAGCCCCAAGGTCTTCAGTTTCGAGGTGACGGGCTCGACCTCGCCGTCATGCACGACCTTCAGCCGGCGGTTCGACAAGTCGAAGGACAGCGCCCGAATCTCCTCAAAGCCGTTCAGGGCTAGGCGAATCATTCGTTCTTCTGATGGACAGTCCATCTTCGGCACGGCATAAACACTGACCCATCTCCCTGGCGCCTCGGAGGAGGCCTGTATATCGGTATCCGCTGCGGACGTTGCATCAGCGCCACAGGCGCCACCACAGGATTTGCTCATGATACTACTCCACTTGAACAATGTTGTGGTACCATTTTAAACTATAAAGCTACTATAAGGTCAATAGAGTAAAGAATCCGTTGGGGAGGAGGCTGATGCGCATTGGTCAGTTGGCGCAGTTGGTAGGGGTCGAAACACAGACGATCCGCTTCTATGAACAGCAGGGCTTGTTGCCGCCGCCTGATCGGCAGGACAACGGTTACCGTGTCTATACCGAGAAGCATGGTGAGGGGCTGGCCTTCATCCGTCGCTGCAGAATCCTGGGCCTGTCACTGGCTGAGATTCACGAACTACAGAGCTATCAGGACGACCCTCATCAGCCTTGTACCGCCGTCAACGCCTTGCTCGATGATCACATCTCTCATGTGCGGTCGCAGATAACCGCTCTGCAAGCGCTTGAGAAACAACTCGTTTCACTGAGAGCGAGTTGCAACGATGACCGGGAAGTTGAGGCGTGTGGGGTTCTTGCTGGAATTAGCGAAGGAAACATGCACCAGCAGTAGGTGAAGCATCAACCAGATAATCCGATGAGATGCCGGTCTGTCTCACTCTCATGCAAAGGTAAGATCAACCATTTAATCCGCTTACCCCATTTTATAAAAAAGGGGCTGTATGATGTTAACGAACTGGGAAATCGCGCAATTATTGACACGTTGGTATTGTATTTTGGTATATCAAGCGTTGTAGGTGGGCTATTTGCATTTTGTTTGTTGCGTCATCAGTCTGCTTTATTGAGTAGTATAAAAAGGTACGTACGAGGAGGTGCGTTGATTGGTTTAGCGGCGACAATAGCTTATTTTTTTATCCTCGTTGGTGGGGCGATGGAAGAGAGTCTATCGCTCATGTTTGACCCTATGATGGTCTCTATCTATTGGGATTCGCCTGCGGGCAGTACCTTAATCGCTAATGTGATTGGTTATTGCTTGGTGATCATAGCGTCATTTACCCTTGGGTCGGATCGTGCCTTCAGTCTGTGGCCATTTTCACGCCTTGCATTAATGGTCGCTTCCTTGGGCATAGCCAGTTTGATTTATTCGTTTTCATTCACGGGTCATGCGACAGAGCAAGCTTGGTATTATCAAATTATATTCTTTACTCATATCTTGATTGCTGCTTGGTGGTTAGGGTTGCTATTCCCTTTGTGGTTGGTTGCGCGAAAATCCACGCACCAGGAATCTAATCGAATCTTAGAGCGTTTTGGCGAACTTGCAGCGGTTGCTGTTTTGATTTTGATTATCTGTGGAGCATGGATGAGCTATGTTCTGACAGGATGGCAAGACTTATTCTCGTCAGACTATGGTTTCTGGTTGTTGGTGAAACTTGCTTTGGTCGTTGTTATTCTGGTGATGGCGGCATACCATAAATTACATCTTGTGCCGTTAATACTGAAACGCGATAATACATTTCTTATTCAAAAATCTATTTTAATGGAAAAAATGATCGCTTCTTCTATTTTGGTGGTCACGGCGATATTTACGACGTTTGTTGGTCCTCCAATGCATTAATTAGAAGTGTATTTAAAGTGATGTTGTTTGGGGTGAAAGTTGATTGGGGGAAGAATAATGAGACAAAATAAAATCGTTATCATTATATTTGTTTTGCTCGTGTTTGTTAGCCAGACAATGACTTCTGTGGCTGGTCCAATGACATATCACTCAATGCAACTTACTGCTACTGCTACTTATGGCTCGATGGTCGATCATAAGGCTTCGTTGCACAACGCGTCTGTTGAAACACACACAGATCAGTATGTTCAAATATTGCCGGTCACGAATGCGTTAGATTGTTGCAAAGACAAAAGCTCGTGTCCGATGAGCGTTTGCATGTCGATGGCCGCGATCATTGATCGTCAGTGGATTTATTGCGGCTCTCAACTGAGTCAGAGTAGTGCTCATCTAGTTCAACAAGAGCTACCGTTGAATAGCTCTTCTTTATATCGCCCTCCGATACTTTCTTAATCTTTGGATGAATCCGTCGTTTTGTCGGACGCTCCAAGGTCACTAACCGTTATTTTCTATTATTAACCTTTTATCCACTACAGGGATAATGCCTGTATTGGATCTTCTCAAGAACATTGTTGGAGACAATTATGTCTTTTATTCATTACATTATTTGGTTGCACCTGCAAACAGGTGTTGTGGGTTTAATTAGATTAAGGGAGTTCAGTTTATGACAGTATTCAAACCTTCACACGAAGAGCAGAACAAATCATCGAGCGGTACAGTGCTTAGCCGTCGTCAGTTTGTATTTGGTGCTTCTGCCATGCTGGCTTTAACTACCATTCCGTTTTCAAAAAATGCACTAGCAAGTGCCATTGGCCAATCTTTAACTCAGTTATCTGGGAAAGTTTTTGATTTAAGCATTGATTATAAAACCGTTAATTTTACGGGAACGCCTGCTAGAGCAACGGTCATTAATCAACTGTTTCCCGGACCCTTGTTACGCTGGAAAGAAGGTGAAACGGTCACGCTAAGAGTAAAAAACAATCTTGATCATGACAGCTCTTTGCACTGGCATGGGATGATTTTACCGACAGAAATGGATGGCGTTCCTGGCCTTAGTTTTGCGGGCATCAAACCGGGAGAAACATTCGAATATAAATTTCCAGTTAAGCAAAGTGGTACCTATTGGTATCACAGTCATTCAGGTTTTCAAGAACAAACGGGAGTGTATGGCGCGATTGTTATAGACCCTAAAGAAGCAGACCCTGTTGTGTTTGATCGGGAGCATGTCATCATGCTGTCGGACTGGTCGGATGAGGCGCCTGAAACGATATATGCGAATTTAAAGAAGCAATCAGACTATTACAATTACAGTGAAAGAACGATGTCTGATTTGTTTTCTGATATCAAAAAACAAGGGTTGGTGAACACATGGAGAGCACGCTCCATGTGGAATCAGGAACGTATGAGTGACCGAGATATTTCTGATGTCACGGGTGCCACCTATACGTATTTAATGAATGGGAACCCACCGGCACAACCTTGGCAAGCACTCTTTAAACAAGGAGAAAAAGTTCGTCTTCGCTTTATTAATAGCTCTGCGATGACGATATTTGATGTGCGAATTCCAGGTTTAAAAATGACCGTGGTAGCGAGTGATGGACAAAATGTTCAGCCTGTTACCATCGATGAATTTCGAATTGGTGTTGCGGAAACTTACGATGTGATAGTCGAGCCGAAGATGGAGGATGCTTATTGTATTTTCGTTCAGAGCATTGACCGTTCTGGTTATACCGTTGGTAACTTCACGTCAGATGAAATGTTCACGGCCAAAATCCCTGATATGGACCCTATGCCGATCTTAGGGCATGGCGATATGGGCATGAATATGGAGGGCATGGACCACAGCAAAATGGCAATGGGTTCGGACTCTATGTCGGGCATGGAAGGCATGGACCACAGTAAAATGGCAATGGGTTCAGACTCTATGTCGGGCATGGAAGGCATGGACCACAGCAAAATGGCAATGGGCTCAGGCTCAATGGCTGGCATGGAAGGCATGGATCACAGCAAAATGGCAATGGGTTCAGGCTCAATGACTGGCATGGAAGGGATGGATCTCAGTCAGCCAAGTATGGTTATGCCTACTTTAGGTTTAGCAGGTTACGGCAGTGACAATGAGATTAAGCATCTAGATTCAGAAAATGGTCCTCAAGTAGACATGCAATCAGGCATGCCTCAAAGCGGCCTTAACGACCCAGGTATTGGCTTAAGGGATCATCAAGCGAACTATAACCGTAAAGTACTGACCTACGCAGACCTAAAAGGCTTGCATCCTACTCATGATAAACGTCAACCCACTCGAGAAATCCAGCTGCATCTAACGGGCAATATGAATCGTTATATGTGGTCAATTAATGGAATCAATTTTGCTGATTCCGCTCCACTTGAATTGGCGTATAACGAAAGAGTGCGAATTACCTTGGTGAACGACACCATGATGATTCATCCCATGCATCTACATGGTGTATGGAGCGAGTTAGAAACAGGAGACCCTGATTACATTCCACGTAAGCATACTGTGATGGTTCAGCCTGGTTCAAAAATCAGCTATTTAGTCACCGCAGACGCCTTGGGGCAATGGGCATATCACTGCCATTTGCTATATCACATGCCTGGCATGTTTAGAAAAGTGGTCATCAAATAAGGAGAGTAATAAATGAAAAACTTTAATTCACTAGGCTTTACATTAGTGATGGCAACGGCTTTTGTTATGAGCTCTTTGTCTTATGCAGGTGCGGAAGATGACCCTTTATTAAGTTATGTCGCCATCGACCAATTAGAAAAAGGCCTTGAGTCAGACGATCCAATCAGCTTTAGTTTTCAAGCATGGGTTGGTTATGATATGGATAAAATCTGGCTTAAAACGTCAGGTGAATACCAGAATAGTGACGACCAGGACCTAGAAGTACAGGCTCTATACAGTCATGCCGTAGCGCCGTATTGGGATATGCAGATGGGCGTAAGGCGAGATATTAAACCGTCCCCATCTCGTGATTGGTTGGTGCTTGGTTTCCAAGGTTTGGCTCCGTATTTTTTCGACATTGACGGTGCTTTCTTTGTTGGAGAAAAAGGGCAAACCTCCATTCGTTTAAGCATCGAACAGGAATGGTTAATCACTCAAAAACTGATATTAACGCCTGAATTTGAAATGAACGCCTATGGTAAGAGTGATGACGAGTTAAGCATGGGTGCTGGTCTTACTGATATCAATGCAGGCCTTCGACTAAAGTATGAAATAACACGTAAGTTTGCACCTTATATAGGTATAGACTGGAGTAAAAAGCTCGGTGCTACGGCTGATCTTGCTCGTGATAATGGAGATAGCATTAGCAACTCTCAGTTTGTCATTGGCGTAACGGCTTGGTTTTAATTTTTTTACAAGAAGTAAAAGGGATGTCAGTGAGATGAAAGATAAAAGTCTCACTAACATCACCATTAATTTCTACGATATAAAAGAAAGGACAATACCATGATGAGCGAAAGTATGTTTGGTAGCACTATGTGGGTAGGACACTGGATGTGGATGTTAGTGATTGCTATCTTAGTTGTTATACCTGTCTATAGAATATGCAAGCGAGCTGGATATTCTGGCTGGCTGGGACTGCTGATACTGGTCCCAATGGTCAATCTGATGTTGTTGTATTTCATTGCTTTTTCTGACTGGCCCGCGAGTAAAAAAGGAGCACAATATGAGTGAGCACACGAATCATCATGAACATAAAAGCCATGGGGTGCATGACCCTGTGTGCAAAATGTCGGTAGATCCTCAAACCGCAAAGTATAGTAGTCAGCATGTAGATAAAACTTGGTATTTCTGTTCTTCCGGCTGTCAGTCGAAGTTCGATAATAATCCAGAGAAGTATCTCAGCGAAGAAAATGAGCAAACAGAGCCGGTTGCAGCCGGAACCATGTTTACCTGTCCTATGCATCCAGAAGTCCGTCAACAAGGCCCCGGTGACTGCCCGATTTGTGGCATGTCGCTGGAACCTGAGGAAGTAAGCCTCGACAACGGTCCTTCAGTAGAGCTCGCCGACATGACTCGTCGATTCTGGATTGGTCTGGCTCTGGCACTTCCGGTTTTTTTGATCGAAATGGGAGGCCATCTCTTTAAGATTGACCATATTGTGTCGCCACAAATAGCCAATTGGATTCAGTTGGCTTTAGCTACTCCAGTGGTCGTTTGGTGTGGTGGACCATTCTTTGTGCGCGGTTGGAAATCTGTACTTAATCGTAACCTTAATATGTTCACACTTATTGCCATCGGTACGGGTGTTTCTCTGTTGTACAGTTTTGTCGCAACCTTGGCTCCGCAGATATTTCCTGACGCTTTTCACGCTGACGATGGCTCAGTCGCAGTGTATTTCGAGGCGGCCGCTGTCATTGTTGTGCTGGTGTTGTTGGGTCAGGTACTTGAACTCCGAGCTCGAGAAAAAACCTCTGGCGCTATCAAAGCTCTATTGGATCTAGCTCCGGCCACGGCAAGAAAACTGGACGATGACGGCAGTGAGTCTGATGTGGCGCTCGATCAAGTTAAGGTTGGCGATCGATTGCGAGTTCGACCAGGCGATAAGGTGCCTCTAGATGGCGAAGTGCTTGAAGGCCGTTCCAACGTTGATGAATCCATGGTCACTGGTGAACCCCTGGCTGTTAGTAAGAAGACTGGAGATCAAGTAATTGGTGGTAGCATTAATCAGCAAGGCAGTTTTATTTTACGGGCTGACAAAGTAGGTCGTGACACAATGTTGTCCCAGATCGTCCAGATGGTTGCCAGTGCGCAGCGAAGTCGTGCGCCTATTCAGGGAATGGCTGACAAAGTGGCTGGTTGGTTCGTTCCGGTGGTTCTGTTGGTCTCTATCATTGCATTCGGAGTCTGGTCTATCGTCGGTCCAACGCCACCCATGGCCTTTGGTCTGATCGCAGCTGTGAGTGTGCTGATTATTGCTTGTCCCTGTGCCTTGGGTCTGGCGACTCCTATGTCGATCATGGTCGGTGTTGGTCGTGGCGCTCAGATCGGTGTCTTGATCCGAGATGCTGAAGCGTTGGAGCGGATGGAAAAAGTAGACACAGTGGTAGTGGATAAAACCGGGACCTTGACCGAAGGTAAGCCTCAGGTGACAAAACTGGTCTTGGCAAACGGTTTCAGCGATGAGGATTTGATGCGTTATTCCGGTAGTCTTGAAAAAGGCAGCGAGCATCCGTTAGCACATGCCATTTTAGATAAAGCTAAGACCATGAATCTAACTCTGCCAGACGTCATAGATTTCGACTCACCGAACGGCAAAGGCGTTACCGGTGAAGTCGATGGAAAAAGGGTTCTGCTTGGTAATCGACTGTTAATGCAGTCAGAAAATGTTAATACTTCAACTTTTGAGGAAGAAGCTAACCAACTTCGAGAAGACGGTGCCACAGTAATCTTTGCCGCGGTTGACGGGAAGGTTTGTGGTTTGCTGGCAATTGCAGACCCTGTCAAGGATACCTCCAAAGCGGCAATAATCGCTCTGCAGAAGGAAGGAATTCGGGTGGTGATGCTGACTGGAGATAACCGTACCTCAGCTGAAGCAGTAGCCCGCAAGCTCCACATTGATGAAGTGAAAGCAGAAGTGTTGCCTGAAGATAAAGGCAAGGTTATTCAACAATTTAAGAATGAGGGACGTGTTGTTGTTATGGCTGGAGATGGTGTAAATGATGCGCCAGCCTTGGCAACTGCTGATGTAGGTATTGCGATGGGCACAGGAACCGACGTGGCCATAGAAAGTGCGGGCATTACTTTGTTGCGTGGCGATCTGATGGGCATAGTGGAAGCGCGACGATTATCCCGAGCAACCATGCATAATATTCGGCAGAACCTGTTCTTTGCATTCATTTATAACATGGCAGGAGTACCGATTGCTGCAGGAGTACTTTATCCGTTTACAGGTATTCTCTTATCACCTATTTTTGCCGCTGCAGCTATGTCGTTGTCCTCGGTGAGTGTCATACTAAATGCTTTAAGGCTGCGGGCGGTAAAATTATCAGATAGCCAAATTAATAGTAAATAGCTAATTTTGAAAGAGGTGAATATATGAAGGTAATAAATAAAAGCATTGCAGCTTCAATCTTAACGTTAGTCAGTGCAAGCGTGTTTGCACAACCTATAATAGATCTCTACAAGTCTCCGACATGTGGTTGTTGTTTTAAATGGGGTGAGCTAATGAAGGCAGAGGGATATACCGTTAATTATCATCACACAGAAGACTGGTCCTCTTTAAAGAAAGATGCGGGTATGCCCATGCAACTACAATCGTGTCACACCGCTGTAATCGACGGTTACTTAATTGAAGGTCATGTGCCAGAACAAGATGTGGCACGTTTAATACTTGAGAAACCTGAAAATGTATCAGGGTTGGCTGTGCCTGGAATGCCAAGGTATTCTCCTGGCATGACTGCAAAAGGTCAGCGATACAAAGGTTTTAATGTGGTCCAGTTTAGCCAACAAGGAACGATGACTGTCTATCAACAGTATTGATAAACGATAAATCCATCAAATCCAACAGGTTATCAAGCTGAAAGGAAAAAGCCGAGCTAGTAGCTCGGCTTTTTCCTTTATTCTTTCGAGCCTGATCCAGTAAGAACTTAGGGAGGAATTTTTACTGCTAGAGTTTGAGCGCCTCAATTGCGCTTGAGTTCACGATGTTAGGGAAACTACGATTAAGAAGTCGCAAAACACTCAACCTCTCTCTTTCGAATAAAAAAGCACAGGACGCTACTTGTTTTGATGCTTTGCACCACTTAACAAGCTTATTTAGCCTTGTTTAGTGGATTTTAAACGGATTAACCCCTTGCCGTCCGTATCATCTGGTCAACCCTAAACACATTGGCTAAGGCAAACAGCATCGCCAGCTTGTTGTCGTTTTTAGCCAATCCTCTATAGATTACTTTCCTAAAGCCAAACTGTCGCTTTATGATCCTAAACGGGTGCTCTACTTTTGCCTGGATACTGGCTTTGAGGTACTCTGTTCGGATTGGTTGCTTGTTGATTCTCGGTAAGCGTCAGCTAAACCACACGTTTTAATCCTTGTTAAAAATCATAAAGTCTTTTTTTTCTTTCATGGGAATAAAAGACTGATGTTTACCGCTTCTGCTCAACTCAATGTGACTCTCATTTGTGGG
>NZ_JAJATW010000038.1 GCF_020532605.1 Marinomonas algarum | reverse complement strand
GGTAGGTCATTTTGAAGTGTTTTCATGGGATGGATTATACCAATCAAACACCTTACTCGTCATGATATCGATAGGTTAAATGTGGGTGTGCTTCTTGTAAATTGAGAGCCAGGCCATCTAGCAACCAATTAAGCTGACGAGGTGAGATTTGAATAGACAATTGTTCGTCATCAATACCAGGCCACTGAAAATGCCCTTTTTCGAGCCGCTTATAATGCAACCAGAAACCATTTGACGCCCATTGCAATATTTTGACTTTATCGCGCGCTCGACCGCAAAAGACAAAAATATGATCACTACAAGGCTCTTTTTTCAGATCATAGGCGACAATATTGCATAAACCGTCAATGGCTTTACGCATATCAGTTGGCCCACAAATGAGAGTCACATTGAGTTGAGCAGAAGCGGTAAACATAAGTCTTTTATTCCCATGAAAGAAAAAAAAAGACTTTATGTTTTTTGACAAGGATTAAAACGTGTGGTTTAGCTGACGCTTACGTTTGAGAAAGCTTGGATTGCTCAAAAGCCTCAAACAGCTCGAGCCAGTTGTATTTTTGATAAGTCGCCATGACGTGCTCCTTGAATAATAAGAAGCGATAAGGTTAGCGGTTTGAGGGCGTCATGGGCAGGTAGGGTTGGATTGGCGCTTACGAATAAAACCCGCGTTAGGTGCGACGTTATTCCCTTTTCGTCGCACAAAAAAAGCAGCCATGCGATTGCATGGCTGCTTTTCCTTTTCCGTCTTTTATTTCAGAGTAGAAACCAACCCTTACTTAACGAGCCAGCTCATTACGGATAATTTCAGCACCTGCACTTAACGCTGCAAGCTTGGCGTTTGCAACAGAGCGAGGCAAAGGTGCCATTCCACAGTTCGTACAAGGGTAAATTTTATCAGCATCGACAAACTGTAATGCCTTTCTCAATGTATCAGCCACTTCTTCAGGTGTCTCTATGGCATGATTGGCCACATCAATCGCCCCAACCATCACCTTCTTGCCTCTTATTAATTCAAGCAAGTCCATAGGAACATGAGAGTTATGGCATTCCAGTGAAATAATATCAATTTTTGATTGCTGCAGTTTAGGAAACGCTTCTTCGTATTGGCGCCACTCAGATCCTAAGGTCTTTTTCCAATCTGTATTGGCTTTTATGCCATAGCCGTAACAAATATGTACTGCAGTTTCACACTTTAAACCTTCAATCGCTCTTTCAAGCGTGGCGATTCCCCATTCATTTACTTCATCAAAAAACACGTTAAAAGCGGGTTCGTCAAATTGAATAATATCAACACCGGCGGCTTCCAACTCTTTTGCTTCTTGGTTCAGAATTTTAGCGAATTCCCAAGCAAGCTTTTCACGGCTTTTGTAATGATCATCGTATAGAGTGTCTATCATTGTCATAGGGCCAGGCAAAGCCCACTTAATCGGTTGCTTCGTTTGTGCTCGTAAAAACTTAGCATCTTCGACAAAGACGGGTTTTTGTCTTGATACAGGGCCAACAACCGTTGGTACACTCGCGTCGTAGCGATCACGGATTCTTACCGTTTCACGCTTTTCAAAATCTACCCCGTTTAAATGTTCAATAAACGTTGTAACAAAATGCTGTCGTGTTTGCTCGCCATCACTCACGATATCAATGCCAGCATGCTGCTGCTCTTGTAACGAGACACGTAAAGCGTCTTGTTTGCCTTCTACTAGTCGATCGCCTTCTAATTTCCAAGGTGACCACAGTGTCTCAGGCTCAGCGAGCCAGGAAGGTTTAGGCAAACTGCCCGCCGTTGATGTGGGTAATAATTTTGTCATAAATAGCACCGTGTATTTTATTTTAAGTTTTCTTTATTCTAATCGTTATAATCAAACAATGTAATCAACTAGGACAAGCTACCCATTTTTCAAGAACGGCTTGATAAGGCTTAATAAAATATTCTTCCGTGAATTTTCCTTGTGCACTGGCTAACTGACTACGCTCTTCACGGTCGTAGATAATCTTAGTAAGCGAGTAATCCGAATGAAGTAACTTTGGTTTATAGCATTTTCCTGCAACCGCATTCGCGTTGTAAATTTCAGGTCGATAAATTTTCTGGAATGTTTCCATAGTGCTAATTGTGCTGATTAATTCAAGATGAGTGTAATCATTCAATAAGTCACCAAAAAAATAAAATGCTAATGGAGCAACACTGTTAGCAGGCATAAAATATCGGACGTTTACGCCCATCTTCTTAAAATAGGTTTCCGTTAAAGAAGACTCTGTAGGTTGATATTCAATCCCTAATATTGGGTGTGTATTCTCTGTTTGGTGGTACGTTTTATTTTCTGATACCGAAATACAAATAACAGGTGGCTTACTAAATTTCTCATTATAAAGTGTTGATTCAACAAGACTTTTAAAAATATTTCCGTGTAAATCACCGAATCTATCAGGAACACTAAAACTGTCTTTTCCTTTATTATGCTCTGACAGCAACACACTAAAGTCATAATCTCGAACATAAGAAGAAAAGTTATTTCCAACAATACCTTCTATTCTTTTGTTTCTTTTTTTATCCACAATAGTTGTTTTTAACATTTCGATAGATGGAAAAGTATGTTCGTCTTTTTCAATATCAATACCAAAAGAAACAATATCAAGTTCTACAGAATAGCGGTCACCTTGTGGATTATCCCAACAAGCAAGTGAATTAAAACGATTATTAATCATTTGCAACGTATTGCGGAGATTTTCTTGGCGATGACGTCCTCTTGCTAAGTTCGCAAAATTCGTCGTCGCTCGTGTGCTTTCTGCAGGGTGATAATTCTCATCAAGGCAAATACTGCTGAGAGAAAATTGAAGTTCCTTATGGGCCATGTTCAGACATCCTATTACGTAAGTGACATTTTCTGGCAACAACCTAGTGTCACAGCAAAAAATAATACGGGTTAATACTCTATGACCGATATCATACACCGAACCACTATCATGAATAAAATCGTATATTTTCATTTCTTAATGAAAAATAATCATAGTAAATGGCCGCATATTTTCTTTGCACAAACAGTGTGCGTCTTACGCGCTATTTTTAACTTCGCAAAAAAGTTCCATAAAATTAGAAAAAAACCTTGATTAAGATCAATTATCATTTACCATTCTGATCTCAATCACAAGCAACGTCTCTACTAACGATTCGATAAAGGTTTCTCTAATGAACAGTATGAACACCTCTTTAACTTCTCGCTTTCCCCTTACACCATTAACCATGGCAGTAGGCTCCGCACTTATCTTGATGATGCAACCCGCCATTGCTGAAGAAACCCGTGTTGAGCTTAAGCAGATTGAGGTTGTCGATTCTGCAGAGCAAACTTACAGCGTTGAGAGGCTTTCGAGTCCAAAGTACACACAAAAACTAGTTGATACTCCGAAAACCGTTAACGTCATCAACGAAGCGGTACTAGAAGATCAGGGTGTCACTTCACTAGAAGACGCACTGCGCAATGTCTCTGGTGTCTCCACATTTGGTGCTGGTGAAGGTGGTGGTGGTAATGTCAATACTACAGACAACGTCACTATTCGCGGCTTTGATGCCAACGGCAGTATTTATACCGATGGTATTCGCGATGTAGCTGGTTACAGTCGTGACACCTTCAACACCGAATCCATTGAAGTCGCAAAAGGCGCCAACGGCACTGTTTCGGGTAAAGGCTCTGCTGGTGGCTCTGTCAACCTAGTCACTAAAGCCGCTCATTTACGCGAAGACAAATACAGCATCACAGGCTCTTACGATGAAGCCAATACAGCCCGTTTAAGCGGTGACTTTAACAAAGTATTGTCCGACGACAGCGCCATTCGCCTTAATGTACTGACATCAGGTGGTGGTGATTACTGGGGTAACGGTGAAGAAAACTATGAAACCGAAGCCATTGCGATTTCTTACTTTGACAAACTCAGTGAAAAAACCGATCTGACGGTTAACTTCATGCACATGCAGCAAGACAACACACCAGTAATTGGCCTCCCGTATATCACTAGTGATGTGGCAGCGGTCAGTGGTTTATCAGAAGGTGCTATAGCGGAAGAATATTGGAATAATTACTATGGCGTTAAAGGTCTCGACTTTGAGGAAGTAGAAGCCACAACGATTACTACTATCTTAAACCATCAGATTAACGATACATGGGCTTTTCGTAACCAAACACGTATTGGTAAAACCGAAACCAACAGTACAGTTACTCGCCCATGGCCAGATACTGATACAAATGGCGATTATACGGGTCAATATACGTCCATCTATGATAAATCAACCTATGAAACTAATGAGTTAATAGTCTCGCAATTTGACTTCGTCGGTGAGCTGTACACAGGTGCCATACGCCATGACATGGTCATTGGTGCAGAAATCTACCAAGAAAAAGTGACAAGCCAAACGCCAACTCAAACAAACGGTGTTTTAGATGGTATCACTTATTCAACACAAACCTATGACATACTCAATCCAGGTACAATTAGTGCTACGGGATCATTGAACCTTGTTGATGATGGAACCTTCACTGCTCAAGGATTAGCGGCCTATGTATCTGATACAGCAACCATCAATGATTATGTTCAATTAAGTGCCGGTATTCGTGCTGAGCACTATAAAACAGAAGACGAAACATCTGACGAGACTGTAGATTCTTCTGCCAACTTAATTTCCTGGAGCACAGGAATCAATGTAAAACCGACAGAAAATACAAGCGTGTATGCCGCTTTAGCTAACTCCCAGACACCTTATGGATCAGACCTAAGTGCTGTTTCAGTAGGAAGAGGAAATACTGCAGTTGATACCGACGAGTTAACAAGTTCAGATCCGTTAAACTCAACTTCTTTTGAAGTCGGTGCGAAAGCAGAGCTATTTGATCGTAGACTATTACTAAGCACCGCAGTCTTTAAGACTAAAAAAGATACTTACGACCAGGATGATGACACTAAGGAATTTACTTTTGGCGAGGAACAAAGTACTGGTTTTGAAGCCTCTGCGACCGGGATATTAACAGAAACACTCAGTCTTACTGCGAGTTTTACTAAACTAGATACAGAAGTAACTGATGATGGCGATGCGGATAATGAAGGAGACGGCTTAAGCTCGGCACCAGAAAAGTCTGCAGC
Organism: Marinomonas algarum; assembly: GCF_020532605.1. Lineage (GTDB taxonomy): Bacteria > Pseudomonadota > Gammaproteobacteria > Pseudomonadales > Marinomonadaceae > Marinomonas > Marinomonas algarum. The sequence goes on along the minus strand of NZ_JAJATW010000038.1, from coordinate 9,410 downwards.
CCTGTGGTTTGCCTACAACAAAGAAAAACTTGGCCTAGGCATAGGCGCGGAATACAACTCTGGCATTAATTACTGGCATGGCGGTAATATTAGTTTCACCACAGGTTCTGTCACTTTATATAATGCCATGGCCAGTTATCAGTTTACTGAAAATCTATCGGCACAGCTGAACATTAGCAACCTAACTGATGAAAGCTATATTACTGATTACAGTGCCAAAGGCTCATTCCTACCAGGCTATGGTCGTAATGCTAAAGCAACCGTTAAATACGATTTCTAATCAATCATAGTGTTATGTTGAGTACGAAGTTATTCCCCTTTCTTCGTACACTTAAAAGCCGTCATGTATAATGCATGACGGCTTTCCACCTTTTACTGATAAACAGATGATCCAATACAGGGCACAATATGCTGCTACACCTAAAAAAGATTTTCACACCAGAGCAAGTCAAAGAGATTCGTGAACATCTGAATTCAGCAGAATGGCTCGACGGAAAACTCACCGCAGGCAACGCTTCTAAAGATCAAAAAACCAATCAACAGCTGGCTCAAAACAACCCATTGGCGATTAAATTGGGGGATTTTATTTTACAAACGCTAGGCCAACGTGAAGATTTTATGAGCTCGGCACTGCCCGCTAAAATCTTTCCACCGATGTTTAACCGTTATGAAGGCGGTGGCGCATTTGGGTTTCATGTGGATAACGCCATCAGACAAGTGCCTAACACCCCAGTGAAGATCCGTACCGATTTGTCGATGACTCTTTTCTTTAGTGAGCCTGACGAATACGAAGGCGGTGAATTAATCATCGAAGATACCTTCGGTCAGCAGAAAATTAAACTTCCTGCCGGTGATATGGTGCTGTATCCATCCACCAGCTTACACAAGGTCACTCCGGTGACAAGAGGCGCCAGAGTCAGTGCGTTTTTTTGGCTACAAAGTCTAGTAAAAGACAATGAGCAGCGCCGAACTCTGCATCAACTGGATCAGAGCATTCAAGCCTTAAGACAAGATTTAGGCGAAGACGAGCGCGTACAAAATCTCATTTGGGTGTATCACAATTTATTACGCCAGTGGTCGGCAACCAACTAGCGATACTTAAAAAATGGAATAGCTTAAAGAGAGAATAATGTAAGGATGAACTAAGCTAAGGATGGAACAGCTTTGTACTATCAATATCGGCAATGCTCGCGCAGCCACATAGCGCCATGGTCGCTTCCAATTCATCGCGTAAAATACGCAAACAATGGGCGACACCCAACGGCCCGGCGACAGCCAAAGCATAAAACACCGGGCGGCCTAATAAAACAGCATTCGCACCCAGCGCGATGGCTTTAAAAATATCACTACCACGACGAATCCCACTGTCTAGCAAAATCGGTAAGTTTGGCCCAACGGCTTGTCGAATGCGTGGCAACACCTCAATAGTGGCGGGCTGGCTATCCAATACACGCCCGCCATGATTGGACACCACCAAACCATCGACTCCTAAGGCGACAGCACGAACCGCATCATCGGGGTGCATAACGCCTTTCAACAATAAAGGTAGCGTTGTTTGCTTTCGCAACCATGACAAAGTGTTCCAATCAGGCGCTTGCCCCATCCAACAGGCAAACACAGAATCCCCTTGTTGTGGTTTAGGTAACTCTGCCAGGTTTACTGCAGAAACCCCTTCAGGAAGCATAAAATTCACCCGTTGTTCGGCATTACGCACACCATTAATGGGCGCGTCTGCCGTCACCACAATGGCACTGTATCCAGCCGCTTCAGCCCGTCGCACCAAGTGTAAAGTCTCTTCTCGACTCGGCTGGCAATACAGCTGAAACCATCGTTCTGCTTTGGGTGACACTTCCGCTACCTGTTCAATGGTGGAACTTGCTAAAGTAGACAAACAAAAACCAACACCCTGCGCAGCCGCGGCTTGTACCGACGCTAACTCCCCCATAGGGTGCGCTAATTTTTGATACGCCAATGGTGCAATTAACAAGGGCAAAGCCAAGGTACGACCAAGCAAAGTTTGCTGACAATCTCCCTGACCCATGCCTTCACATAAAATACGCTGCTGTAGTAAAACATCGTCTAGCTTTTGACGGTTACGACGATGAGTATAACCGTCCATCGCTGCACCAGATAAATAGGCCCAAGTGGACTGGCTTAGTGCTTGTTGAGCATAGTATTCATAGTCACTTAACGAGCAGATACCTGCTGGAATTGCTGTCATGGATTGCCTCAAATGAGTCTATGTGTTTTATAGCAAGGTGCTTCATCACTAAAAGTAAATGAGAACTATTTTACCTATGGTCATTGACGAAAGCATTGAATTTATTTGGATAAGAAAAAAGAAGGCACTAAAGAGAAGAAGAAGACAACAAACATAAAAAAAGACGCTAAAAAGCGTCTTGATTTAAATAGATGGTGGGCCTGCCCCGACTTGAACGGGGGACCTGCCGATTATGAGTCGGATGCTCTAACCAACTGAGCTACAGGCCCTAAAAACGAGGTGGATTATATAGGTATGCTGGGCTATTGCCAAGAAGTGGAAGCAATTTTTATTTCTTGTCTCAATAAAGTACTTAATGCAACGAACTTATCGCACCCGGTGCCACACCCAACACTTTTTTAAACGTCCTTCTAAAAGCCGCTTCACTTTGATAACCCAATTGATCGCTTAGCATCGCGATATTTTTGTCTCCATGTTTAATCCGCTGTGCTGCCAAGCGCATACGCCATAGGGTTAAATACGCCATTGGCGTCATACCCATGGTCGTTTTGAAAGCACCACTGAATACGGAACGTGACATACCGGCTTTGTTAGCAAGACTTGCTACTTGCCAAGCTTGTTGTGGCTGTTCATGTATCTCCACAATGGCTCTGGCCAATCTGGCATCGCTCAATCCCGCCAACAATCCCGATTGAATTTTCTGAGTCTGTAAAAATAAGCGCAGCATTTGTACTAAATAGGCTTCAGCTAATCGCTCCACCACGGCTTGAGAGCCACAGCGAGGTTGCAAACTCTCTTCTAATAACAGGGTATTTAACGGGGCAAGTTGCTGAGCAATCACGTCATCGTGACTTACCAACACCCATTGCCACTCTAAATCCAGCAATGGGTTCAAAGCCTTTGTACCAAAATCATATTCACACAATAGCACACTGACTTTTTCCTGATGCTCCGGTGTGACCCACACATCCAAGGTTTGACCGGTGGCCAACCAAACCCCATCACCTTCTTGCAACTGTATGTCGCCATTTTTTTTAGAGCAAAGAGTGACATCACCAGAAACCACATACACCCAATAACTGAACTCAGCGGATAATAATAAACCACGACTTAATTCGTCTAAGCGAAGACAATCGACTGAAGAAGTCTTTGGACGAAAGGCATTTAACACAGAGGAAAGTCGATCCATAAATATATAATCTTTTCAATTGATACGATCTGCAACACTTTAAATATTAATTGCCATCAATCGTATCATTTTATGTCATACACTGTCTTTACTGAATACAACCTAACCGTGTAAAGGACAATATTATGATCGTTTTAAAACCGAGAGTTGCCACACCGGCATTGAACCTGGATACCCTACAAGGCCCATGGTCATTGGCAGAGCAAACACCTGAAAACTTCACTATGGTCGTCGTGTACCGCGGCTTACATTGCCCAATTTGTAAAAACTACTTAAAAGAACTAAGTCGACTCGCCGATGACTTCACCGCAAAAGGCGTCAATGTGCTTGTATTGAGCTCCGATACCAAAAAAAGAGCTGAAACCGCATCAAACGAGTGGGAAATCAGCAATCTAACAATGGGCTACGGCTTAACGGTTGAACAGTCTCAAGCATGGGGATTACACCGCAGCGCCGGTCATGGGGTGACCAGTATTGGCATCGAAGAGCCAGCAGAATTCACCGAACCGGGTTTGTTCCTTATCCGTCCAGATGGCACACTTTACTGGAGCAACATTAGCACCATGCCTTTTGCTCGCCCACATTTTAAAGAAGTACTGGGTGCAATCGAATTCGCTGTGACAAAGAACTACCCTGCCCGTGGTGAACTCGTTTAAGCCTAACCTTTCTCAATCAAGAAAGTCGACATTAAAAGCAGAACAAGCTCCCTTGTTCTGCTTTTTTTGTGGCTTTCGCTGTCTGTATAAAAACGGCCATTATCACAAAAGACTGGACGTAAAGTACAAGGCAAAAAATAACGCCATCTTGATCGAAACCCAATCCTGAATCGTTTAGAATGAATGAAAATTATAAATCAAAGCACGACATGTAATTGAAGGAAATCACAATGTCACTGTCTCACCTTATCGATGAAGCCGCTTACCCCTTGTCTTCAGACGCCTTTAGAGCCGAATGCAAAAAAACATTGGCTGACAATGGCGCCTTGGTTTTGCCAAACTTTTTGAGTAAAGAAGCGATTCAGGCCATTATTGAAGAAGGGGAAGTAAAGCAGTCATTGGCTTGGTACACCCAATCCACTCATAATGTTTATTTATCCGACAAAGACGACCGTTTCGCCCCAGATCATGCCAGAAACCAACAGGTTCAGTCTTCTAAAGGCTGCATTACTGATGATCATATTGATGCAAATTCACCGTTGAGACAGCTTTACGATGACGCCGACTTTCGCGCTTTTCTCGCCAGTGTTCTGGAAGAAGAAGCGCTTTATAATTACGCTGACACTCTGTCATCAATCAATTTGCATTACGCCAGTGAAGGTCAGGAGCTAGGTTGGCATTTTGATAACTCATCTTTTGCTATTACCCTTTTAATTCAAAAACCTGACGCGGGCGGTGTGTTTGAATACATCGAAAACATGCGTGATGCGGACGCAGGGGAAATGAATTACTCAGGTGTCAGCGAGGTACTGACAGGCAACAAAGCCGTTAAAGAGTTAACCATGGAGCCAGGCGCTCTCGTTATGTTTCGTGGTCGCAACGCTATCCATCGCGTCACACCGACTCAGGGAAACACAACCCGTATGCTCGCCGTCTTAGCTTACAACTCTCAACCGGGCATCGCTCTGTCTGCAGCCGCCTGCAAAACATTCTATGGACGAACAGGTTAACGTCACCAAGATTTTTTTGTGATCTAAAAGACTCGTTAACGGCGTTTAACCTCTGTTAGTTAGCCCCCTTACCTTCTTTAGGACGTCACCATGTTCAAGTTTTTAATTCCCATTACAGCGTCTGCTACTTTGTTAACGGCGCCGGTCACACACGCGGATGTGGAGGTAAGCTTTGTCGACAGTGCCCCCAAAGATCGATTCGTACTGCTCAATACTGGGGAGTGTGCGCTTGAAAACATCATGGTGGATTTTGACTTATCCAAAAGTGTCGGCAAACTGATCTTTGATACGACAGCCACGGGCGCAGGCGTTGAAGTATTCCAGCCTTTTGAAGTCAGAAGAGGAAAGCTTATGCTGGCTTCGACAAACGAGATCAAAGACGGTGATTCGACCTTATCCTTGAAAATTCAGTCTATCGCTCCTTCAGAATCGGTGAGTTTCACCATTGATGTGGACGATACTTTAGATAGAAGCGAGCTTGGCAATATTCGAGTCTCTGGGTCTGAAATCACCAACGGTTCAATCACATTGATAACACAAAAAAGTACTGTGTCCACAACATTTAATCGTTACGGAAAAGCATTGCTACCTACGCAAGGTTGCTAAAAACGCCTTCTCTAATCTACTGCAGTCCCTTGGCTTCTTCTCGAAGGTATTGAAGAAAAGTCTGTAATTTTTTAGAAAGACAGCCAAAAGAATAGTGTAGATAAATAGGCGAGTCCTCCCCTTCCCAACCCGGTAAAACAGGACAAAGCCGATCAGATTCATTGCTCGTAAAATGCGGTTGAGCAAAGTAATGAGGTAACAGCCCTACTCCTTTGCCCTGCAAAATGGCGTCGACATGGTATTCATATTGACTCATTCTGAGCCGTGGTCGTGGCGCCTCAATAAAGACACTGGGCAGTATCTCATGTTCAAGTGCAATGCCATTCTCTTCACAATTAAATAAATTCACCCAAAGAGAGGCATCAATATCACTAGGGTGCGTGATGCCAATAAGCTGCTCTGCACAGTGTGGGCTTGCATAAAGGCCTTGCTTTAAAGCACCCAACGCTTCAGATTTAATTTGAGCGCCGATGGGTTCTTGCAACCAAATACAAAGGTCGTATTGTTCAATGTCAGAAAGCGCTTGACAACCTACTGTTACATCAATATCAACATTGGAGAACCGATCAACAAAAGCAGACGCTCGTTTTGAAAACCAACCATAAGCCAACTTAGTATGCACATACACTTTTAAAGAACCGCTCACATCGTCTCTTAATGCCTCTACTGCTCTGTGCCCATCATCGGCTAAGTAGAGTATCTTTTTCGCAAACGGTAAAAACTGAGTACCGGCTTCATTTGCAATAAGACGATTGGCTTGGCGGCGTAGTAAGGGTTGATTCAAAACCTGTTCCAAATGCTGTACTCGCCGACTCAATGTAGACTTTGACACTCCTAACTTCAGTGCGCTTTCTTTTAGATTTCCTGTTTCCATCACGGACACAAACGTTCTGAGCTCATTAAGGTCGTACACTTCCCTTCTCCTAAGACGCTTTCTGCCATTTTTTATATTGATAATTTCGTCACTATGATCGTGTGTTAAATCACTCACGATCCACTAGCGGAACTTGTTGCAAAAAAAGGAACAAAACGTTCCAGTACAAAATGGGTGTTTTTATAGATAATGTAAATAACAAGCATTATCACTACGTTTTGAAGACAAGCTTGCAAGCATTAAGTTCAACTTAATGCTTATTCAGTTTAATTATGGAGAGAATACTCACAATGCGCATGTCTAAACATCATTATCAACGTACCGCCCTAGCCATATTAATTGGCGCAGCGACCCACTCAGCAACCGCATTAGCCGAAAGTGCAGAAAACAGCGTTGCTTTAGAAAAACTCGTAGTATCCGCATCGGGGTATGAGCAAAGCGTGGCGGAAGCCCCAGCCAGTATCTCTGTGGTGACCCGTGAAGATTTGGAAACCAAACAGTTTCGAGATTTGGCGGAAGCACTCGTTGGTGTAGAGGGCGTTGATGTTCGAGGCTCAACTGGAAAAAGCGGCGGTTTAGAAATCCGTATGCGTGGTATGCCAAGCGAATATACTTTGATTTTGATTGATGGTCGTCGTCAAAATGCGTCGTCTGGTGTTACACCAAATGGCTTTGGTGCTACTGGTACTAGCTTTATGCCCCCAGTTTCTTCCATTGAACGTATCGAGGTGATTCGTGGACCTATGTCGACTCTTTATGGTTCAGATGCCATTGGTGGTGTAGTTAATATCATTACCCGTAAAATTGCTGATAAGCCAAGTGGCTCGGTTCGTGTAGAAATGACCCAACCAGAAGACAGCCAGTGGGGAACGACGCAAAAAGTTGATCTGTATGTCACCAGTCCAATCATCGATAATAAATTAGGCGTAGCAGTTCGAGGCAGTATTTATAATCAAGAAGAATCAGATTGGATTTTAGCCGCAGGAGAAGAACAAAGTGGCCGTAACCCAGCCCCAGCGGAAACTCAAAAATACAATTTTGGTACGCGTCTCACATTCACACCAAATGAAGACAATGACTTTTGGGTAGACATCGACGTTGCTAAAACCGATTACAACAACGACGATGGTCGTCTGGGTACTCGTGATGCACTTACAACCGTAACAGGTAACCTACCAGGTTATAAAGATGAGCTTAGCTTTAATCGTGACCAAATTGCCGCTGGTCATAAGCATCGTTTTGCTAACAGTGAATTAGAAACCAGCCTAGCTATCAGTAAAACAGAAACGTTAGGTAGAACCATTCCTGGAGGATACGCAGACTTAGGAACCTCTGGTGATTATGATGATACTAGCATCATAATTGGGGATGACCGATTACTAGAAAACACCAATACCGTGTTAGATACCAAATATGTCAACTATGCACTGGATGATCATATTGTCACAGTGGGTGGGCAATATTGGGATGCAGAACTAAAAGATGGGCTTCTTTCTAGCGCCCCGAATCAAAAAATGTCAGCCATTTTTGTGGAAGATGAATGGTCACTTAAAGATGACCTTGCTCTGACTCTAGGTGGACGCTATGACCACCATGATGCCTTTGGTGGCAACTTCAGCCCACGCGCCTACTTGGTTTGGAATACAACGGACACAGTCACTATTAAGGGTGGTGTGAGCCAAGCCTTTAAAGCACCCGATTTAGGGGATTTAGTCGAAGGTGTTAATGGCATTAGTGGACAAGGAACAAATCCCAATATCGGTAACCCTAACCTACAGCCTGAAGTCAGCACCAACACAGAAATTGGCGTGTTATTCGATAACCGTCAGGGAACGACTGCTTCTGCAACAGTTTTTCACAATGAAATTGAAGATAAAATCAGTAGCGGTGGAGACTGCAGTGTAGATTACATTTCGAGCTGTGCTTTTGGAAATGAAACGGATGAAAGTTATGACATTAATATTGATGAAGCTAAAACATGGGGCTTGGAGTTAGCAACAAGCTTTGAGCTAACCACTGATTGGAGCTTAGGTTTAAACTACACTTGGACTGACAGCGAGATCACAGAAAACGGCGACAAAAACGGTAAACTAAGCAACACGCCTGAACACATGGCTTCTGCCAATTTACGCTGGAAAGCCAACGAGAAACTTAACATATGGTTAAGTAGTCAATACCGTAGCAGTGCACAACGTCACGATGGCCTACAGTCTGAGTTAACTGAAGATCAAAAAACTGAAGGCAATTTAAAGGCTTATACGATATTTAATTTAGGCGGTGCTTATAAGGTATCGGAAAACCTAGTCATCAATGCAGGCATCAACAATTTGCTTGATACAAATTTTGCTGAATATAAGACCTATATAAACAGTGATGACGAGCTAGTTTATATAAATACTTATTTTGATGGTACTGGTACTGGAAGTGGTAACCCAATCCAAGGCCGCACTTACGTAGTATCAGGTACGTACAACTTCTAAGGTACCTGACCTAAGCACCAAAAGCCGTTACGACATTCCCCCGTAACGGCTTTTTAATGCTAGCCCTCCCCCTTATCTACAAAGAAAGCTTGAACGCTAGGTGCTGTTTTACACCACCCCCATTCGTGATCCAAGATACTAAAGATGACGGTATCCCTGATTCTACCATTGGGCATGACTCTGTGATGACGCAATACTCCTTCTTGCTTTGCTCCCAATCGCAATATGGCATTGCGTGAACGGCTATTTAGTTGTCCCTGAATAACTCTCAACCTATTGAATTTATTGTGTTTTTATTAGATAGTTTATGTCTAAATCTTGCTGTAAATACAGTGTAAGGCCCAAAAAGTTGCAGAATCGGTGAGTTTTATGAA
>NZ_JAJATW010000037.1 GCF_020532605.1 Marinomonas algarum | reverse complement strand
AGTTGGAGCTTTAAAGGCTTCAACTAGAGGATAAGACACACTAAAAACTGAGGTTTTGAGCAAATTGAAAAGCAAATCAAGTCAGTAGTGATTTCGTACTAACTAGCTGACTTAATCGCACGTTCCCAAAGGCAACCGCGTATTTGCCCATGCAAAAGGTAATATTGAAGAGGATGCCTTGTCTGAAAAAATGGCTCGAATAAGGTCAATTCATATAGCAGGATTTGATGTTGCTCATGTTATACATCGCCATGGTTTGTCTGATAAGTCAGCTTACGAGGTTGAAGCTGCATTAATGGATGCTTACCCTGGAATAACTAATATTATGAGTGGCCATGGGAGTGGGGATGTTGGAGCTATGCACTCTTCTGAAATTATTAAAAAATATTCTGCAGAAACAGCAAAATTTGAGCATAAAGCTTTGATCATCAGTGTTAATAGAAGCTCCTTAGATAACTCGCTCTATGAGGCTATCCGCTATGCTTGGCGCTTAAATAAAAAGAAAGCGAGTGAAGCGGAGATTATCTTAGCGAATGTGCAAGGAGTCATCGTTGGCGCCTTTACAGCTGAAGAATGGCTAGAAGCCACAGCAGAAAATTTTCCAGGAAGAGAGACCGTTGAAGGGCGTTATGGTTTTGTAGGGCATGAAGCTTCAATAGACTTACAAAAACTGTATGTTAGCAAACGTACACCCGATGAGTTTCGTAAGAAGGGTGCATCTAATCCCATTAGATATACATGGTAAAAAAGTTAGGTGTTTACGAGAAGGCGAGTATCATCCAATATCCAGGCGTGTGCTCGCTTCTCGTAAACGCTCGTTACCACGGTAATCGTATTTTTGTGTTGTGGTTAGACTCGCATGCCCCATCGCATCTTTTACTGTCATCAGGTCTTCACCATTGTTTAGCATAGACGATGCGAATGTTCGTCTGAGGTCATGAGGTGCGCATTTTTCTAAGCCCGCTTGCACTCTTCTATTATCAAGGATGTGGTAAACCGCTTGGCTAGAAAGGCGATCGTTTGTTGTGTCATCGTGTCGTCTTATTCTGGTAAATAATGGGCCTTTTACCTCGCCACGCACCTCTTCTATCCATGCTTCTAGGCGCTGGTAAGCACCGTTTGGAAGGAAAACAACGCGTTCTTTATTTCCTTTTCCGAGCACCTTTAATGAACGATCTCGGCGATCATAATTACTGTGATCAAGGGAAACCGCCTCCGCTCGTCGAAGGCCACATCCGATAAGTACAGATAAGACGGCACCATCACGAACACCTATTGCGGATTTGTCACGATCACATACAAAAAAGAGCTTTTTCACCTCCTCGGTGGCCAATGCTCTGCCTTTAGAAAGACGGGAGCCCCGAACCGATTTTACCTGTTTGATGTGCTGATAAGAGTCTGTATCAATTAACTTGAGAATCCAGGCTTCCAGTGCCACGCCTTTAAGGGCTGAGAGGTAAGTATTAATGGTTGTGGGCGCCCTTTCAGCGTTACTTAACATGTCCATGACCGCCAGAATATGATGTCTTCTCATACTGGCCCACTCGCAGTCACGAAGACTTTGAAAGCCAATCATTTTGGCAACGATGTTTAAAAACGACCCCATGGTTTGCCGGCTTTTTTTTGATCCTAGACTCAATAAGTAAGCAATTGCTGGGTTATTTACGGAGGATTGAGAATACCCTTTGCTTAAAGCTATATCAGTGTCGGTATTGTCACGATCAATCAAAGCAAATTGAGCATCTAAGTTACTTTCTTCGTTCACGGCAATTCTCCCTTTTAGTTTATCGCTCGAAAGTCTGTCTGAATGATGCGCATTTACCTTTTAGTCGCCCGGTCATCAGATTGTTGGCTCTTCTAGGGTTTTCATGAAAGCACGGTGCTTTATTGGCTTACACCTCAAAATACAGGTCGGCCGCCACTGGATTGCTCAAATACAACAAAAATGGTGTTTTTACGGATTTTTATCTTTCGGCTAATTATATGGCAAAAGTAACATTTCAAGAAAGCTACTTTTTAAAACAATCATTTTAATAAGTAGAGGATAATATCATAGCAGCTTAATCTGGACATAAAAAAATAGGGTTTGTGTAGGGCGCCATCATAGGATTAGACTGATCAGAAAATAATAAACATCATAAATAAATTATTTTATTTATGATGAATTGAATTTTGAGTTTTTCCCGTTAAAAATCCAACTTTATATAGAATCCATAAAGCTAAGAAAACTACGATTAGAAAGTTGAATAGTAGCTAGTGTTTAGAATTAACCAGATGATACGAGCCACAAGGGTATCTTGGTCTCTTGGAATGTCTGGTATTTCTCTTTGGCCAACAGATCAATGATGTCCTTAGCTACACTTTTCCAGACCAGGTAAGGATGGGTTGATTGGTTCGTTTTTCGTACCCAGACTCTAGCGTCTTGCTGATTGACCAGCCACTGAGAACTAGCAAGCAACTGTCTAATGACGTCAAGCAGATAGAGTTCAACGGGGTCACCAAGGATACTGTCATCAACGGAAATCTGCTGAGCTTTAAGATCCCTCTGTACACTGATTTGGTCAGCTTCAATGACCAGTTTAGAGAGGGCATGCTCAGGATCGGTATTGCCAATCGCTTTCAACATGGCTTGCAAAATTTCAGGGGTTACTTCACTTTTAGCTTTTAAGTTGTGTTTTATTACGTATAAAACTCATTCTTTCTTGGGAAGAGCGTACTGTTTTAGCAATATATTTACGTTGTTTAAACGCTTTTGCTTGAGCGTTTTTTTGTGCCGATGTTACTAGGCTCTTGATCAGAGTTTTGCCAATCGAGTAATGAAAAAGCTGTTTCGCCAACCAAAATAAAGGTCGCTGACGCCACTTTAAATTCTGAAACAAGGGGTCTTCTAAGCTCAGTAAAGGGAGCGCATGGCCAGGGTTACCTTGTCGGCCTGCTCGACCAAATAATTGCCAATCGATACGAGAAGAGTCATGCGGTTCATACATAATAACTTGTAAGCCCCCCAGTGCCAGCACCTCCTTTTCAACGGGTATATCTGTACCACGCCCCGCCATGTTGGTAGACAGGGTGATTCTTCTCATTTCCCCAGCCGTTGCAACAATGTCCGCTTCCTGTGCTAACCGTTTCGCATTTAGCACATTAAATTCAAATCCCGCTTGCTCTAAAATCACTTCTAGTTGCTCTGTATCTCGGATTCGACGCGTCCCTAACAAAATGGGCAAACCAGATTCCTGAATACGATGGATAAGCTGTACTAACGCTTGGTTTTTATCCTCTTTTGATAGATGACACTGAAAATCCGAAATTTTAAGTTTCAGAGGCAAACGCGTTGGCATTTCTAAAGTATGAACACGGTAGGTATGAAAAAGCTCTTGCTGAACATTTTGTAGGGTGCCGCTGGCGCCTGTTAAATGATGATAAGATTGAAAAAAGTTCTGAAAACTCATTTTCTCAAGCGTCTTACTCGGCGGTGTTAAGGGTACATCTACGCGAGCTTCCACAGCTTGATGCAGACCATAGCTCCAAGAGCGTCCATGCATCATGCGCCCGGTTGATTCATCAACCAAGATCACTTCGTCACCAACAATAACGAAATGCTCATCCAACTTGAAACGATCTCTGGCTAAAATAGCCTGAGAAATAAGATCCTCCAGACGCCCTCTATGGTGCCAGAGCAGTGGGAATTGTTGTGTTCCTTCAGTAATTTTTTGATGACCTAACGGCGTGAATTGAACATCCCAATCATCCTGCTGTAACTTATAGTCTTGATCAGCATCGAGCGTATCCACAAACTCTTTTGCTATCAGTACGGCTTCGTGCAATAAACCATTTTCTTCTTGGGCCGAGATAATCAGAGGCGTAGTAGCATCATCAATAAGGATAGAGTCTGCCTCATCAATGATCACATAGTATAAACCGCGCATTTGCAGTGAGTGACCACCTGCTTGCCAGTTTGTGAGTGCCATGCGTGTTCGACTTGCTAACCCACCGAGTTTAATCACATCGTTTAAATAATCGGCAAGCAGCTGCTTCGCGGTAGCATACACAATATGCGCTTGATAACGCTTTGCTTTCTCGTCTGGGTCTAATTCTTGCTCAACAAAACTCGCGATTACGTTAGTCGCTTCATACAATGGCTGCAACTTTTCTCGGTCACGTTCTGCTAGATAGTCATTGGCGGTGATGACATGGCAGGGTTTTTGGCTCCAGCCGAAGATCACAGACACGACACCGATGGTCAGTGTTTTACCCTCGCCTGGCGCAAGTTGAACAAGATAACCATCGATCATGGCAAGAGCACAGCTTAACTGTATCGGATAAGGCACCATACCAAGGTGACGTTCGCTCAGCACGACAATACACGCTAAAGCCTTATGCAAGTCTTCACGCTGTGAAACAAGACGACCACGTCGAGCTAGGCCTTCAAAACAATGTTGCTGAGCAATAAAATCTGACTCACTTAATGCTCTATAGTGGTCTAAGAGTTCAGTAACTCGTTTTCCTTCGTCTAAATAACCTTGTACGCGTGCCGAATGATTGCGCTTATTACGCCATAAATGCCATTTTGACGCTAAGGCAGAAGGCGAATCTAAGGACAAGCGAGGTTCAAAAAATGCACTCATAAATTAAATTTGATACCGGCGTTGTAGAACCTGTAGAACAGCTTGACGTATTTGCCAGAAAGCAGATTTCCATTCTAAGTCAATCAATAACCAACCTGTCATCCCTTCCAATGTACGAAGCTCTGGTTTTTCGTCAAGCGTCAAAGGCACTGTGATCTCAAAAAATGGCTCTTGTGCCACCATGCTGCCGTTCGCATCCCGTTGCGCCATGATAGGCCCTCCGCCCGCCCAACCGAGTGCTGGCGACGGCAATACCGTTTGACGAAATGGATTGAGCTGTAACTGCTGAATACTCAGGGTTGTGTCCGCTTGTCCGGCAAGGCGTAACTCACTGTCTGAACTAAGTTGAGAATCAAACAAGTTTGATGCTTGCTCTTGAGTCACTACAGCGGAAAACCGCAAACTTGATAAATCATACAAGGTACCCACTTCGTCTAACTGATTAAAAAAAGTCCCTAGTTTGCTTTTCAATTGGGCTGGCATCCATACACCGTCAAAAGGTGCCACAACCGCTAATCTGTCCAAACGACTACTAAGCTCATCACGCTGTTCCTGTAATGCTAACTGCTGACGCCTTAATGCGATTTGACTGGCTTGGTCGTTATCAAGAGACTGTCGTAAGCGCCAGTTCACTTCTGCCATTTGTTGTGTTACAAGTTCGTATTGATGGTTTAAATCTGGGTTATTGAAACGTGCCAGAACGTCCCCCTTCGCGACAGACACACCACTGGCCAAGTTAGCGTCCAGCAAATACCCTCCAGCTTGGGTAAACATCTGGCTACTATTCGACGCTTGCACAACGCCAGGTGCTTTGATGTTGTAGGGAATAGGAACCAGAGAAACACAAACGAGTAATGTCACAAAGACACTTATACTAACGAACCAAGCTCGACGTCGATTTTTACGTAATTGCCCATTACTGGATAAAAAACGTAATAGCTTCCAAAGCGGAATGACAACCCACATGCCAAATGACACCACTAACATGGCGATACCAAGACCGATCCACAAATCCGCAGCATACAAGGTAATGATGAGTACAATAGCCAAACGATAAAGCAAGCTTGCTATGCCATAAAACGTGTACCAAGACCTTTCATAGGCATTGTCTGACGGTGACTCGGCCTTCTGAGTCCCCAAAAGCCAGCGGTTTAAATAGTACAACCACTGTTCGCTGCCTTTTTTATACAAGTTTGGCAGATCTGTGGCATCAGACAATATGTAATAGGCATCAAATTTCAACAACGGATTACCATTGAACAGTAGGCTTGATACTGAACCGATAATCATCAAGTTATACGCAAGACTGTTGAGCACTCCTGGCGCGGTTTTTGCCCATACCATGGCTGACAATGCCGCTATAAACAGCTCAAAATACATGCCCGCCCCACCGACAATGGCGCGTTGCCAACGATTGCGCAAAGACCATGTTTGAGTCGCATCCACATAAGGCAGAGGGGTCAAAATAATAAACATCAAGCCAATGGTATTCACCTGACCACCAAAGTGCCTAATCGCAATGGCGTGACCTATCTCATGAATAAACTTGAGACCAAACAAGCCTATATAGAGCAAAAAGAGATTATCCGGTGATAAGAAGCCCTGCCCCTGTGTGCGAACTGCCCCCCAATTCGATAAAACAGTTTCAACTCCCAGGCCGATGACAATAAGCCATACTATAAAAGCGGTCTTACTAAACAGTGGGTATAACAGCCGAGCAAAAGTAGAAAGCATGGTATCTGGGTTCCAAATTGGGACCCTTAGATACATGAATGCCATCAATTTGGTCAGATGCTCTTGACGTGTCTGCTTATTCTTACGGTCTAATATGGCTTTATGATCGGATTCAGAACGATAGAACAATAAGTTACTGTGATGAAGCTGAGATAAAACTTGAATCACTTCTTCTTGGCCTGGTGCCTCTTCAGGGTAAGCCTCAATAAACTCTTGCCATACTTGTTCAATGGTTTTGCTTACCGTCAGACGACTCAAGAAGCGATATACGGTTTCAGGAACACGAAAAAACTTTCCAGAACAAGCGTCTTGAAGTACGTACCAAACTAAACCTCGATACAATTGTTTATGTACTTTGGTCGTTGGAATCAAGGCAACTTTTAACTGAGCGACCTGATACCATCCTTCACTAAAGGTGCTAGACATGATGCTTTTCGTTACCTATTTCAGTTGGTATAAAAGGTTGATATACGCTTGCTGTGAGTAAAAATATGCTTTTTCACGCCATCACCACCACAATAACAGTCTTAACTGATTGTAAGACCTATGACCTAAAATCCAATAAGGTGCAGCTTCTCCCTTATCTATTTTTGCCACACCTGTCATACCTGGGCGCCACCAGTTTTGCGGCGCTTCGAGCAGCGTGGCCTTTACCTGAAAAGCAGCGCCTTTTTGGCCACCATCCACAGCAACGGGGATGATTTTATCCACTTCAAACGCTAATGGCGACAAAGGCTGACTCACTAGAGCAAACTCACCGCGATCACCGACTTCGACAAAATGAATATCGCGTTCATCAACCGATAACGTGAGATAAATATCTTCAATTCGCGCGACCGTCATCAGTGCATCACCTTTTCGTATTGGTGCACCCAATAAGTCTTTGCGCTCACCTTCGATAATGACACCCGAAAAAGGCGAACGGATACGAGTTTCATCTAGCATGGCCTGCACACGAGCAATACGCGCGTCGATTTGTGCACCACGGGCTTTAGCAATTTCCGTTTCGATAATATCGTTGGTCGCCCTGGCTTTATCTTCTTCGGATAAATAGCGCTGTCGTTCTGCGGATAACTCGGTTAATTGCAGTAAAATATCCTGCTTTTCAAGTTCTAACAATGTTTGTTCTTGTTCAACATTGTCTCCGACTGTAGCAAGCACTTCGGTCACGACACCATCTTGTGATGCGTTGATTCTCTGAGTTCGGTCGGTTAAAAACTCCCCATTTGACTCAATCCGAAAACTTAGAGAACCGAATACCAACCAAATAGCGATCGCTCCCAATAACACCGAAGCGACTTTTGTCCACAACCATTCGGGCCCCACCAACAGCTCCAGCGCGTTAGATGCCTTATGCTTTAGTCGTTTCCAAAAACCGTCCTGTTGACGTTTAAGGTCGTCAAATCGACTCGACAGGAGACTTAAAACGAACGTTAAGGAATGAACAGCACTGGAAGGTATTTGTCCTTTCATCTTCACAATCAACACGCTGCCAATAGGCTTACCCTTGGTATCGAAAATAACCAATGTGGCTAAATCCTCGCACCCCAATGCCCGGCGTAATTGCTCATGAGCTAAGACAATCATGCCGTCGGTTGTATTTGCATGAGAAAGGTGTAACACAGAGTGCTGATCAACTGCTTCCTCTAATGCCGCTTCATACAGCTTTATCAGATCCGCTTTTTCTTCAAAACGATCAAAGTGACTAATACACTCTATTCGAACGTATTCCTCTTTTTGCCAACCTATCGCGGACAAATCAATATCATTACATTTCGCAACCAACTCATTGACCAACGCATAAGCTGACAGACCCAATGATTTGGCCGCGTAGATTTCAGGCATCACCGACAGAAGTGACAAGGAATCCGTTTCACTTTTTTCTTCCTTGGCCGGCGCATCACTGGCGATGTCCGCCATTAACTGAGCTCGAAGCACCACATCGCTTAATCGGGCATTGTTCTCTTCCGCTATTTTTAATATCAACACCCTGGGTTGCAGTGTGGTTAATCTGAAACATAACCAGTGAGGTTTTTCCTGCAGAGCGACTTTGTCATGATAAGCAGAAAAGCCATTTTTTAACCCTCGTTCAACTAGATCTGCTAGCCACTCTGATTCAGGAAGTGTCAGCAGGCTCACTTTTTGGTTGAATGAATCGGCAGAAGCAATATGTTCTTGTTGAAGTACCGGTGATGCCGAACCGGTTATAGCCAGAATATTTGCCCCTTCAGAAAGACAAAGCACAGAGGAAATATTGACAAAATCAGCCCAAAACACGTCTGGAGAGGATTGGAAATTGCGCTTACGCAGCGCTCTAAGGCGATCGATAAACTCGATAATATTAACGGATGCCATCGTATTTATTGACCTTTACTAGGGAACGCAAAAGCGCGATCAACTATTTTATTTTTGGGATTTAAAGACCAGTGTGCCGACGCGAACAACGTACCGGAAGGCTTACGAGTGAAATACTAGTGCCTATCTAAATCAACAGACACTCTCACCCCTGGTCGCATCGTACCATCCGGGTTATTTAGCTTAATTTTCACTTCAACCAAGCCACTCGCAGCATCTGCAATCGGGGCAATATAATCAATATAACCTTGTTGAATAGACAGGTTTTCCACGTCGACAGGGATGGTAGAGTTTAAGGCTAGATTCCGAGCAACAGCGTCACGAACGTTAAGTTTTACATATAACTTCGTCACATCCACTAAACCAATGATAGGCTCGCCGACTGGCGCCCATTCACCTTGATGCTGAACAACTTGGGTGACAATACCGGCAATAGGAGCGCGCAGGATACGGTCTTTCACGCGTTGTGCACTGATTTCATACTCGATGCGTTCACGCTCTTCACGTTCATTAAGTTGGGCAATTTGACCTTCTAAGTCAATAAGCTGCAGCTTCAAACCATCCAGTTCATCTAGACTGATCGAACGAGATTCCTCATAAAGCAGTCGAGCTACAGTATATTTTTTTTGCAAAATATCACGACGAGCCACTAGGCTCTGTTGCTCTTTGGTGTCACTCCAAATTAACTTATTGCGTTTTTCTTCAAGCGACTGCATTGTGCTATCAAGGGTAATCAGAGGGTCTGACGCCTTCACAACAGATCCTGATTTTACATGGACATGGCGTATCACACCGCTATCGGCCATGGCTAATTTCAAGTTCATATCAGGATACAGAACACCAACAACAGATTGAGCACTCGCCAAAGACACACTCAACCCCATTAAGACACCGGCAACACCTTGTTTGATTGCTATCATGCTGTGACTACTTTTCATCATCAATAGAACGTTTTTAATATTACGACTATTTTTAATATTAATCTCGAACATAACGTCTTTTTTCGGATTTTTGCGATAATAAACAGATTCTTAGGCTTTTATCTTAATGAGAAAAACCTAAGAAATCACCACACCATAACGTTACATATTTAACAATGAACCGTCGGCTAATGATAAAGACACCTTCGCTAATTCATACTTGATTACACCATCAATATGGCGCTGGCGCTCTAGATTGAGCGTATCTTCTCGTAGGTAAATGTCTTTAATATTACCGTAACCTAAGTTGAATTTACGCACTTCGGATAGGTACAAGTCTTCCAAGATATTAATGTTTTCTTTCAGTGTGTTCATCTCTTGATACGTCGTATTCACTTGATATAAGCGCGCACGAAGGTCATTTTTCAGACTGACTTCAACCGCTCTTAGAT
Source organism: Marinomonas algarum (assembly GCF_020532605.1). GTDB lineage: Bacteria > Pseudomonadota > Gammaproteobacteria > Pseudomonadales > Marinomonadaceae > Marinomonas > Marinomonas algarum. The sequence continues at coordinate 5,192 of NZ_JAJATW010000037.1, read as the reverse complement.
CTTGCTTATGCTGTTCTTGTTTCAGCATGGCCATGGACTTTTGAGCGTTTGCACGCTGGTTATGACCAATGGGCATAGAGAAACTTAACCCTACATTCCATGTAGGGTATTCTGAATCGAATGCATCCCCTGTGTTACTTTCCCTTGCTAAGTTGCTGGTGCTGTAACCCAATTCCAAATCCAATGTTGGTAAACCGCTATCCTGTGCGACTCGAATTTCTTCGTCCTGAATGGCAATATTTTGTTGTAGAATTTTTGCATTCGGCCAGATAGCGTAAACTCTCTGGTAATACTCTTCAAAGGAACCTGACAACTCAAATGGTGCCTGATTAGGACCAGATTTCAGCACGTATCGAGCCATGCTGAGATTATCGGAGTCATCGTTGACCAAAGTGGAAATTTGATAACTGACTTCATTCTGTACTTGTCGAGCACTGGCTAAAGCGACCTTACGCTTTAATAATTCAGACTTAGCATCCACCAAAGCACTTTCAGGCTCTTTACCGCTTTTTATCCGTTTTTCTATATCGACAACCATCTTCTCTGCGTTTTCAACCGCCAAGTTACGTATTTCTAGAAAGCGTGTTGCTTTATAAAGCTGCCAATATAAAGACAAAGACTGAGACACTATTTTTAGTAACTGTTGTTGGTATTGTGCTTCAACAATATTCACCTCAAGCTCAGCACGACGAATACGAGATTCTATTTCAACATTATTAAGGCCTTTTAATAATGGCTGAGTGAGTTGAAGCCTGACCGCACTGGTAAATTCAGAATCACGCTCTGGTCTATCAGCATACGTATACGAATAAGGGATAATATTGTTGTCTTTTTCCACTGTATCAAAGCTGATTGTGGCTTCACCACCCGTAGTGAACAACTTGCGAACGCCAGCACTGAATGACGTATTGGTTTCATCCAACACATTTAGATTACCAGCCGTAGTAGATGAAAGTTTCTCTTGTGCAGTCCGTTGTGTATGCGCATCACTGTAATTTAAATTCGAGAAGAACTCAGATTGATACACGCCACTTTCATAATTTACCTTTTCCGCACTAACCTGACGTTGAATGTCCGCATAAATAACTTGTGAGTTTTGCTTTAATACTTGCTGAACAATACTGTTAACGCTTAATACTCTTTCGTGTGGATCAGCGGGTTGCGCAGCATCCGCGTCAGAATTAGCCAGCACATCGTCTAATGCTTTCGACAGTGAGGGGGCAGCTTTATCTGAGTCATCAGATAAAGTAAAAACGCCGCCTTTTATCCTTTCTTGTGGTTCAACAGCGCTTTCAGCAGCAACAGATAAACTGACGAAAGAACAAGATGCAAGAAATGCAGGTATGTATATCACTGAACTTTTTTTCATTATCATTTTCCTTACACTCAGTGACTAAGAGGGCATCCCTCTAGTCACTGTTATTTAAAGTATGTTTCAGCTTATAGAATGGATTCTAGAATCGATTCTTCGTCATTGTCGTCTGTAGAGTAGAAGAACAAATAGTCGGCCGTTGTGTTGCCTAAAATATCAATTTGGCGGTTCCCATTCGCATTCACCAAATCAGACATTAAGGTTTGTAATGGCGACATACTTGGGCGACCTTGATCCATATCTCCACCAAAAGTCAGACCATTATTTGCACCCGCTGTTTGCGAACTACCACGCAAAATAGACGCTTCTAGTTGTTGCTCAATTTGCGTTTTCCCTTCAGATGCCCCATTCGATCCAGAACGAGTCCCTGTATTCGCCTCTGATCGAGAGAGGTACACAAAATCATCAACGCCATTTTGCTGATCCGCTAACGCGGCACGATTTTCATCTTGCAATCGAGACAGCAGACTACTTTCAACATCGGTTTGTTGTTCGTTGTTAAGTGACTCAAAGCCAATAAGACTCTGCTCCAGTTGCGCTTCCGACAAGGTATCCTCAACCAGGCTGTCATATTGAGCCGATGGGTTTTGAGAAATGAACTGAGCGTAAATCGCTTTTTCTGCATCGTTGTTGGTTACGATGTAAGAATCTTGTCCACTTGTTATGCGCTGAGCCTCACCAAATGTCCCTTTGTTGATCAGGACATCCGCTTTAACCGCAATCAAATCGTCAGCCACTTTTGCCACCGCGCTAGTGAAACCGTTGTTGGCAAGGTCTAACGCATGGCCTTTCGAGCTAACATTGAAGGTAGATGCAATAACATTTGTCTCAACCGAATCATCCGACACAGATAAAAGCTTACCCGCTGCGAACAAGCTTACTGCCTCATCGGCTTTGACTTGACTGAAAGCAATGTCCGTTTTCTTCGCTGTTAATGACACATTGGTTGCTTCTACGCGCCCCAGTGTGAGTGAATCGGCACTCATCTCAACATCGCCAGAAGTATTAATGCTTAGGTCTTTAGCAAGTAACTCACCCTTTCCAGCTTGCAAACGGATATCGCCAGAGCCGTTTATGACAACGCCATCATTAAAGGCAATGTCGCCTGCCGAGGTCGTCAGTGCGAAGTCACCGTTGTTGCCCGTCACACCATTATTGTCTGCCACACGGTCGATACGAATGTTATCCGTTTCCGTGATAAACACACCGCCTCCGGATAACAACTCAATCACATCCACATCCGTGGTGAGGTTTGCGGTCGCTGTGCCTATATTAGCGCCCGATTGCAAACTCAGATCCGTTGCTGTCACGTTAGGCACAGTGCTCGAATTGCCCGTGATACTACCCGCACTGGTCACAAGACTGACGCTCTTAGCATTGACACGGTCGATCGTAATATCCGACGCAGCCGTCACATTCACCGCATTGTCAGTTGCTGTGATAGACGCGAGACGAATGCTATCTGTTTCTGTCACAAACACACTGCCCGCACCGGCACTCGCTGTTAACGTCTCGACGGTGGTGTTCATCGCCTTAGTGACTGATCCGATTGCCGTACCCGCTGTCATGGTTAGGTTATCTGCTGTGATCATGGCGTTATCGGCCATGGTCAAAGCGCCTGACGCAGCCAATACAACATCGTCATTCGAGCTGGTCACGTTGCCGACGATAAGATCATCAGTGTCAGTGACATACACGCTGCCATTCGTGGCACTGGCGGTTAGCGTGCCAACTGTGGTGTTGATCGCTTTGGTCGCTGAACCAATCGCCTCCTGCGCCGTCATGGTCAAGGTATTCGCTGTGATCGAGCCATTTGTGCCTGCATCAAGGATGCTTGCACCAGATACTAAGCTCACCGCGTTTGCCGTTACCGCTTGATCCAACACGAGGTTTCCAGCCGTTGTTGTCACAGTAATATTGTTAGTACCGGAAACTTTACCTAACGTCAGACCGTTTGTTTCCGTCACAAACACGCTGCCTGCACCGACACTGGCTGTTAACGTCTCCACCGTAGTGTTAATCGCTTTGCTCTCTGTACCAATTGCTGTCCCTGCTGACAAATTCAAATTATCTGCTTTGATCATGGCGTTATCGGCCATAGTCAATGCATTTGACGCGGTTAACACAACGTCTTTCTTACTAGTCACGTCACCAACCACAAGATCATCGGTGTCAGTGACATACACGCTGCCTACATTCGCGCTGGCGGTTAACATCCCCACCGTAGTGTTCAGAGTGTTGGTCGCTGAACCAATCGCCCCTGCCGCCGTCATGGTCAAGGTATCCGCTGTGATCAAGCCGTTTGTACCCGCATCAACAATGCTTGCACCAGATACTAAGTTCACCGCGTTTGCCGTTACCGCTTGGTCCAACACGAGGTTTCCAGCCCTTGTTGTCACAATGATATTACCGTTAGTACCGGAGACTTTGCCTAACGTCAGACCGTTTGTTTCCGTCACAAACACACTGCCTGCATTGGCATTCGCCGTTAACGTCTCCACCGTAGTGTTAATCGCTTTGGCCTCTGTACCAATTGCCGCCCTAGCTGACAAACTCAAGTTATCTGCTTTGATCATAGCGTTATCGGCCATGGTCAACCCATTTGACGCAGTTAACACAACGTCTTTCGTACTGGTCACATCACCAACCACAAGGTCATCGGTGTCAGTGACATACACACTACCATTAGTCGCACTGGCTGTTAGCATGCCCACCGCAGTGTTCAGAGTGTTGGTCGTTGAACCAATCGCCCCTGCCGCCGTCATCGTCAAGGTATTTGCTGTGATCACGCCGCTGTTGACGATGTCCAGGATGTCAGTGCCAGCAATGAGATTCAAACTGCCTGTACCCACGTTAACGATCTTGGTCGTGATGTTGCCTGACTTGGCTTCAAGACGCGCATCGCTGTTGTTCGTGGTGATGCTAGCGCCGTTAGACATGGTCACATTATTGGTCGCCAACACATCGACAGTTTTCGCTGTGCCTGTGGTGCTCAGCGTTGCATTGAGCAACACGTTTTGCGCCGCATTCAGACTGATGTGCCCCGCACTGCTGGTCACGTCCGCATTCAGAACCAGATCGGCCGCCTTAGTATCTAACAAGACATTGCCAGACGCCGTGATACCGTTACCTACATCCGTACCCGCATTAACCTTTAAGTTGCCCGCCGTTACCGTGATCACCAAGCCACCATTATCAGTGGTAACAAGATCTTCTTGAGTGTCGCTGGTTGCTGTATTGCTGTCCGTCGCATCGCTTGCAACACGGCTCACGGTGGTCGTTACATCACCAATGATCAGACCGTTGGTTTCAGTGACGAAGATACCGTCGGCGGCTGCGCTGGCCGCTAAGGTACCAACCGCGGTGTTGAACACGTTAGTGCTGATACCAATGCCGCTGCCTGCGGTCATCATCAAGCCATCAGCGGTCATTAAGCTGCTGTTGTCGATATCCAGGATGTCAGTGCCAGCAATGAGATTCAAACTGCCTGTACCCACGTTAACGATCTCGGTCGTGATGTTGCCTGACTTGGCTTCAAGACGCGCATCGCTGTTGTTCGTGGTGATGCTAGCGCCGTTAGACATAGTCACATTATTGGTCGCCAACACATCGACAGTTTTCGCTGTGCCTGTGGTGCTCAGCGTTGCATTGAGCAACACGTCTTGCGCCGCATTCAGACTGATGTGCCCCGCACTGCTGGTCACGTCCGCATTCAGAACCAGATCGGCCGCCTTAGTATCTAACAAGACATTGCCAGACGCCGTGATGCCGTTACCTGCATCCGTATCCACATGAACCGTTAAATCACCCGCCGTTACTG
>NZ_JAJATW010000036.1 GCF_020532605.1 Marinomonas algarum | reverse complement strand
CGGTGGACGTGACGGTTGCGGCAGACGAAGATGTGTACGTAGATGGCACGTCCATCTCGGCGTCTATCGAGTCAGCAACAGGCGGCAACTTCGAGAACTTGGTGGTTGATCGCACAGCGGCGACGACCGACGTCGTCGACACGATTGATGACACCACCGTGCGCCTAAGTGCCACCGATCAAATCACCGAAGCCGGCGGCACCATCACCTATACTGCGACCCTGGACAAGGCCTCCGAAGGCGAGACGCAAGTCACCCTGAGCAATGGTGAAACCATCACCATCGCCGATGGAGAGACCACCGGTACCGTAGACGTGGCGGTTGCAGCGGACGAAGACGTGTACCTTGATGACAGCACCATCGAAGCCACCATCACAGGCGCCACAGGCGGAAACTTCGAAAACATCGTGATCAACAACACCGCGGCAACGACCGACGTCGTCGACACGATTGATCCAGTAAATATAACAATAGATGCAATAGCAACAACACCAAAAGTGATTGATATTAATACAGAATTAGATGGAACAACTGGTATTAAAGTAACAGCATTTGATTCATTTGGAAAAGAAGCCGACTTATCAGTTATAAGTGGTACAGATCATGATGGATTTGGTGTTCAATCAAGAGATAAAAATGGTAAGGATACTAATTTATCTAATGGTGCTACAAAAGAATTGGGATTTGATGAAAAAATTGTTGTTGAATTTAACAATGATGTAAATTCACTTGATGTTTCTTATGCTTGGAGAAATAACCACGAGACATCTTTAGTAACTTTTTATGATAATGGTACTGTTGTTGGTTCTGCTACAGTAGATGGTAACGGATCAAGTATCACAGAGGCATTTGTAAAATACTTTGATGCTGAAGGAAATAAGATAAAAACAGTAGCAGCAAGAGGAAGTTCAGATAAAGTTGATGAAGCATTTACTTTTGAATTACCAGACTCTGATGGAAATATCATCGCTTTTGATAAAGTAGAGTTTACTGCACCTGAAAAAGTAGATGATTATTTAATTCATGAGATAGTATATACAGAAGCTGTAGATACTAATATTACTGACATTCTAACAGAAGGTGGAGGTCTAACCTTTAATATTCAACTTGATGAAAATAACCCACCAAAAAGTTCGGCAAGTGCTAAAGTTGAAATAGATGGTAAAGAATATATTGTTCCTTTAAATGCTACAGGTAGAGGTACAATTTCTCTTACTGAAGATCAAATAAAAGATATAGAAGATTTATCTAATATAAAATTAGAAGTTATAGAAGTAACTGGTGGTGGTTATGAAAAAGTAAATACTGCAAGTAGAATATTTGATTTTAGTTTTGATGCATTAACTGGTTCAGATGATCTAATTAGTACAGATGAAGATACATCTTATACTTTAACATCAAATGATTTTGGAGATTATATTGCTTTAAATGAAACTGAATTTAAAATAACAGATTTACCAGATGCTCAAAGTGGTGTGATTTATTATATTGAAACAAAGGCAACGACAACAACTAATAATGCAGGACAAGTGGTTGAAATAGCAGAGATTAAGCATGCTGTTACCAGTGAAGAAGTAATCTCTTTAGCTAATATTAATGAAGGAAAGCTTGTATTTGAACCTACAGCAGATTCTGATGTTGATGGAAGTTTTAAATTCCAAGTTGGTGATGGTAATGGTAACTTCAGTGAAGAATACACAACATCTATTGAGGTTGTTGCCGTTGCAGATACGCCAGATGTTGATATAGATGTAACAAAAATAGAATCTTCTACAAGTTCTAGTGATTTGATCGTTAAAGCAGGTGATGCCACATACAATATTACTGATATTATCTCAAGTGAAAAGACTAAGAACTATACAGAAGTTTCAGGTATAGAAAATAGTGAAGAGACTAGTGCTCAAAATGTTATAGTAAATGAAAATTTAAATCAAAATGATCATTTGAAAACTACGTCTACTGGAGAAACAGCAAGTAACATAATTGTTATAAACGGTAATGTTGAAAGTAACTCTAAAATAGAATCTATGGATGGAAATGATGTTGTTGCTATTTTAGGTGATTTAAAAAGTGGTACAGGTGCATCTGCTACTCTTAATGATAGTAATGGAACAGATATTTTATATTTTGGTAATGTCTCAAGTTATTATGATGTATCTAATTTGACAGACCATATAAAAAATAATAGTGGTACAGGTATGGATGGGGCAATCATTCAAATTGATGATTCCGGAAATACTGTTGGGAAATTATATATAAATAATATAGAGGGTATAGTATTTTCTGATGGTAAAACACTTGGAAATGTTACTTTAGAAAGTAGTGCTACAGAAACTGTCGAATATGAAGTTGATTTTAGTGCAGCTATAACAGATTACGATGCCGATGCAGGTAGAGATATAAGTGAAACGCTATCCATTAACATCACAGGTGTTCCGAGCGGTGCGACCTTGAGTGGTGCCACTCAAAATATCGATGGTTCCTGGACAGTCACCCTTGACGAAAATGCCATTGATTTTGATGGTAGCTTGACCCTAACGGTTCCAGTGGGTGCTGAGGACTTCACGCTGAAAGCTACGGCCACCGCTACGGAAACCAATCTGGGGTCAAGTGACGAAACAGTCACTACATTAAGTGCTTCCAATTTTGCCTCGGCTGCGGTCATTATGCCAGAAGATAACACTGCCCCAACCATTGGAGATGATTCGATTGCAGTGTCAGAAGAAGGAATAAATTTACCAGGGGAAGGAAAAGTTGGTATTCCTGATGAACAGTCTGGTACAGGTTATTCGGATACAACGAATAGTAATACGGCTTCGGGCAGTCTAGCGATTACCGGAAATGGTACTGCTGAATTAGTTGTGGCCATTGATTTGAATTCCCTTCCAACGGATTTAACATCTGGCAATGACCCGATTACTTGGACTTATGACTCAAGTAACCAAGCTGTTGCGATTGGTTCGACTGCTGATGGCGAAGTGATTCGAGTTGAGTTGAATGATGGAGATCCGGTTGTTAATACTGAAGGTTCTAACCCTCCGTCGTCAATTGGTTATGAAGTGACTTTAACTGGGCCAGTTGATCATTCAGTAAATAGCTTGGAAGACACGCTTGATTTTGATTTTGATGTTTCGATAACAGATGGAAATAATACGCCAATTGATACAGGTTCCATTGCGGTCACGATTGAAGATGATATGCCATCTGCGCAACCTGATAAACTGACATTAGATGTTGCTGTCAATAATCTTGAAATTGGCAACCTTAAAACCTCTTGGTCTAATGTTTCTGGCGGCAGTGCTAATATTGATAATCAACCTGCTGGATCTGATGATGTTGTTAGTTGGGGTGACACAAATCAAAATACAAATTACACATTTGATGATAACAATGACTTAATTTCAACCCAGTCAGCTAGCGTTAACTCGATGTTTGAATTGGGTGAATTCACTCACAATAACTTCCCTGTTAGTACAGGGATTGATTCTGTTGATTTAGATTTGTCATTAAATGTAAATATTAATGGTTACCCTGTTTCAATATCACATACGATCAACTTTGATCATAATGAAACCACTAATTCGGATGATCTTTTGGCCAGCCGAGATATTGTAACGATTCAGAATGCAAGTACAACAGTACCGGTTACAACGCCAGACGGGCAAACTTATGAGTTCGAAATTATCGGATTTGTAGATGGATCCGGCAATCTAGTCGATCAGGTTTATACTAATGAAGATGCTTCGAATAGTTATACTTTGATGGCTAAATTGGTTTCTTCCGATTCGGCAGAAATCATTGGTGCGATTGATACTGATGTATTCGGTGCAGATGGTCCGGCTGAAGATAACCCTGTCGAATGGCAAGGTGTCGATGAGTCAGGACAAGTTCAAGGTCAATATGGTGTGTTAACGGTTCAAAGTGATGGAAGCTATATTTATGCAATGGATCAAGAAGCCTATGATCAATTGCAACCAGGCACTTCAGTTGATGAAGAGTTTACTTACACCATCATTGATGGAGATGGGGATGGTTCAACGTCTACATTGACAATTGATATCAATCCATCCCTGGCGGAGCAAGCTCCTGATCGTCAGCCAGAAGCTGAAAGCGAATCTCAGGAAATGACGTTCGGTGATGTGTCGACAAACTTGGTCTTGACGCTGGATGTTTCAGGTTCTATGGGTAGTGGTGTATCAGGCACTAATCAAACTCGCTTTGAGATTGCAAAAGCCTCTCTGGTTGAGGTGATTCAATCTTATCAATCTCTAGGTAATACAGATGTCAATTTGACACTGTTTGGTAAAGATGCGGCCAATATTGGTTGGATGAATGCTTCTGATGCCATTGATTATATAGAATCGCTTGAACTTTATAATAGTGGCTTGTATTCGGATAGGTATAAAGTCAGCGTAAATACTAATGGTACGGATTATAAAGATGCGATTGATGACACCGAAGTGATTAGCTTCAATGGTCATAACGCAGATCAAACAATTGGTTATTTCTTATCCGATGGTGAACCGAACGAAAATCAAGACAAGGTTGATAACGATAATGACCAAACCATTAAAGATTGGAAATCGTTTATTGAAGCCAATGTGGATGAATTACATGTTGTCGGTATTGGGAGCAACGTTTCGGATGAGTATCTAGAGCATGTTCAAGTCGAAGACGGTAAAGATCCAATCATAGTGACGGATGAGAACCAGTTGGCCAATACGTTGAACGACACGGTTCAAGCGGTAGTGACAGGAGACGTTTCTGACAACTACAGTGGTGGAGATGGTGTGATCACCATTGACAGTATTGAAGTTTATGGAACGACTTATACGGCCTCAAACTTCCCATCAGGAGGTGTGGATTTAGATGGCCAAGGCACTTTGCAATTCAACTTTACGACCGGTCAATACAGCTACAGTGCAGCATCAAATGAATTCTCATCCGATGTATCTAAAGCCTTTAGTGTCGCAGTATCGGACGCTGATGGTGATACAGCTTCCTTTAATGTGAATATTGATGTCACGGAATTAGATACTACTGCGTCAACTCCTAATTTGGATGGTGAGTCTTTAGTTGCCTCAGAGTCGGTGAGTTCAACGCAAACTGTTCAAACCGTAAGTGATGAAGGAGAAACGACTCTTCGTGGTGGTATTTTCTCTACGGAATCAAAAACCTACTCTTTAGGCGATGATGCCTTGAGTTTTTCACTGGAGGTTTCTAATTTTGAAGATAACGGTTGGTGGGATTCAAATGGTTCTGGATATATTCAGATACTGGATGGAGCAACTGTTGTTGACACTATCACATTAAATGGGAATGGATCTTACGACTACACTGCTCCAGTTGGCTCAAACTTTGATGCAGTAAAAGTAATAAGAACTGGTGGAAACTTTAAAGTTTCTGACTTTAGTGCGGAAGTGACACAGACGGTGAATACCTATAGTTACGAGCTAGATTTGAGTGCTTCTTTGACAGATACAGATTCAGAAACCTTAAGTGATGTAACGGTTAGTGACTTGCCAAACGGTGTGACAGTGACAGGAACTGGAGTCACTTATAACGGTGATGGAACCTTCACGGTTGAATTAACCGGCGGGGTAGCGGCTTCAGATGTGAAATTGGAATCGACTTCACAACTCACTCAAGCGGCATTGGATGCCATTACCATTTCTGTAACGGCAACTGAAACAACTACAGGTCATGAAAACACTGTGACCGCTAAACTCGTTGACGGTATTGTTGAAGGTCTGGCTTATGTGACGACTTCTGGTGTGTCAGGCTTGACTGATGCAAATGGTAGCTTCAGCTATGTTGAAGGAGACACAGTAACCTTTATGGTCGGTGATGTGGTCATTGGCACGGCGGATGAGAATGATTTAGCTGCTGGTCAGGTGTTCTTGCAAGACCTTGCAAATGTAGGTCGCTCAGACTTGAATAACGAGTATGTTGAAAACATGGCCGTCTTCTTACAGTCACTGGATGCAGATGGCAACGCCGATAATGGCATTACCATTACGCCAGAGGTTTTTGCACAGTTTGAAGGCGTATCCTTAGACTTGAAAACAGCTTCTGAGGCCGACGTTAAAGCCGTCATTGAATCCGCTGGCCATAACTATGTGAATGAAGAAGACGCTATGGCGCACGTTCAAAGAATGTTGCAGCAATATGGCGGTCAAACTGAGTTTGATGCCCATATTGATGATTCCATCAAAACGGCTACCTTGGCACATGAAACATTGGATGTTGAAGGTTTACGTTATGAAACCAGCTCTGGCATGAATGGAGACATGGTAAATGGTATCTTTGAATTTGATCAAGGCGACACCATTGAACTGTTTATTGCTGATACGCTTGTTGCCAGCTTCAACAGTGAATTGGTTAATGCGAATGGCCTGATCACTTTCGATGCAGCCGGCTTTACCATCACCGCCGACGAACTCAGTGAGTTGCTGGCGCCGGAAGATGCGGAAAACGTTTCTGATGACATTGACGAAGCCGCCACCGACACGCAAGCCAGTGAAGGTGCTAACGAATCCGACGCTGAACTTATTGCCGAAGTTGAAGAGCCAACGGAGGAACAGCCAAGCCTAGCCGAAAATGACTATCTAGATGGTGGGGAAAATGATGATACTTTAATCGGTGGAGATGGCGCTGATGTATTATTTGGTCAAGGTGAGGTAGATACCTTGAGCGGTGGAACTGGTGATGACTACCTCTCTGGTGGTGTTGACAATCTTACCAGTGGAGAAGATAGTGATACATTGGTTGTTGATTCTGCTGGGTCTGCTGTGAATACGTTGGAGGACTTTAACTCCGCCGAAGATGTGTTAGATGTTTCAGATTTGTTAGATGTTCCTGATGGTACAGATGATATTCAAGACTACTTAGATAAACATCTCTTAGTGACTGATAATTCTGTAGACGTCGTTAAAAGTGAAAATGACACTGAAAAAGTGGCCGATTTGGGTGACGAGTCAACTGTTAGCAGCGGTGGTACAGTGAACGTTATTTACAACGACACTGAATATACTATTAATGTAGATGGTTAAATTGGTGTTTAGCTGAACGAAAAAAGCCGAGCTAGAAAATTTTCTAGTTCGGCTTTTTTGTATCTATAATTTTCGAGAAATCAAATGCTTAACGAGCAAGACCAATCGGACAGCTAACACCGGTGCCACTGAGTCCACAGTAGCCATTGGGGTTTTTGTACAAATACTGCTGGTGATATTCTTCAGCAAAGTAATACACATCTAAAGGCTCGATTTCTGTGGTGATCATGCCGTAACCGCCCGCTAAGAGTTCCTTTTGGAAAGCAGCTTTGCTGGCTTCAACAATGGCAAGATCAGACTCTTTTGTGGTGTAGATAACAGAGCGATATTGGTTACCCACATCGTTACCTTGGCGCATGCCTTGCGTCGGATCATGATTTTCCCAGAACACCTTCAACACATCTTCCAATGTGGTGGCGGTGGTATCAAAGATCACCATTACCACCTCGCTGTGAGCGGTTTGCCCTGTGCAGACCTCTTCATAAGTAGGGTTAGGTGTATAGCCGCCAGCGTACCCAACAGACGTTGCCACAACGCCCGGTGTATTCCAAAGCTTACGCTCAGCGCCCCAGAAACAGCCCATGCCCAATACAACACAAGACTCGTTCTCGGCCAGTTCACGGTTAAAAGACTGTTGATTGACAGCATGAATGCCAGAGATTTGTACCGGCGTTTCGCGACCCGGCAGTGCGTCTTGTGGTGTGGGAATCGTTGATTTCTTGAGCATACTTTCTATGTTGGTAGGCATCTCGCCCTCCGAATCATCAGTTTAAAACGAATTTATCAGTGTTTTTTACCACTGGGTCACAAATAGACACAAGTACTTTACAACGTTTTGCAGCAATTACGCAGAGTTTGCTATTTTTCTGGCAGTCTCTATTTGTATTATAATAATATTTTAATTAAATTGATGGCACTAGGAACACGATCACCCCAATAAAAACCGCTACCTTAAGCCCTTTCAATGGCTTTGAAGAGGAAAATAAAATGAAGATAACGCACCAACAACTGGCAAAAGACGCCGTTGATTTAGTCAAGCCTGCCATCGACAAGCTCTTTGAACAGACCAACCGAAAAGAACTGCACATTGTGATCATGGACCCGCGTGTCAAGCAGTGGGAAGCCAAGTTTGAAGACGCTATCCTTTATGAAGAGTCCATTCAAAATACACCATGGACACTGCCTTTTGACGATTTTGCTCGCAAAAAAGCCGCTCAAGCTTGGCGCGACGGACGTGCCAATATTCACCATCAAACATCTCAACCGTCCTCCTTACGGGAAGGGGATGTGCTTTTTTATGGTTCTTTTGTCTATGGCGACGTTGTCGTGGCGTGCAGTGGTGTCCAGCAGTGGTTTGACATGCTGGTGAGTGGATGGATAGCGGTTGCGTTTGAGCAACTGGCTATCAGTCATTATCAGCAAGAGAAAACCGATCATCCAACAAAAATGTATCTAGCAACAGACAGTGATGCGTGAGGCGGCTGACCGACACCGGTGGCAATTTGTATTGGATAATCTCTATTTGTATTATAATATGATTATACTTAATGAGTAGTATCAACGCATTGGATTATTAGGAGAATAAAAATGACGAAACCTATTATTGGATTCATTGGATTAGGTCTAATGGGCGGAAATATGGTTGAAAACCTGCAAAACAAAGGTTTTCAACTGAATGTAATGGATCTAGACAAAGGCGCGGTGGCGACCTGCGTAGCACGAGGCGCAAAAGAGGCGACTTCACCAAAAGCACTAGCAGAGGCAAGTGACATCGTTATGCTGTGTCTGACCACTTCCGATGTTGTAGAGTCGCTGGTCTATGGCGACAACGGCCTATTGGCTGGTATTAAAGAAGGCGCTGTATTGGTGGACTTTGGTACCTCTATCCCCGCATCAACGCGTAAAATTGGCGCAGACTTGGCTAAAAAAGGCGCAGGCATGGTGGATGCCCCGCTTGGTCGTACACCGGCTCACGCAAAAGACGGCTTATTAAACATCATGGCCGCTGGTGATATGGAACACTACGAGAAAGTGAAGCCTATTCTAGATCAGCAAGGCGAAAACGTTTTTCACTTAGGCGCTTTGGGCGCGGGTCATACGACCAAACTGATCAACAACTTTATGGGCATGACCACCGTCACTGCGATGTCTCAGGCGTTTGCGGTTGCGGATCGTGCCGGTGTTGATCGCCAGCAGCTTTTTGACATCATGTCTGCAGGCCCTTCTAACTCGCCATTTATGCAATTTTGTAAAAATTACGCAGTAGACAACAAGAGTGATCTTGGCTTTTCCATTGCTAATGCCAACAAAGACTTAGGCTATTTCCTAAAAATGATGGAAGACTTGAACACACGTTCTTTGATCGCCGAAGGCACTTCTGCTAACTTGCAGGCCAGTGTTGACTTGGATATGGGTAAGGGCAATGTCCCTGAAATCTTTGATTACTTTATGACATTAAATGCCTAATGTGATGCATTAATGGCGCAAAAGTGTGTGACCAGCAACGAGTCACACGCTTCTTTATTCCCTTTAAATCCAACCTAATATGACCCACCACAAATAATCCAGCGGCATCAAAAACACCACCGTGACCAACGCCAGAGGCAGACTGATTTTTAGTAATTTGCCAATGGGTTCTTTCGACATTTGCATAGCAAGAATCAAAGGAGCAACTTGGTAAGGGAAAATAATGGTTGAGAAGCCCACGACTTGCGTCATTAAGACAGCAGGTAAACTCAGGCCTGTCGCATTAACCAGATCCGTTGCCAAAGGTGTGAGTACCGTTGGTACGCCTGGCACAGTGGCGATGACACCGGTGAGCGTGGCGATAATAGACAAGGCCATAAAGTTTAGAAAAGACCCTGCCGTGTCGCCGGGTAACAGGCCACTAAAAAATTTCCCTAAAAAAGCACCGATACCAGATTCATTGACTAAAACGCCCAAGCCTAACGCTGACGCAACAAACACAATGGTGCCAAAGTCCACACTGTTGTTGAACGATTTAGCGGGCACACAGCCGAGGCGAGGCATTAACAGAATAATGGACGTGACCAATCCAACCCAAGCTGGGCTTACACCATGTACAGAGTCTGTTACCCATAACAGCAAGGTAATGGCCAAAATCACTCCAACACGTTTCTGTATGCTTTTTTGTGCCTTGTCTTTTGCTTTGTCTTCTTCTTGCAAAAGAGATGTGTTGTCAGAGGCGACGTTGTTCACCTTGGCAGGAAAGACAAATAAGGTGATGGCCACGATGGCGATGGATTTTAAAATGCCCAATACAGGGAAGTGCAACAGCAGATATTCTGTGTAACCAAATCGAATACCAAACAAGGTTTCACTGGCACCACTGAACACCATGTTAGGAATATTGGCAGGCAACACGGCGAAGCTTGGCATATTGCAGGCGAGTGTGAGTGCCGTCACCACCCCAAGTCGACCATTTGACCCCTTTGCAAAGCCCACCTGTTCGGCCAGTGCCAAACCGATAGGGATTAAAACCACAGCACGACCAATCGAAGAGGGCATGATGAACCCTAATAACACGGCACTGATCACCAGCCCAGAGATGAGTCGAACATAACTGCCTGTTAAATGTGGGGCGATAAAAGACGCGAGCGTGTTACCTAAACCTGACGAGGCAATGGCCGAACCAATTACAAAACCGGAAATAATTAACCATACCGCCGTTGAGCCAAACCCTGCAAAAAGTAATATAGGATCAAGCAGGTTCAAAATGACACTGAGTGCAAAAAAGATCAGGGCCGTTAAAAAGGGCGGCACAAGGCTCATACTCCACCCCACGAGTGTGATCAAAATCACGGCAGCACTGTATGAAAATTGAGCAGGATAGCCGTCTAAAGGGAATACACACAACAACATCGCACCGGCAAAAGCCATGGCGACGGCGATGTGTTTAATAGGCGCATTGCTAAGCATGATTAGAAGCCTTATTGCGAAATCGGTTGTAGGAGCTCTTTCTGTTTGGCTTGAACGAAAGAAGAGGGGTTTTAGTCTGTTGTTTTAGCGAGTACTTATATTGCCTTGTTCGTATGTCTTTTAACAGTTGTGTTATGGCGTTTTTATTGACCTATCTTCTATTTATCTGTGTTTTTAGTGTCATTGACTTCGTTTGTTGGTATCCGTGTGAAGTTCGCTTTATTTTAATTCATTTTGATAATGCGCTTGACTCTGTCATCGATGTGCCTATAATACGCACCTCGTTGAGACGGGTTAGAGAGTTTGTTTAACCCTTAGCAATGAAAATTAGTCGCGGGATGGAGCAGTCTGGTAGCTCGTCGGGCTCATAACCCGAAGGTCGTTGGTTCGAATCCGGCTCCCGCAACCAACTAATCGAATGAAATTATTAGTGATTCTTTAAAGAATTATTTTGTCGCGGGATGGAGCAGTCTGGTAGCTCGTCGGGCTCATAACCCGAAGGTCGTTGGTTCGAATCCGGCTCCCGCAACCATACAGAGTAGTTTAGTCACAATAATTCAAAGCAATAAAAAATAAAGATCTGAACTATATCAATAGTTTAGTATGTCGCGGGATGGAGCAGTCTGGTAGCTCGTCGGGCTCATAACCCGAAGGTCGTTGGTTCGAATCCGGCTCCCGCAACCATTTAAAGACAACAGGTCGTTGGTTCACCTTTTATTAGAGACTGGCTCCTGAAATCAACTAGAATCAGTCTAGTTTGGTCACATAGTTTTATCTTACATTTCTCAAAATAAGCTATACATATCGATAGTTTATCATGTCGCGGGATGGAGCAGTCTGGTAGCTCGTCGGGCTCATAACCCGAAGGTCGTTGGTTCGAATCCGGCTCCCGCAACCATTTAAAGACAACAATTCGTTGGTTCACTTTTTATTAGAGACTGGCTCTCGCAACCATTTCAAATTATTTTTTTAAAAATATCCTTCTATATCAGTGACTTACTTAAAGTATTTTTCTTTTTGCGATAAATCTTTTTAGTGTTTTGTCTGTAATATGAGTCGATATATGTACTCGTTTTTACACCTATGCACACCTGCTTCAGTCACTAGATTGATTAAATATTTCCTTCTGACCTTCAATGTCATCTTTTTTAGATCTTTTGTAAATCGTCGGTCCAAAAAGACAAAGTAGTCTTAAAATTTCATGTGGCGAATCTGTGACCAAATTGTGACCAAAACGTTTATTTTTATGCGAAATACTTTGCAAAGAAATTGTCAGTTTTTGACTTTAATTGACCTTAAATGAGGAAGTTATGAGCTTAGGGCTGTTTCGGTTTTATAATGAACTAGTAGCCTTGTGGTCACATTTATCTGTGACCAAAAAGACCATTAATTGACTTAATTAGTCTTTATTCTACATTTTCTATTCCTCGCTAACTCGTTGTATTTCATTGATAATTTTTACTGATGCAGATATGTCAGCCAGAATTTTTGTAGAGGGTCTTTGTGACCAAGTTCTCTAACACAGCATAAACAAAGCCTCCTGTTTTCTAACGTCTAAATTAACGCCATACAACTTTTTTGTAATTGTTCATTCTGGCCCTCAAACTGTGACTATTTCGACGGATGGTGGCCATCAGATACTTTCAGTTCATGATTAAACTCAGTCTGGTGAATCCACTTTTCAGTAGAGTTTAGTCGTTATGATTTCACCGTTTGTGTCTCATTACAGGCGTTGTGTCAGAGTCAAATGCCTCATCCCAATACGACCTTTTATGTGTGTGTTCAAGGTGATGCTATGATTGATGCGAGCATTTATTCAAGTGTAGACTCCCCAGAGTTTGCTAGACTTGCGAAAGGGAAGTGATTACTTCCCTTTCTCCCGTGTTTTTGTTCTAAAACCTTAATACTCCTAGCAGACGTAGAGTCTAATGAGCTCGTGAGGGCAATTGATTACTTGAATGAGGATGACCCCACGCACGTCTGCTAAATCACACATTCTAATTTCCACTAAACCTATAAGGTCTTTTGTTTTCTTTCATGGCAATAAACTGCCCTCTAATTAGACCAAATTCACTATACCGCTACACTTTAGCTAATGATTAACAAAAAAAGCCTGAGTAGTTTTTTAGCTAGTCAAGCTTTGCACGCTAACCAGTAAGGTTATAACGCTTTTTCTACTTCCTGTGCCACTTCTGCAGTTACCCACGATTTCCAAACTTCTGGGTATGTATCCAAAAAATAGTACATGGCGGTTTCTTCGTCGGCTTGGTTTTCTTCCATCCAAGCCAATAACATACTCATTTGAGGATTAGTAAAGCCCCGACTTTGAAAATAGCCATATGCTAGAGGCTCAGTCTGAGCAAAAGATTCTGTTGTGATCGTGTGCACAGGAGAGGGGGGATACATAGTAACTTTTGGTGAAGCGCAATCAGGTTGTGTGGTGCAGTTTCGATATTCTTCCAGGTCAGTTCCACTGCCGAAATCCACTTTAACCATCTCATATTTTCCGAACAAAGGCGTGGGTGACCAATAATAGCCAAACCAAGGCTGCTGACGTTCATAAGCTCTAGAAATACTACCAGCCAAACCTGCACCTGAACCCGGATCAATTAATTCAAAGCCATCATTTTCAAGTTGTAAGGCGTTAAATAAGTGTTCTGCCGTAATTTGGCATGTCCATCCTGCTGGACAACCATAAAAAGCATGTTTGGTGTCGCTTTCGGGATGTTCAAACAGATCAGCATGTTTAATAACACCTTCAATAGTTGCCATCTCGGGGTATTTTTTTACTAAATACGCAGGTACCCAAAAACCTTCTTCACCGCCATTCACTAAAGCATTTCCTGCATATCGGAGTCGTTTATCGGCCACGCCTTTGTCTAGTGCCTCTTTAATGCTGTTTGTCCAAAGCTCTGGCGCTACATCAGGCTTACCTTTTTCGATCATAGAGAGACCTGTTGGCACACTGTCTCCAGGAACCAAGTCAGCATTACAACCATAGCCATTGTTTAAGATAAATTGATCGACGTGTGCGATTAAACTAGCTGAGTTCCAGTTCATATCCGCAATAGTAAATGAGCCACAAGCCGCACTGGCATTCGCAGATAACGTGGACACGGTGATGGTTGTTAAAAGGCAAGATAGAAGCTTCACAAGACGAGGTTCCTTTAAAATATAATTTAACTAAGCATATAAAAAAATAGCAGTAAGAAAGAACATAATACACTTTAACTGTAAGCATCGGCTAAGCCATAGGTATTAATCTCTACAAAAAACATAAAGTCTGATGTTTTCTTTCCTAGGAATAAAAAACTTTTTATCCTATATTCAGGCGTATGCTCGCTCTTTGTGAACGCTTGTTACCATAGTAATAGTTTTTTATAGTGCTTTGTCTGTCAGGCATTACCCCTTCTTCCCTGTTCTGCCTTCATGAACCATTTTTGATAGGGCTGATAACGGTCGTATGCCCAGTTGAAGACGATGGTGTACACAAAAATAAAGACCAAAAAGCCCGCTTCTAATGCTATAGCGGCCAACCAGGTGATGCCTAGATACCAAGCCATTAACGGTATAGTCACGAATAGCATGCCAAACTCGAAGCCAAAGGCGTGCAATATACGAGTCACTAAGCCTCTTTCAAGACGGTTGTAACCTATGACCTTGTCGAAAACTAAGTTGTAAATGTAATTCCAAAGCATCGCGAAAAGTGATAAGAAAATGCCTACGATGGTCATTTTTGTCGCATCAACGCCTCCCATTATGACCATTAAGGGAACGGCTAGAGTCAGCGCTAAGACTTCAAAAAGAATGGCTTGAAAGACTCTTTCTACTGTTTTCATATTGTATTTATACCTTCATAGGGTGACTAAACGCGTATTTTCATCCATTATTAAGGTATTAAATAATCAGATAGTATCTGGAAAAGCGATATGTTCAGTGTTGAGCAGTTACAAGCCTTTGTTGCTACAGTCGAAACAGGGTCTTTCTCGGCAGCAGCAAGGCAGCTAGGAAAAGCTCAGTCGGTTGTGAGTCAACATGTCATTAATTTAGAAATAGACTGCAACACCCCGCTATTTGAGCGGTCTGGCCGTTACCCCACACTCACGGCGGCCGGTAAAGCCTTATTACCGCAATCGACTGCCTTACTGCAACAACACCAACGCTTCACCAATTCGGCTTTAAGTTTGCATCAGCGTACACCTGATGACATTACCATCGCGCTTGATGAAGGCATTCCGCTTAAGACCATTGCGAAAGCAATTGTCGACCTTGAAGCAAAATATCCAAATCTGTCGTTGGAGTTTTTGAGTGCATCAAGCTTAGACATCATTGATATGTTAAAGAGCGAGCGCGCTATCACGGGGATTATTTTTAGTGAATTAGACATCCCTAGTTAGTCGTCCCTGAATAATGGCGTTTCAAACAAGAAACGCCATGGTATTTTTAGGCTTTTCCATTAAAAACGTTATTTTTAGCCATATGCGCTGTAAAAAAGACCCAAAATATTGGGCACAATAAAGCCACTTTAGTAGCTTACGCAGGTTCTGAC
>NZ_JAJATW010000035.1 GCF_020532605.1 Marinomonas algarum | reverse complement strand
TTCATAAAACTCACCGATTCTGCAACTTTTTGGGCCTTACACTGTATTTACAGCAAGATTTAGACATAAACTATCTAATAAAAACACAATAAATTCAATAGGTTGAGAGTTATTCAGGGACAACTAAATAGGTGTTGGTTTTCCACAGGATATGGTCGAGTTTTGCCAAGCTCATAAAGACGCTGTCTGACACCAGTGCGACATCTTGGAAATATTCACCCACCACCTCATTGATGTTATTGATGCCTGACTCTAGATTACTGGAAATGTCCCCGATGCTGGAAACCGTATCCCATACGGTTTTAGAGTCGGTTGAGACGGACTGCACGTTGTCTTGCATCGCCACTATGATGTCGCTGATGTTGGTAATCGCCAGTTGGGTCTTGCCTGCTAACTGTCTGACTTCGTCTGCGACAACGGCAAACCCACGACCGTGTTCGCCAGCCCGTGCGGCTTCAATCGCGGCATTAAGTGCCAGTAAATTGGTTTGATCGGCAATGCCGCGGATTAAGGTCAATATTGAGCTGACTTCTTCTGCTCTTGATGACATCTGATCGACGGATTCGGATGACTGTGTGGCCACGCCTTCAAGGGCAACAAAACCGGATGACATGCTTTGAATGTGTGTTTTTAACCCTTCGAATTCGCTGTGAATGGCAGAACGACATTGCGCAATGTGCTTTGCGGCGTCAACCGCCTCTGATAAGTTGGATTGGATATCGGCTAAGCATGTTTTGCTGTTGGTATTCTGATAGTCCATCAGCGCATCAAGTTGCGATTCTCTTTGTTGAGCGAGGGAGGCATTGTGGTACTGTTGTTCAAGGTGTTGTAACTGTTCTTTAAGTTGCTGATTCTCAGCTTGTAACGTTGCATTTTGTGCCGTTAACACTTCGATTTTCTTGCTTTGTGCCTTACCGCTAAATAATGTCATGGTCGCCTCGATGGTGATTTCCTAACCGTGGAAAAGGCGAAAAATAGCCATAACTGTGCACTTTTCCCTGTATTGCCACTGCACGCGCTGGTGCAACTTTGTAAATCAGAAGACTCAAATATAATATATGAGTCTTCACTAATTCCAGTCGGTTTTTAGAAAAACACCTGAAATATGATATTTGTTGTTTAATTATTTAGGCGGTCGATAACTAAAAGAGGTAAGGGATTTCAATTGAGCAATGTTTTCTGATCTTTTGCCAAAGAAGACGGCACCCTGTGAGAGGCCGCTCAGCGCTTGAGTGCGCTGTAGCTGGGTTGAACAGAAGTACTCATACTCAGAAGTAAAAAAAGAGATCAAATCTGATGATTTTGATCTCTTTTTTCATGACTAATCACTGCGTTAAGGCGTTATTCTACTGGTGTGTTTTCGTCTCTTTGGCGTAAAAAGCCCGCGGTCTCTTCTTCTTTTCTGATCGCTGTCGGTTGACGTTGAGCCTCAGGGTCAAAAGCACGGTTTTGTTGGTTTAGCTGATAAATTTGTGATGCACTGCCTAGATCTCGTTCGTTTGTAATGGCAGATAAAGATTCTCGATCTTTTAGGAAAGAAACGACATCATTTTTAATGCTGGCGAGTTCTTGATCATCTTTATGCATTTCTAGAATATATCTAGGGTGCTCAAGGTTACGAATGCCTGTTGCTGCAAACGTCGTCGATACAATGCGAGTCACAATAATCCAAGGCGTAATACTGCTTTGGATCAAGGTATTTTCAGAGCGGATACTGTCATGAATACCAGTACCAGCAGAAAACTTAGATTCTTTAAATGTCCCCTCGCATTTGAAGTAGATCATTAAGGATTCAAACTGCATTTCAGCAAAGAATATATGTACGGCATTTGTTAAAAGACGGGCAAAAGATTTTACAACCATACCTATCAGAATAAGATGTAGGGCATACATTAGTAATTCTGAAAACGACAGAAAGTCACTGTCATTAACAAAGCGCTCAAGGGAAGAGTTTGCCATGTTTGAGCCTGCATTATAAACATCGAGTGCAGCATATGCTAAAGCGAAGGTAAGCAGACTGGATACAACAAATAAGGCGTTACCGGTTACAAGCGTCAGAATTCTGACGATAGAAAAATCACGACCTAAGTCCATTGATTTAAACTTTGGCTGAATTTCTTGGATTAAACTGCCATGAAAGGTGCCTTTTCCTTCAGCTTGTTCATTTAATTCAGGGGTGAGGGCTTCATATACTCGGTTAGGCACTTCTGCATAGCGACGGTCTGCCATAACGAGGTTATCAAGGTTAATAAAGATCTCATTAGGGTGCACAGATTCTTGCCAGTTTTCACGCAGCTCGGAGACGGTGGTGGATGGATTGGCATGCTTCAAACGCTTTAACAGCATGACGCCGACTAAACCTGTGCCAATGGTTGAGATAACAAAAAGTGCGATTAAATAAAGGTAAGTGTGTAAAGTGGGAAGATAAGACTGAAGTTCTGCAATGTCAGACCACGCCATGTTGGAGTTGTCTACCCACCAAGTTAAGCCGACAGCAACGACAGCAGGTAAAATCAATGACCAAGTGACCACTTTGACAATGGTGCTAGAGCCTAAAGATTCAATATTTAACTCTGCGTTACGTGTTAATGGTCGAGAAGCACTGCGCCATACCGCAATAACGTAAAAGAGCAGGGCAACAGAATAAATGGGGAAGGTGACTTCACCTGCAATGCCGACTAAGCCAGTAAGAGAGATAAAGGCGACACAGCCATAAGATATCAGTGCAATCAGCGTTTTTACCCAAGCACCAAAAAGGCGTTGAACGAGGTTCCGAATTGGGTAAGGCATAAAGAGCAGTTTAGGAACAAGGCTGTGCAATAAGCGTGCGAGGAAGCCGATAGGCTCTATGAAAGAGCTGTTTTTACGACCTACGAGCATCTCTTTCAAGGTTTTTTGGGAGTAGGCTAAGCTGCCTTTTTCTTCCGCAGCGGTACTGGATTCAGAAGGGCTGTGGTTATAGGCAAGAGACGTTGGGTGATTACGGCCAACAAAATAGCGTAAGGTCGCAAATATGCCACTGCCTAAGGCTTTGAAGCCGACGCCAAGCAAGAAAACGCCAAAAATAACGAAAAGCCACCCAGCGACTTTACTGGTCTGAATATAGCCAATAGCATCCGTTAAAAGATAAATACCAAGAGCAGATTGAATTAAACCACGAATCGCGGTCGCTACTCCTTCCTTTTTGAAGGGGTTTTTTAACCCTAAATCAATTGAACCATAATCAAAGGCCATTTATTTCTCCTGAAAGAAGCCAGTACAAATTATTTACTTAGAATAAGTGAGGGGAATAATACAAGTGAGAACATATAAAATTTGACTATAATTCAACGATTTTCTTATATCTCATTAATATCGCGCCATAAGATACAAGGGCGCTGTTTGAAATTCTATACTTTAATAGAAAAGAGAGATATTTATTTTAATATGTGTTTAGAAATTGAATGAATCTACAATAGATTGAATTTCAGACTGGGTGAGTTTGTCTGTATCAGCTTGGCATGCTGTCAAAGGCGGGCACGCCTTCGATGTGCTCGTCCCAATTGGCCTTGCTGCCCATGAAGAATGGTATTCCCACGGTGGTCATATTTAACAAGGAGCTCCCATTGAGCAGTGCTTTCCGATCTTTTGCTAACCCAAATTACCGATTGTGGTTTATGGGGGCGTTTATTTCGAATCTCGGTACTTGGTTGCAGCGTACCGCGCAAGATTGGATTGTGATTGCCGAGCTGTCGGATAAGAATGCCTCAGCGGTGGGCTTGGTGGTGTTTTTGCAGTTTGCGCCGCAAATCTTTTTATTGCCTCTGACGGGCTGGGCGGCCGATAAGTTAGATCGTCGTAAGTTGTTGTTTACCACTCAATGGCTTATGGCAGTTTTGGCACTGATTCTTGGCTTGCTGGTATTGAGTGGTCATGTGGTGCTTTGGCAAGTGTGCGCGTGTGCGTTTGCGTTAGGGTGTGTGGCGGCCTTTGATGCCCCGGCTCGACATGCGTTTGTTTCAGATGTGGTGAGTGAAAAAGAGTTGTCGAATGCGGTGGGGTTAAACTCGGTGTCCTTTAATTCTGCGCGCTTGATTGGTCCTGCGGTGGCGGGTGTATTGATCGCGTTGATCGGCACCGGCTGGGTGTTTATGATCAATGTGTTGTCGTTTATTCCCTTGTTGACTGCCTTGTATTTATTCAAAACACGACTACCGTCGATCTCCTTGGATAAGGGTAAAAACCACACCGATAAACCGAAGTTTTTAGACGGTTTTCGGTATATTTGGCAACACCGAGAAATGACGATTATCTTGCTGATGGCGTTCTTAATCTGCAGTTTGGGTATGAACTTCTCCGTGTATTTATCGGCGATGACCGTGCATGTGTTTCAAGGTCATGCTGATCAATACGGCTTCTTGATTTCTATGATGGCGATTGGTTCGATTTCAGGCGCCTTGGTGACGGCCAGTCGTCGCTCTGCTCCGTCTTTTTCCTTTATTATCTTGGTGGCGGGCTTGTTTGCTTTGAGTTGTGGTCTAGTGGCGATGAGTGCAAGTTTTTGGGTATTTGCCGTGTTGCTGATTACATTGGGGCTGAGTCTGCAACTGCTGACAACGTCAACCGTGTCTTATATGCAGGTTGCCACGGAAAAGCGCTATCGAGGACGAGTGATGGCGATTGTATTAGCGACCATGCTGGGCAGCACCGCACTGGGGGCACCGTTAGTCGGCTGGGTAGCGGATTTCTTCGGTGCCCGTTGGTCCATTGCGATTGGGTCAGTATCCGGCACGTTGGCCGCGGCGCTAGGACTGTGGTTTTTGTACCAGCAGAGAAGAGCCGCCGCGTCACCGTCAAACTGATCCGCTGTCTACTGATTCAAATGCGGCATTACAGTTCGTTGAGATGTTCTAGGCACCAAGAGGCTCTGTTCAAAACGGCGCGTTTTTGTGCGTCGCTTTGTTTGTCCCAGTTGCCATAAATCATCCCAATACGAGGGTTTTTGCCTAACCTTTCTCGGTGTTTCACCATAAAATTCCAATACAAGCTATTAAGTGGGCAGGCCAGCTCGCCGGTTTTTTCTTTCACCTTGTAATGGCACGAACCGCAATAGTCGCTCATTTTTTGGATATAGCTGCCGCTGGCGGCGTAGGGTTTGGAGGCGATCCAGCCATCATCCGCAAACTGGCTCATGCCCCGTGTGTTAGGCATTTCGACCCACTCAAGTGCATCCACATAGATGCCCAAGTACCACTCGTCGACTTGCTCTGGTTGAACCTCGGTTAACATACAGAAGTTGCCTGTGACCATCAGGCGCTGAATGTGATGCGCGTAGGCGTAGTCGAGGGATTGGCCAATGGCGCTGGATAAACAATGCATCTTGGTGTCGCCGGTCCAAAAGTAACTGGGTAAGTCTCGTTGTGCATTGAGGGCATTTTGTTCTTGGTAGTCGGGCATATTGACCCAATACATGCCGCGCACGTATTCGCGCCAGCCAAGGATTTGCCGAACAAAGCCTTCGATTTGTGCAATATCAATGTCGTCATTGTCTTGATAAGCCTTGATGCTTGCCTTGATGACTTGTTTGGGGCCGATGAGTTTGCAGTTCAAAGCAAACGAGAGTCGTGAGTGGTAAAGGCTCCAACTGTGGGGTGTTTTGCTGGTCATGGCGTCTTGAAAGCGACCAAAGTTAGGCAGTAGATGTTCGCAAAAATAGTCTAATAAGCGCAGGGCATCTTGACGTGTCACGGGCCAGAGTAATTGAGAGTCGGCTTTGCCGATTGACTGAATGCCATGGCGTTCAAGTCGTGCTAACACATGAGCGGCATCATGTTGAAAACATAACGGCTCAGGAATGGCGGCTAAATCTTGCGCTTTGAGCTTATTGCGGTTCGCGCTGTCATAATTCCATTTGCCCCCTTCGGGCTCTTTCTCACCGGCCATTAAGATATTAAAGCGCTGGCGCATTTTGCGATAAAAGTTTTCCATACGTACGCTGGTTTTCGGTTTGAAATAGCGAGGAATGTCGTCGAATGGCAGTAAAAAATGTTCGCTGTCGACCAAGCTAAAGGTTAAGCCTGAAGCACGTGCCATCATCTCTTGATAATGTTGCTGGACACGATATTCATCGGGTTGTTGTAGCTCGATGTGTGTGATCTGGTGTTGGGCGGCCACGGACAAAATGACCTCTTCATGGGACTGGGGCTGTGTATCACGCTTTGTTTCGTCAAGGGTTAAGTAAGACACCGCGTGCCCCGCTTTTTCAAGGGCGTTAGCAAATCCTTCCATGGCCAGAAAAAACGCACACAGCTTCTGCACATGATGCGTGACGTAGGTGGCTTCTGGGTGCAATTCCGCAATTAAATATAAAACGCCGTCGTCTTTCTGGCGAAACCAAGAATGAGCGGCATTAAGTTGGTCTCCGAGTAAGACGCGAAGAGTGTGATATTGAGTCATGAGTCACCTTTTGAGGATCTTTTCACGGATTTGGCGCGCTTAGGCGCACGCACGTGGGTGGCTAGAATACGTTGCTTTTCTTTTTGTACGTCGAGATTTTTTCGGTACCCCCAAAGCCGGTCGCGTGCGGCTTTTCCGGCTTCTGTCAAAGACACAATCGGGTGAGGGTAGTCTTCGCCAAGATGGCATTGGTAAAGGGCTTCTTCCATCGGTGACATGTCCCATGGCGCGTGAATCAGCGGTGCCGGTACTTCTTTTAATTCGGGTACCCAACGACGAATAAATTCGCCTTCAGGGTCTTGGTCTTGTCCTTGTTTGACGGGGTTATAAATCCGAATGGTATTGGTGCCCGTCATGCCGGCTTGCATTTGAAACTGCGGATAGTGAATGCCGGGTTCAAAGTCCAAAAACAGCCGGGCCAAATGGTGGACGCCCAAACGCCAATCGATATTCAGATGATGACACAAGAAGCTCACCATCATCGCGCGCATACGAAAGTTCATGTAGCCGGTCGCTTGCAGGGCACGCATGCAAGCATCGATCATGGGATAGCCTGTTTGCCCCTGTTGCCACGCCAATAAGTCCGTTGCGACCTGTTCATCTTGACGGTGGGGGAAGTGATAGTAGGCCCGATTGACGGGGCGAAACTCCATGGCGCATTCACTTTCAAACTTTTGCATAAAATGACAGTGCCAGTGCAGCCTGGAACTGAGCGCAATTAAGGTACGGCGCCAGCCTTTGGTTTGCCAACGGGATAGCAGATCCTGATATACTTCCCGTAGGCTAATGTTGCCCCAAGCCAAGTAAGGCGACAACCGAGAGCAGGCTGAGCGGCTACTGAGTGGGCTGGACAGTGATCGGTAATAGTCTTTACCACGGCTTTCATAAAAACTTTCTAGGGTGCGCCATGCAAGGGTGGAACCGCCTGTTTGCATGCCTTTTTGGGGGTGCTTCCAAGAATCTGGCAAGGACGATGTCTGATCGTCTCCGAGGTCGACCCAATCAACCCCTTCAAGGGAGACGTCAATCAGCGGCGCACGCATGACTTTTTTCCATTCCTCGTCCCATGAAAGACGGTTCGGCAGTGCGCGAATCACTGCCCCGGTGGGGGATTCTTGCCAATCGATTTGATGCTGGTGGCACCATTTTTTGACCTGACGATCGCGATCAAAGGTGATACCTAAGCCAATTTCCTCACTACTAAACAGCCGGTCAAACTGAGTGCGCTGATAGAGGTCACTAAAAACCGATAATGCTTCTCCCACACGGATAGACAGACTTCCGCCGTAGGGCGTGAGGGTTTGTTTGATATCACACAAAGATTGCCAAACGAAACGCCAGTGGCGCTCGTCGTAGTGCGGGTCATCGAGCAAGCTGGGCTCAAAAAGGTACAGCAAGATAATGGGGCGTTGTAACGCGATGGCATTGGCCAGTGGGGCGTGGTCGGTGACCCGTAGATCACGTTTTAACCACACCACCACGGGCGCTTGTTGTTGGCTTTTGTCCGTTGTCATGAATCAGCAAGACATCATGAACGAGGGTTAATAGGCCAGTCAGCGGCATCAACCGAATCGAGTTGTGCGTCAAACTGTTGGCCTTGCCATTTTTTAATAAAGCGCTGTTTGGGGTCGTATTGTTCGGTTTGCTTCTTCAAATTAAAGCGACGCCCGCCACGCGGGTCTGCGCCAACCCCTGCAATGTATTGCCAGTTGCCCCAATTTGAGCCGACATCGTAGTCGACAAGTTGTTCTTCAAAGTAGGCCGCACCATAACGCCAATCAATGCCAAATTCATAAATTAAGCAACTGGCAACAATTTGGCGACCACGATTGCTCATAAAGCCAGTGGCGTTCAGCTGCTTCATGCAGGCATTAACGATGGGGTAAGGCGTATTGCCTTGGCTCCATTTGCGAAAACGTTCAGCATAATAACTGCCTTGTGCTGGGCGATTAGACAACCCACCGGGTAAAAACAGTTGTTTGCCATAGCGTGTCGCGTACCAGTGGAAATATTCACGCCATAACAGTTCAAAATAAATCCAATAGGTGGATTCATTGGCCCCATGATCACGTTCATAGACGTCTAAACTGGCTTTGATTTGTCGTGGTGATACGCTGCCCTGTGCGAGCCAGGGTGAGAATTTTGTTGAATTTTCCCAGCCATCCAGTTCATTTCGTGTCTCTTTGTAGTGCAGAGGTAAATCGGTGGAAAAGTAATCACTGAGTTGATCCATTGCGGCCTGCTCACCGCCAGCAAAAGGGCTGTTCTCATCCAAGGTACGACTGAGTGACGTGGAATGCCAAGGCTGAATTTGTTGAATATCAAACGTTGGAACGGGCGGTAAGGTTGAGACGGCAGGCAAAGGAATGCCTAACTCGATTTTTTCGACCAGTCGACGAAATTTGGAAAAAGACACTGGCAAGTCAGCGACATCAAAAGGCAGTTGATTGGGCTTAAACAAGCTTAAGCCATAATCGAGGCGGACGGTGACATCGGGAAACGCAGCCTTAATACGTTTGAGTGCCATTTGCTCATCCCAGCCACCATGATGGTTGCGGTATAGATGAGAGATAGGCACTGCGTTCAACAGCAAAGACAAGCTGGTAAACGCATCCAGTGCACTCACATACAAGGTTTGCCCACGCTGTTGTAATTGCGCAGCCATATCATCCAAGCCTTGCTGTAAGAAACGACGGCGATGCTGAGACATGCCTTGTGTCGCATAACGGCTGGGCCGCTGGCTATGAGGCTCATCACAAAATAGACAAACAAGATGATCAACTTCTTGTGCGGCACGCCACAACAACTCTTGATCGGCACAACGGAGATCGTCCCCAAACCACACTACACCCAATTTCATTATCATCTTCCTATTTATCAATGGTTCATGGGGTGGTTACGTATTAAAAGACACATTGGTTCGGTGGGGTTTTTGTGGCAAGGTAAGCACTATAAAATGTGTTTTTTTGTTAAAAAATGCGTTCATTTGCAACGAAAAGGCGATCTTCTAGGGTATTTTTTTAGAGCCTCTCGATCGATTGTGTAAATAAAATGATATACATCAAAAAGATTCAGAATTTGCGCTAAAATAATACATGTTCTTATCGTTTTCTATATAGTGCTCCTCTTGTTTTATGAGTGAGATTTTCGTGTTTTAGCACTTTGTAAAACACAATATTTACGTCAAATAACGTCATTGATACGTGTTTTCATCGATGGGATGTTTTTAACAGGTACGTTAATCGTCTGATACGTTGATTTAGATGAAGCAATGCCAAGCAGAGGTTGCTTAGTGGCATGTTTTTTAACGACACAGCAACACAATAGATTTCTTCTTAGTATTGAAGATAAGAATCAGACAATAAGGTTCAGATAACACACTATGGATATTCATCAGGAAAGCCCTCTTTACAAAGCTTTATTTGAAGCCGCCGCCGATGGGATTATTATCATTAATAGTCGCGGTATTATCGAGTCATTTTCCCCTTCTGCTGAAGCGTTATTTGGCTACAGTGAGTCAGAGGTTGTCGGTCACAATGTGTCTGTATTAATGCCAAAAAAAGAGGCATTACATCATGACTCCTACCTAAGTCATTACATGGAAACAGGAAAAAACGCCATTATTGGTAAAGGCCGTGAAGTGACGGCATTGAAAAAGAATGGCGACGCTTTTCAAATGCACTTATCCGTTGGGCGAGCTAACGTAGACAGCGGGGACGCAAGCAATGAGACGGTTTTCTTTGTTGGTATTTGCCATGACCTATCCCAATACTTAAGTGTTGTTAAACAGTTAGAGCGTGTTGATACCCGCTATCGTAGTGTGTTTGATTCAGAAGGTGTTTTCATTGTTCGCTTGACGTTGAGCGGCGATATTATCCTAGCGAATAATGTGTTTTCGCAACAATTCTTAGACGGCCAGGTAGCGGGTGGTCAGTTTCTTGACTGTGTGGCTGAATCTTCTGCAGCAGAAACCAATTTACTGTTTTCACTCTCTGAAAATGGCCTGTCGAATGAACTCAAAGTGTCCCTTATGATGGTGCATGATCATGTTTGTACTGAGGTGGAATGGTGGTTCAAGCGCGTCAAGGACAATGCTGGTGACCATATCCAAGGTGTCGGTATTGATGTGTCAGAAAAAGTCGATGCGACCAATCAGGCCTTTTTGCTTAAAAACTTTGATTCCGTTACTCAGTTACCACTGCCTGATTATGTACAAACTCTGTTTGATCACCGTCGTGCTGATGTCTGTTTTGTGGTGTTTGAACTCACTGACTTCGACCGTATTCGAGTGTTAAACGGCGAACTGTTAGCCGATAAAATGCTGGCAGAGATTGCGCGCTTATTAACGGAGCAAATTCATTTTTTGCATTGCTCACGCTTGCAAGCCAGTCGTTTTCTATTGTTGATTGAATTAAATGCGACTCTTACATTGAGTGAACAAATTGAGAGAAAAGCCGACCATATTCAAGCGGAGCTGCGCAATACCATTGGGGATATTAACTCTGATATTCGCGTCGGCACCACTTGCTTTACTGGGAAAGACGATCATTTTCCAGACGCCATAGAGCGTGCTCTCATGGCTTTAGAGTTTTCTCGTCAACAAGGAGACTTTTTATCTTCTTATAATGATTCCATTCATCAGGCGGCAACCCGTAAAAAGGGCATCCAGAAGATACTGATTGAAGCGATTCGTGACGTTAAAATTGATGTGTTTTTTCAGCCTAAAATCGACCTCAAAAGTCGTCGAATCGTCGGTTATGAAGCACTGATGCGCTGGTTTACGAAGGAATACGATTATATTTCTCCTCCAGAAATCATCGAAACGGCGCAAGAGTTGAATTTGCTGTTTGAGCTGGACACATGTGTTATCCAAAAAGCGTTGCACGTCATCAAAAGTAACCCCACCTTGTTTACTGCTCAGACGCCGGTTGCAGTGAATATTTCAGCAAGAAACTTTGGCTCTAAACGCATCGTGGATAATCTGATTCATTGTATCGAAGAGCACGGCATTGATCCTAAATCCATCGAAGTGGAAGTAACGGAAGATGCTTTGTTGACGATTGGCGATCAGGTACAGATGAACGCAAAAGCTTTACGGGCTGCGGGTATTAAAATATGCCTAGACGACTTTGGGACAGGCTATTCGGCATTGAGTTACCTAGGTAAGTTGTTATTGGATAACCTGAAAATTGACCGTAGTTTTGTTATAGAGTCAAAAAATAAGAGTGGCCGTTTGATGTTAGAGGCCATTGTGTCCATTGCAAAATCATACCACTTGACTGTGACGGCGGAAGGCATAGAAACCCCAGAGCAACAGGACTTTTTAGCCTCCATTGGCTGTGAGTATGCACAAGGGTACTATTATTCAAAAGCCATCCCTGCCGAAGCACTGCCTCAGTGGATCGAGCACTATTATCAAGGCATGGAATAACATTCCTATTAATATAGAGGGATGTGGATAAACACCACATGAAAAATAGGGGTATAATGTGCCTTTGTATTTTGTTCGTTTTAACCAAGCCAAAAAGGTAGTGAAATTATGAGTCTTCCAAATTGCCCACAGTGCAACTCAACTTATGTGTATGAAGATCAAGACATGCTGATTTGCCCAGAATGTGCGCATGAGTGGAATCCAAATGAAGTCATCATCGATGAAGATGCTTTGATCATTAAGGATATGAGCGGCAAGTTGCTAGAAGAAGGCGATAAGGTGACTTTGGCAAAAGACTTAAAAGTAAAAGGGTCATCACAGGTCTTGAAGATTGGTACAAAGGCGACGATTAAGCGCCTTGTTGACGGTGATCATGACATCGATTGTAAAGTGGATGGGGCAGGTGACATGATGCTGAAATCACAATTTGTGAAAAAAGTGTCTGCGTAATTGCCTTTCATGCCTTGATGAACAAACACAGCGAAGCCTGCTTCTACGCTGTGTTTGTTGAGATCCATTTAATATTTGTTAAGAATTTTAGCTTTAAAGATATAGCTACCGAATGGCAGTAAAGAAGCTACGAAACCAATTAAGGCGTGTTTCACGCTAACACCGAATCTCGGAATACTGCTGGCCAGTAGTAGATTAAATAGGATAAACAAACCGCCGTGAATCGGGCCTATCAAGCTCACCATCTCTGGCATTCCCATTGCACGCTTAAGCGGCACAGCAATAAAAAGTAACAGTATTAAAGAAGTCCCTTCTAAAATAGAAATAAAGCGTAACGTTTTCATAGTCGTCTCTTATGTTGAGTTATGTTAACTGTCTCTAATATACAGATAATAGGACTCTAGATGAACGGTTTAATTCCCTTTGAATAGGACTTTCTCGATTTGACACAAATAAAACGAGGCATAGGCCCCGTTTTATTTTGTTACAAATGTCACTGACCGTGATACAAGCGGTCAAGTGTGGAGAATATTACTGAGGCAGTAAAACTGTATCGATGACGTGAATGACGCCGTTACTGGCTTTAACATCCGCCATGATAACGGTCGCGTTGTTAATCATCACTTTACCATCCGCTACTTTCACGGCTAGGTTTTGACCTTGTGCTGTTTTAGCGCTGTCTACTTTGACGATATCGGCCGCCATGACTTTTCCAGGGACGACATGGTAAGTTAATACGGCCGCCAACTGGTCTTTGTTTTCTGGTTTCAATAGCGTTTCTACTGTGCCATTTGGTAGCTTAGCAAACGCGTCATCAGTGGGTGCAAATACTGTTAGAGGACCGTCACCTTTTAAGGTGTCAACCAAACCAGCAGCTTTGGCGGCCGCAATAAGGGTGGTGAAAGAGCCATTTTCAGCAGCAACATCAACAATGTCTTTTTTCATACCATGATGGTCAGCATGAGCAACAGACATCAACATAAAGCTTGCAATAATAAGAGGTAATGAGATGATTTTCTTTAACATACTATTTTCCTTTTTTGTGAATGCAAATTAAGTAACCATGTTAAGTACGGTAAGAAAATAGAAGCTGGATTAGGCTGTTTACCGTTGATATGTGTAAGAAATAATTATCCTTTGTGGAGGTAAAATGCGACATTTGGTGTTGATCTGTTCATTACTGCTTACTTTTTCCATACAAGCCAATGACTCACGTCTTTTGTCGAGTCTTCAAGATCTACGATGGCAGTACCGAGTGATTCTTATTGATAATGAGGTGAACCGACTTGATACGCTTGCTTATCTAGAGGAAAAAGCGGCTGAGATAAAAGATCGTGATGTGCTGTGGTTTGTGCTGGATGGCCATAACGTTACGACAAATTACCCAGGCCAAGTCCATGAAAATTTTGCGGCTCAAGTGCGTCAGCGTTATCAAATAGGTGGTCGTCGTATGGTGCTCATTGGCAAAGATGGTGGGGTAAAAACACGTCTTGCGGACATGGAGCTCGACATCATATTTGATGATATTGATGCAATGCCGATGCGCCGACAAGAAATGCGGGATAAATGAAAACGCCCTTCAGTGAACTGAACAGCGTTTTCATTGAGTGCCATTAAGCGATACCGAGTGCTTTTTTACGACTATTCGACCAGGTGTGAATCAAATGGTCCGCGGCCAAACCAATAAAGGCGACACACAAACCAAGCAAGATCCCTTGCCCCATACCATTTGCCCTAGATAGGGACTGCATGATCAGTTGCCCAAGGTCATCGGTGCCGATAAAAGCCCCAATAATCACCATAAACAAAGAGAAAATAATGGTTTGGTTGATCCCGAGTAGTATGTGCGGAAATGCCAGAGGCAACTCAATATGGCGCAGTCGCTGTAAGCGGTTTAAACCAGACATGGACGCAGCTTCGTGCAAAGACGGTGGCACATTTCGTAAGCCTTCTACTGTGTAGCGTGTTGCCGGAATCGTGGCGTACACAATCATCGTCAAACGAATCATCGGCGGTGGTTTCAATTAAGCGTGATATACAACGCAATAGAGTGGACTTTTCCTGAATCGGTAGGCCGCATACTTCCTTTTATGCCGCCATTAGAGACTTTTTTAAAGACCACTGGTCTGTGGGCCTGTGTATTATCTTGGTGCTTGCTTAAGATGCTTACTGAAAATACTGACTAAGAAAATAGTGACCTTAATAAGATAAATTTTGCATGTCTTTATTTAAAAGGTTTCCGGCTATTTTCGCGGGGTTCGCCACAGTAATACCCTCCATCAACGCTGTAGCGGTTTTATTGGCATTCGGTAAATACAGTGGGCATACCGTTACTGACGCGCCCATGCCCATGATTTTTTTCAATAACATGGTAGGGGACACGTTTTGCGGTTTTAAGGTGGGTGTTTCTGTTTCCTTGAGCGCAAGCGCTCCGGCAGGGCCACACAGCAGCATATTCACGTCTTTGTTGTGTGCTTTTATCGTTTGCATCGATAAGACCATGGCCATCAGTTGCGTTTGATGGTCCGCGGACGTCAGTAATACATTTAAGCCATCGGCAGGTTCCGCTAAAACAGGGCTTGTGTAAACAGAGGCGAATAATGTTGATGCGACGAATAGACTTTTTATATTCATGAATCATTCCTTTTCATATTTTGAGGTTAAATTAACAACAGGGTGTCCGTTTTAACACGCTTGTTGGCAGGCTTATATCCTTTTTCTGTATCTACTCTTAACAATAAGGATGACTAAATAAATCGTGGCAGCCAGTAATACAATCACGGCCCCGGTTGGGGAGTCTGTCTCGTAAGCAACGGCTAAGCCACCAAATATACTCAAACCCGACAACAGCGTTGCAATCAGCATAAGTCGCCCTAATGTTGAGGTCAATAATAAGCCAGTCGCTGCAGGTAAGGTGAGCAGTGCCATGACTAAGATAAGACCCACCGAGTGCACAAGAATCACCGTAGCCAGTGCAATGATGACCAAGAAACCCAGATACAGCAGGTTGGTTTTTACGCCACGTAAACGGGCAAACTTTTCATCGGCTAGGGTCGCCATTAAGGGACGATGTAAGAGTACAAGCAGAAGCAACATGAGCAAGTTCAACCCAACCATCATCACCACTTGATCACGGCTCACCAGTAACAAATTGCCCAACAAATAACTCATTAAATGTGTGCTGTACCCAGGTGTTTTAGCGATGGCCAAAAGACCAATGGCCATGCCAATCGCCCAAACAGCACCAATCAGCATATCTTCCCGTTGTTTGTATTTTATCGTAAGCGTCAGCTAAACCACACGTTTTAATCCTTGTTAAAAACCATAAAGTCTTTTGTTTTCTTTCATAGGAATAAAAGACTTATGTTTACCACTTCTGCTCAACTCAATGTGACTCTCATTTGTGGGCCAACTGATATGCGTAAAGCCATTGACGGTTTATGCAATATTGTCGCCTATGATCTGAAAAAAGAGCCTTGTAGTGATCATATTTTTGTCTTTTGCGGTCGAGCGCGCGATAAAGTCAAAATATTGCAATGGGCGTCAAATGGTTTCTGGTTGCATTATAAGCGGCTCGAAAAAGGGCATTTTCAGTGGCCTGGTATTGATGACGAACAATTGTCTATTCAAATCTCACCTCGTCAGCTTAATTGGTTGCTAGATGGCCTGGCTCTCAATTTACAAGAAGCACACCCACATTTAACCTATCGATATCATGACGAGTAAGGTGTTTGATTGGTATAATCCATCCCATGAAAACACTTCAAAATGACCTACC
>NZ_JAJATW010000034.1 GCF_020532605.1 Marinomonas algarum | reverse complement strand
AATAACGGTTGTAAGGTGCTTGAAGTACCTTACAAGTGGGTTAAGTGGTGATTAAATGTCGCTTCTGAGGAAATACTGTCACAAGCTGAAAGTCAGCTAAAAATTGTCTTACTTGTTCGTATGTTCCTTAATGCTATTTTTACTACGAATGCGTCCACTTTCTAAGCATAAAAACCCTGCTTGCATCATGAAAACGAGGGCCGATGTCACTAATAACCAAGAATATTCTTCCAT
This sequence comes from Marinomonas algarum, assembly GCF_020532605.1. Lineage (GTDB taxonomy): Bacteria > Pseudomonadota > Gammaproteobacteria > Pseudomonadales > Marinomonadaceae > Marinomonas > Marinomonas algarum. The sequence continues at coordinate 16,161 of NZ_JAJATW010000034.1, read as the reverse complement.
ACTCATCCTAATTAATTAAAAAACGCACCAAAACGATTCGTCAATGATCGCGTATTTTCCTTGCAACGAACCATATCGAATCATTCAATAGTCAAGCCAACTTTTTATATCTTGCCACTTATGAAACCCAATAACAAAAAAGCCAATCTCTCGATTGGCCTTTTTGCTCGCTATTATCTTGTTTTATAAAGACTAACGTTTCTACTCTAGGTACAGACCATCAACTAAAGGTCAGTGTGTACTCACAAACCGCCAGATAATCCGCTTCTCGCTGTAAATTAGCCAGCGTCAGTGGTCGGCTGTCGAGCCAGCCAGATAAAAATTCAGCGTGCAAATGTTTACCCTCAGCACGTAGCGTGAAAATCGGCATGTCACCTTCTTTCCGATCGTTATGCAGCAAAATAGACAAACGCAATAAAATTGATAGACGGTCTAAGTCTTGTTGATCACTTTTGGTAAATTTGTAATCTAAAGACTGAGTAAACTTACGACGGTGTCGTAAAATTAAATTGGCGAGAGCTTGTTGTTCCTGTTGAGAGAAGCCAGGCATATCTGACTCTCGAATGATGTAACCACCATGCTTATGGTAACGACTGTGGGAAATCCCCACCCCGACTTCATGCAGTAAGCTGGCCCAGCGCAGCAGGTCTTCACTGGAAATGCTGTTCAAGCTCCAACTGCTTTTTACCTGTTCAAGCGCGGACAAGGCCGTATGAGTCACCAGTTTGGCTTGCTCAGTATCAATATGATACTGATTAAGCATATAGTTAACAGTGCGCTCACGAATGTCTGAATCCGCATAACGCCCCATGATATCGTACAGCACCCCTTCTCTTAGAGCCCCTGTCGAGAAGTCCATTTGCTTTATATCAAAACACTCAAATACGGCCGTTAATATGGCGATACCCGCTGCAAACGTCCCCTTTCTCTCTGGCTTTAAACCGACGATTTCAAGGTTATCTGCATGACCGGCCGCAAATAACACTTTTTGAATTTGCTTGAGCGTTTTAGGCGTAATGCCTTTTTTACTCCAGTTGTTTTCCTTAACAATATTAAAGGCGGCTTTAATGGTGCCTGAAGAACCAATGGCCACGTCCCATGTTTCGTCTAAGTAATCGTCTTGAATACTTAATAGCTCTAGGCGTGCCGCTGTCACAGCCTTTTGAAAGTTAGACTTATTAATCACACCATCGCCAAAAAAACGCTGTTTAAAACTGACGCACCCCATATGAAGGCTTTCAGTGAGAATAGGGTCAAGTTGCTTACCAATAACAAACTCGGTACTGCCGCCACCTATGTCCACCACCAAGCGCTTAGACTCACCGTGATCCATGGTTCTTGCTACACCCACATAAATCAAACGCGCCTCTTCACGACCCGCTATGATTTCGACCGGATGACTCATGATGTCCATCGCTTTGCCAATGAAGTCGTATCGATTCTTCGCAACACGTAACGCATTGGTACCGACAACACGAACCGAGCCCGGTGGCATATCTTCAATCACTTGTGCAAACTGCGACAAACAATCTAATCCACGCTGTTGTGACGCGTCATCTAAATAACCGTCAACCAAACCCGCTGCTAGTTGGACTTTTTCACCAAACTCCCCAGTAATACGTAACTGCCCATGGGTGATTTGTGCAATAACCATATGAAAACTGTTTGAGCCAAGATCAATAGCGGCAATTTTTTCGAAAGGAAAATCATGAGATTGTTGCAAAAAGAGTGATTGCATTCAAAAAGCCTTACGTTGCGAAAGTCAGAATGTGGCTAAGAATATAGCAGTTGGATGTGCTTGTCATTGTCTGCTAAAACGCAAAAAAGTACACTTATTGGGCGGCATTTTAATGACAAATAAATCTATTTTATGAATAAACCACTCTTTGCATCAAAAATTGCTACCGTAAACTGGCTATTTAAACGCTAAACACAGAATTTGGTCAAAAATTTAGCAGAAAGTCTTTTTTTCCTAAATTTCACTATAGACCTCGCGTTTAACTCGCACTATAGTACTAATGATCTTAATAACAAGCCTGCACGATGCAACTTGTATAAGATCCCAATCAAATTGTTTCGCGCTGTATTGGCTCAGCCCTATCCGGGCTAATGTAAACCAAAGCATATAATTTAACCCTGTTGTTTTCGTTTTCTGCCGAATAGCTGATACATTGTTAAATACTTCCAGACACTCATTATTGTTAACGACTAACATAATTCCGTCATTCTTCCTCAAATGAGCTAATACAAAACCCGTTTATGAACCTTACCGACTTAAAACAGAAATCAGTACACGAACTTTTAGAAATCGCAGCAGAAATGGGCCTAGACAATATGGCTCGTTCTCGTAAACAAGATGTTATTTTTTCGATCTTAAAGCGTCATGCAAAAGGTGGGGAAGACATTTACGGCGACGGTATTCTAGAAATTCTTCAAGATGGCTTTGGCTTTTTACGTTCACCTGACAGCTCCTATCTTGCGGGCCCAGATGATATTTACGTTTCTCCAAGTCAAATTCGACGCTTTAATTTACGCACGGGCGACACCATTGCTGGCAAAATCCGCCCCCCGAAAGACGGTGAACGTTATTTCGCTCTGTTAAAAGTAAACGAAATCAACTTCGATAAGCCGGAAAGCGTCCGTAATAAAATCCTTTTTGAAAACTTAACCCCTCTGTTCCCCGATGAGCGTTTGCTTATGGAAGCAGGTAACGGGTCTACGGAAGATGTTACATCACGTATTATTGACCTTGTTGCTCCTATGGGCAAAGGCCAACGAGCCTTGGTGGTTTCCCCACCGAAGGCGGGTAAAACCTTCATGTTGCAGAACATTGCTAACGCCATCACGCGTAATAACCCTGAGTGTCATCTGATCGTATTATTGATCGATGAGCGCCCTGAGGAAGTTACAGAGATGTCACGCACCGTACGCGGTGAAGTAGTGGCCTCTACGTTTGATGAGCCACCAGCACGTCACGTTCAAGTCGCAGAAATGGTGATTGAAAAAGCCAAACGTCTTGTAGAACACAAACGCGATGTCGTTATTCTGCTGGATTCCATCACACGTTTAGCACGTGCTTATAACACCGTGATTCCTTCCTCCGGCAAAGTATTAACGGGTGGTGTTGATGCCAATGCACTAGAACGTCCAAAACGCTTTTTTGGTGCAGCACGTAACATTGAAGAAGGGGGCAGCTTAACCATTATTGCCACCGCGCTTGTTGATACGGGCTCCAAAATGGACGAAGTAATCTTTGAAGAGTTCAAAGGAACGGGTAACTCAGAACTGCATTTGGATCGTAAGATTGCAGAAAAACGCACCTTCCCTGCCATCAATATTCGTCGCTCCGGCACACGCCGTGAAGATTTGTTGACGTCTGAAGATGAATTACAGCGTATGTGGATACTACGCAAGTTACTCAATCCCATGGAAGATGTTGCCGCCACTGAGTTTTTGATTGACCGACTTAAGGTCACTCAAACCAATGATGAATTCTTTGAATCCATGAAGGGAAAAAATAAGTAAGTAATACACTTACTAACGAAAGAGCCACTTCTTAAGTGGTTTTTTTTCATAACATGCTTAACTTAATGCCTGATAATGATGGTTCTACTGTCTTAGTTAGGTCAAGCACGACTTACATTGGAGTAGTTTAATGAAAGAGATTTCAGCGGCAGTCAAATCGGTTGAATTGATTAACCAAAATGTATATCAAATCACCTTGCACACAACTGAACTTAGCTTTGTTGCTGGTCAGTACTTGATGATTGTATTGCCCACTGGCGAGCAAGTGCCTTATTCTATTGGTAGTGCACCACATGAATTGCCTAACGTAACCCTGTATGTGCTCGTATCAGACAGCGGCTCCCTTGCCCATAAAATAGTAGAACATATTAAGGCGAATGATGAAATCACCACCAAAGCACCCGCCGGCAACTGTCACTTGCAAAGTGGTATACTAGAAAATAAACCGGAACACATTCTCTTAGTGGCTGGCGGAACAGGTTTTGCGCAGATAAAAAGCCTATTTGATACATTGAGTGAGCAAAACTTTGATGGAAAAGTCTCCCTTTATTGGGGAGTTCGTACTGCTCAAGACGTCTTTGCACAAGATTGGTTTGAGGAAGCACATAAGTACTCTCCGTTCTCTGTTGATCTTGTGGTCAATGAACCAAGCGACAATTGGCAGGGACGGGAAGGCTGGTTATACGAAGCGATCTTAGCGGATCACCCAGATCTTAGCCAGAGCGTTGCCTTTCTTTGCGGATCCGTAGGAATGGTATACGGCACACTGGATAAATTAGAAGAAAAAGGGCTCAGTATTGAACGCTGCTTCTCTGACGTATTTTCTTATGCACCACGCCCAGAAAAGCCCACGCTGTAGACGTATTTTCGACTACCGCTATCAGAAAAGGGACGCCTAAATTAGGCGTCCCTTTTCATTTTTTACAGGTAAAAAATATCTACTGATACAAGGAATAAATTACACCGCGCGCTTACATACTGTTTGCCATAGCGTCAAAATATTGGTTTGATCCGATTCTACAACGCCTTCTGCTTCCAAAGTCTCTGTCAAAGTCCCAGTGAAGGCCACATCAAACGCTTCTTTACCCTCTCCCTCAGCACTGCTGTGCAAACCCAACAAACCAAGTAGATAAGCACAATAAAACAGCTCATCGCCCTCTTCTGCTTGATGCTCTATTTCACGTAGTGTGTCGCATAATTGATCTGCGCGTTCTGAAAAAGTCATTGTCATAATCGATCTCATGTCTTGTGTATTAAGGTGCTGCGCCTAAAAACAGCGTGACTTGTAGCGCCAGTCATAAGCAAGCGCCCATAAAAAAGCTGGGAATGCCCCAGCTTTTATCGTAATCATCTTCGTTGACTTAAGTTAACCTGTCAAATTAAGGTTTAAGATTCAATGTCTCTAACGTACGAGCACGTACTGACAAAAGTAGATCCGTATCCTGAATCAACGACTGGCCATAAGAAGGCACCATTTCTTTCATTTTAGCTTGCCAGCTGGCATCTTGCAGACGATCTTGGAAACAACGCTCCAAAATACCAATCATGGTATTCACAGTCGTTGACGCACCGGGAGACGCACCTAACAAAGCCGCTAAAGAACCGTCTTTTGTCGCAATGGCTTCCGTACCAAATTCAAGCTTACCACCCAGCTTTTCATCTTTCTTGATGATTTGGACACGCTGCCCCGCATAAGCAAGCTTCCAATCTTTGTCTTGTGCTTCGGGGAAGAATTGTCTCAACGATGCACAACGATCTTTATGGGACTGTCTTACTTCACTGATTAAGTAACGAGTCAGGTCCATGTTGTTTTTACCAACACTCAACATAGGCTTGATGTTATTCAGCTTCACACTCTTTGGCAGATCCCAGAAAGAACCTGTTTTCAAGAACTTGGTTGTAAAACCAGCAAACGGACCGAATAGGATGGCTTTTTTACCATCGATAATACGTGTGTCGAGGTGAGGAACAGACATAGGCGGCGCACCAATAGGAGCAGCCCCATAGATCTTAGCAAAATGCTGCTCAACCAGTTCTGGCTTTTCACATACTAGCCACTGCCCACTCACAGGGAAGCCACCGTAACCATAGCTTTCTTCTACCCCAGCTTTTTGCAGCAAAGGTAAAGCACCACCACCAGCGCCTAAGAAAACAAACTTAGCATCAATGGTTTTACGTGTGCCATTTTGATCAATCGTCACATCCCAACGACCATCAGAGCGCTTTTTCAAACTTTTCACATCCGTGTTCAAAGAAAGCTCAAAGTTATCTTGATCAGTTAATAAGGAACCCATGTTACGAGCAATGGCACCAAAGTTAACGTCTGAGCCATGTTCAATACGAGTAGCGGCCAATGGCTCACTGTTATCACGATTCTTCATGACCAGTGGCATCCACTCTTGCATTTTTTCACGATCTTCCGTGTACTGCATTTCTTTAAAAGCGGGGTGTGCACTCATGGCAGCATGTCGAGCTTTGAGCTTTTTGACGTTGCTTTCGCCCCATACAAAACTTTGATGAGGAACGCGATTAATAAAGGCTTCCGGCTTAGGCAGTAAGCCTTTTTCCACCAAATAAGACCAGAACTGAAGACTGATCTCGAATGCCGCATTGATGTTAACGGCCTTGTCTATATTGACCGTGCCATCGTCATTTGCCGAGGTGTAGTTAAGTTCACAGTACGCTGCGTGGCCAGTCCCCGCATTGTTCCAGCCATCTGTACTTTCTTTTGCTACGCTGTCCAATCGCTCGACCATCATCATGGTCATGGAAGGATCTAGTTGCTTGAGTAACACTCCTAGGGTGGTACTCATGGCACCGCCCCCGACTAGTAAAACGTCTACAGAATTTGAGGTCATATGATTTCGCCGTGTCATAGCCAATGGTGAATATGAGAGTAATGTCGAAAAAGGGCTTTTGGCCAACAGGACAGTATTTTAGTATTCATACTAAGCTGCTTTCTTCATTCTCTTCTCAGAACGCCTTTGCTCGTAAGCCAGATATTCATAAAGTGAAATATTAGCCCTATAAAGGAGCCTGAATAGGTGTCAATTTATTATACGGATTTTACATCCAATGTCTTGAGACCTTAGTATTAGAAAAAATACAGCAAACAGCTTAAACTTTGTCAAAAACAAGGAATATTGGCTTATTTGTCGACAATAAAGCCGATTTTAACGACATAAGCAAAGAAGACAATGAGGATGAGTCGCTATGTTTAAAAAGCAATGTTCAGTATAAATATACTAAATTCTACTAATAGCATGGTAAATAAGGGGAAGAGTGTAGACATCGATTCAATCTACGCTCTCGTTATTAGATGAATAACGAGCAAAGAAAGTTAAGAGTGACAGACTCAGCAACCCCGTCACTCTTAACCTTATTCTATAAAGTGTTCTTTAATGTATTTTAGCTTCATCACCCAGCAATTCTGCCAGTTCACTTTCGAAAAACTCGTACTCCTCTGCACAGAACTGACAATCCACTTTAACGCTACCTTGCTCGATTAACACTTCACGAATCTCTTCGCTGCCTAACGACATGATGGCATCTAGCGTACGCTGACGAGAGCAAGAGCAGCCGAATTGCATTGACTTCGCTTCATATAAACGAATTTCTTCTTCATGATACAGTCGATGCAACAATTCACCGGTTTCCAGACCCAATAGCTCTTCTTCTTTCACCGTAGAAGCCAAGTGCGTTAGACGTTCCCATGCATCTTCATCGTTTGCTTTCGCCTGCTCATCGGGAAGACGTTGAAGAAACAAACCACCACATTGCGCGCCATTCGCGGCTAACCATACGCGGCTTGGCAACTGCTCAGATTGGGAGAAGTATTGCTCCAAACATTCTGACAGCGTATCGCCAACAAGCTCGACAATGCCTTGATAACGTTGACCATTGCGAGGCTGAATCGTAATCGCCAAGTAACCGCCTTTGAGGGCTTCTTTTAACGAAATAACGTCTGGAACCACTTGAGAATCATCCCATTGTGCGATGCCTCTCAGATTCTGATGTTCGTCACATTCTGTCATTAAAGTCGATAGAAAACCGTTGCCTTTCGCTTGTATCGTCAGCACACCATCGATCTTAACGATATCGCGCAGTAACGCGATGGCGGCGACAAACTCACCCAGTAACTTCTCTAGCACCAAAGGGTAGTCTTTTCGCTTGATAATCTCTTGATAGGCCTTGTTCAACAGTACACGCTCACCACGCACATTACTGCTATCAAAAGAAAAACGCTGTATTTCATTGATTGTTAGGTTGTTCACAAAGTACACCTTGGTCAGGCTAATGCCCGCGTAAAATTCAAATTAATATTGCGTTATTTTACCCTTGCATGATGGAATCATCCACTTTAAACCGTGTATAAACTAGGAATATACGTGCTGACTATTTCGTTTATTCTACTGGCACTCTAGAATGTCATAGATTGTATTTTTCCTGAAAAAACAACGTACCTGTCATTCATAGCAATACGAGATTCCGAGTTTTATGATCCAGTTTACCGAAGTCAGTTTACAGCGCGGCACCCAGTTCCTTCTTGAAAATGCCGACCTTACTATTTTTGAAGGTCAAAAAGTCGGCTTAATCGGTGCAAACGGCGCAGGTAAATCATCACTGTTCGCCATGATCAAAGGCGAGCTCCATGCCGATACTGGTGACGTCATATTACCGGGTCAACGCCGCATTGCTTTCATGGCGCAAGAAGTCGAAGAGACTCAACGGAGCGCATTAGATTACTGTTTGGATGGCGATGATCGCCTTAGACACATAGAAGAAAACATTGCTGCGGCTCAAGCGGCCGGTGACGATCACGCCCATGCCAACTGGTTGGGTGAATATGAAAATGCCCACGGCTACACAGCACAATCTCGTGGTGAAACCTTATTACAAGGATTGGGCTTTAAAATGAGCGACATGCAACGTCCTGTTGCGGATTTTTCTGGTGGCTGGCGTATCCGCTTAAACCTTGCCAAAGCGCTGATGTGTCCGTCTGATGTGCTGCTTCTTGATGAGCCAACCAACCACTTAGACCTTGATGCTGTAATGTGGCTAGAAAACTGGCTAAGACAATACCCAGGTACCTTGTTGCTTATCTCCCATGACCGAGATTTTCTTGATGGTATTTGTAGCCACATCGTTCACCTTTATCAAAAACAACTTGTGCTTTATAAAGGTAATTACTCTGACTATGAACGCCAACGCGCTGAACACCTCGCTCAACAACAAGCCAATTACGAAAAACAGCAGGAAAAACGTGCTCACTTACAACAATATGTCGAGCGCTTTCGTTATAAAGCCGATAAAGCGAAACAAGCACAAAGCCGCTTAAAAATGTTGGAAAAAATGGAAATCATTGGGCCTGCTCATATCGACTCTCAATTTCAATTTTCCATTCCTGTGGCCGAGAAAACCTCTCAGCTTCTTGTTAACTTATCTCAGGCCGACTTAGGGTATCTCTCAGATTCAGGCGTAAAAAGTATTCAACTGGCCAATACCAACTTTGCCCTTCGAGATGGTCAACGTATTGGTCTATTGGGACCAAATGGTGCTGGTAAATCGACCCTTATCAAATCCATTGTAGATGAAATCAAAGTGCTTGCTGGCGATCGCATCTGCGGTGAAAACTTAAAGATAGGCTACTTCTCTCAGCATCAGCTGAGCGCTCTGGACTTAGAGGCCTCACCACTCCTGCACATTCAACGCTTATCACCGAAAGTATTAGAAAGTGATATTCGTCGCTACCTTGGCGGGTTCGGCTTTATTGGTGATGATGCTCTGCGTGCGGTCAAAGGCTTTTCAGGTGGCGAAAAAGCACGCTTGGCTCTGTCGTTAATTTCTTGGACAAAACCCAACTTGTTAGTACTGGATGAGCCTACCAACCATTTAGACATCGAAATGCGTCAGGCATTAACAGAAGCACTTCAGGAGTTTCCTGGCGCTATTTTGTTGGTTTCCCATGATCGTCACTTATTAAACAGTACGGTTGATGAATTTTATCTGGTAGCCGACCATCAAATCCAAGCCTTTGATGGGGACTTATCCGCTTACCATGCCTGGCTGCAAGCACGACAAGCAAACGCCACACAGTCTGAAAAAAGCGAACAACTGGACAGCAAAATAGACCGCAAAGAAGAGCGCCGTAAAGCCGCTGAATGGCGTGAAAAATTACGCCCTCTTCGCAAGCAAATTGAGAAGTTTGAGAAAGCCGTACAAAAGGCACAAGATCATTTAGATCAAATTTCTACCGCCATGTCAGACAGCACATTGTATGAAGCGGAGCATAAATACAAATTACAATCACTACTCAGCGATGAAGCCAAATGGAAAAAGGCTCAGGCCGAAAGTGAAGAAGCGTGGTTTGAAGCGCAAGAGACCCTTGAAGAAGCGGAAGCCCAACTGGCAGAGTCACAGTAAACTATCGATTTCTTGGGGAATACACATAAAAAGTGCCAAGCAAACGTAAAGTCTGACTGGGAAGAGGCTTTTGCGCCAATACTGTCTTAATATTGTCATAATAGTAACGTACATTAATAAACAGCGATAAAGGAGAAATATTGGATGACCTTTCCATACACTCGTATGCGCCGCATGCGTAAAAATGATTTTTCTCGCCGCCTTATGCGTGAACACCGTTTAACTGCCGACGACTTAATTTATCCTATGTTCATCATTGAAGGGGATAACGTTCGTGAAGCCATTCCTTCGATGCCAAACATTGAGCGTCTTTCCATAGACCTATTGCTTCAAGAGGCAAAAGAATTGGTCGAACTGGGTATACCCACTATTGCCCTTTTCCCTGTGGTCAACAGCGATAAAAAATCGTTACTGGCCGAAGAGGCTTATAATCCCGATGGCCTTGTTCAACGAGCGGTGCGCGCATTAAAAAAAGCGTTCCCCGATTTGGGTGTATTAACCGATGTTGCACTTGACCCTTACACAACCCACGGTCAAGACGGCATCATTGACGATGACGGCTATGTACTCAACGATATCACCGTAGATACCTTGGTAAAACAGGCCATTTCACATGCCCAAGCCGGTGCCGACGTCGTTGCTCCCTCCGATATGATGGATGGTCGTATTGGGGAAATACGTGATGAACTTGAAGCGGAAGGTCATATCAATACACTCATCATGGCGTATGCCGCGAAATACGCATCGGCTTACTATGGTCCATTCCGTGATGCCATTGGCTCAAGTGGCAACCTAGGCAAAGGAAACAAATTCACTTACCAAATCGATCCAGCGAACTCTAATGAAGCGATCCGCGAAGTCATGCTCGACATCGAAGAAGGCGCTGATATGGTGATGGTCAAACCTGGTATGCCTTACCTTGATATCGTGCGCCGTGTTAAAACAGAACTTGAAGTGCCAACATTCGCTTATCAGGTGAGCGGTGAGTATGCGATGCATATGGCGGCGTTTCAAAATGGCTGGCTTGACAAAGACAGCATTATGATGGAGTCCTTACTGGCCTTTAAACGCGCTGGTGCAGACGGCATATTGACCTACTTTGCCAAAGACGCAGCGCGTCTGCTAAAGCCTAAAGCAACCCTATAAACCAAATGACCGTCAGGCTACGTTGGTGTGTTTTGTTGCTTATGATGATGAACACTCACCATAAGAACACCACACTAACGGCACAATAAAAACAGTATTTAAAGAGAACAAAAACACATGTCTGAGCAGTCAGTGAACGAAATGGAAAAAAAAGATCCTATTGAACAGTCCCCTTTGGAACTGGACTCTGAGTTGGTTTTAGAGCCTATTCCAGAGCAGCCACAAGACCCTAACAAGATTGCAATTGAAGAACGTTTGCCAGAAGAAATCGACTTGGCAGACCCAGAGTTGTATTTCAATCGTGAATTGAGTCACTTACAGTTCAATGCTCGTGTTCTTGAGCAAGCTATGGACGAAAACCATCCTATTTTAAATAGATTGATGTTTCTCTGTATTTTTAGCTCAAACATGGATGAGTTTTTTGAAATTCGTGTCGCTGGCTTAAAAAGCCAACTGGAATACAGTCGCGAAAAAAATGGTCCCGATGGCATGCACCCTAAGAAGGTGCTACGCCTCATTAGTGATCACGCACACAAGCTTGTACGCCGTCAATATCGCATTTTAAATGACATCATCTTTCCAAAGCTGGCCAACGAAAACGTTAAGTTTATTCGCCGTTCGGTTTGGAATGAAAAGCAAGCGGCATGGGTAAAGCGCTACTTTAAAGACAACGTATTGCCCATCATCAGCCCGATTGGACTCGACCCTGCACACCCCTTCCCCCGGCTCGCCAACAAGACCTTTAACTTTGTTGTGGAACTAGAGGGACGAGATGCATTCGGACGAGAAAATGGCCTAGCCATCGTTCCAGCCCCAAGCTCATTACCACGCTTAGTAAAGCTGCCAGATGATGTGTGTGATGGCGGCGATAATTTGGTATTTTTGTCTTCTATTATTCATGCTCACGCCGATCAGTTATTTCCTGGAATGATGGTCAAAGGGTGTTTTCAATTCCGCTTAACCCGTAATGCTGACCTCGAAGTAGACTCCGATGACATTGGTGTCGATCTCGCCGGTGCACTACGTACCGAGTTGCAAAGCCGGCATTATGGTAGTTCCGTTCGCTTGGAAATTGCAGAAAATTGCCCTCTACACATTGTCGACTCCTTGTTAAAGCAATTTGATTTAGAACAGCAAGATTTATATCGCATTGATGGTCCCGTTAATCTAAGCCGTTTAATGGCAGTGTTAGAACTGGTTGATCGCCCTGACTTAATGTATCCCCCCTTCTCTCCAGGGTTACCCAGAAAACTTGCTAGTTCAGGTGGACTATTTGAAGCGATTCGTCAGCGCGATTATCTGTTAATGCACCCTTTTGAGAGTTTCTCGCCTGTTATCGACTTGCTTAGTGAAGCTGCAAAAGACCCCCATGTCGTTGCCATTCGACAGACACTGTACAGAACCGGCGCTCGCTCACCGATTGCGAATGCTCTCGTTGAGGCGGCACGTAATGGTAAAGAAGTCACCGTGGTCATTGAACTTAGGGCTCGCTTCGATGAGGCTGAAAACTTAGCACTCGCCAGTCGCCTACAAGACGCTGGCGCAATCGTTGTGTACGGTGTAGTACGTCATAAAACACACGCTAAAATGATCCTCATTGTCCGTCGAGAAGGCAGCGATCTCACTCGATATGTTCATCTGGGAACAGGTAACTACCACGCTGGTAACGCACGACTTTATACCGATTACAGTTTTATGACTTGTGATAAAGAAATCGGCGATGATGTGCATCGCGTCTTTCAACAACTAACAGGGATGAGCAAAGAGTTAAGAGTCAAAAAACTTCTGCATGCTCCTTTCACACTTCGAGATCGATTGCTTGAGATGATTAACCGTGAAGCTGAAAACGCGCTCAACGGTGACCCTTCGCGTATCATTATCAAAGTTAACTCCCTAACAGAGCAACGTCTTGTTCAGGCGTTGTACAAAGCGTCCCAGGCTGGGGTAAAGATCGACTTGATTATTCGTGGTATTTGTACGCTACGCCCTGGCATAAAAGGTATTTCATCTAATATCCGTGTACGTAGCGTCATTGGGCGCTTTCTCGAACACACTCGGGTGTATTATTTTTACAACAACCGCAACCCTCAGGTCTATTTGTCCAGTGCTGACGGTATGGATCGAAACCTCAATAACCGTATCGAAGTGGCTTTCCCTTTGCAAGATTACAAACAAACTCGTCGAGTTAAGAAAGAGCTTGAGTATTATTTAACGGATAATACTCAAAGTTGGTTGTTGCAAAGTGATGGATCTTATCAATTATCAAAGCCTAGAAAAGGCGAATATCGTAGTGCTCAACGTGCTCTATTAAGCGAGTTAGCAGACAACACTCGCTAACTACTTTATTTGCTTAACAAAGAAAAGAGCCAGTATGATGCATACTGGCTCTTTTTATTTTAACGCTCTTTATTTGCTCGATCACATTTGAAAAAGAAAGTTTTTAATCAAATCCTTACCGCCTTCTGTTGCAAAAGACTCAGGATGAAACTGAATACCTTGTATTGGGTATTCTTTATGGCGAATCCCCATTAACTCAAAGTCACCACCTTGATGAATCGTCGAGATATCGGCAAAATCCACTTCTTTTAAATCACCAACCGATGCCGTCACCTCTAGTACATCGGGAAAGCTTTCGGCTTCAGCAATTAAAGAGTGATAACGCATCACCTCTAACTGATCCGGAATATCGTGGAAAATACCTTGGCGGTTGTGCGTAATAGGGCTGGTTTTACCGTGCATAGGCAAAGGCGCTTTCACGACGTTTCCACCAAAAACATGGCAAATCCCCTGCATCCCTAAGCAAACACCCATCAGTGGAATCGTTTTACCAAATTCTAAAATAACGTCGGCACACACACCAAAGTAGGCTTTATCTTCTGGTGAACCCGGCCCAGGTGAAATGATAATTCGATCTGGAGCCGCGGTTCGAATATCTTCCAAGGTAACTTCATCATTGCGTTTTACGATGACCTCAAATGCTTGAAGTCGACCGTGGCTTTTCTCTGTCTCTAACACTTCACCAATAAACTGATACAGGTTATAAGTAAAAGAATCGTAGTTATCGATAATGTACACTTTCATGCTCTTTTCCTTGTCCCTTATCTTAAGCTTTATCAGGGGCGAAGCTGTCTAAGACACGCTTAGTGCCCGCAAACTTGCGCTGAATCTCTTCGTACTCATCTTCTGCATTTGAGTCGTAAACATTACCACCACACGTTTGTACATAGGCTTTATTGCCTTTAGCAAATACCGTACGAATAGGAATGGCAAACATACAATCGCCATTAAAAGAGAACTGACCAACTGCACCACCATAAGGGCCACGACCATCACTTTCTAAGTCATCGATAATTTTCATGGCTTCGATTTTTGGCGCACCCGTTAATGTGCCTGCTGGAAAATTACTTGCCAATGCAGAAAACATGTCGTGCTCTTCTGCCATGATTCCGACGATCTCACTCGAAATATGTTGAACGTGGCTAAAGCGCTTAATGTCCATCAGACTTCGCACCTTGACGGTACCAAACCGAGCGACACGACCAATATCATTTCTATGTAGGTCAACGATCATGTTGTGTTCAGCAATTTCTTTCGGGTCATTTAGCAACGCACGAGCAAATGCAGTATCTTCTGTTGCGTCTTTGCCACGCTTAGCGGTTCCTGCTAAAGGAAATGTCTCCATCTCACCTTGACGCACCCGGAACAATAATTCAGGGCTTGCACCGATGACTTTTTGCTCACCAAATTTGATGTAATACATTTGTGGAGATGGGTTTACTTCACGAAGCTGTTCATACAAATTGATGGTATCACCTTCCATATCAAACCATTTCTTAAAGCCCACTTCACACTGAAAAACTTTGCCATCAATAATATCTTGTTTGACCTTAGCCACCGCATCAGCGTGATCAGACTTAGTCATTGACTCGCCAGCAGGTTTTACCGTGAAAGGGCCATTCTCTGGCGTCTCAGACGCCATAATGTCATTCACAAGTGCAAGACGACTGCCGTCGCTTTTTTCATCATCGTAGAAAAAATAAAATACTTCACCTGTCATCTTGTCAAATACAAGGCCATCTTTGTATAGACCAAAACGGAAGGTATCGAACATCTCACTGGATTGCAAATCCAACGACGGTTCAAAGTAATTCATGCTGTCGTAGCCAATGTAACCCGTTAAACCGCCCGAAAAGCTACGCGATAAAATATTTTGTGGAACAATATCTCTTAATAAATAGTATGGATTGTCTGACTCATACGACTCAACGCGGCCATCACGTTCTTCTATAAATAACTGCTTTCCTTCAGCCCAAATTAATTTTTCAGGATCAAAACCTATTATCGAATGGCGAGAGATAAAACTTTCTTCACCAAGAGATTCCAGCATAAAACAGTTATCAAAACGCTTTTCAATTTTTTTGAATAAATCAAAAAAGTTACAATCGGCGCCAATGGTCACGTACTTAGGCTTTCTCGGTAACGTAATTCGTTCCGGTTTTTTATAATCTTGACTCATATCTCTTTCAATTCCTTTAATGCTCGGGAACCACGGGTAACGGTGGCAATACCCACACCTAACTGTTTTGAAATGTCCCGCTGGGGAACACCTTCGTCTAACAAGGCGATGATTTTTAAACGGCGCACCATTTCACTGATCTCGTTCGGCGTCAGCAATACGGTTAAACGCTTCTCTAGCTCGGCGGCATCATCGACTTCGGATAAAAACTGGATCAAGTCCTTCATTGGGAATGTATCTCTAATGACTCTTATAAAAAGGCCTATGTATTCACGTACTAGTACAATATAGAAATCGTTACTGTCAATCAAGCAAAGAAAGGCATTTTAGCGCATTATATTTTCGTCATATAAATAGAAAAATAAGGGAAAGAGAGATCTGCGTCTTGTTCTCACATTGAGTATTACAGTGAGAGGTGTGAAGGGTACAAAACGAAAAAAACCCTGACAGCGTATGCTATCAGGGCTTCTCGTGTTTAAAGCTTGACGACGACCTACTCTCACATGGGATCCCCCACACTACCATCGGCGATGGCGCTTTTCACTTCTGAG
>NZ_JAJATW010000033.1 GCF_020532605.1 Marinomonas algarum | reverse complement strand
TCACCTTGTTTGTTCGCGCAAAAAAGCTGACGTCAGACCACCACTCGGTGGCAAGTCTTGCACCAACCTTTCTTACAACAAAGGACATTAGCTTAGGTTTTTGTCTTGGAAACTCGATAGCTTTAGCTACGAGAGGTTCATGGGCTTTTTTACGGCGTAGTACCCAGTAGGCTGCAACAAAGTAAACTAGGGTGCAGATAAAACCATAATGATAAAAGGTGTCACGGTTGTCTAAATAGCTTGCCATATCCGGGCTACCGAACATGGTCACGCAGGCCAGAGCTAGCGTAACGGCTAGGCTGGCCCAGCTCACGATTTTTAATATCATAGACAACAAAGAAGTATCTTCGATGGCAGGTGCAGAATGACGAGCCTGTTCCTCATGGTAAGCATCCACCAAAGCATTGTGCTTTTCCATAGCCGCTTTTTCTTTTGGATAAGCCTTATCGGCACCGTAGCGTTTTGCTAATAAGGTGTAGACGATAATGGTGACAACCCAAGTGGGAAGAAACAGGTAGTAAAAAGAGATAACGTCTAACGCATTCAAGCCAAAACCAAACACCAAACCTATTCCCCAGGCTGCTACAGCGGGCGTGCTGTGCGTAAGCTTTTGGTAGCTGACCCAATAACGGCTGTAGCCAATTCGAGGGAAAATCATGTGTTCAGCAAAAACAATGGCGCCCACTGGCACGACCAGCAAACCGGCGTAAGTAAGAAGCGGAAGCATTTTACTGAAAACAAACGGAAAGCAAGCAACAACAACGGTGACAATGCCTACCGCTAAGGTGGTTTGTTTTCTGGAGTAACGGTGGAAAATGGCTTGTGCTGCCAACCCTGCGCGGTATAAATTCGCGTTGGCGGTGGTCCAGCCAGCAATGATCACAATAACAAATCCCGATAGCCCCAAGGCTTGGAAGGCCACATCGCCAGGATCAAGTTCAATAATGGATTTTTTGACCAAAACCGCGGTGCCTGCCCCCATGATGCCTGCAGATATCCAGGCAATAAAGTGACCGAAAAGCATGCCGGAGCTGGTGGATAAACCATAAATCGGTTTTTTCGCATAGCGAAGGAGGGCCATATCAATCAGCCCAAAGTGTGTAATGGTATTGGCTGCCCAGGCAAAACCAATCACCTCAGCCAGTCCAATACCGGGTTCGCCTTGCGCGTTTATGCCCGTCCATATTGACTGATCGCCGATGGTGACAAAGTCTTTAAAACCACTAACAATGGTGGTACCCAACACAGAATCGGCCAGCGCTGGCATCATCACCAAAGCACCAGAGCCAAACATAACGAACAGCCAAGGGCCGCAAATACCTGAAAATTCCGATACTGCTTTAAAGCCATACATGGCGACAAAAACCACCACAATGCCCACCGCGAGCACCACAAGCACAAACCAAGGGTTGGTCGGATACCAGTCTAATTGCGCTGGAATATTAAAAAGATAGCGCACAGCGGTACTGGAAACGGTAATCATGGCAGCGGATATTACGGTAAATATTACGACGTTTGCCCAGTTATAGAGCTTCGTCATGGATTTGCCAGCGATCTTATCCAAGTAAGTGTATAGGCTTAAGCGTGTCTGCGTTGCAATGGGGGCGG
Organism: Marinomonas algarum; assembly: GCF_020532605.1. GTDB lineage: Bacteria > Pseudomonadota > Gammaproteobacteria > Pseudomonadales > Marinomonadaceae > Marinomonas > Marinomonas algarum. The sequence goes on along the minus strand of NZ_JAJATW010000033.1, from coordinate 15,914 downwards.
TGATAAGAGTCCAGCTTAAAATCGCTAAAATATTACCAATCAGTAGGCCCAATAAAATGTCCATTGTTTTAGCACCCAATGCAACAAATGTTGCACCAATCACAAACTCAGTAGCCGCAACGTGCTCACCAGCGTATAGACCTAAGAGGTGTTTCCAGCCATGGCGTTTGTGTTTTGCTATTGGCAATTGCTCTTCGCTGACATTGTCCAGTTTTTCGAAGTTCATCGTATCGTCTCGTTATTTTTAGCGTGGTTTGTCTACGGGAAATCGGTTGGTTCTTTTTAAACGTAAGGCGCGAGCATAACATTTATCTTTTACAGGAATGTGTGTGCCTCAATACTCGATAGGGCTGCAAGCCGGAACTCTAACAGTCATCTCAAAGTGTGAAAATGGCATTTTGCGGATGTATTTAGCATGAATTATGCAAATAAAAAGCAATTTGTGCGAGTTAATACGGATAGTACAAAAGCTGGTATTTATTTGCTTTTTTCTTTGGCAGGTAAAAAAACGGATTGTGTCTTGGAGAAGCTAAATAAAAATGCGCTTTACGATGACATATAGTAACGCGTTGGAATGGACGTTGTTGTGCCTAATACAGTAACATCTTAACTGTGTAAGCTAGTGCTTATTTACCTAAGCTTTGTGTGCATCAGAACTTACGTTTTTATCACAGCATAACCAACCAATCACTCATTTAATACTGGAAACATTTCTCATGTTTAAATCGCTGAAATTTAGAATTTACTTGCTTGCATTTGGGCCATTTTTGCTCATTGCGTTTGTAAGTGCTCTGACGCAGGTTCAGACACTGAAAACCATCGACAGTGGTGTGTCTAGCTTGGTGGAAGAGTCAACCATTGAAACCGAAAAGAAGCGTTTGGTAACAGTGATGGATTCGGCCATCAGCATGATTCAATCTGAGATTAACAAACCTGGTCAAGAAGGCTTAGAAAGCGGCTTGGCTATGTTAAATAACTACCAATTTGACAGTGGCAACGGCTACATATACGCCTACAAACTCAATGGGATTCGCCTGTTGCACGGTGCGGGTGGCGAGTTAAACATCGACATGTACGACACTCAAGATTCTCGTGGTAATTACCTGATTCGAGATATTATTGATGCGGCTGTGAAAGGCGATGGTTTTAGTCAGTATTACTTCCCTAAACCCGGTGAGACCGAAGCGAGTAAGAAGTATGGCTATACCGTGTACATTAAAAAATGGGATCTGGTATTAGGTACGGGTTTTTACATCGACAGTGCGGATAAAATTGTCGCAGAGATTACGGATTCTATCGACAGCATCCAGTCGGCCAGCTTAAGTATCGCCTTGTTAATATTGGCGTTTTGTTTTGGTGTTTTGGCGTTGATTGTGTTGGTGTCCACACGTTCAGTATTAACGCCTTTGATGACGCTTGGGGTGGCCGTGAAGAACTTGGCCATTGGACAAGGGGATTTAACGAAAAAGCTACCCAATAGCTCTATTGATATTCTGAATAACATTGCCAACGACTTTAATGCTTTTTTAGATGCAATGGCAGTGGATATCGGTCACTTAAAACAATCCAGCGACAACTTATTGTCTATTTCCGTTACTTCCAATGAGCAGCGTAAAGCTTTAACGTCAGCGTCGAATCGCCAAATCAGTGAGACCGATCTGGTTGCCAGTGCGATTGAAGAAATGAAAGCAAATTCAAACGAAATTGCGCATCATGCGGAATCAACAAAACGCTCGGCGGAAAGCACTGAGCTGGAAATTCAAGAAGTATTGCAACAGGTGCAGGTATCCAGCAAACAGCTTGATGAGTTGAGCTCCGTTCTGAGTACGGTTGAACAATCCATTACGGTACTTGGCGACAATGTTGATGAAATTAATGTCGCACTGGGTGTGATCCAAGGAATTTCAGAACAAACCAATCTACTGGCTTTAAATGCGGCTATCGAAGCGGCGCGTGCCGGTGAGCAAGGGCGTGGGTTTGCGGTTGTGGCCGATGAGGTGCGTGGTCTTGCTCAGCGTAGCCAAGACAGCACAGTAGAAATCAAAGAGATTCTTGAAAAGCTACAGACCAGTGCCGTAAAAGCGACAGACGACATGCAAGGCTCTATGCAGCGTCGCGAAGAAGTCATGAAAGCCATGGCCAAAATCAGTGACATCATTCTTTCAAGCACGGACTCAATCAAAAACCTTACTCAAATGAATGTGCAAGTTTCTACGGCGGCGGATCAGCAATCTCAAGTTGCCAGTGACATTGCACAAAATGTGGTGGGCATCGCTGAATTAGCCAAAGACATAGGGCAAGATGCGAACAAAACAGCCACACAAATGCAACTGCTTGAAGAGCAGGCGCAAGTGATCAAAGGAATTGGCGACAAGTTTAAAGTCTAATATCGTCTGCTGACTCTCAGTTGTTGCCTAATCAATACGCGTCCTCAGGTGAGGTCGCGTATTTGATCTGATCAAAGTTAAACCCACGATACTGAAGATAGCGAGCTTGTTTGGCTTTTTCTTTATAGTCTGTAGCAACGTCGTTGCCAAAGCGCCTTTCTTTTAATTGCCTCGCCAGTTCAAACCAATCGATCTCTGCTTCTTCAATGACGCGACGGGCCAATTCGCGATCAATGCCTTTCTGGCTTAACTCTTGCAATATTCTATTTTCACCCAGTGGCTTACTGATTCGGCTGCGGATAAAAATCTCAGTAAAGCGTTCATCATTTAAATAATTGATTGCTTGGAGTCGCTCTACGGCGGAAGCAATGTCGTCTTCGGTATGACCTTTGGCGTTTAATTTATGAATGAGCTCTTTGCTAGAGTGTTCCCTATGGCTCAAGAAAAATAGAGCATGATCGAAAGTAGATAGTTGAGGTGTATGCATTTTTCACTCTGTCATGGTGTGTGGTCAGTATGCTAGGGGAATTACAACAGTTTATCAGTAGAATTGCATTTAATCTTTATATCCATAATTCACTGGATGATGTGATTTTTATAGTTATTTATACTAACTATATAGAATAAATAAGATGATAAAACTCTATATCTTGTGTGATTATAGGCGATATGACTTTGTCTTAATTTGGAGTGTTACTATGCGTGTTTGCGTTCTTGGAGCGGGTGTTGTTGGTTTAACGTCAGCGTATTATTTGGCGAAAAAAGGCTTTGATGTGACTGTAATGGACCGTCAAGAAGGTGTGGCTTTAGAAACCAGCTTTGCCAATGCTGGCCAAATTTCTCCTGGCTACTCTGCGCCTTGGGCTGCACCAGGCATTCCGTTTAAGGCGGTTAAATGGCTGATGCAAAAACACGCGCCATTAAAGATCAGTGCGGACCCTGAGTTGAAGAAAATCGCTTGGATGAGCAAGATGCTCGCGAACTGTACGGAAAAAGCGTATGACACCAATAAATCTCGTATGGTGGCAATAGCGGAATACAGTCGAGACCAATTTATTGCGATGCGCAAAGAGATTGGTATCCAGTATGACGACGGCCAAGGGGGATTGACGCAATTGTTCCGTAAAGATGAACAAGTAGAAGCGTCTGAAAAAGACATCAAGGTGCTTAAAGCTTTGGGCGTACCTCATCAAGTACTGACGCCAGCGCAGATCCTCGAAATCGAGCCAGGCCTGACGCCTGTGATTGACAAGTTTAAAGGTGGCTTGCGCCTGACTGGCGATGAAACGGGTGATTGTTTTATTTTTTGCCAAGAGTTGAAAAAGCACTGTGATGCGCTTGGTGTCACGTTTAAGTTTGGTTTGTCTATTGATCGATTGGTCACAGAAAGCGGGAAAATTCGCGCTGTCAAGACGGATCAAGGGGACTTTGAATTCGATAATGTGCTGGTTTCTATGGGAAGCTACTCGAAAGAGTTGTTGCAAACGATGGATATTGCCGTGCCGATTTATCCTGTGAAAGGTTACTCCCTCACTGTTCCTATTACCGACACGACTTACGCGCCAACGTCCACCGTGATGGATGAGACATACAAGGTGGCGGTGACACGACTTGGTGGTCGTATTCGTGCGGCAGGAACGGCGGAGCTAAGTGGTTATAACTTAGACCTACCCAAAGTACGTACTGAAACTATTACTCATGTGGTCAGAGACTTGTTCAATCAAGGTTGCGATTTGTCGCAGGCAGATTACTGGACAGGGCTGCGTCCAATGACGCCAGATGGCACACCGGTTGTGGGTCGCAGTGGTATTGATGGCTTGTACCTCAATACGGGTCATGGAACGCTAGGTTGGACAATGAGCTGTGGTTCGGCCGCGGTGATCGCCGATATCATGGCGGGTGATCAAACCGACATCGACACAAAAGATTTCGCCATACAGCGTTACAGCTAACACGACTTAGGTTTTATTAAGGGGTAAGAATGGCCAGGCCACTCACAGCAACGGTAGATTTAGACGCTATTTTGCAAAATTATCGTTATGCAAAAAAACTGCAACCCAGTTGTAAAGCGTTTGCTGTTGTAAAAAGTAATGCGTACGGGCACGGAGCAATAGAGGTTGCTCGCTATTTAGATGAAGAGGCGGATGCCTTTGCAGTGGCTGCCATCGAAGAAGGGCTAGCGCTACGGGAGGCGGGCATTACCTCGCCTATTCTGCTGCTTGAAGGCGTATTTGAAGGCGACGAATGGACGTTGTGTGAGCAACATGGTTTTTGGGCGGCACTGGAAAACGCCCAACAAATGGACGAATTGGTCGCGAGCCAAGTTAAGATTGAAAAGATTTTCCTGAAGCTGGATTCTGGCATGCATCGTCTGGGGGGTGATAAAGAAACCGCACCCAATTTTGTGACGGCATTAAAGGAAACGGGTCAAGTAGGGGAAGTGGTTTTGATGACGCACTTTGCTTGTGCCGATGACTTGTCTGATCTAACCACCGTGCAGCAGCTGACGTACTTCGAGCAAGCGCGACAAGCTATTGGTGATATTGCCGCGAGCGTCGCTAACTCAGCGGCGATTATGAAGTGGAGTGTGCCTGAAGGCGGGTGGATTCGTCCCGGCATTATGCTTTACGGCATTTCTCCTTTTGCTGGCGTCAGTGGTCGAGCGTTAGGCTTGCGTCCAGCCATGACCTTGTCGACCAAAGTGATTTCTACTCGTCAACTTAAGAAAGGCGATAAAGTGGGCTATGGCTTAGGCTATGTCGCTTCAGAAGATCATGTATTGGCGACGATTGCAGCAGGGTATGGCGACGGTTATCCTCGTCACGCACAAAACGGTACGCCTATGCAAATCGACGGTCAGTCGGCCTGCTTAGCAGGGCGTGTTTCTATGGATATGCTCACTGTGCGTATGGAAGATTACTCTGTTGCGCCTAGTATGGGGCAAGAAGTTGTGCTCTGGGGTGATGACGTGCCTGTTGAGGAAGTCGCCGATGCGGCCGGTACAATCGGTTATGAACTCGTAACGCGCATGACAGCGCGACCTCATTACCGTTATTTACGTAAAGACAGCGCGCAATAAATGATCTGCTCATTATGTTGAGCAGTATGGATACGTGATCTAAAAAACGATATTAAGGTCGATTTACGCCTGTAAATCGACCTTTTGTTTGTCCTGTATACAAAATAAGCGTCAAATCACGACGGTTTCTTTTGAAAACACCTATCCTTTACGTGTACTATTTTGTGCTTTTCATTGCATCGAATAGGTTCATACGATCTTTAGTATGACTTTGCCTTTCACGCAATCCAATTCGTCCAGACATTAGAGATAGAGACTCATCCCATTATGAAGAGTTCTGAGTTACGCCAATCGTTTTTATCATTTTTTGAAAGTAAGCAGCATCAAATCGTGGAGTCCAGTTCCTTGATTCCTGGTAATGATCCCACCTTGTTGTTTACCAACGCCGGTATGGTTCAATTTAAAGATGTGTTTTTAGGGGAAGATATTCGCCCATACACTCGTGCGACAACATCACAGCGCTGTGTTCGAGCAGGTGGTAAACACAATGACTTAGAAAACGTCGGCTACACCGCACGCCACCATACTTTTTTTGAGATGTTAGGTAATTTCAGTTTTGGTGATTACTTCAAAAAAGAAGCCATTGCTTATGCATGGGAATTTCTAACAGAAGTATTGAAGCTGCCAAAAGAGAAGTTGCTGGTGACCGTCTATGCCGATGACGATGAAGCTTTTGATTTCTGGCACGAAATGATTGGCGTGCCAAAAGAAAAAATCATTCGAATTGGTGACAACAAAGGCGGACGTTACCAATCAGATAATTTCTGGGCGATGGGTGATACGGGGCCTTGTGGTCCTTGTTCTGAAGTTTTCTATGATCACGGTGAGCATATTTGGGGTGGGCCTCCAGGGTCGCCTGAAGAAGACGGTGATCGTTTTATTGAGATTTGGAATGTGGTCTTTATGCAGTTCAATCGCTCTGCTGATGGCACCATGGCGCCGTTGCCTAAGCCTTCTGTCGATACGGGTATGGGCTTGGAGCGTATTGCAGCCATTCTGCAAGGCGTACACAGTAACTATGAAATTGACTTGTTTCAAAATTTGATTAAAGCATCGGCCAAGCTGGTTGGAACCGATGACTTGAGCGCTCAGTCGCTACGCGTCATTGCCGACCATATTCGTTCGTGTGCCTTTATGATCGTCGACGGTATTATTCCTTCCAATGAAGGGCGTGGTTACGTGTTGCGTCGTATTATTCGTCGAGCCATCCGTCACGGTAATAAATTGGGTCAAAAAGGTGTGTTTTTCCATAAGCTTGTTGACGCACTCGATGTGGAGATGGGTCAAGCCTATCCAGAATTGACTAAGCTAAAAGATCGTATTGCTTCTATCTTGTTAAAAGAGGAAGAGCAATTCGCTAAAACGCTTGATCAAGGGATGAAGATTCTTGAAGACGCCATTGCGAATTTAGGTGATGCGAAGGTGATTCCAGGTGAGACGGTGTTCAAGCTGTATGACACTTACGGTTTCCCAGCGGATTTAACCAACGACGTCGCTCGTGAAAACGAGTTGGAAATCGATGAGGCAGGCTTTGAAGCGGCGATGGAAGCGCAGCGCGCTCGTGCCCGCTCTGCCAGTAATTTCTCTATGGATATGTCGGGTGGTGTAAAACTAGAGTCTGTGACTGAGTTCACGGGCTACGACAATTTAAGTGGCGAATGCGAAGTCGAAATGATCCTAGTGGACGGTGCGCCAGTAGAGGTACTAGAGGCCGGACAAAGTGCAGCGATCGTATTGAAATCAACGCCATTCTATGCGGAATCGGGCGGCCAGATTGGTGATCAAGGTTGGTTGCGCGGTGACGGTGCTTTTAATGTCTCTAACACAACAAAACAAGGTAAGGCGCATTTGCACCTTGGTGAGTTAAAAGAAGGTTGTTTGTCCGTCGGTGATATCTTGACTGGCGACGTTGACCGCAGTCTACGCATGGCAACCACGCTTAACCACTCAGCCACTCACCTAATGCATGAGGCATTGCGTCGCGTACTGGGTGACCATGTAACGCAGAAGGGTTCTTTGGTTAACGCTGATCGTTTGCGCTTTGACTTCTCGCATTTTGAAGGTGTGACAGACGTAGAAATTGAGCAGATTGAAGACATGGTAAACGAGCAGATTCGCTTAAACCGCTTAGTTGAAACGGACATCATGGATGTAGAGTCAGCGAAAGCCAAAGGTGCCATGGCGTTGTTTGGCGAAAAATACGACAGTGAAGTGCGCGTATTGACCATGGGGGCGGATTATTCGATTGAGCTCTGTGGTGGTACTCATGTTAATCGTACCGGTGATATCGGTTTCTTTAAGATTATCACTGAAAATGGTATTGCCGCTGGTGTGCGTCGTATTGAAGCAGTAACAGGTAAGGTTGCCATCGACACAACGCGTCAGACAGAATCTGTGCTGGACAATATCGCAGGATTGGTTAAAGGCAACAAAGACAGCGTGTTAGACAAGGTCACTGCATTAAATGACCATGCTCGCGTTTTGCAAAAAGAGCTGGACGTTTTAAAGGGTAAGATGGCGGCGTTAGCAGGAGCCGATTTGGCCTCTCAAGCCGTATCTATTACCGGCGGTAAGTTGCTGGTGGCGCAAGTGGAAGTAGAAGATCCAAAAGCGTTGCGTGATTTGCTGGATGAACTGAAAAGTAAGCTGGAATCGGCGGTTATTTTGTTGGCAGCCGTGAATGATGGCAAAGTCAGCTTAATTGCGGGTGTTACAAAAGAATTGACCAAGAAAGTAAAAGCCGGCGACCTCATTAAAATGGTCGCACCTTTAGTGGATGGCAAAGGCGGTGGTCGTCCTGACATGGCGCAAGCGGGCGGTAATAATCCAGCAGGTCTCTCAGCGGCATTGGCCCTTGTTCCTGATTGGGTTGCGCAAAGAGTGTAAAGGTCGTCGCTTGTCGCAAAGAGTGGTTCGGCCTGAAATCTAGGCTTTAATTTAGGTATAAAAAAATTATGGCGTTGTTAGTTCAAAAGTACGGTGGTACGTCAGTCGGTACAGTCGAGCGAATTGAAGCAGTGGCTGATCGAGTGCTGAAACATAAAAAGCAGGGTGACGACATCGTCGTAGTGGTCTCTGCGATGAGCGGTGAAACGAATCGGTTGATTGGGTTGGCGAAAAATATCAGCTCGTCACCGAGTGCACGAGAAATGGACGTTCTTTTATCGACAGGGGAGCAAGTTACCATTGCTTTGCTGTCGATGGCTTTGATGAAGCGAGGTCTTGAAGCGCGTTCTTATACCGGTGCGCAAGTGCGTATCACAACCGACAGTGCTCATGGTAAAGCGCGTATCCAATCCATCGATACGGAAAAGATGCACAATGATCTTGATGCTGGTCGTGTGATTGTTGTTGCAGGTTTTCAAGGTGCAGATGAACTGGGTAATATCACCACCTTGGGGCGAGGTGGTTCAGATACCACAGGGGTTGCGCTTGCTGCGGCGTTGAAAGCGGATGAGTGTCAAATTTACACCGACGTGGATGGTGTTTATACAACGGATCCTCGTGTGGTTGACAGTGCGCGCCGCTTGGACAAAATCACTTTCGAGGAAATGCTGGAGATGGCCAGCTTAGGTTCAAAAGTTCTGCAGATTCGTGCCGTTGAGTTCGCAGGTAAGTACCAAGTGCCACTACGCGTCTTATCGAGCTTTATTGAAGGTGAGGGGACATTAATTACGACAGAGGAGAATCATGAGATGGAGCAGCCAGCAGTTTCTGGTATTGCGTTTAATAGAGACGAAGCGAAATTAACTCTGAAAGGAGTACCTGATCATCCGGGTATCGCGGCACGTATTCTAGGTCCTATCAGTGATGCGAACATTGAAGTCGACATGATAGTACAGAACGTTTCGGTAGAAGGTACAACCGATTTTACTTTTACGGTGAATCGTACTGAGTTTGATAAAGCGTCGTTAACACTTAATAACATAGCGCGAGAACTGGGTGCTAAAGACGTAATAACCAACTCTAAGATCGCTAAGGTATCCATCGTAGGCGTAGGTATGCGTTCTCATGCCGGTGTGGCAAGTACCATGTTTAGGGCGTTAGCCGCTGAGAGCATTAATATTCAATTGATTTCGACCTCTGAGATTAAAGTGTCAGTCATTGTTGACGAGAAATATCTAGAGTTGGCCGTGAGAACACTCCATTCAGCGTTTAAGTTGAGTGAAGAAGGCACTATTGTGCAAGAAGTTTAACAATTGGATACATAAAACCCTTTCGATAGTGATGGTTTAATTTAAGTTGAAAGGCTACAATCGCTTTTCTTGTAGGAATATTCCTACATACTTTGTAAGATAATTTAACTTATTAAAACTAAAGTAATCACAGGGAGAACTTTTTATGCTTATTCTTACTCGTCGTGTCGGTGAAACATTAATGGTTGGTGACGAAGTGTCTGTTACTGTATTGGGTGTGAAAGGTAACCAGGTTCGAATTGGGATCAATGCTCCTAAAGACGTCTCTGTACACCGTGAAGAAATCTATCTTCGTATTCAACAAGAGCAAGATGAAAAAATTTCTGAAGAATAATTGAAAAAAAACTTTACAAGGCTAATGGGTCGTATATAATGCGCTCCACTTGTTACGGAGAGTTGGCCGAGCGGCCGAAGGCGCTCCCCTGCTAAGGGAGTATGGGGTGAAACTCATCGAGGGTTCGAATCCCTCACTCTCCGCCATTTCAAGTTTGTTTCTCAAAGCAGTTTTTAAATTGCGTGAGCTGAGAATCAATAATGGTTATGCACCAGTAGCTCAGCTGGATAGAGTACTCGGCTACGAACCGAGCGGTCAGAGGTTCGAATCCTCTCTGGTGCACCATTTCAAAGAGTCAAATTCAACAGCTTATTTTAAAGTTGTCAAAATGCACCAGTAGCTCAGCTGGATAGAGTACTCGGCTACGAACCGAGCGGTCAGAGGTTCGAATCCTCTCTGGTGCACCATTTCAAAGAGTCAAATTCAACAGCTTATTTTAAAGTTGTCAAAATGCACCAGTAGCTCAGCTGGATAGAGTACTCGGCTACGAACCGAGCGGTCAGAGGTTCGAATCCTCTCTGGTGCACCATTTCAAAGAGTCAAATTCAACAGCTTATTTTAAAGTTGTCAAAATGCACCAGTAGCTCAGCTGGATAGAGTACTCGGCTACGAACCGAGCGGTCAGAGGTTCGAATCCTCTCTGGTGCACCATTTTTTTTCCTCCTCTTTTTTATTTTAAAATACTCTTCTTGCTGTATTAAATTGTTTTGTCAAAGATGCTCTTAAATGTATCCACTAGTTCTTTTGTGCTTGTACAACGACGCAAGGTCTGAAGATCGTTTTTCACTTCTTGATAACCAAAACGTAAATGCCCACACCATTGCTTTAATCGACCCAGTGTTGCCACTTCGTCATAATGCTTCTGCAGTTCTTTGTTGTAGTATGTGAATGTGTCTATAAGCGCTTGAGCATCAACTGTGATGTCATGTCCTGCTAATTCGTGGCGGATTTGCTGAAAAACAAAAGGGTTATTAAGAGCGCCACGGCCAATCATAAAATGCTGACATCCTGAGATAGCCTGGCAGCGTCTAAGTGATACCGTATCAATAATATCGCCATTAGCCACAACACACATTCTCGTCATGTCTTGGATGGCGCCAATTTTTTCCCACCGTGCAGGGGGCTTATAGCCGTCTTTTTTGGTTCTGCCGTGAACAGTAAGTGTATTTGTTCCTGCTGATTCAATTGCCGCCACGTTGTCAAATAAAAGTGCTTCATCCTCATAACCCAGTCGTATTTTGGCTGAGACAGAAATGTCTTGTGGAAGTGTGTTTCTAATGGCTCTCATAATGTCGTACAGCGTACTTGGTGTTTGAAGTAACACAGACCCGCCGCCATGCCCATTCACTCTTTTTGCAGGACAGCCAAAATTGACATCAATATGCGTTGCGCCGGCTTCAACAGCATTAAAGGCACTTTGTGCCATGAGTTCTGCGTTGCTACCCAGTAGTTGGGTATGGACGGGGTGATGGTGTGGCGTTTTTGCTTGTTGTTGGTTCTCTGGTATGAGACGCCTAAATGTACTTGATGGAATGGGATATTGTGTAACACGGACAAACTCTGAAACAAGATAGTCCATGCCGCCAATACTGGAAAGTAGCGCGCGCATTGTGTGCTCCATAACGCCTTCCATGGGAGCGACAGCCAGTGAAATCACAGGGGGTGTTTTATTTAAAATACCATCTGTAGTGAGAGAGTGTGTAGAGGGAGTGTTTGAATTGTTCACGAAATAAGTCTAACTGTTATGCAAAAAAAATATGAAACTGTTCTGGTTTGTGATAAAAACTAATCATTACACATAAACAGCGCTGTTGGGTGTGCATCTGACCACATAAGGTCTGTACAAACAAGGCAAGGCATATAAAGGTATGAGTGCGATGAATGGGTTGCTTGAAGACGGTTTGGGTTTGATGGTTCTAGGGATGGGATTTGTTTTCTTGTTCTTAGTGGTGTTGATTTTTGCTACTGGGTATATGTCGCGATTACTTAATCACTTTTTTCCTGATGTTCCTGTGGGGCCGAAAAAATCGCCTACTGCGCCAGCCGTGTCTGACTCGTTAGCGGTAACGCCTCAAATGGCGGCTGTTATTACTGCGGCCGTGCATCAGCATAGAAATAAAAACTCTTAATCTACGACATACTCTTATTACTTAACAAATCTCTGGAATTTTCGAGGCTGAAAAGATGACAACAACAAAGCAACCTCTTGGCATCACTGATGTCGTTTTGCGCGATGCTCACCAATCATTGTTTGCAACACGCATGCGTATTGACGATATGCTCCCTATCGCAGAAAAACTTGATCAAGTAGGCTTTTGGTCTCTTGAGTCTTGGGGGGGGGCGACGTTTGATTCTTGTATTCGCTTTGTGGGTGAGGACCCTTGGGAGCGTATTCGTGAACTAAAAAAGGCTATGCCAAATACACCTCAGCAAATGTTGTTGCGAGGCCAAAATTTATTAGGTTACCGTCATTATGCTGATGATGTTGTGTCTAAGTTTGTTGAGCGTGCAGCCTTTAATGGTGTGGATGTGTTCCGTATTTTTGACGCGATGAATGATCCGCGCAATCTAAAAACGGCGATAGAGTCTGTTAAGCAACAAGGTAAACATGCTCAAGGAACCTTGTCCTACACTAAGAGTCGAGTTCATACGACACAAAACTGGGTAGATTATGCCAAGACGTTGGAAGACATGGGGGCAGATTCGATCGCCATTAAAGATATGTCAGGGATTCTAACGCCATACGATGCTTTTGAATTAGTGGGTTTACTGAAAGCTCAAACCCAGCTTGAGGTTCAATTGCATGCTCACGCGACCTCTGGTCTATCTGATATGACCATTCTTAAGGCAATTGAGGCTGGAGTAGATCGTGTTGATACGGCTATTTCTTCTATGTCTATGACGTACGGACACACAGCAACAGAGTCTGTTGTTGCTGCATTGCAGGGTACAGATAGAGACACTGGCTTGGATTTAGCTTTGCTGGAAGAAATTGCAGCGTATTTTCGTGTTGTTAGAAAGAAATATGCAAAATTTGAGGGCTCACTTCGTGGTACAGATTCTCGTATTTTAGTCGCGCAAGTGCCTGGTGGTATGTTGACGAATATGGAAGGGCAACTGAGAGAACAGGGTGCAGCTGACAAGTTTGATGATGTGTTAAAAGAAATTCCGCGTGTTCGTGAGGATTTAGGTTTGATTCCTTTAGTAACACCGACCTCTCAGATTGTTGGTACGCAGGCTGTTTTGAATGTACTAACGGGAGAGCGCTATAAATCTATTTCTAAAGAAACCGCTGGGATCCTGAAGGGTGAATACGGTGCCGCGCCGGCAGACTTTAATAAAGATTTGCAAGATCGAGTTCTAGAAGGTGCGCAAGCGATCACATGTCGCCCTGCTGACTTGTTATTACCAGAGATGGAAAAGTTGACACAAGAGTTGGCTGACTTATCAAAAGAGAAAGGCATTACATTAGCGACGGATCAAATCGATGATGTGTTGACCTATGCTTTGTTCCCACAAATTGGTCTGAAGTTTCTGCAAAACCGTGGCGATGCAAGTGCATTTGAGCCTGCTCCTGGTTTGGAAGCTGAAGTAGAGCATAGCCAAGTGCCAATTTCTAAGTCAGAAGGTGGCTCTGACAAAGAGAGTGTTTACACTGTTTCTGTATCTGGTCAGAGTTTTGTTGTACAGGTTTCTGAAGGTGGTGATGTAAGTAACATTCAGCCAGTTGTAGGGCCGACTAGTAGTGCACCGTCTCAATCAGCACCTGCTGAAGCACCATCTGGAGAAGCTGTTCCATCGCCTTTGGCGGGCAATATATTCAAAGTACTTGTTACGTCTGGGCAGCAAGTTGAAGAAGGTGAAACAATCATGGTTCTTGAAGCCATGAAAATGGAGACAGAAATCTCAGCGCCTAAGGCGGGTGTAGTCGGTTCCATTAACGTGAAAGAAGGCGACTCTGTCCAAGTTGGACAATCGCTTCTTACGCTATAAGTTAGGAAAAACGAGATAATGGAAAATAAGTTGCTTAACCTGTATCACGATACAGGCATTTACCAGTTAGAGCTTGGCCAATTCGTGATGATTTGTGTTGGCTTGTTATTGGTTTATCTAGCCATCAAAAAAGGCTTTGAGCCTCTTTTGTTGTTGCCTATTGGTATTGGTGCTGTCTTGGTGAATATTCCAGGTGCTGGTTTTATGGCAGCACCAGTGTACGACGCAACAGGTCATATGACATCACCTGGCGGGCTGCAATACTACATTTATCATGGCGGTATTGAGACAGGGTTATTTCCCCTTATGATTTTCATGGGGGTCGGTGCCATGACGGACTTCGGTCCTATGCTTGCTAACCCCAAGACGTTGTTGCTAGGGGCGGCTGCACAGTTTGGTATTTTTGCAACCGTTATTGGTGCTGTTGTATTAGGTGCTTCTGGTCTGATGGACTTCACTTTAGCCGATGCTGCTGCAATTGGTATCATCGGTGGTGCTGACGGTCCGACCGCGATTTTTGTTGCTAGTCGATTAGCTCCGGATCTGTTAGGCGCTATTGCCGTGGCAGCGTATTCTTATATGGCGCTTGTTCCTCTTATTCAGCCACCTATTATGCGTGCGCTTACTTCTAAAGAAGAGCGTTCTATTAAAATGGTGCAGCTGCGTCCAGTAACGAAAAAAGAAAAAATTATATTTCCAATCGTTGTTGTGATTCTTGTGGCAATGTTTTTGCCATCGGCAGCGCCTTTGTTGGGGATGTTTTGTTTTGGCAACTTGATGCGAGAATGTGGTGTTGTTGATCGGTTAAGTGATACGGCGCAGAATGCTTTAATCAATATTGTAACGATCTTTTTGGGGTTGGGTGTTGGTTCTAAGCTTAGTTCAGAAGATTTTCTAAATTTAGAGACATTGGGGATTCTGGGGTTAGGTTTGGTTGCTTTCTCTATTGGTACAGCAGCTGGTATTTTAATGGCTAAGTTGATGAACCGCTTTTCGTCAGAATCGATTAACCCTCTTATTGGTGCAGCCGGTGTTTCTGCTGTTCCAATGGCGGCACGAGTAGCAAATAAAGTAGGTTTAGAGGCAAATAAACAAAACTTTTTGCTGATGCATGCTATGGGGCCAAACGTAGCAGGTGTTATAGGTTCTGCGGTAGCGGCAGGTGTGATGTTGAGTTATGTGGGTGGCTAGTTTGTTGGTAATCTACTAGTGCATCATTCAAAAAGACGCTTCGGCGTCTTTTTTTACAGGTGTAGTTGCTAATTGGATGTGCTTTCTGGTTGTTATTTGATCAAAACGGCCTGCTTCTGATCGTTCCTTGATCTGTTTTGCCCTTGTTTCAAATTAATTTGTGCAAATCGTGTTTTTCTTCAAAAAAGGGTTGCACAAAATCTGTAGATCCTTAATATACGCCCTCGCTGACACGGACAGGGCTTCAAGCCTTAGCTTACTAAACTAAGTTAAGAAGATGAGTCGCTTAAGTGAATTGGCAACGCTCTTTAAAATAGATAATCAGATAATTTGTGTGGGCGCTCACTAGAGTCTTCAGAAGATCGACATGGTTTGCTTAGTTTACTAGGTGGGTTATGAGCGATCAAAAAAATTGAAGTCTTACGAGAGTCTACACGGCAATCGCTTTATGTTTGATTGGTTTCTGCCTTGGTAGAGATTAATTAGATTAAGTTATAGTTAGTGTAATACGATTTGAGTGAGCAAGCTTTTTAACTGAAGAGTTTGATCATGGCTCAGATTGAACGCTGGCGGCAGGCTTAACACATGCAAGTCGAGCGGTAACAGGGGAGCTTGCTCCTGCTGACGAGCGGCGGACGGGTGAGTAACGCGTAGGAATCTGCCTAGTAGAGGGGGACAACATGTGGAAACGCATGCTAATACCGCATACGCCCTACGGGGGAAAGGAGGGGATC
>NZ_JAJATW010000032.1 GCF_020532605.1 Marinomonas algarum | reverse complement strand
GTCAGAACCTGCGTAAGCTACTAAAGTGGCTTTATTGTGCCCAATATTTTGGGTCTTTTTTACAGCGCATATGGCTAAAAATAACGTTTTTAATGGAAAAGCCTAAAAATACCATGGCGTTTCTTGTTTGAAACGCCATTATTCAGGGACGACGCGATAAGGTTAGCGGTTTGAGGGCGTCATGGGCAGGTAGGGTTGGATTGGCGCTTACAAACCATCAATGGCTTTACGCATATCAGTTGGCCCACAAATGAGGGTCACATTGAGTTGAGCAGAAGTGGTAAACATAAGTCTTTTATTCCTATGAAAGAAAACAAAAGACTTTATGGTTTTTAACAAGGATTAAAACGTGTGGTTTAGCTGACGCTTACGGAAAAACTATAAAACCGTGGCCAGTTTCACTTGACCACAACACTATCGACCACAGTTTCCCAAGGTTTGAGATGGTAGTTCACCTATATACTCTCGGTATTGTGAAGAAAACCTCCCTAAGTTAGTAAATCCATATTTAAGAGCAACCTGAGTAACATTTCGTACATCTATATTGTTTTTTAGGTCATAATATGCTTTGTTTAACTTCAATCTTCGTACATATGAAGAAGGAGTTAAACCTAGTTCTCGATCTAAAACATTATATAGTGATTTTCGACTGATTTTACAAATACTAGCTAAATCATTAATACTAATATCACTTGTTATATTGTTAGTTATATAGGTATATATATTTCTTATGTGAGAGTTGTCTGACCATTGGTTTTGGTAAAGATCTTTATTGAAGAAGTAGCCAGAAACCTCTAAAATTTCACTTACTATTAACTTTTCGTAATGAAATATTTTTCTCTTACTAATTTGGTCTGGGTTTTGTTTTAATATATCGTTCAATAAGTTGAATAAAGGTCCATGCATCGGAAATGACTTCACATTTGAGTCGAAAGCAATATTGTCAAATGGTATGAAGTATTCAAATTCTAATGCTGTTTGATGAATTAGTCCGACAGGCATATGAACCATTAACTTTCTACAGTTATTTGAATCCTTTGATATGAAGCTCTCTCCTGGCTTCATGAATATACAATCACCTTCCTCTAAGAGTCGGTTTAGATTCCCTTGTTCCGTACTTGTTCCAGCAATAACTATCTGTAATAAATAATCTTCTTTTGCTTCAAAAGTACTAAGGCATTCATACGGCCCCCTTTCTAGATCAGTAAAAGTTATATCTCCGAACTTTTTAGATTGCAGAGTATTCAGCCTAAAATTTTGACTGTGCTCTGGATTCCTTTTGTCACTTATATAACCTTCAAAGGTTAGATGTTTTAACCCCTTCGCTGAGGGTTTAAGTGTCTTCGAGTCATAGTCTAGAAACTCAAATGTCATAGTTTTACACCAATCTTTGTTTATACAAACCAATGACGTGATCCTCTTTAGAAGTTAAATGTAACTTAGAACTAACATTGTTTAACAGCAAAATTAAAAATACACAAGTGTATTTTTAATGCGGCAAAAACTTTTTTTGTTAAATTTTATAAAAAAAAGTACTTATATAACAATAGCTTAAATATTTTTTAAGAAAACACAGCCTTTTTTGTTGACATACAGAGGTGCACTCTACAATAATTAAAAGATACACATATGTATGTTTAGGGGTTTTTATGAAAGAAGTAGATCGTAAATTTGTAATGGCAGCAGGGCATAATACTGCTTACTTTGAGTGTGGTAATGGTAAACCTCTATTGCTATTACATGGCTCAGGTCCAGGAGTTTCTGGTTGGACAAACTGGAATGGTGTCATGGACGAATTAGGCGAGCGTCATCATGTTCTTGTTCCAGACATCGCAGGTTTTGGCTTCACTGAGTTTAAGGAAGACACTCACTACGATATTAAATTCTGGGTCAATCACTTAGTTGAGTTCATGGATGCTGTTGGAATTGAAAAGGCGTCTTTAGTCGGTAATTCTTTCGGTGGTGCTATGGGAATTGGTTTAGCATTATTCGCGCCAGATCGACTGGACAAGCTTGTATTGCTTGGTACTCCCGCCGGAACTTTTGTGCAAACTAAGGGCTTAGCAGGTGCGTGGAGTTATGAGCCTTCTATAGAGAACATGCGCACGTTGATGGAATTGTTCCCTTATAACAAGTCACTTATCACAGATGCTTTAGTTGAGTCGCGCTACGAAGCTAGTGCACGACCTGGAGCGCAAGAGGCGTTACGCGAGCTTTTGCCAAAACCAAATGATGTAGGCGAAACTATGGTGAAGGCTTTCCCAGTTGGCGCTTTGCAAAAAATTACATCTCCCACACTCGTACTACACGGCCGTGAAGACAATGTTGTTCCACTTGAATGTGGATATCGCCTTATAGAACATATCCCAAATGCAGATTTGTTTGTATTTGGTCAGTGTGGCCATTGGGTG
This sequence comes from Marinomonas algarum, assembly GCF_020532605.1. GTDB lineage: Bacteria > Pseudomonadota > Gammaproteobacteria > Pseudomonadales > Marinomonadaceae > Marinomonas > Marinomonas algarum. Next base: position 16,504 of record NZ_JAJATW010000032.1, on the reverse strand, counting down.
CAAACCGAGCAACGTGAAAAATTCATTCGTAATGTCAATGCTTTTGTTGACTGTTAATCCGACTAAATAAGGAGCATAGGCATGAAACGTGATGTTATTGAACGCGTACTGTGGAGTTTATCTATTGATCGCTTTTCCAAAGTTAAATTTAAAGAAAATCCTAATAAATTTTTAATGCGATTTGCTTTGGAAGACGCTGATATTGAAAAAATACTTAGCTTCGATGTAAAGGCGCTACAAGAAATGGGCGTTAATCCAATGTTAACTATGGGTTACTGGGTTGAAATGTCACCAGACAAATCTATGCGGACTTACAATCAAAAGCTGGGTTCAGACGGCGTTCACTCAGCATCTATAAAAGGTTAATACAATGGCTAATATAGTAAGTGGATTTCTTGTTCCACATGACCCCATTATGTTTGTTGCACCAGACGCTCCAGAAAAAAACATAGCTGATAAAGCATGGGGAGCTTACGAAACCTGTGCTGCTCGCTTAGCTGATCTTGATGTTGATACAGTCATCATCATAGGCAATGATCATTACATGCTTTTTGGTACAACTTGCTTGCCACAATATTGCATTGCAACAGGTGATGTAGACGGTCCTTTGGATCAATTGCCCGGCCTCAAACGTCAATCTATCCCAAATAACGAGGAATTGGCCACTTTTATTGCTGCTCATGGTCATGCTAACGGTTTTGATTGGGCGGTGGCTCGATCTTTTACTACGGATCATTCCTTTTCCATTCCTTTTCAAAAAATTGTTCAACGCGCATCGGAACTTAAAGGCAAAGAAATTCAAGCGATTCCAGTTTATTTGGCAAGCGCGGTTGATCCTTATTTAAGTATGGAGCGCAGTCAGCAGCTAGGTCTAGCAATATCTCGGGCTGTCAATGCGTTTGAGGGTAATAATAAAGTCGCGGTGATCGGTAGCGGTGGTATCAGTCATTGGGTAGGTACAAAGGAATCCGGCAAGGTAAACGAAGTCTTTGACAGGAAAGTAATTGAGTACTGCTTATCTTTAAATGAGGCTGCAATCATGAGTTTATCTGACGAACAAATTTTAGCAGAAGGCGGTAACGGTGCTATGGAGCTACGTAACTTTGTTTGCACTATGGCTTCTGTGCAGGCCGATACTAGCGAGCTCATTGAGTACCAGCCTGTACCTGAGTGGGTAACAGGTCTTGGTTTTATTGAACTGAAAAAGAACTAACAAAGAGCTGAAATTATGAAACGAGTATTTCTTTGTAACGTCTCTGAATTGTCCGTAAATACAGTACGAAAAGTAGACAATGCTGAACATGGAGACATTGCTGTGTATAACTTGAGTGGCCAATATTACGCTACGGCTGACCTTTGTAGTCATGCAACAGCCTCACTCGCGGAAGGTGATATCGAGGATGATTTAATTGTTTGTCCAGTTCATTGGGGAACTTTTCATATTCCCACAGGTGAGGCACGTGACTTTCCTTGTGAAATTAACATACGTACTTACAAAGTTGAGCAAGAGGGAGATGATTTATTCGCCCTTATTGCTGACAAAGCTGAAGATCCTAGTTTAATAGCAAAAGGCTAAGAGGTTGCACACATGGCTAACAGAATAAAAACAATCGACATTACTGATGCACTGCCCGATATTGATGATTTTTGCGATATCCCTAATGCTCGTATTTCAGGGGAAATTTTTCATCGTCAAGATATCTATGAACAAGAGCTAGAAAAAATTTTTGCACGATGCTGGCTGTTTGTTGGACATGAGTCGCAGTTTAAAAAAGCGGGAGATTACATCACTACAACAATGGGTGAAGATGATGTCATCATAGTTCGCCAAAAAAATGGCTCTCACAAAGCGTTCATCAATGCCTGTCCACACCGTGGTAATAAAGTGTGTTTTTCTGAATCTGGTAATGCTCGTGGTTTTATTTGTAATTATCACGGATGGTCTTTCAATATTGAAGGTAACCTGATAGGTCAACATGAATCGGGAATCTATGAAAGCAGTCAATTTGATGCGTCCAAATGGGGTTTGCGTGAAGTAGCGCAAATTGATAGCTACAAAGGGCTCATTTTTGCGACTTTTGATGCTCAAGCTCCTTCTTTAGAAGAGTACCTAGGACCTATGACTTGGTACCTAGACGCTCTATTTGACAATCAAGAAGGGGGAACAGAGTTTGTTGGTGGTTGTATCCGTTCAACCATGGATTGTAATTGGAAAATTGCTGCTGAAAACTTTGTTGGCGATATTTTACACGCAGGTTGGACACATGACTCTGCAGCAAGAGCCATGCTAGGTGGTGCTGTCTCAAAAGTAAGTGATTTTGAAGAATCTTACTCTGTTAACTGGAATGGTCACGGATATGAGTTCGCGTTGGATACTGTCGGTAACGTTGCTGTATTAGGTGAAAGTGCTCTGAACAAATATCTGCACACTATAAAGCCATCTGTTATTGATCGTTTAGGCGAATTCCGCGCAAATATGATTGGCTCTGTTTCATCTTGTACTATTTTCCCTAATTTCTCATTTTTACCAGGTCAAAACACAGTGAGAATCTGGCAACCCCGTGGCCCAAATAAAATCGAATTATTTACTTGGGTGGTGGTAAACAAAACAGCACCAGAGGACATCAAAGAAAAGTGGCGTAAAGGGGCTATGATTACTTTCTCTCCTACCGGTGTTTTTGAAATGGATGACGGTGAGAACTGGGAATATTGTACAAAAACAGCCCGCGGTCGAGTTACCTCGCAACAAGATTTGTTTGTAGGTTTAGGAATGGACACCTATCTAGAAGAAACTGATTTGCCAGCAAATGTTTACTCAGGTCAGCTCAATGAAGCTAATTCACGTGCCTTTTATCAATATTGGGGGGACTTATTGAAGTCTCCCAGCTGGGACGCTATGCCAAATAACAACAAGGGCAAAGCAAAAGCAGGCCCAAAAGCCAGCCAAATATCTGATAAAACTGACGGTATAGGAGAGAAATGATGTTTTACAAGAGTAGTGATCATTTAACCCCTGTGTCTGTAGAAGAATATCATCGAATCAGTACGTTGTTAGCAAAAGAATATCGCATTCTTGATGAAGAGCGCTTCAGTGATTGGCTTGATCTACTGCACCCTGAGATTCATTACTGGATGCCAGGCATTGAAAATCGTCGTCGTGAAAACCCTTTAGAATACGGTTTTTTTGACAGTAAGCATATGGCGTATTTCGACGATGCAATACGAGATATTAAACGCCGAGTTTCGAGGTTTAGCCAGCCATCTGCTTGGGCTGAAAACCCAGGTACACGCAATGTTCACATTGTGGCGGGTATTGAAGCTTTTTATGGTGAAGAGGCGGGTGAGTATTGCGTTTATTCTACTTTTCAAAATATCCGCTCTCGTGGTCTTGATGAAGAATACATCTTTAGTGGGCGTCGATACGACACTTGGTCATTAGTAGATGGAGTTTTAAAGTTGAAAAAACGATTGATTTTAATGCCCAACGCTACCCTAACCTGTAAAAACATCAACACATTTATTTAGGAATGACACATGAAGTTATTGCAATCTAATGTGGTTTTGATCACTGGTGGTGCTGATGGTATTGGTCGTGGCATTGTGGAGTACTTTTTAGAGCAAGGTGCTCACGTTGCTGTGATGGATATTAATGTAGGTAAGCTTGACTTATTGCGAGATGAAGTATCTGAGGAGATTTTTACTCAACAAGGCGATGTAGCCTCTTTCGCTGACAACCAGCGCATGGTTGCCGCAACTGTAGCTCATTTTGGCAAAATTGACTCTTTCATCGGTAATGCTGCCTTGTTTGATTACTTTACTCCTCTACACAAACTAGACAACGATACTCTATCAGACACCTTTGATCGCTTATTTCATGTGAATGTTTTGGGTTATATCAATGGTGTTAAAGCAGTTGCCCCTGAGTTGAAAAAGACCAAAGGTTCTGTAGTGCTTACAGTTTCTAACTCAGGTTTTTACCCAGGTGGCGGTGGCGTTTTATATGTTGCCAGTAAGCATGCTGTAGTCGGTATTATTAAACAACTCGGTCATGAATTAGCCCCAGATATTCGTGTTAACGGTGTCTCACCTGGTGCAACGGATACTGCAATGGCGTCAGTGGACGGAGTTTCTGACCGCGCTCAGCCACTTAATAGTATAAAGGGATTTCATCAAACCGCTGCAAATGCAGTACCACTTAACCGCATAGCAGGACCAAAAGATCATGCGCATCTGTATTTGGTGTTAGCAAGCAACGCATTGTCGCCCTTAACTACCGGCCACATCATCCATAGTGATGGCGGTTGGGGTGTAAAATAAGAAAATGGGGAACACTATGAATGCATTAGACTCTTCTTTCCAGTCTCTAAACCTACCTTTAATTGTGGCGCCAATGTTTTTAGTGTCGTCACCCACGCTTGCAATAGCGGCATCTAAAAATGGTGTCATTGGTAGTTTGCCAGCTGCTAATGCTCGCACTATTGATGACCTTGATCTATGGATGTCACAAATCCACCAAGCACTTAATAGCGAAAACTTACCTTGGTTGTTCAATATGATCGTTCATAAAACTTACGATCGTTTTGATGCTGAGCTTGAGCTGGTAAATCGTTACCAGCCAGCTATTGTTTCAACCGCATTAGGATCACCTACCCGTGTTATGGATGTGGTTAAGTCTTATGGGGGTACCGTTATTGCCGATGTTATTACCCCTGAAATGGCAAAAAAAGCAGTCAATGCGGGTGTCGATGGTCTTATTTTAGTGACTAATGGTGCTGGTGGTCACACAGGTACTTATAACCCATTGGCGTTTATTGCTGAAGTTCGACAATTTTGGAACGGTCCCTTGGGCATTGCAGGATGTGTCTCAACGGGCAGCGATGTGTTATCGATGTTGGTTGCTGGAGCAGATTTTGTTTTATCAGGTACGCGCTTTATTTCTGCACAAGAGAGCTTTGTCAGCGACGATTATCGCGATATGTTAATTGAAGCTAGCATGAGTGATGTAGTTGAAACCAAGGCAGTTAGTGGCGTTAGAGCAAATTGGATGCGCCAGAGTTTGGAAAAAGCTGGCATTGATCCCGCTGAAGTTAGCAAAGCCACTATTGATTTCTCCGGCAATATTTCAACCTCAAATAAAGCATGGAAGGATGTTTGGTCGGCAGGTCATGGAGTTGGTCATATTCGCCAAAGAGAAACTGCGTCTGAAATTATCACCTGTATGTCTGAGGAATTTCAAGCCGCGATTATTAAAAACCATTCTCTCTTTTCACAATTTTCTAAAGATGTATGAGGCACACCATGACTACTAATATTAATGCCATTGCTGAAGAGTTAATTCATGCTCGCCAAACATGTAAGTCGATCGCGCCTATTAGTCAACGTTACAAAGGTTTAACTATCGCGGATGCTTATGCCATTCAAACACTTATTGGTGATCAACGATTAGCCCAAGGTGGTCGTATTGTTGGTTATAAGGTGGGGTTGACGTCTAAAGCCGTACAAAAACAGCTTAATGTCAACGAACCTGACTTTGGTTTACTGTTTGCTGATATGGAAATACGCAAAGATCAGAATCTTGATAGAGATTCTATGATAGCACCAAAAGCAGAAGGTGAAATTGGCTTTGTATTTAACCGAGATATTGAAGAGGCTGACCTCACTTTATCGGAGCTGAAGTCTGCTATTGATTACTTTTTCCCTGTAGTTGAAATCGTTGATTCTGCTATTGCTGACTGGAAAATTACCTTAATAGATACCGTAGCCGATAACGCCTCTTCCGCCTTGTATGTACCGGGCGATACATTTTATTCGCCACACGGAGTAGATTTCACCCAGTTAGAGCTTCGAATCCAAGCAAATGATATAGATATTTCTGGGAATGGTGCTGCCTGTCTTGGCAATCCTCTTTATGCCACATTATGGCTAGTCCGAAAAATGGTTTCATTAGGTCGCCCTATTCGCAAGGGTCAGGTTGTGCTTTCTGGTGCTTTAGCTCCTATGGTATCTCTGCAGAAGGACCAAACAATTAATTTTGATTTCAAAGGTTTAGAGACTATTAAAATCAAGACAGTTTGATCGTTACAAGTTGATATCACAGCTCTTTGAAGAATCAAACATAACAATAAAAAAGAGGTTTTTATGAACACATTATCAGTGTTTGACCAGCTACCAATACCTTCTGTCAATGCAGAGTATAACGACAAAGGTGAAGTCATTCTTGAGTCAAATTTAGCGTTGTTGCCTTATGAAACAAAGGTCGGCAACTGGCTAAAAAAATGGGCGAAAAATACCCCTGATTCACTGTTTATTGGTGAGCGCAGAAACAGCTTAGAGCCAGAAGAAGGTTGGCGCATGCTTACTTATGCACAGTTTCTGCATAAGGTAGAGCAAATAGCGCAGGGTTTATATGACGCGGGAGCAACTCCAGAGCGTCCGATTGTTATATTGTCGGCCAACTCAGTCGACCACGCTTTAGTTAAAATGGCAGCAATGCATATAGGGATTCCTGTTACATCTTTGTCTGTAGCTTATTCCATGTTTTCTGGAAAATACGATCGGCTGATCGCTGCTGTAGAGAGTCTCAACCCTAGTATTATTTATGCCAGCGACGGAGAAATATTTGCTGACTCTATCATGGCATTAGGAGGTAATCATCAGGTTATTGTTTCTACTGGTCGCGAAGCACTTAGTCAGCTGAGTTGTAGAGTAGCGACTTTAGACGATTATTTTTCTTGTGAAGTAACACCTGTTGTTGATGAATTATTTGAGCTTGTTAAACCCGACACGGCAGCTAAATACATGCTGACATCAGGTTCTACGGGGCAATCCAAGATTGTTGTTGTTACCCAGCGCATGATGTGTTCCAACCAACAAATGGTAGCCCAATGTATTCCTTTTATCGAAACTACACCTCCTGTTGTATTGGATTGGTTACCGTGGAGCCATACTTTTGGTACTAATCATAACTTTAATATGGTGCTCAGAAACGGAGGTACTTTGTATATAGACGAAGGTCTTCCCACGCCTGGTATGATCGAAAAAACTGCAGCTAATATTTTGGAAGTCAAACCCACACTATTTTTCAATGTCCCTAAAGGTTACGAAATATTGTTACCTTTATTGCAAAATAATAAAGCGTTAGCTGCGGCTTTCTTTGAGAATCTGCAAATGGTGTTTTACGCAGCAGCATCTTTATCTGAGTTCGTCTGGCTAGAGCTACAAAAACTCGCGAAAGAACACGATAGCGAGCCTTTGTTCACTACTGAGTGGGGAGCGACTGAAACAGCACCTGCATGTACTAGTGTGCATTGGAAGCTTGATAAGCTTGGCAATATTGGTGTACCTATGCCAGGCCTACAGCTAAAACTTTCACCTAACGGCAACAAGTTCGAAGTACGCGTAAAAGGGCCGAATGTATTTCAACGTTATCTTAATGACCCTGTTATTACTGCTGATAGTTTCGACTCAGAAGGCTTTTATAAGATCGGTGATGCTGCGCGTATGGCTGACCCTGAAAACCCCTCTGCAGGCATTATTTTTGATGGTCGAGTATCTGAAGATTTTAAGCTTTCTACGGGTACATGGGTGTGTGTGGCTACTCTGCGTAAGCGTTGTGTTGAAGCGCTTAAAGGCCTTGTAACAGACGTACTAATTACCGGCCATGATAGAGACTTTCTTGGTTTGATTCTATTCCCAAGTCCTGGCATATACGATTTTGTGGGGGGGGAGTGTAGTCATGAAGCGCTTATGAATAACGCACTATTACGTGAAAAATTGACTTTAGCGCTCGAAAAAATCAACGATCAAGCCAAAGGATCATCACAATATATTGCAAAAATAGTGCTGGCACAAAGTGCACCCTCCATCGAATTGGGTGAAGTCACAGACAAGGGTAATTTTAATCAACGCACCTTGCTGGAAACAAGAAAAGATTTGATCGGCGATCTTTATAGTCAAAGTAGCAAAATGACGATCTGTGGTTAATATCAATGTAGAGGTAAGGCAATGGGTAAGAAACTAAAAGCGGTCATTATTGGGCCGGGTAATATTGGAACGGATCTGTTGATGAAGATGCAACGCTCTGAATGGGTTGAACCGGTTTGGATGGTTGGAATTGACCCTGAATCAGCAGGTTTAAAGCGTGCTCAAGAAATGGGTATAAAGACCTGTTCAACCGGCGTTGACGGTGTGATGGAGTATATTATAAAGGATGATATTCGTATCGCCTTTGATGCTACTTCTGCTTATGTTCACGCAGAGAACTCGCGTAAATTAAATGAGCTTGGCGTTATTATGGTGGATCTTACACCAGCGGCTATTGGCCCGTACTGTGTGCCACCAGTGAATCTAAGTGAGCATGCTCAAAACTTAGAAATGAACGTTAATATGGTCACCTGTGGTGGTCAGGCGACCATTCCTATGGTGGCTGCTGTGTCTCAAGTACAAGCTGTTGATTATGGTGAAATCGTCGCCACGGTGTCTTCAAAATCAGTTGGTCCGGGTACACGCCAGAACATCGATGAATTTACACGCACCACAGCTGGAGCTGTTGAAAAGATCGGTGGCGCCAAAAAAGGTAAAGCTATTATTGTTATCAACCCTGCCGAGCCACCATTAATCATGCGAGATACTGTACATTGCCTCACTCAAGACACACCAGACCAGGTGGCTATTACCGAGTCTGTACACAATATGGTCGCTCAAGTACAGCAATATGTGCCAGGTTATCGTTTGGTAAATGGTCCTGTATTTGATGGCAACCGCGTATCCATGTTTATGGAAGTAGAGGGGTTGGGTGACTTCTTACCGAAATACGCTGGCAACTTGGACATTATGACCGCTGCGGCATTGCGCACTGCTGAAATGTTTGCTGAAAAGACTGCCGATGGTTCCATCGCTTTACCTGCTCGTAATTCAGCTAAAACAATATATTAAGGAGTGACCCTATGAATTTAAATGATAAAGAAGTCATTCTTCATGACATGAGTTTGCGAGACGGAATGCATGCAAAGCGCCATCAGATCTCGTTGAATGAAATGGTTAACATTGCCACCGCTATGGATGAGGCAGGCATGCCTTTAATAGAAGTTACTCACGGTGACGGCTTAGGTGGCGCGTCTGTTAACTATGGATTTCCAGCTCACAGCGATGAAGAGTACCTAAAAGCGGTTGTTCCAAAAATGAAGCAGGCCAAAATATCTGCGCTTTTATTGCCTGGTATTGGAACTGTTGACCATTTAAAAATGGCAAAAGACTGCGGAGTTTCTACTATTCGTGTTGCTACCCATTGTACTGAGGCCGATGTGTCGCAACAGCACATCACCATGGCACGTAAAATGGACATGGACACGGTGGGCTTTTTGATGATGGCTCATATGGTGTCAGCGGAAAAAATCGTCGAGCAAGCAAGACTGATGGTGAGCTATGGGGCTAACTGTATTTATTGCACTGATTCTGCCGGTTACATGCTTCCAGATGAGGTTACTGAAAAAATTGGTTTACTTAAAGCGGAGCTTGGTCCTGACATTGAGCTGGGTTTTCACGGCCACCATAATATGGCGATGGGCGTGGCTAACTCGTTGGCAGCGATTGAAGCGGGCTGTTCGCGTATTGACGGTTCTGTTGCAGGATTGGGCGCTGGTGCGGGGAACACCCCTTTAGAGGTCTTAGTTGCTGTATTAAACCGTATGAGCTGCCACACGGGTATTGATCTTTATAAGATTATGGATGTTGCAGAAGACTTGATTACGCCAATGATGGATCATCCTATCCGACTTGACCGTGACTCACTCACCCTAGGTTATGCTGGTGTTTACAGTTCTTTCTTGCTCTTTGCGAAGCGTGCTGAAGCTAAATACGGCATTCAGGCACGAGATATTCTAGTGGAACTCGGTCGTCGTGGCACCGTTGGTGGCCAAGAAGACATGATCGAGGACCTTGCATTAACTATGGCCAAAGCTCGTATTTAAGAGGCTTGTGCAAACATCTCTTGCGGCCTAGTACGCCGCAAGTTGATAACTAGAGGTAAATTATGAGTACGATTACGGTGAACCCAAGCGGTAAGGTGTTTGAAAGTCTTGAAGGCGAAACAATTCTAGACGCTGCGTTACGTTCTAGCATTATGCTAAAACATGGATGTCGTGACGGGCGTTGTGGGGACTGTCGAACCACGTTGGCCAATCCTGCTCCAGCAGGAGCTATCTCTTATCCTGAAACTCTTTTATTAGAAGCATCTGACCGGGCTGGCGAAACAGTTCTGTGCTGTCAAGCTGTCGCTAATCAAGACTTAGTGTTGACCGCTCCTGAAGTAACCGAACTTGAAGGTATTTCAATTCAAAAGCTGATGTCTCGGGTAAAAAGTAAAGAAGCCATCTCTGATGATGTTATGGTTCTTAAGTTGATGTTTGCTCCTGGTAGCGAGTTTCCCTACTTTCCAGGTCAATATATAGACATCACATTACCTAATAAGGTTTCTCGCAGTTACTCTATGGCTTCCCAAACGCCACAGGACAATGCAGTTGAACTACATATTCGCTTAAAACCTGATGGTGAAGGTACTCCCTATATTTTTAATGAGTTGGCAACCAGAAAAATGGTCACTGTGGAAGGCCCATTTGGTAGTTTTTATCTGCGTAAAACTAAAGCACCAATTATATTTATAGCTAGCGGTACTGGCTTTGCCCCTATCAAGGCTATTATGGAGCAACTGATTGATTTACAAGGCGAAGCTAATATAAATGCACGCCCAGTGACACTTTATTGGGGGGGGCGATCCGAACAAGATCTTTATATGTCTGATTTGTGTGAACGATGGGCTAAAGCATTTTCTTGGTTTAAGTATATTCCTGTTATTTCTGACCAAAAAGATAATTGGAGTGGAAGAACAGGGTTTGTTCATCGTGCAGTTGTTGAAGATTACAGTGCTTTAGGTTCTTATGAGGTATACGCCTGTGGAGCACCGATTGTAATTGAGTCTGCACGCCGTGATTTAGTGAATGATTGCCAACTATTACCCACAAACTTCTACTCAGACGCCTTTATTTAACTTAATAATTATCTAACAAGAAAACACAAAGTTCTTGCCTATCAAACATTCATTTGTGTATGTTTGTGTTCTGATAAAAATAATAATGGAGAAAAGTAATGAATATTAAAAAGCTACTCACAACGGGGGTATTCTCACTCTCAACGATAGGCTTCGCTGTACCAGCCGCTGCAACAGATACTTTAGTGCTACGTTATAACCAATGGTTCCCGTCACAACACTGGTCTCAAAAAGACGGCTTACATAAGTATTTTGATGAAATCGAAGCTGTTACAGAAGGTCGTGTGCGTGTCAGACCTTCTGCTAAACCTATCGTGCCACCTACCAAAAACTACCAAGCCGTTTCTAATGGTATTGTGGATTTAGCATGGGGGCCACATGGGTATACCCCTGGAGCTTTTCCTTTGAGTGAGATGGTTGAATTTCCTTTTAGTGTTTATGACGCAGGAATAAGTTCCGTTGCATACCATCGTACTTTTGATAAATTTTTTAAGCCTGCCGGCATGCATGATGACGTTGTAACTCTAGCAGTTCACGTTACTTCAGGCGGTAACTTACACATGAAGGATAAGCCTATTTTAAAAATAGAAGATTTTGAGAATGCGAAGATTCGCGTGCAAACGTCCGTTGTAGCTGAAGCTATTCAAGGTATAGGCGCAGTACCTATAAGTGGTTCACTTAATGAATTAAGAGAGTTTTTGTCTCGTGGCATCGTAGACGGAACCAGCTTGTCTGATGAACTGTTAACTGGATTCAAAGTCGATAGTTACATTGATCACATAACACAAATTCCAGGTGGTTTGTATTCTAGCAGCGCCTTTGTGTTAATGAACAAAAATAAGTGGAATAAAATCAGCCCAGTAGACCAAAAAGCGATCATGAGTATTTCAGGTGAAAAGCTGGCGTATCGAATGGGTAGCTTGTGGCACAAAAATGATCTTATTGCACGAAAATTACTTCAAGACAGGTTAGGTAAAAATTATAAAGTGGCTGATGAAGCTCTAATCAAAGGGCTTGAGGAAGCATTTTTTAATGGTCGTGTTGCGTGGTTAGATAAAGCAAAAGCTACTGGTGTGGATATTGCCGAGGCTAATGCTTTTTACGAAGAACAAACCAACCAAATTACACAACAACAGTAAACTGCTGAGGGTGGGTAAGTATCTTATCCTCCCTCATCCTGTGGTTTATTTTCCACATTTTATAACTAAGGAGAGCTTCGGTGAAGTATTCTTTACTTTCGCTCATAGAATTATTGTGCTCAAAAATCACAATGATAGTTTTATCATTAATGGCCGCAGTAACATTCATTGATGTATGTTGTAGGGTGTTTTTTGAAACCTCACTTGGATTTACCTATGAACTAGTTGGTATTTTCTTAGCTGTAGTGTTTTATGCTGGATTATTCAATGTCCACAGAAAAAATAAGCACATTCGTATCGACCTTTTCGATAAGTTTTACAAAGGTCGTCTTAATACTCTTGTCTCTTGGTTTGGTTATGTATTAGAAGTGGCATTTTTTAGTGCCGTTGTATACATGCTTTTTAAGCAAATGGAAGACACACGCATGTTCCAAGAGCGCTTTATGTTTTTAGGTTTTGCTAAATGGTACATATTACTTGCTATGGGTGTATTAGCATCAGTTGCTTTAATTGGGTTGGTTTGTACATCGCCATACGCTGAAAAAGAGAAGGGGTAGAACTATGGAAATGGTGATCGCGTTTGTTGCATTACTTGCATTATTATTTTTGCGAGTGCCTATTGCTGTCGCGACAGGCGTTGTAGGGTTAGTTGGGTTAGCTTGGTTTCAGGGTTGGTCACCTGCTTTAGGGCAATTGGGTATTATTGCTAGCGAGACTGTTTTGTCTTACGAGTTTGCTGTCATCCCACTATTTATACTAATGGGAAATATTATCAGTAGGTCGGGCCTAGCGGAAGAGCTTTACGTAGCTACCAATGCATTAATTGGCCACTATCGTGGAGGTCTAGCTATTACTACAATTGCTGCTTCTGGTGGCTTTAGTACATTTTGTGGGTCAAGTTTTGCAACTGCAGCAACTATGAGTCGAATTGCTTATCCACCAATGAAAAAGTTTGGTTATAGTGATAGCTTGGCTACCGGCTCTATTGCTGCAGGCGGTACACTGGGAATTCTCATTCCTCCTTCTATTGCCCTCGTATTTTACGGCATCATGACTGAAACAGACATTGGTCAACTTTTTGTAGCAGGAGTTCTTCCAGGTATTCTAGGTGTTTGCTTATATGTTTGTGCTGTGCTTTATGTAGTACATATTAGGGGAGAAAAGTCAGGATTAGGCAAGAAAGCATCTATTAAAGAGCGTTTTGCAGCGATTGGTCAATTGTGGGCGTTTTCTCTTTTGGTACTTTTGGTGCTGGGCGGTATCTATATGGGATTTTTTACTCCTACAGAGTCCGCAGGTGTAGGTGCTGTTGGTGCAATTGCTGTTACTTTGATACGTGGAAAGTTTAAGTGGTCCTCGTTGACTGGTGCGTTAGAGGAAACCGCTTATACAACCGTTTCCTTGATTGCTATCTTAATTGGCTCTTTAGTTTTTGCTAATTTGGTCAATATTTCTGACTTGCCATATCATATTGTTAATTGGATTAATTCAATGGATCTATCACTGCTTGGTGTACTTGTTGTGATATTGCTTATCTATTTTTTATTAGGTGCCATTTTAGAGTCTATGTCAATGATGTTACTTACTGTGCCGGTCTTCTATCCTATTGTAGCTGAAATGGGAATGGACCTTGTTTGGTTTGGAATTATCGTAGTAGTCGCCACTGAAATTAGTTTAATTACTCCACCCGTTGGATTAAATGTATTTGTCTTAAAGTCTGTGATATCTGATGTTGATATCCGTACAATATTTAGAGGTGTTATGCCCTTCTTAGTAGCTGACCTTTTACGGCTTGCTCTGATAGTGCTTTTCCCAATAATTTCTCTAGCTTTGATTTGAAAAAGAAATCACGCCCTTTTAGAGGGCGTTTTTTTAATCTCAAGAGATTTTACGTTGGCATTCAGAAATAGGACAAATATCAGCTAAAAAGTTAGTGAGTCGTTTTGCCCTATCTGATTGCTCCGTTAGACTGTTGCCTGTAGTGAGGATAGAAGTTGCCATCATATAAGAATACACGAGATAAGCTAAATCACTAGATTGATTGGTAGAATGACCTAATTCGATAAAGATGCCTTTTAAATATTTGATACGATAAGCATCAACTTCTTCGATGGCAGATCTAGCCATTTCATCACGTCTTGCCCACGCGCGTAACGAAAGTTCGACTGATGCTGCATCAAAAGATTTATTCCCTCTTAAGGGTAATGTCATCAATTCCAGTAGTTTTTTTTGTGCAGAAAAATCCTTCCTATTAAGTCCATCAATAACAGATTCGGTAGCATTTAGGCGCCATTTATCTAGAATTGCCTTCAACAGCTCTTGTCTGTTCTTAAAGTGGTGATAGAAGCTACCGCGTGTGATACCTAATTTTTTTGAAAGGCTATCTATTCGTACATTATCAATACTGCCCGTTGCAAGTTGTTTTGTTGCTGAATTAATCCAGTCATCACGAGTTAATTTAGTATTATTCATAAAGTATATTTCAAGATTCTGTTAGACGATATTGGGTATCATTATACCTAATATCGCATCAAAAATCGTAAAAATCTATTGAACTTAAGGAAATTGTGACTAATAAGTCGCACAACAGTCAGCGGTACTAGTTCGGTTAAAAAGCAAAAATATCAATCACTTCAGTACATTCCCCTCCTAAATAAGCTTATTTTGTCTCATTTAAGGGCTTTTGAACGAATTTATCCCTTGTAATTCGTATCATCTGATCAATTCTGAACACCTTGGTTAAGGTAAACAGCATCGCCAGTTTGTTATCATTTTGCTTTAAGCCGCGATAGATGGTTTTCTTAAAACCAAATTGACGTTTGATGATCCGAAACGGGGGCTCTACATTTGCTCTGATACTAGCTTTTATGTGTTCGATTTGGATTGGTAGCCTGTTTATCCTTGTGTGTTTCCTGAGCAGGCGTATCTTGCGTGGTATCTCAGCAATCAACTATTTCGCTTTGATGCCTTTGAGCGCCTCGATAACTTGAGTCTTGTGAGATAAAACGTTCTTCATCATGAAGTATATGTTTTCAACCCAAGAATCACTGCTTACCGTTTTGAATCTGGTGTATCTTTGAATTGCGCCTTTCTCAAAACTCTGTATCGGCGGCGTTATATAGACCATCATGACCACACCTTTAACATAAAACTACCAGCGCCCCCTTTAACCCCCCTATCCAACCCCAGAAATAAAATTGAGAAAAAAAGAAAAAAAAAGAGAAAAAGGGTCGGTTGATGAGGGGTGTTGGGGTTGCGTGTGTTTTTGGTTGGTTAATTGTTTTGGGTATGATGGTCTATGTTTACAGTGAAAAATGTGTCTGATTATTTGTTAAGTGTTATTTTGGGAAAGTAGATTGCTTAGAAGGTTCTTTTAATGCTCTATAAGCCTTGCTTGTCGCAGTAATGCAATTGAATCAACGACACTCATCTTCCATTTTTCAGACAACCGTCTAATCGAAAAAGCTAAGAGGTCTAGCCTTTGATCTGGTTGCAGAGCATGGTTTAGCATTCTTCCCTGCTCAGATAGCGAGATAAGTAATCCCTTTGAGCCATTATCATAGGTTGCTATTCCCTTGTTTCTATTTGCTCCATGGTACGCCCCTTTCATCTCAGGCCTTACCCCTAAAAGAGTACAACAGAAAGCAATTAACTCATTTGAGGTCAGCTGCAGAGTGATCTTGCTCTTCCATTCTGGTGGTGCTCCTACAGTATAGATCTGGGCTATTTCCAGGTTGAGTGTTTCTTTACCCTCGCGACCAAAACTGTATTGAACGTTCAACGCTGTTCTTTGTGCTGGGTCAGGATGTCGATCTGCGTAGAACTTTAAGTTTTCACCGAAATTTTCTTCACTCATGATGTCACCGTCGTATCTAGAAGGCATTAATCCTATCACTGACAGAGCTCAATCAATAATCATGGATACAGTCAATGCATGACAAGTTATTGTTGCAGATTTGTCACGATGGTGCTCAGAAAAGCCTAAGTGCCCTACTTTTAACCCCAAGCTGTTTCTTTGTATTTTACGACGTCTGTTGTTGAATTCGCTGTTGGCAAAAGTGAGTTGATGTGACATGGCAAGGTTTGAAGATTAAAAATGAATTGTCGCATGCGCGGGACTCATTCGCATATTCCTTAGCAGTGTCGCACTTATTATCTGAATTTAGGCATACGTCACAATAGCGTATACCAAAAGTGACTGCTCCCCTACATAAATGTAGGGGCTTCCAAGTTCTCAGGCAGCCGCTAGCCTTACACTAGACTTACGCTTGCCTCCCTTAGCAGAGACGGACAGCCCTTCCGCCTTCATTTTCAAAACGCC
>NZ_JAJATW010000031.1 GCF_020532605.1 Marinomonas algarum | reverse complement strand
GATAAATTACCCACCAAAAGTTCAGCTTACGAAGTTAGTGAACAGCTTAAAAGGTGTAAGCAGCAGAAAAATGAAGCAGTATCACCCAGAGCTTGAGCCACCCGCTTATTTGAAAAATGCACTCTGGACGAGAAGTTACTTTGCTGGCAGTTGCGGAGGGGCAAGTATCGATGTTTTAAAAGGTTACATCGCAAACCAAAACAGACCTGATTAGAAGCCTATCGGCTTCACCCTTATATCCCCTGCTTAGAAGTCAGGGGGCTTACAGGCATAATGCTAAAAGGTTAAAAACATCTAGGGGGTACAGATTTTTCATAGTGAAAATTATAGTGTTAGATATCTCGACTATTCATTAACCACAACGAGATTAAATATTTTCATGCAAATGCCTGAAAACCATTAGCTATTATAAAAACCAACATCATAACAGAAAACCGTAAAAATAACGAAGAACCACTTTTGTTGTTTTTTATATAAAAGTGGTTCTAAAGTGTTTGTTTTCTATGTACTATGTTCTACATCAGCTACAGAGGAAGCGAATATGACGCATAAAGTTTTTACAAACAACGCAGTGTCCAATAATGCCAGTAAAATTGGGCATGAGATGCTATCGGATCAACAGACGCTAAAAGATCGAATTCTTTCAAATGATTCTGTTCGTATAGACAGTGATCAAGTGAACGGTATGCCTCGGATTATCTATAATCATGCGATTACGAAAACTGCATTGAGAAAGTTTGTTGGCGGTGCGACAAAGACATTCGGAGAAAAGTTTGCAAAAGCGGTTGAACTTGGTGTTATACCTGAACCAATACAGAGTAACACTAATTTTCGCTACCTTCTTACACAGCCTGAAGTCCATGCTCTACTAGATCATTGGGACTTTCCCAAATACTCAGTCGACGTTGGAAGTAATCGTTTTCCCTTAAAGAAGTGTGTGGTCGCTGTTGCGAACCAAAAAGGTGGGGTAGCGAAGTCTACAACAACTTCCTCTCTTGCTGTAGCTTCTGCTTTAGATCTTCATTTGCGTGCGAATGTGTTAATTCTAGATCTTGACCCGCAAGGCAGTATGGATCAATTCACAGTTCATGACCCCGAAAATGAAATATTTCTTACTTTAGTCGATATTATTATGGGGAAAGACTTAGAGAATAATCAGTTTTCTGAACTTTTAGATGTAGCTGATGAAAAGGATATTATTCAAAAGGCACCCTTCGAAACGCATTTATGTAATTTAAATGTAATGCCAGCACATCCTATGGACGAACGTTTAACCGATGAGTTCTGGCAAGCAAGCAGCGAAGAAAGGGACAAAATTTTTGCTCGGCTAAGGGATACTATTCTTCCGGCTTTACAAGAGAAGTACGACATAATTCTTATTGATACTCCTCCGGTCGACGGTCCATTGACTTGGTTAGCCCTAGAAATTGCTAACTTTCTATTGACACCGATTGCTCCTAAAGAGATGGATTATTCTTCCACTGGATCATTTTTATCTGCCCTTGATCGCCGCTACTCAACTTTACCTTCAAAGGGAAAAAACCTCAAAGTTCATAAAATGGTTTTAACGGATCATGATCCTAAATCTACCGCTGAAGTAAACATCAAACATAGAATTGTGAAGTCCGCTCAGGAAAGTCTTTTTGGGTCTCATTTTGTTCATAGCGACGCTTTTATTGCTGCTTCCAGTAAACATAGAACAGTATTAGATTTATCTCATGCTGAAGGCTTATGCTCAAAAATAAACTTACGAAAAGCGTCGGAGAGTGTTCAAGCTGTGTATAGCCAGTTTATTTTAGCAGTACGATCAATTTAACTTATTAGAGTATGAGGCCATTAAGAATGGATAACTTTCGTTCAAAAAATAGAGGTTTACACACGGCTAGTGGTAACGGGCTTACCAGTTTGAAAAATAATAAAAGTACTTTTATAGACCAAACCACAGGTATAAAGCATACTTTTAAAACTACTAATGTGTCGATTGACTCATCTGAGTTAGGTGTCAAGACTAAGGTTTCATCACTAAATCCGAGGGAAATCTCAAAAATTAACTTAGAAAGCTTGAGTCTATATAAAAATCTAGTCGAATTCCAAGCCCTCAGCGAATCTGCTATTGGTTATACCTTACCGGACTCCGACATTATTTTTATTGCTAATGGAGCAACTCGAAGAGCCTGCTGCATTGATATTTATAATAAGCTGAATATAGATATCAAGTACAACATTAATGTTATCCAACTAGATAAAGAGAGCATGTGGCTTGTTCTTCAAGAAATAAGAAGAACAGACTCTAACCGAAAATTTACGTTTACAGAACAGTCGATCAACGCTTTGTCTTTTTATGAAATGTATGTAGAGAAAGAATCAAACGTATCAGTTAAAGATATTATAGAAAGCTATAATCTAACGGGGGCTTCGTCTCTGAGTCAGGGACGATTTTCTTTAATGATACCGTTTGCTGTTATCTATCTAGAAATAAATGAATTCCTCTCAAACATCGACTCAAGAAAATTATCTGCTAAGTTTGCAAAGTCAGTTATTGACTTCGTTGAAAAAAAAGCAGGAAAAAAAATTACGATTCGTAAAGCGATTAAAGATAACTCTACATCGAAAGGGTATAGCTTTGTTGCGCTTGAAAACATTAAGTCTACCATTCTTGACGAGTTTAAAAATGAATTGTCATCTTTAAAGTCGCTACTATCACACTTGCCCTCTCTTGATATTCAAACTATAGATAGCGCTTTACAGGTCAAAGATAACAATGAAACAGGTTTCATTGTACAGAGAGAAGCTGAAAATAATTTTTCTATAAGTGAACAAGCTTGCACAGTTAATTTCTCTTTTACGAGAGAGGATTACTCAGAAAGCCAAATGGTAAAAATAAGAAAGATATTTGATGAGTATGCTAAGTCTTTTGAGGATATCAAGAAAAAAATTGATCAAATTGTCTAAGATAAAGTAGTAAGGGGATGTTATGACTATTCATAAATATACAGCATTTAATTCATTGAAGGCTCAAGACTTTTGGTCTTTACCTGTCCTTTTCCAAGAAATATTTTTAGGGGAGTGTCCTGTATGTGTCAGGAAAGCTCTTATGAAATCGAAAAGATAAAGCCCATTTAAAATCGAGATAACTATTAAATACCTGATAGACACATGTCTTTCAGGTATTTCTATTTTATTCTATTATCCATAGGCCCCCTGACTAAAAGTAGATATAAGAGCGAAGCCGATAGGCTCCTAACCAGGTCTGTTTTGGTTAGCGATGTAATCTTTTAAAACATCGATACTTGCCCCTCCGCAACTACCAGTAAAGTAACTTCTCGCCCAGAGCGCATTTTTCAAATAAGCGGATTGCTCAGGCTCTGGGTGATACTGTTTCATTTTTCTACTGCTCACGCCTTTTAAGCTGTTCACTAACTTCGTAAGCTGAACCTTTGTTGGGAGATGTATCAAAATATGAATATGATCGTATTCACCATTCTTTATATAAACTGGTAGACACTTGTCTTTCAGGCAGAGGTATTATTGCTGGTAGACACTTGTCTTTCAGACAGAGATGGTGCTACTAATAGATATCTGTAAGAAAAGCGCCTGACCAACTGCATATTTCGGAGTGTTCCGACCAGTCATTTTGGTATTATCCGGCCATTTTTAGCCAAACTCCGAAATCAGTGACCGATTAGCGAAATGTGTAGTTGGAATGTAAGCGCCAATCCAACCCTACCTGACCATGACTCCCTCAAACCGCTAACCTTCTCGCTTCTTATTATTCAAGGAGCACGTCATGGCGACTTATCAAAAATACAACTGGCCCGAGCTTTTTGAGGCTTTTGAGCAATCCGAGCTTTCTCAGACCGCATTTTGTAAACAGCGCAACATCAATCCCAAACTAAAACAACATCAGCATGTGACTGATAAACCTTCTGCTTTTTGTCGCTAGCAAGTCGCATCGCTAGAGCACTCAAGTCATATCACCAATCAGGTAGTGACTGAGCATGGTCAGTGTAAAACTCATTGTCCAGATTCCATGACCCCATCGGCTATGGTTGCCTTAGTAAGGTTATTGGCATGATTCAGTGGCCAAGGTATGTTCCCATATATTTACATCGAGATCCTGTTGATTCTCGTAAAGCCATTAATGGCCTTGCTGTCATTGTGAGCGACGTTATGGCAGAAGCGCTTGGAAAAAGAATGTTTCAAATGGCCACGTAAACAGGAAGAGGCCACTATGACGATCAGTCATGAGCAATGGAATTGGCTATTGCGTGGTGTGGATATGAGTCGGATCACGCCCCACGAATCGCTTTATTACACTGAGGTTTCTTAAGCGATTTTAATACGACCTCTCTATTCTGAGGTATAATCCACCTACGAATGATACTTCCGTGTTACAACAAGAAAATGATCAATTGCGTGCTCAGCGTGATAGACAATACCGCGGCAGAACGTGCTATACGTCCTTAAGCTACTGGGAGTAAGAACTGGCTCTTTAGCAAAATCCAAGTAGGGGTAACCGCCGGCGCTAACTTGTACAGTCGAACCGAAACAGCCAGAGCCAACGGTCTTAATGAGTACGATTGGTTAAAGCAGATTTTTAAAGCGCTTCCCAATGTACAAAGCCTGGCAGACATCGAAGCACTTTTACCTTGGCATTATAAAGATGTGGTTGGTTAGGCGCTTACCCTAAAAGCGCAGGATCATTAAAACGACAACTTTACTATTGGTTCTGGTGCGAATTCCATCTGGTTGCCTTTTTTACCTCCCTACCCTCAAATGAGGGTGGTCTTTTCGATTGCAAAGAGTCTATATTTAAATCGTCAGCAAAAAACCAAAAAAGAAGATGAATTATGAATAAAGAAACGTCGCTAAAGATCGTATTATCTGCGGGAATCACTCTCACTTTATCTGGATGTTTCTCAAACACGTCAATGATAATGGACGCGACGGGGGCAAAAAAAGGCGAACTTCCTGTTTTTCAACAAGCCGCTTTTACAAGTGCTCAGGCTGATTTTAGAAGCAAATTAGAGCAATACCACAACACTAACCAAATGCCTGTGGATACCAGTTCGTACAGTAGCTGTGACCTAAACCAAAACATACTTCAAGACATATCCGGTTTTACAGCCATTGCTGATCTACTTGATACCACTAGAAAAAATAAGGACAAAGATTCCGAAAAGTCACTCTCAGCCCGTATTGGTCAGGATGCATCTTCTGCTGTCGGGCAAGATATTCAGCAGACTTATAATTGGCAAGGTGGCGCTTTATATGCCTCGACTATTGATTGTCAAAAGCTAATCAACAATGCAGATGCTAGCAAGGTTAGTTTTTTAATTGATAGCCAATACTTGATCAAGACAACAGGAGCTAATTTTAAAGGCACACACTCCATTACTGAGAAAAAACATATTCAGCGAATAGCTCCAGACCATACTGTGTCTATCAGCCTACACTCTACTATTATCGGTGATGACTTCACAAAAGACTTTGGTACCAAGTTGGCACTTAGTCTGAGCAATTTAAAAGACCCTTCGTTTATTTACACTTATAAGAATGGAAATGATCTATTAATTATGAGTGAAGCGCCATCAAGTCCTGGCATCTATTTCACTCAACACTTTATAACGCTCAATAAAGCCGAAAAACGAACTCGCTCCTATCGATATACGGGTGCCGCTCAAAGTGGTATTGGACGCTCTCTAAACGATAAGGCGCACGGCCTGCAAGAAACCTTTGGGAAGTACGGTTCCAAGCTATGTTTTGATCAGGGAGAGTTGGTAGAAAAATCAGATTGTGAGGCATTTTAAATCATGCTGACTCATCAACTAAAAGGGTGGCTGTTTGTAGTTTTTTTGATGTGCACTGGGTGCACGACCTTGCAAATGCCACATGGACTTGGGCCTGCAGAATGTAAATCCGGAGATTGCTCTAATGGCGTTGGGTCTCTCTACTCACCATTCGCAAAAGTAACCTACCACGGCCAATGGGATGGTGGGGAGATTGGTAGTGGTACTTATACCATTGACTACAAAGGTCAAGAATTTACCACTCTTTATAGAGATGGCAGACCGGTCAGTGGGACTAAGTTTTATCCACATATTAATGGCGAATTAGATTATTTTACCGGTGAATGGGCACAATATTACGACCCTTTCAGCAAGCAAAGCATCACATTTCCACATGAAGGGATTTACCACTCTATTACTGGCGCAACGTTAACCGGCGAATTCTATGCCATTCCTAGCCGGGGCATGTTTAAGCACATTTACGAAGAAAACCCCAACACCTCACTCAGGCATTCGATCGCTAATATCCTCTTTATTGGTAAAGTGAAGTACCAAGGTGAAGAAGAAATCACCACATTAGCCAGCACAGATTACTTCATCGGCATGCCCTTTATCAGCTCAAAATATTCTGGGTTAAAACCTTCTGATGCAGGCATGTTGGCCCAGTTCAAACGCGATTTAGAATCAGAACAACAGGCACAGCAGAATGCCAGAGTGCAAGACCAAGGTAACCGTTTCGATTTTGGTAAAATCATTGCGATTGCAGCTACGGTTGCTGTTGCCACTAGTGATTTCAGTGACTTAGGACCTGATGTGAGTATGTTCTCTTCAAGCATGAATAATTTAACAAACACACCAAAAACACCAGAACAGCAAAAAACATCATTTATTCAGCACAAAGAGCAAGTGACAACACAAGTACAATCGAATGTGAATAGGATTGAACAGCGCTATGCCCCTTTAACAAAACCCAAGCCGCGTTCACAACAAATAATAGCCAAGTCAAATCCTGCAGAAACCGAAGTTGTCACAGCTCAGCCAAGGAATATCAATATAGAGGCGAGCGGCACAACGGGTAGCTATTTTGCGTATGAGCAAGCGCTTGATTTGTCACAAACTAACGCCGAAAACAAGGCGCACTCAATGTGTCGTAATGACCACAATGGACGACTAAAGGCGAACAGTGGCAATATGGCCAAAAAGAATTGTCAGCAAAATAAAAATGAATTCCGCTGTAATGTGACCATGATTTTTGTGTGTCAAACAGAGTAGGTTTTTAGGCACACAAAATCAGCATAAGATCAGTCAATGAAGTAAGGCGGATAAGATGCTACTAATGAGCTCTCCTTGCCGAGAATGATTAGTTTTAATAAAAACATTTTTCAAATAAGAGCGAATTGTCGCTTCTGTTTTTCCGCTCTTATTTGAAATCTCTTTTAACGTTAGCCCTGCAACTAAGTCTTCGCATAATTCAGACTCCGCGGGTGAAAGCGTAAAATATTGCCCAATAGTTTCAGCCTTTGGTAGCTTTCGTTTAGTGGGTTCAACAATAGTCACTAAAGCACCGCCTCGTGAAACATCCGTACTTTCCATTGGCCTTATCAGGACAATAAGTGGAGGTCGGCCTACTCTATGTAAAAATAAGGTGTCTGTATTATATTCGCCTTGCCCCATGCTAGCTCGAATCACTTGCACTGAGGATCGAAGGTACGCGTTTTGAACATCATTCTGCTGAAACATTAGGCGTTCGTTGCGAACGGATAATAGCTTTTGTTCTACTAAAAGCGCCTTGGCCAACGGGTTCGAATGAATGACAACTGCCTGTTCATTTAATATCAGCGTTGCCTGATGCATAGCGTTAACAACACTGGTTAATGTTCTTTTGGCAACATTTCGCTGATCAATCTGCTGACACAACAGAATAGCTTGACGGATGAAGGGTACTAATTGATTAAGTCGAGCTAGATCTTCAGGGTGATACATGCCCTGCTTAATCGTCCTCTGCATCGTTAACAATATAGTATGAGTATCTGTGCAATGAATAACTAACCAAGCGCTGTCCAACATATTTTGATCATTCTGCCAACGCTGATAGTCTTCCGTGATATTCAACTTATCTTTGATGGACAAAGCTGAGTGAAATACCCCTGGTGGTTGAAAGGTCGCATACCTAGAAACCAGATCTTGCTGGATCATATTGTTTTTTGTATACCAGTCTATAAAATCATCAGGAAGTCCTGCGTACCAAAGGTGGTCTATTTGCAATGGCTGTTTACGGACAACCACTAATTCTGCTGCACATGCATTATTAGCCACCCGAAGAAGCTCTAAAAAATGATGAAAACCTTCTCTGTCGGTAAGACCTTCATATAACGCATGAACAAGTTGAGCATCAGGTAGAGCCATCTCATTTTTATAACTTAGAGACATATCTAAACCACCTTACATATTAAGTAAACCCTAAGGATGCAAGAGAAATAGTATTATCATAGGTTCTTATTCAGGCTATAGTAATCTTTACTTCATTATCACTAGGAAACAACTTTTTTCTCATAGGCTTACTTCATCCTTTAAAATCACCCATTTCGGTTTAATCCGGCCACCTGATCTTACCTTTTTTCTCTCGTCCTATTTTTACTCTAAATGGCTGGATTGCGCCAGTTTTCTCATTGATTCACCTCCTAGCTCTATTCGATGACTGTTGTGTACCAAGCTATCCATTAAGGCATCTGCCACTGTGGCATTGTCAATCATGTTGTACCACTCCTTCACGGGAAGTTGGCTGATAACGATGGTGCTGCTGTTTTGATAACGATCTTTAAGCGCATCCAGCCTGAGTTTTGCTTGTTGTTTTAAACGTTGGATTTTAGTTTGGGTACGGCTCAAAATTTCACTTTCTAGCTGCAGACTTAATCGTTCTTCGAAGTCCAGCTCTGCATAGGTAGTCAGTTACTCTTGTTGCTCTCTAGGGCTTTTGTAGTGGTCAAGTAAACTGGCCATTGAAGCTGACCAAACCGGTATACTGGCTCTACTGCACTGGGAAAGACGGACCGGATAAACAAAGTCCGATACCCAATATTGTGTTATACGACTTCCAACCCACACGAAGTGCGCAATGTGCGATCGACTTTTTACAAGGCTTCGATGGCTATCTGAATGTGGATGGTTACTCAGCTTATGAGTCCACGAAGGCAACGCTTGCCGGTTGCTGGTCACACGCACGTCGAAAATTTATAGAAGCAGAAAAGAGCATGCCCAAAGGGAAATCGGGCAAAGCAACCATGGCCATCAGCCATATTAAAAAGCTGTACGCCGTTGAAGCGTTAGCCAAACAAGAAGAGACAGAAGAAAAAGCCTTCCAGATCCGGCAAGAAAAAGCGCCTGCTGTACTAGCGACGTACAAAGATTGGTTAGAGAAGTCACCCCCGAATTCAAGCTCCTCCTAAATCCTTGCTTGAAAAAGCGATTCAATACATTTGTTCACCTGTAAAGTTATGAGATAAGTTTATCATCTCTAATCAGGTGGCCAAATTCACTATGCCACTACAACAGAACAAATCCTAGAGCAATTTGGCGATAAGACTCAAAAAGCCTTTGTGGTCGAAGCTGCGGACATTGCTAGCAACAAATACGACTTGTCTATCAACCGCTATAAAGAAGTGGTATACGAAGAAGAAGTTTATGAAGACCCGAAAGTCATCCTTGGCAAATTGATGGCCTTAGAAAACGACATTATGGTAGATCTAAAAGAGCTGGAAGGAATGCTCTAATGGCGGATCTCAGTCATAGTGAATACCAACAATGGCTTGTTTCGCTTAAGCAAACTTTTCGCCAGCGCCAGTTAAAAGCCGCTGTCGCCGTCAATACTCAGCTCATTGAGTTCTACTGGCATTTGGGCAGCGAGATTGTTAAAAAGCAACAAGATTCTACCTGGGGACAGGGCTTTTTAACCCAACTTAGCAAAGATTTAAAAGATTTAATGGCGGAGTTTCCTGACATTAAAGGCTTTTCTAAGCGTAATCTAGAGCAGATTCGCCGCTGGTATCTATTCTGGAGCCGTGATACCGCAATTGCGAAGCAGGCTGCTACGCAATTTTTACAGATACCTTGGTGGCACAATATTGTCATCGTTAGTAAGGCCCAAAGTCACGAAGAAGCGCTCTTTTATCTAGCGCAAACCCAACAACATGGCTGGAGCCGTGCAGTACTGACACACCAAATAGAAAGCCAACTTTGGCAACGTAAAGGCAATGCCGTCAGTAACTTTGAGCAAACCTTACCGCCAGTCCAGTCGGATTTAGCGCAACAAAGCTTAAAAGACCCCTATGTATTTGATTTCTTGACCTTGACGGAAAACTACAACGAATACGAGTTGGAAAAAGCCTTGGTCGATCATATCAGCCAGTTTTTGCTAGAGCTCGGCGCTGGCTTTGCCTACGTGGGCAAGCAAGTCCCCGTAACCGTGGGTGGTAAAGACTTCTACATCGATTTACTTTTTTACCATGTGCGTTTGCATTGTTATGTGGTTATTGAGCTCAAAACCGGTGACTTTAAGCCCGAGTATGCAGGTAAACTGAATTTCTACATTAACGCTGTCGATGGTGAAATCAAAACTGAACAGGATCATCCCACCATAGGCCTGCTACTGTGTCGTGGCAAAGACAAACTCATCGCGGAATACGCTTTAAAAGGCATTGACACCCCTATGGGCATCTCCGAATACCAACTGACCCAAGCCCTACCCACTGAACTGCAAGACAAACTCCCCAGCATCGAACAAATCGAACGAGAACTGGCGCAGGAACTTAACCAAGGGGAAAGTAAAGAATGAGCGATACCATACAAGCGGAAATGAAAAAACAAGGGTCGAAATGGCCGATGGTGAAGTTGAAAGACTGCTGTGTTGTTGTCGGAGGCGCGACACCAAAGCGTGATGTACCTGAATATTGGAGTTCGTCTGATGTGCCTTGGGTGACCCCAAAAGATGTATCAAACTTGAGTAATTCTGTTCTTGTTGATGCTCCTGAATTTCTAACTTAGGATACAAAAGTTGCGCGACTTATATGCTTCCTAAAGGAAGTGTATTGCTGACATCAAGAGCGCCTATAGGTAATGTTGCAATTGCAGGTCGCGATATGTGTACTAATCAGGGCTTCAAGAGCCTAATTTCATCAGAAGGGAGCGATGGTGGCTACCTTTACCATTGTATGAGGTACTTTTCGCAAAGACTTCAGGCATTAGGTAATGGAGCGACTTTTAAAGAGGTATCCAAAAAGACAGTAGAGGATTTTGAGATACCACTTCCGCCACTGGAAGAACAAAAACGAATCGCGTCTATCCTAGACAAAGCCGACGGCATCCGCCGCAAACGCAAACAAGCCATCCAACTCGCCGACGAGTTCCTACGTTCTGTGTTCTTGGATATGTTTGGTGATCTACTAAGCAAAGGCTGGGATTGGACTACTGTTGAGGAACTAGCAGATTCAGCTAAGGACAGTATGAGAACGGGACCATTTGGAAGCGATCTTAAGCATAGTGAATTTGTAGATTCAGGGGTTGCTGTTTTGGGTATTGATAATGCTGTGCGGAATCGATTTGAATGGGGAAAAGAACGCTTTATTACAATTGATAAGTATGAAGACCTTAAACGTTACACTGTTAGGCTTGGTGATGTCATTATCACCATTATGGGCACCTGTGGACGGTGTGCGGTTGTACCTGACGATATTCCTTTAGCGGTTAATACAAAGCACCTCTGCTGTATAACACTCGATAAAAATAAGTGTCTACCGGAGTTTCTTCATTCGTACTTTTTGATGCATCCAGCTGCAAACAAATATCTTGGATCCAGAGCAAAGGGAGCAATTATGGATGGACTTAACCTTGGAATGATTAAAGAACTGCCTATCCCCGTTGTGCCAATAGCGCTCCAAATCAAATATGTTGGTATCTCAAAATCAGTGCATAAGTCACTTGAGAAACTCAACATATCTAGAATAGACCAGAGTGGTCTGTTTAATGCCCTTAGTCAAAAAGCATTCTCTGAAAAACTCTAAGGACAGGGGGTATGATCAACGAAATCCAAATCAACCCACCAGTAGCGACCTATCAAAATGCGGCAAGGCTAAGTGATCTCCGCCGCATCAATTATATCTTCGGGGCTAATGGGACAGGAAAAACTACTATCAGCCGTGTGATTGCCGGCGACCAAGGATACGAACATTGTCAGCTAGTGTGGCAAGGAGGTGGCGCGCTAGAACGCATGGTGTACAACCGGCATTTTGTTGATCGCAACTTTAATCAGGATGGCCCTCTTCAAAGTGTTTTTACTTTAGGCGAGAATCAGGTAGAGGCAGAGCGCGAAATTGCTCGTTTACGACCAGAGATGGATAAAATAAATGGCAAAATATCAAGTCTTAATATTCAGTTAGATGGGGAAGATGGACAATCAGGTAAGCGACAGGAGCTCTCTAATTTAGATCCATCATTGAGAGATAAGTGTTGGAAGCAAAAGCAGCTTCATGATGACTACTTTCAAGCTGCATTTTCTGGTGTAGTGGCATAGTGAATTTGGCCACTTGTTTTTTAGTGGACACTTAGTCTTCTGATTTAGATAGCTTCGTTTTGGACGGGGGTGCTTAGGTCAATGTTCCATGGTAAGAGTCCATCGACTTTATTGATTGAGTGTTGTCCTATGCGTTTCAATACTGTTGTGAGATATTGATTCGGATTAATATCATTTAATTTCGCTGTACCAAGAATGGTATACAGTACTGCAGCTCGTTCACCGCCGGCTTTAGAGCGCGACACAGCCTGGTATTTGAATAAGCAAGAGTCTGTGCATTGGTGGGGCATCGTATTGCAGTGAATCAACGCGAGTACAGCCTGCAAGGCTGGCAAAAGCAAAAGGTTTCCCCTGACTTGTTGGTGTGCGTTGAACAGCCAAACTCTGACAGTTACCGCTTCTCTGTACTGGAAACCAAGGGTGAGCACTTAAAAGGAAACGATGGCACTGAGTACAAGCGCCGATTATTTGAGCTGTTAACTGAGCACGTCAAGTCGGCGGTAAATGCTGGCGAACTTACGTTGGAAGCAGCGTCGGGTGGTATGTCGTTCAGAATGCTGATGGAAGACAGTTGGTCACAAGAGATCGTGCCTGAGTTGAATTAATGAGTCATTTGTTGGTGTTGTGTTGTCTCCAACCTTGTCGCACCTTCTAAAAAAGGAGCGAAACTCAAAAGGAATATCAAGTTAACGAGGATTTAGATGGGTCAGCCAATACCGACTTCTTATAATCAAATCATTGCGCATACGATTGAACAGGCGCTTGTCCTATCGATTAATGCAAAGAACGCAAATGCTATTGCTGGCTTTTGCCAGTTACAAGGCCCAACAGGCGGGGGCAAAAGTAGTTCTCTTTATCGTAGCCCAGACGGGAAAATTCCAGCGAGTCTTGAATTTATAAAATCCAAAGGGTTGCAGGCCATATTGGTCACCCATCGCTGGAACATCCTGCATGACATTTATGAAAGTGCCACGAGTTCAAAAGACAGCTCAGGTAACCCACTGCTCGTTAGTATTCTTTATGCACAGGATGAAACTGTTGTTAGTGCGGTTTCGCAACGGGCGCTGCCACATGAACAAGGTGTTCAAAAATCTGACTTGCCCGATCCTTATAAGGCCATTGGGGACATCCATGGCTTAGGAGCGTTTCGTTCTAATGCTGATAAAGAGGTTCTCGTTCGTGCTTGCCACAACGTTTCAGCCATAGCCCGTAATATTGAGTATAAAAAGAAAAACCCTGACTCGATGGGCGTCTTACTCGAACGAGAAGAGCAGGAACTAAGAAAACAGTGTGGCTTTGTCGAGCGAACGCTACTTGGGTGCATGTCATCCTTAGAGAAGGCAGTGAAGTATGCCAGCAAGCAGCATGGCAAGACGCATGAGCTCACGGAGCAAGCAAAAGAAAAGCTTCGTTTATTTAGAGAAAATAAATGGGTGCGTCGAATTTTCCCCGCGATTGCCTGGCACGATGATAAGCAACATTTGCTGGTGTTAACAACGCAGAAGCTGTTCGCTTCCTTTTATGACGGTAAACAGAAAGTCAGAATGTCGAGCGGCCAACTGGCCGGAAAGGTAGTATTTGTTGATGAGTTTGATTACCAAGCTGACATTCTACAGACATTACTTGCCCAGTCTCAAATGGTGCAAGAGCCGCCTGAGTGTATTGGTCAATTACTTGAAGGGGGTAAGCGTCTTTTAGCACGAATGCAGTTTGTTACTGCCGAACCTATACCTGAGCTTTACAGTGAGCTTAAACAGCTTATTGCGGAGCTAGAGGAGGATTTGACCAGCAAAGGTGTCGATCTCAATCAGTCTAGGGCGCTGGTAATCCCTTTAAAGCAGTATGAATCCGGTGTGCCGTTCGAAAAGAAATATCTGTTTCGCTCAGATCACTTAGTAACTAGTGAGCCTTTGCAGTTACAGCAAAAACCTCATGGCTTTGAAGTGAAAAGTTATAGGCAAAGCGATGAAGCATCAGTTGATGTCGGTGATTTTTTGCGTGTGATGGAGAAATATATCAGACGCTTCAGTTTGTTGTTGTCGCAGTTCGCAACCGATGAGTCCGAAGCCTATGAGTATCTCGTTCGGCTAAACCGATTGCTGTTTGATCCTGCGAATGACTATCGACCATCCTACTACAGCACAGCGTTACCCAGCTTATCGCTGTTCTCCTTACCTCGCACTAGCTTGCCTGAGTTAGAATCGTTGAGTAGATCAAATCGATTACCTAATACTCAGACGAATATGTTTGGCCTAACAACCTGGCTGTTAACCACGGATGAAGCCGAAGCGGATATTGACCCGTTGAGGATCAAAATTAAACGCGCACTATTGCCGACAACACCTGAAGGCTTAATGGTTTCGTTATCGAGTCGAAACCTCGTTTTTGCACTATCCGCAACCTCTTATATCGAAAGGGGGATTGGTCATTTCGATATACGCTGGATTGAAAGCGCTTTGCGTTACGTGGCTCAGGCTCGCAGTCCACAATGTACCGAGAGTTTTTTGGGCGATAGCTTTGAGCCGCGCCCCGAAGATTGGTTTAAGAAGCCAATTCCGTATTTACAAACTGACGAGGATAAGCAGCTGCAAATGGCAGTGATCCGCTCGTTGGTTAAAGATAAATCTGAAAAGCGTCGCTCGGCACTGAAAACCACGATTCACGACTTTGATGATGCTATCAATGCGCCAGTTTTTCAGGAGGCAAAGCTGCATTTGAACGCTGCATTTTTTGAGGCTGATCACTCTGATTACAAGTATGAATACCGGCAGTCTGTGTTGTTTAAATTACTGCACGTTCTGCATTTGGCAGCGAATAAGCCACAACATAAAGGACACTTGGCCTTTGTTAACTCAGTCAAATACTTTCGGAAGTGGTTGATAAGTGATACCGCAGAAAACAGTAGGATGAGCGCGGATTGGCTTGAAATGGAGCGTTTAACGACTGGCGTATTGTCTTCTTTTGACGATGTGTTTATTCCTTTAGCTGTCAACGGTAAGCCCATGATGATTTGCTTGCTCAATGCTGAAGCACAAAAGCGAGAAGGATTTGAGCACGCCTATCAAGCGGCGTTCGACTCTGGCCGAACCGTGGTGGTAATGACACAAACTGCATCCGCTACCAATGGCATTAATTTGGACTACTCCTTGCCCAACTCTCAAGGACAGATGGATCTGACGTCACTGTTTATTATTGAAAGTAAGCACTTTTACTTTTCACTATGGGGTAGCAATGACGCTGATGATGAAATGTCTCATGCTGGCTTTCAGCTCAGAAACTTAGAAAAACTAGTCAGACGTTCAGAGTTTTCACGCAAGCAGCAGCGGCAATTTATTATGCCGTTAATGAATAACTCAGTTTCTAAAATCCAGGAGCTAAACAAGCTCTATAAAGGGACAAATGACTACGTTAAGAATCTTGCTGCTGACGTACAGCAGCAAGTTGGTCGTATTGAACGTGCTTGGACGTATGTGCCCCACGTCGCCATTCATTTAAGCGATGATGTAGCAGGCCATCTTCGCAATTACGGCCAATTAAGCGTTTGTACTAACAATCGAAATTGGGTTTCAAACCTTAATAATCAGCTGATTGATGATCTTACTCATTCCGAAGATGCATCGGTTTCCAACTTTCTTACCCTGTTGAAAACGCGATCCCAAGATGGCTCTGCTGCGGTAGATATTATTGATAACAAGTTAGTTTCCGCTATCCGAGATGCACGACAAGGTAAGGGTTGTCTCGAAGATGTTTCAGGACTTTGGCATGAACTAGGCCGCGCTGTATTGCAGCATGATCTGCAATGGATGCCGCATAACAATGCTTTTGGCATTACTGAGCCTTTGTGTCGTTGGGCGTGCTTTGAGCGACCCAAGGAAACAAAGGTTACTGGTGAAATATGGTACGACCCAAAAAGTTGGCAGTTCTTCGCTAAGCGTGCAGCGGGATTGATTAAGTATAACCCACAGACGCTTTATGAGGTTGTTAACCGGCAACCTGCTATTTCGAATTGGTTTAATCGTAAAAGTTTTCGAACGTCGTTTCAGCCGTTTGCCAACGACATTGAAGAGCAATTTGTATTCCATCCCGTTGTGATTCAGCGAATTTTACAAGGACGTATTGGTGAAGAAGGTATTCGTGCACTGCTGAGTGACAAGCAGCTAGTCACTAAACAAGACGTCTACAACCATGAGCTGTTTGAATTATATGATTTTGAGATAGCAAATGCGGATGTTTTTGTTGATGCTAAATTTTGGTCGATAGCGGCTCTGGAGCAGTCAGATGAAGGCTTTGAGCAATGGCTTGCTTCAGGAAAAAATCCTGAATTTGCCCCTTTGGGATTAATTAAGAAGCTGGAAAAGATCCGACAAATCCGTGGTGAAAATGCCATTTTGGTTATCGCGAACCTATCGACTGGTGAAGATTGTTCCTTATCGGGCTTTTCTAAAATGTTGGAGCCGGTAAAAGTTGAGAATGCTTCAATCCTGTTTCTACCAGGTTGTTTGGTGAGCGATGGATATCAAATGACGTCTGGCTTTAAGTGGTTTTCGAAAATAGTTTGGCAGCGTATGAGGGAGCAAGGTTAATGGATAAAAATAAAGATTTGAGGCAGTTGCCGCTGTCTCATTTGGTCTATTTGAATAGCGAGGTTGATGCAGATAAAGCCAACAAATTCGTGGTTTATCACTATCCACTTCTCAATAACAGCTATCAGTGGAAAGAGAAGAAAGCCTGGGAAGAACGTATCGATGCCGAGCTAGACAGTCGGCAGTTTGCCTATTTGATGAAAAAAAATGGTAATCTGTTTGGGCTCTATGTGGCTTTACAAAGTTTAAGTGATATTCCTCCGTCTATTGTAGACGCTGAATTGCAACCTATTACTCCCGTTCGAGTTGAATATTCACCGGTGTTAAATCCTGTGTGGATTCGACTAATGATGCGATCATTACGGGCTTTTGGCGGTCATTGTAAAGGCGCTTACAGTTTAGGTAGTCCGTTATTGAAAGTAGATAGCTGGGCTGGCGGTGTCAATGCGATCAGCCTAGATTGTAGAACTCAGCAGTTAAAAGATGGGAATACCACTGAAATTGCTCTGTTTTATACCAATGTTCCATTAAGACCGTTATCTAATGACGATGATATAGATCGTATCAAGAAGCCTCTATGGGTCTATGACAAAAATAAGGTACTCGTGAGGTGGTATCCTGGCCATGAAAAAAAACCAAGAGGTACGCTGTTTAAAGAAATTGGAAAGAGTAAAAATTCACGGAAACAGCGTCCGTTTCTGGATCTTTCTACACCCACTAGGTTTGAACAAAGCTGGCCTATGGTGTTAAAACCAGTGCAAGATGCGTTTATCCTTTTTGCGCGTGACTATGGTTTTGAACTTTCAGCAAAAACATTAAATCTCCAACCACTGACTTTGAAAACAAAGCATAAAGCCAATAAGGCTAAGTCATCTTTCCCAAGCATTGAGATATCCGGTGAAATCAAGGTAATAGACCTAAGAGTTAATACCGTTGTTGCCTGTGAAGAAATCTTAGAATTATTTAAATTGCTAATTGCACAGAAAGGCGTCGATGTTTCGTGGGATTTACTAGATGGAATTGTGGCAAATGACTTTGAACAGATAAAGCTTGAACGTTCGGACCGCATTTTGATACTTCTAGATCAGGAAAAAGGTATTGAAGATGATCGTTATCCACTAACGAAGTCGTTAGTTGGACGGTGTGCAGTTCAACATATCAATGTTAATCCTCATGATGTAACCGGAGACCCAGTCGAAAAAAGGTTATTAATCGAGTCTAAAAGAGACGATGACCCGATAAAGCTATACGTTGCGTCTGAAGGTGGATATTACACCTACAACTATGAATTATTAGATACCAAGGCATACAAAGAAGCGATTATTAGAAAGCTTGAAGTGGTTCTTAAAGAGTTAGAGATCAAACGTTTACTGATTGATTCTGATAGGGCTATTTCTCAAGTCTTGCCATTGCAACGCGCCTGTTTAAATGAATCAACCATTGTCATTACCGATGGTTATTTATTTACGGTTTCAAATGACAGACCGGTGTTGATCCCCTTCGATCCCACTGATTCTGGTATGACTTTGAAAATAAATGAGTATCTCGCCAATTTCGAAACATCCGTAAATGATTTGCTTACTTTGATGAATGAGAATTGGCCCTATGGTTATCGTCAGAATGTCGTAATGGATTACTACGGCACTGAAGTTGATAAACAACGACGATTTGCGGCAAGAATTACGCTTGTTTTGAGTAAGGATAAGGACGCACAAGTGTCAATCATGATGCAAGATCCATCTTATGACCAAACGAATGTATTGCCACTGAGTATGGAGGATGTGCTTTCGGATTTAACCAAGAAACAGAAGTCTTATCCGTTGACGGATTGGGTGCTGCCAGATAGTGAAGTATTGCTCAATATTGTCAAAGAGTTGAGTGATGATGGCGTGTTATCCAGCCAAAAGGCAACGATACGATTTGAAAGTGAGTTACCTGAATTAGTTGAATTATGGCAAGAACAATTAGTTTCGCTTCATCAGCAAAATGAAACGAAGGTGGCTTACTATCAGGTGAAAAAAGAGGTTATTCAGCGTTGGTTAGATAAGCGAGAAAAGAAAAAAGATACATCAATCAGCGGTAGTTTAGATACCTTGTTATCTCGATACTTTGACAAGCCTTTAAACGACATAAAACGCTGGATGAGTAACATACCGGGTATTCAACGCATATGGTACGACAAAGAAAAGGGATATTTTGTTGTCGGCGGATTAACCTCTCCAAAAGCTCAGTTGATGAGACAGCCAAGCATCCGACAATGGCACACCTTGCAAGGTGAATTGGACATCGAATTACTTGCTGATTTGCTAGATGTTGATTGGGTTCGTATGAATCAGCTTGCGGGTAACCCATGTGTCACAACACTAATCAAGCGATGGAAAGAGATAAATCCTGACTCTAGAGATGCGATTTTACTCAGTTGCTAAATGACTTTATTAAATAAATCTGTAAATGAAATTGAAGCGATAAAAAATGCTAAGTAATAGGATAAACCCGAATTCAAGTTCGAAGTGAGACACTTTTCACTTCAAGCAACCAAGCACATTTCTTTAAAAACCATGCTTGGTTGCCTGAACCCTAAACACTTTCTCGGGCGATTGTTTATTCGTCTCATCGCAAAATGTATTGTTTCTTCTGTAACACTTCTTAAATCAGTACTTTTGGGTGCATACTGCCTTAAAAGACCGTTACTATTTTCATTTGCTCCACGCTCCCAAGAGCTGTATGGATGAGCAAAATACACTGTCGTATCTAATGCTTCGGCTATCTCAGCGTGATACGCGAACTCACGACCATTATCAGCTGTTATCGTATGTACATGATCCTTAAAAGGCATTAGTAGCTCTATGGTAGCCTGAGTCACATCTTTGGCTGACTTTGTATTCACTTTCTTTATCAAGTAAAAGCGCGTTTTCCTTTCTAACAAGGTGACGATTGAACCCGTTCCATGCTTACCTAAAACCGTGTCTATTTCCCAGTCTCCAAAGCGTTTTTTGGCATCAACAATGATTGGTCGCTCATCAATGGATACCTTATTCTTGATCACTTCCGCTTTCGTTCGCTGGCCTTTACGGTAACGCTTTCTTCCTTGTCTCAAACGGCGATAAAGCGTCCCTTTGTTTCTTTTGTCATCATGAATGTACTGGTAAATCCATTCATGACTGACAGAAATTCCACAGTTTTTGAGTACATTAGAGACCTGCTCAGGGCTCCAATCGATTTCAATTAAAATACGAATGAAATCAATTGTCTCTGACGCTATGCGATATTTTGCGGCTGTCTTCCGCCTTATCAAACAGGCTCTTTGGGCTTTGTCAGGGCAATATTCTGTTGTTTTTTATTCCGCTTCAACTCGCGATAGATCGTCGCTCTATGACAATTCAGTGTTTGTGCAATATTTGCTACTGATATTTTTTGCCCTAAGAGAGTGGAAACCTGGTATCTTTTGCCTTCAATCAACTGCTGATAATTCATGTTGGTACTGCTTAATTTTGTGGTGAAAAGAAGTGTACCAACTTCAGCAGTTGGCTTCTTCTATACCTGACTAGCAGTGTCGCACTTATTATCTGAATTTAGGGCTATGTAACCTTTTAAAACATCGATACTTGCCCCTCCGCAACTGCCAGCAAAGTAACTTCTCGCCCAGAGTGCATTTTTCAAATAAGCGGGTGGCTCAAGCTCTGGGTGATACTGCTTCATTTTTCTGCTGCTTACACCTTTTAAGCTGTTCACTAACTTCGTAAGCTGAACTTTTGGTGGGTAATTTATC
>NZ_JAJATW010000002.1 GCF_020532605.1 Marinomonas algarum | reverse complement strand
ACGATTGGCTGCTCAGAAACATAACCATGGATAAAGTCGTGCTGCGTAAATGGCTTAAAGCAGGGTATGTGGAGAAAGGAACCTTATTCGCTACCGAGGCCGGTACGCCGCAAGGCGGAATCATCTCACCGGTACTGGCGAATTTGACGCTGGATGGGCTAGAACAGGCCGTTAATATAAGCGTGTCCCAAAAGGATACGCCACGACGCCCGTTTAAAATCCACGTCGTGAGATATGCCGATGACTTCATCGTGACAGGAGCTTCGAAAGAGGTCTTGCAGCACCAAGTTCGCCCGGCAATCGAGGAGTTTTTGAAGGCACGGGGCTTGGAGCTTGCTGATGAAAAGACTAAGGTCACGCATATCGCACAAGGTTTCGATTTTCTGGGCCAAAATATACGTAAGTATTCGGGCAAACTACTGATTACCCCTGCCCGTAAAAGCGTGAAGGCGCTTTTAGATAAGGTCCGGAAAATAGTGAATGAGAACAAGTCGGCGACACAGGGGAATCTGATTCTGAATCTCAATCCGGTAATCCGAGGTTGGGCGATGTATCACCGCCATATTGTGTCTAAGGCTCGTTTCACATGGATAGATCATCAAATCTGGCGAGTTCTGTGGCGGTGGGCAGTGCGTAGGCACGCCATGAAAGGTGCGAAATGGGTAAAGAAAAAATACTTCCATGTCGAAGGGGCAAGACACTGGGTGTTTGCGTCTGATGGTTGGGTTAATGGATTAAAACAACGGTTGCGGCTGTTTTCAGCAGCGTCCGTTCTGATCGTTAGGCACATTAAAATACGTAGTGCAGTGAATCCCTATAACCCTGCATGGAACTCTTACCTAGAGCGCCGCCGTCGATCGGTTTTCCCATAGTGAGGCTCGGTCATATTAAGGCTGTTGAGAGGCTTGAGCCGTATGAGAGGTGACTCTCAAGTACGGTTCTTAGGGGAGGATGGTGTGGTAACACACTGTCCTTACCCGACTAAAAGCTCATATTGGCGTGGACGCGAAAACCGGCCTGACGCATAGCCTAAGCACAACAGCCGCCAACGTACATGACATCACAGAAACAGAAAATTTGCTTCATGGTGAGGAAACCTTTATTTCAGCGGATTCTGGTTATCGAGGCGCACAAAAACGAGAGGAATTAAAAGACATCAAGGCGGATTGGCGGATTGCAGAAATGCCAAGCAAGGTGCGTCTTCTCAAGAAACACCCGAGAATCAACAAGCAACCAATCCGAACAGAGTACCTCAAAGCCAGTATCCGAGCAAAAGTAGAGTACCCGTTTAGGATCATAAAGCGACAGTTTGGCTTTAGGAAAGTGATCTATCGAGGGCTGGCAAAAAACGACAACAAACTGGCGATGCTGTTTGCCTTATCTAATGTGTTTAGAGTTGACCAGATGATACGGGCGGCAAGGGGGTAATCCGTTCAAAATCCACTAAACAAGGCTAAATAAGCTTGTTTAGTGGTGAAAAGTATCAAAACAGGTGAAATCCTGTGCTTTTTTATTTGGAAAAGAGAAGTTGAGTGTTTTGCAACTTCTTAATCGTAGTTTCCTTAGAAATCAAAATTATCTTTTAAATATCAATTACTTATTATGAGGAAAAATCAAGAATATAGTACATATATACCATTTTTTGCATGTATCCTGAATAAGCATTGAATATAATTGCAGAGTAAACTAAAAGGATGTTCTGATGCTTATTCTGCGTTGCTTTATTTATATATTTTTTGTTGCTGGCATTTCTCAGCTTATTACACTTGAGGGTTACACTCTTCTTACAGATGCTGAGTATAGTGAGAACTCTTTAATTGAGGTACTTACAAGAGAGTTTGTCTTTTGTCAGTTGTTTGCTGTTCCTAGCCGCCTCTAGGATAGATAAAAGCCTATATTTTGCCTGTACATTATTGTCATGTTTACTCGCGATGATGTTTGTTCGTGAATTTGATGCTTTTTTAGATTTCTATTTGTTTGATGGTGCTTGGCAACTTTTTGTTGTTGTTATTTTGACTTTTATTACTGTATTTGTTTGGGGGCGTATTTCCAAGATATACGGTTCCATCAAGCATTATTCCTTACAGCCAAGCTTTGGTATGTTTATTGCGGGCTTTGTGACGGTTGTTGTGTTTTCTCGCTTAATGGGCCGAGGAAGTTTTTGGCAGTCTTTAATGGGGCAGGAATACGTCCGAGTTGTTAAAAACGTTGTGGAGGAAGGGATAGAGACCTTTGGCTATGCGTTAATTTTTATGGCGGCTCTTGAACTGGTCTTAGCTTGCTGTCGTCGAACTCGTTGGATGTTAGGTTCACAACCTAACTAACGTCATTTATATGCTGTACTTTAACGCCTACAACGAACAGTTAGATAAAACGTTAAAGTACAGATATCATTAAATTAGTCTTTTAATCTGGTTATTCTCACCGTGATTCCACCTTACTTTTACGGCGCTTTGTAGGCGTCGCTTGCTCTCCAGTGACACGGCTTCCAGCGGGCTTTCCTGAGTGATGATTTTTGCGACGAGCTTTTTCTGCAGCCGCATTTTTTTCCATAGTGGGGCGATTCGAGGTGTGAGAAGCCCCTGTTGCTTGGCCTGGTTTGGCTTTTTGTGGACGCTGACGAACCTGTCGGTCTTTTTCTTCCGCGG
Source organism: Marinomonas algarum (assembly GCF_020532605.1). Classification (GTDB taxonomy): domain Bacteria; phylum Pseudomonadota; class Gammaproteobacteria; order Pseudomonadales; family Marinomonadaceae; genus Marinomonas; species Marinomonas algarum. Next base: position 266,432 of record NZ_JAJATW010000002.1, on the reverse strand, counting down.
GTACTAGCTTGTTAAGGCCATGGCCAATCAAATCGGTACGACCCATTTTTATTAACGTGTTACGCAGCTCCTGCCAGTTTCTTGGGTCGTGGTAACGTAAAAAGCCTTTTTGCACCGTGCGCTGCTTGGCATCTTTTGGTGTGTAAACGTCTTCGCTTTTATAGGTAACAGGCTTGAGTGGGTTCTTGCCGGAGTGATACATAGCGGTGGCAAGCGACATAGGCGACGGATAAAACGTCTGAACTTGATCGGGTTTGAAGTCGTTGGTTTTTAACCAAACCGCCAAGTTGAGCATGTCTTCGTCTGAACTGCCTGGGTGAGCCGCGATAAAGTAAGGAATCAAATGTTGTTTCTTACCGGCTTCTTTCGAGTACTTGTCAAACATGCGTTTGAATCGATCGTAAGTCCCCATCCCTGGTTTCATCATTTTCGATAAGGTGTCTTTTTCAGAGTGTTCAGGTGCGATCTTTAGTAAGCCACCTACGTGGTGAGTTACTAATTCTCGGACATATTCTGGGTCTTCAACGGCCAAGTCATAACGTAACCCGGAAGCTATCGACACGGTATGAATGCCATCGATGGCGCGGGTTTTGCGGTAGAGCTCTGTGGTTGGGCTGTGATCGGTATTCAGATTTGAACAAATAGTTGGATACACACAGGACAATTTACGGCACGAGGCTTGGACTTCGTCGTCATTGCAGTTCAAGGTGTACATGTTCGATGTGGGTCCACCAAGATCTGAAATATGGCCGGTAAAGCCTGGTACTTTCGCCTTGATGTCTTCAATCTCGTTGAGGATAGATTCGTGAGAACGGGACTGAATCACACGACCTTCATGCTCAGTAATTGAGCAGAAAGTACAGCCTCCAAAACAACCTCGCATGATGTTGATCGAGGTTTTGATCATGTCATAAGCTGGAATGCGTGCTTTTTGGTATTTCGGGTGCGGCACACGAGCGTAGGGCAAATCAAATACGCCGTCCATTTCGGGTGTTTCCAGAGGGATCGGTGGCGGATTCACCCAAATCTCTTTTTTGCCGTGTTTTTGGATGAGCGCACGAGCGTTATGTGGGTTAGATTCAAGGTGCAAGATACGCGAGGTGTGGGCGTACAGTACAGGATCTTTAGAGACTTTTTCAAACGATGGCAAACGGATGTAGGTCTTTTCTGGGTCGAGTTTTTCACCACGGCGTAACGGTGCGGGAATCACGCGAATCGGCATGACATCCGACTCTTCTTCGTCTTTGGTTTGGCATTTGCCTTCTGGAATGTATTCGTATGGGCTGTAAATCTGATCCACTTTACCGGGCCAATCGACACGGGTTGAATCAATTTCAGTAAAGCCGCCAGGCGGTGCATTACGCACTATGGTCGTGCCGCGAACGTCGGTTAGCTCGTCAAGAGTTTTGCCCATGGCCATTTGATGCGTTACTTCTAACATGGCACGTTCGGCGTTGCCATACAGCAAAATATCCGCCGTAGAGTCGATAAGGACAGAGCGACGCACTTCATCGCTCCAATAATCGTATTGTGCAATACGACGTAGACTGGCTTCGATACCCCCAATCATCACGGGCACATCTTGAAAAGCTTCTTTGCAGCGCTGAGAATAAACAATCACCGCACGATCTGGGCGTTTGCCTCCCATCCCGTAAGGCGTGTAAGCATCGTCGTTACGGACTTTTAAGTCTGCCGTGTAGCGGTTGATCAAGGAGTCCATATTGCCTGCGGTGACACCAAAATACAGATTAGGGCGGCCTAGGCGCATAAAGTCTTCTGTATTACGCCAGTCTGGTTGATCAATAATACCAACACGGTAGCCCTTTGATTCTAATAAACGACCCAGTACCGCCATACCAAAACTAGGATGATCCACATAGGCGTCCCCCGACACAATAATTACATCACAACTGTCCCATCCAAGTGCATCCATTTCTTCTCGGGTGGTGGGTAGGAAGGGGGAAACACCATAGCACTCAGCCCAATAGAGCGGATAGGAAAAGAGTTCTTTGGCGGTTTTATGTCGTTTAATCATTATTTACTCTTGATATGAAATACGATGAAAATCATCAGTGGGGGCTTTTTTACGCGCTAATGTAACTGAAATCTAATCTGATTCGAGTGATAAGCCTAACGAAATACGTAATAAAGGGTGGTCAAAAAATGTGCCGCATTATCCCAGAAAAAAGACAGCGGCAATAGCAGATAAAGGTAGGAGTTTAGGATATTGCGACAAAAATACGCCGCAAAGACAGTTTAAAACAGGTTGGGCTGTATTCGCCAGACACTTTCCTCATAAACGCTGTGGCCTCGGTCTCTATAGCGTTCGTGTATAAGAGCCAAATTTTCAGCGGCAATTTTATGTATACTCGGCCCCCATAGCTGAGTCACCGTTGCGTCATCAATCGAAAAAGGAGGGCCTTGCTGATCGCCGTCGTAATAGACGCTGACCACTAACACAGACGCATTGGACGACAATCGATCGAGCGTATGGGTGACATAGCGCGCACGCATTGTATCTGGCATGGCGACCATAGCGGCTCTGTCGTAACAGGCATCAAAGTCAGTTTCACAGAAGTGGAAGTAATCGCCCTCAACAATACGTAAAGGAATATCTTCTACGGTATGAATTTTTAGCTCACCATGGTGATGAGTAACATAGTTGAGATCGTTGTCACCCAAAAACTGCACCACAGCAAGGGACGACAGCTCGACGCCAGTGACTTGGTAACCTTGTTCTGCCAACCAAATTAGGTCATTTGATTTGCCGCATAAAGGAACAAGCACGCGGCTACCCTTTGGCAGCATAGGCCAAAAAGTCATTAATTTTGGATTAACGTCGTCTTTGTGAAAGCCGATACGCCCTGTTTCCCATCGATCTAACCAGAATTCATTCGTGACCACGGTTGCCTCGTTGTTTTTTGAGTCTATTGTATTTAACCTTAATCGGTATTTAGTGGTTATTCTTTCATTTTTCAATACGAGTGTATTATGTCTTTAGACCAAGCCCCTGACCATGTAAAACTTGCTGTCGATCTCATTGAGTTACTTGAAGAAAACAACATTGCACCAGACATTGCCGTGGAAGCATTAACGCTCGTACTGCGCGACTTTCAGAATAAACTTGAAAAGTAGACTCAAGAGACAGGAATTAGTTTCTGGTTTCTTGCCTTATCCATCATCTAACCCAAAAGAGCCTAGTTTTGCACACACTTGATCAATTACATCGAGGCGAGCTTCAAGGGATTGTCCGTTTGCAACTGAGTGACAATCTGACGGATTTTCCTCAAGCCATCTTCGACCTTGCTGACACACTTGAAATTTTAGATTTATCCAATAATGCACTTAGCCAATTACCAAACGATTTACATCGTCTAAAAAAACTGCGCATTGTGTTTTGTTCAAACAATCACTTTACTGAATTACCTACTTGCTTGGGAGCCTGTCAGCAACTTGAGATGATTGGTTTTAAAAGTAATCAAATTACCCAAGTGTCATCCGCATCGTTGCCAACACAAACACGATGGCTCATTTTGACGGATAATCAAATTACTAATTTGCCTGACGACATGGGGCGGCTAACAAGACTGCAAAAGCTCGCTTTGGCTGGAAATCAACTGCAAGCATTGCCTGACAGTATGGTTCACTGTGTGCGTTTGGAATTGATTCGATTGTCAGCGAATCAACTGAAAGCTTTTCCAGATGTTTTATTGTCGTTGCCTCGTTTGGCGTGGTTGGCGTTTTCAGGCAACCCTTTTTGTGCTGAGCGTGACCCACATAATGAGTTCAAAACCGTCGCCTTTGCGGATTTGGCTTTGCATCAGGTATTAGGGCAGGGGGCGTCTGGCGTGATTTCCTTAGCGACTTGGCAGCGCAATGTCTTTGCTTTCGATAATGAGGTGGCCGTTAAGGTGTTTAAAGGTCAAGTCACCAGTGATGGTTACCCTGAAGATGAACTGGACGCTTGTCTTGCTGTCGGCGATCACCCCAACCTAGTAAAGCCCTTAGCGAAAATTACGGAACCAGATTGCTCAGCGTTAGTCATGGAGCTGATTCCAAGCGATTACACTAACCTCGGCCAGCCACCAAGCTTTGTGACTTGTACACGAGACACTTTTACAGAAGGACAATCGTTTTCTATTGATCAAGCTGTGCAAATGATTGAACAAATTGATCAATTGATTGCGCATTTTCAACGTAAAAAAGTCAGTCATGGAGACTTGTACGCTCACAACGCCTTAATCAATCAGAGTGGGCACATACTGTTTGGCGATTTTGGTGCTGCGTCGAAGTACAGCCACTTAAATGAACATCAGCAAATGGGAATAGAGCGAATTGAGCAACGGGCCGTTCGACACTTTATTGATGACATGCTGAGTTTGTGTCATCAAGCTGATAAAAACAGTCAGATCTATAAAGCGTTAAGGGCGAGAGTGGCTGAATAATGCTTTATAACCCTGTTGTGTGAACAATAAAAAGGCCTCGTTGGACATGTCCAGCGAGGCCTTTTACTTTGTTTATGTCTGTGCCGTTTAGACTAAGGCTTTGGCTTTTTCGGTTAAGCGAATGCTTTGATCACACGCATTGGCTAACTCAATACCCTTTTTCACAAAATGACGGCTGAAATATTCTTTATGTTCGTCGTGTTCATGGAAGTTATGTGGCGTTAAAACCGCGGTTAGCACCGGGATCTCTGTTTCAAGCTGCACTTGCATTAGACCACTGCAAACCGCTTGCGCGACGAAATCATGACGATAAATACCACCGTCTACGACCAGCGCTGTACCGGCAATGGCAGAATAAAGACCGCTTTTTGCTAGTAGCTTGGCTTGTAATGGGATTTCATAACCGCCAGGAACGGGAATGACATCGATCAAGTCAAGGCTGTAGCCACGTTCGACCAATTCGGCTTTAAAACCTTCAACACAGTTTAAAACAATGTCTTCGTGCCAAGCGGCATGAAGAATGGCGATGCGTTTGGTTTCTGGTGTAAATTCAATATTCGTTGAGCTCTGATTCATTGTGTAATCCTAAAATAACTAAGGTGAATCAGGGCGAACGGACAGGCAAATACCTCACAGTGACACGAGATACCTTGTTAGACACGCACTAAAAAGTGGGTGGCAGAGGAATTGTCTGACGCGCTCTCTATCATCCGGACTGTAACCGTCGGCTCTGGAGTCACACCAGATCTGCTGACCCTAAAAGCACGCTAATATAAAAATGCTTAAAGGCGCTCGCGGGCTTAGAGAGGCTATTGGCCATCATCTTTACCGCCGGTGGGGAGTTTCACCCCGCCCCGAGAACGAAGTCGGATTAAACCGACGAAATAAATATACTCGTTTTTTACAGTGGCTGTCAAAGCGTCTTTTTGATTGATTTAAATAAGATTACCTGATGTGGATAGGCGAAAATACGCAATGAAATAGGGCAAGGCTTGCGATAAGATAAAACAAGCAGATAGCGCTGATAATTTAATGATGGAGTGGGAATGGAACCTCATACAATGAAAGCAAAAATAACGGCGATAGACGTGACAATAAAAACTCTGTCTGTGGTCGTGCTTGGCATACTGTTGTCAGCCTGCAGTCAGATGGGTGGACAGGACGCAACAGCCTTGTCCAATGCTGATGTTGAGGGTGTTCAATTTCACCAAACCGACTTAGTGACATACTCTTGTGATGGCGCGTTATTGACCCTGTATTTTCATGCTGATCAAGCTCAGCTTGTTTGGCAAGATCAAGAACATAACTTGACGCGAGCGGTGAGTGCGTCGGGTGCCTTTTACCTTGGTGAGGGAATATCGTTTTGGGCTCACCAAGAAGAGGCACAGTTAGACACTCATCACACGGGTAAAATAGCCTGCCAACTGCTTGCTGTTGACCCCTAGCACCCTGAATAGACTTCATTTTTCTGCTTAGGGTTTTCATCTCGCCTGATTGGTAATCCGTGTATAGTAGTGACATGTACATGGCCGACAAAGTACGAGAGAAGAAATTTACACGAACCAGTCTTATTTTCGTGGGTCGAGTGTTAGATACTGATGACTTTGCCAGCGCTTATCCTTACGATAAAAGTTAGGCACACATTTTTCAAAAAATTCATCGTCATTGTGACGAACAAAAATAAGAGCAAGGATTCATTATGCAGCTGAATAAAATACCGACAACCATAGTGACAGGTTTCTTAGGCAGTGGAAAAACCACGTTATTATCCAATGTGTTAAAGCAAGCGGCGGGCAAACGTATCGCCGTGATTGTTAATGAATTTGGCGAGTTAGACATCGACTCAGATTTGTTGCGTTCTTGCCCAATCGACTGTGAAGATGACAGCCAAGAAGGCGGAAAACGCAGCGATGATGGCTTTTACGAATTAGCTAACGGATGTATTTGTTGCACGGTCGAAGAAGAGTTTCTGCCTGTGATGGAGCAACTGGTTGCCCGTCGTGACGACATTGATCATATTTTAATTGAAACCAGCGGCTTGGCGTTGCCAAAACCCTTAGTGCAAGCCTTTAATTGGCCGGGCATCAAAGAGCATTGTACCGTGGACGCGGTGATTACTGTGGTAGATGGGGCTGCTGTTGCTGCAGGACGTTTTGCCGACGATGAGGATAAGGTGCAAGCTCAGCGTCAGGCGGATGAAAGCCTAGACCATGACCCGAGTTTACAAGAGTTACTGGATGACCAGCTAAGCGCAGCCGATTTGGTGGTCGTGAGTAAAAATGATTTACTCGATGAAGACGCTCGTGCTCGCGTACAGAAGATCATCACTAACGAAGTGCCCGATACGGTAAAAACGGTGTACATCGAAAACGGTGAAACAGCCCTAGATGTATTGCTGGGTATCGATGCTGCGACGGAAAGTCGAATTGACGAGGTGCATAACCATCACGACCACCATCACGCACATGGTGAGCATCATGATCACGCCCATGATCACTTTGATTCTTTTGTGGTAAATCTGGGGGAAGTACAATCCGATTTGTTACAAGAAACCTTGTCTGAGTTGGTTGAGAAGAACAATATTTTCCGTATCAAAGGGTTCGCAGCGGTTCATGGCAAACCGATGCGTCAGGTGTTTCAAGTGGTAGGAACCCGTTTAGACCGTTACTTTGATCGTCTGTGGCAGCCCGATGAAGTACGTAAAACTCAGTTGGTTTTCATTGGTAAAGGCATTGAAAAAGAGCAGATTGAGAATATTTTACACGATGCATTAAGCGCTTAATTCACCGTGATATAAGACAGACAAAAAATACAACGGAGAAAACGTGCATCTACTAGCGGCCAAGCCTGGTGGGTTTGTTGACGATGAGGGCATTATTGACCTTGGGCAAACACCCGCGGAACTCGTTATTTTGGCCGCTGCTGATACCGTATTAGGGGCGCTTAGCCAAGGTCTGGATGGCTGTGCTGAGCACATCAAGCAAAGCAATAGGGCATTGCCCCGTGTGCGCCTTGCTAATTGGATGCAGTTAGCAAAACCCGCTGCCTTTGACCTTTATGAACATAAGGTACTGGAACACGCGAAGGTGATCGTGGTGTCCTTGTTAGGTGGAGAGCATTACTGGGCGTATGGCTTTCAACAATTACACTATTGGGTGAAAGCCAAGCCAGGCCGTACCTTGATTATTGTGCCGGGAGACGACGCGCCAGACCCTGCCTTAACTCAGGCATCAACAGCACCGCCTGAAGATTGCCACCGAGTATGGCGCTATCTTCGTGAAAGCGGTCAAGTTAATGCATCACACCTGTTTTACTTCCTTTTCGATCGTTATTTTGATCTGACAACGGATTGGCAAGAACCCGTACCCCTTCCGAATGCTTTAATTTACCACGATGGCCATTCTTCAAGCTTTTCAGCTTGGCAAGCGCATTACAACAAAGCACTGGCTCAAAAAACGCCTGTGGTTGTCGTGACCTTTTATCGCTCCCATTTGCAAAGTGGCAATACTGCCATGTTTGATGGTCTGCTGCACATACTGGAACAGGCCGGTCTCGTTCCCCTTGCTGTTGCGATTAGTTCATTAAAGGATGATGTCTCGGTCGGGCTGATTGAATCGCTGGTGGAGCGGACGGACGCCAAGGTGATTCTGAATACCACAGGGTTTGCGGCGAATCGAGTCGGCAGCCCTGATTTGGCTTCTGAGCCAACAGATTTTCAGTCGGCCTTTTCTTCTCCTATTCCTGTTTTGCAATTAATTTTATCTGGCAGCACCGAAGAAGACTGGCAGACACAAACTCAAGGTTTACGCAGTCGCGATGTAGCCATGCAAATTGTGTTACCTGAAATGGATGGGCGTATTGTTACTCGCGCCATCAGTTTTAAAGCATCCAGTCATTACGATGAGCGTGCGCAGGTTGATTTGGTGCGTTATGAATTACACGCCGAGCGCGCTGTGCTTGTTGCCCAACTGGCCAAACGGTTTGCGAACCTTGCTATTAAATCGAATGCCGAAAAACGCATCGCCTTTGTCTTGGCGAATTACCCAACCAAAGACGGACGCATTGGCAATGGCGTCGGTTTAGACACGCCAGCGTCTGCGGTCAATTTGTTGAACGCTTTGCAAGACGCAGGCTATCCCATTACCGATGTGCCAGAACATGGCAACGCCTTAATCGAAGCATTGCTTGGTGCGGTGACCAATAATCCGAATACTCTGCATGAACGGGGTTGCTGGCAAAGTTTGGCGCTGGAAGATTACCTTCATTATTTTTATCAGTTGCCATTAGAAAGCCAACACGCCGTTTGGGATCGTTGGGGGCCGCCAGAAGATGACCATAAATGTCGCGAACAAAACGGCGAACGACGTATCATGTTGGCTGGCATTCGCCTTGGTGAAACCTTTGTTGGTATTCAGCCGGCACGAGGGTTTAACTTAGACTTAGCCGCCAATTATCACGACCCCGATTTGATCCCGCCACACAGTTATTTGGCGTTCTACTTTTGGCTGCGTCATGTGTACAAGGTGGATGCCTTTGTTCATGTGGGAAAACATGGCAACTTGGAGTGGCTACCGGGCAAAGGCACGGCGTTATCTGATCAATGTTGGCCAGACATCGTACTGGGCCCCATGCCGAATTTTTATCCTTTTATCGTTAATGATCCGGGAGAGGGCGCGCAAGCCAAACGCCGAACCCAAGCCACCATCATCGATCATTTAATGCCGCCCATGACACGCGCCGAAACCTATGGCGACATGGCGGAATTGGAAAACCTTGTCGACGAATATTATCAAGCTATGGGCATGGACATTCGACGAGAAACCTGGCTGCGCGAGCAAATATTGAAAAAAGTCCAAGAGACGCATTTGTTGGAAGAGCTGACAGGCGTTAACCTCACTGGTGATAAAAATAGCGATGACGACTCAGTATTGGAAGAATTAGACACCTATTTATGTGAGATAAAGGAATCACAAATTCGCCACGGTTTACATCGCCTTGGTGAGCTACCAGAAGACGATAAACTTGCCGACACGCTGGTGGCGTTATTACGATTACCACGGGGAAACGACACAACCAGCCAAGGGATTCTTCATGCATTAGTGAAAGACTTGGATTTGCAGAACGAAGACTTCGACCCAATGCAAAGCCTTGCTAGGCCTTGGCTGGGTAATAAGCCCAATGCCTTACTCGCGGTCAGCGACCAAACATGGCGAACCCATGCTGACACCAAAGAACGGCTGGAATTGTTCGCCAAACACTTGGTATTACGCTATTTAATTCACAACGATTCTATTGTGGAGTTAAAGCAAGTGTATCCGCAAACCGCGACTCTGTTATCACACAGTAAAAAAACACTTATGCGAGCCTTAGAGCAAAGCGCACAAGATGAAATACAAGCCTTATTGACGGGCTTGTCAGGGGGCTTTATTCCACCGGGGCCAAGCGGTGCACCCACTCGTGGACGTCTTGATACCTTGCCAACAGGGCGTAACTTTTTCTCGGTAGACAATCGCGCTATTCCATCGCCAGCGGCGTGGGCGATTGGTCAGCAATCGGCGGAAGCCTTAGTGCAGCGCCATCTACAAGAACACGGCGATTACCCGAAAGACTTAGGTTTGTCGGTTTGGGGAACGGCCACCATGCGAACCGGTGGTGATGACATTGCCCAAGCCTTTGCGCTGATGGGCATTCGACCTATTTGGGCGGCGGGTTCAAACCGCGTCACCGACTTTGAAATCTTGTCTTGCATGCAACTTGGTCGCCCAAGAGTGGATGTCACTTTGCGCGTATCGGGCTTTTTTCGTGATGCCTTCGCCAATGTGATGCGACTTTACGATGCGGCAGTGCAAGCCATCGCGGATTATGAAGAACCGGGCACAGGCAATACGATTCGAGCTAATGTTCAAGCGCGCAAACAAGCGTTATTAGACCAAGGAATGGACGAAGCTTTCGCCAACCGTCAAGCGTCTTACCGTGTATTTGGCAGCAAACCCGGTGCGTACGGTGCAGGTTTGCAAGGCTTAATCGACGAGCGTTGCTGGGATACCAAAGCCGATTTAGCGGAAGCCTACGTAAACTGGGGCGGATATGCTTACAATGGAAATACGTACAGCAGTGAGCAAGACGGCGTTGAAGCAAAATCCGCCTTTGTTGAGCGCTTGTCTCAACTTGATGCTGTCGTGCAAAACCAAGACAACCGCGAGCACGATATTTTAGATTCGGACGATTATTACCAGTTCCAAGGTGGCATGACCAACGCGGTTACAGAGTTCAAAGGTCAAGCGCCAAGCGTCTATCACAATGACCACTCGAACCCGAGTGTGCCAAAAATACGAACGCTGCAAGAAGAGTTGAATCGAGTGGTGCGCTCGCGCGTCTTGAACCCAAAATGGATAGACGCCATGCAAAGCCATGGCTACAAGGGCGCGTTTGAAATGACCGCCACTGTAGACTATTTATTTGCCTATGATGCGACCACAGATTTAGTGTCCGATTACCAATACGAAATGGTCACCGATCGTTTGTTACTCGACCCAGAGAACCAGGCGTTTATGCGTGATAATAACCCTCACGCATTGGAAGAAATGGGCGAACGCCTATTAGAAGCGATTCAACGGGGCATGTGGCAAAATGCCGAGCAACATAGTCAACAAATACAGTCCTTGTTGCTAGACCTTGATCAGCAACAAGAACAAGCGCAAGAGTAGGAATAGACACAATCGTCACCTTAGGGAACATGCGAATAAGTCCCGTGCATGAGACAATTCATTTTTAACCTTCGAGCCTGACCATGTCACATCAACTCACTTTTTCCGACAGCGAATTCAACAACAAACGTCGTAAAACACGTAAAGAAATTTTCCTTTCTCGGATGGATGAATTGATGCCTTGGGACCTGCTTGAAGCCGTGATTGAGCCTTTTTACCCTAAAGCTGGAAAAGGAAGAAGACCGTACCCGCTGTCTACGATGTTTCGCATTCACTGTATGCAGCATTGGTACAACATGAGCGATCCTGCTATGGAAGACGCGCTTTATGAAATCACGTCCATGCGTTTGTTCGCTGGATTGTCGTTGGACAGTGCAATCCCGGATCACACAACCATCATGAATTTTAGGCACTTACTGGAAAAGCATAAGCCCTCCCGTCAGCTGTTCAAAGAGGTTAATAAGTGGTTGTCTAGCGCTGGGATTTATCTAAAAGAAGGCACCATTGTCGACGCCACCATTATTGAAGCGGCCAGTTCAACCAAGAATAAAGCGAAAGCACGCGATCCCGAAATGCACCAGACTCAAAAAGGTAAGCAGTGGTTTTTCGGTTTAAAAGCTCATATTGGTGTAGACGCGAGAACAGGTCTGACGCACAGTTTAAGTACAACAGCCGCCAACATACATGACATCACAGAGACAGAAAACCTGCTTCATGGTGAGGAACGCTTTATCTCGGCGGATTCAGGTTATCGAGGCGCTCAAAAACGAGAAGAGCTAAAAGACATCAAAGCCGATTGGCTGATTGCTGAGATGCCAAGCAAGGTGCGTCTTCTCAAGAAACACCCGAGAATCAACAAGCAACCAATTCGAACAGAGTACCTCAAAGCCAGTATCCGAGCAAAAATAGAGCACCCGTTTCGGATCATAAAGCGACAGTTTGGCTTTAGGAAAGTGATCTATCGAGGGCTGGCGAAAAACGACAACAAACTGGCAATGCTGTTTGCCTTATCTAATGTATTTAGAGTTGACCAGATGATACGGGCGGCGAGGGGTTAATCCGTTCAAAATCCACTAAACAAGGCTAAACAAGCTTGTTTAGCGGTGAAAAGCATCAAAACAGGTGGAACCCTGTACTTTTTTATTTGGAGAAGAGAAGTTGAGTGTTTTGCAACTTCTTAATCGTAGTTTCCCTAAAAATACCATGGCGTTTCTTGTCTGAAACGCCATTATTCAGGGACGACTAACAAGGGTCAGCTCATTCTTACTGATAGGTCGCCTCAGCACTCAAAAAAATCACAAATACTGTGAGCTTGTCGGTTACACTTTGCAGTAATAATACTCATTGGGTCAAAGACATGTCTCACAACACTACACCAACGCTAAAAAATTGGCTTTTCCTGCTATTGCTTATTTTGCTGTGGGGGACGTCGTTTATGTTCACGGCGGTCTCACTGGAAAGCTTTAGCCCTGTCGCTATCGTTTCCCTTAGAGTCTTGATTGCCGCGATTATTCTCACGGTTTTTATGTATGTCAAAGGTTGGCGTTTACCAAGGGAGCCGTTGGCTTGGGCGGTGTTTTTGTTGCTCGGTATCATGGGGAACTTGTTGCCATTTTTCCTGATCTCGACAGGTCAGAAGGATGTTAGTTCAGGCATTACTGGGTTGTTGATGGCGTTTATGCCACTGGTAACCATGATTTTGGCCCATTACTTTGTGTCAGGGGAAAGCCTTAACCGCTTTAAGGTTTTCGGCTTTGTAATGGGGATTACTGGCGTCGCGGTGGTGCTTTGGCCGTCATTAGTCAGTGCTCACGGCAACTTACTGGGCAGTCTATTTATTTTATTTGCTACGTTTAGTTATGCGATCAATGCCATTTTAGTGAGGCGGTTACCGTCTTATAACCCTGTTGTCACCGCGGCTGGTGTGATGATTATTGCCAGTCTTGTTATCGTGCCATTGTGGCTGTGGCACGATTTACCGTGGCAACAAAGCTATTCATTAAATGCGACCTTATCGATGCTGTGGTTAGGTGTTGGCCCAACGGCGTTTGGCACCCTTCTCTTATTTGCCGTGATCGGCTCAGCAGGCCCTACGTTTCTTTCGTACATTAATTATATGATTCCTATTGTGGCGTACTTTACTGGCGTGCTTCTTTTGGGCGAAGCTTTTGAATGGCAAAGCCTAGGGGCGATGTTATTGATTATTTTAGGGATAGCGATAACACGTAAGCGGGTTGCTTAAACAGATAAATAACCGTGGGCTGTTTTGCTCCGCTCACATTTTAGCTAACGACAATGCTCCTTTTAACAGAGCGTTAGGTATTAAAAAAGGCGGTCACTTATATGGGCTATTTTTTCAGTTGGGTTTTAATCATTTTTGGCGTCGCTACTTTGCAATCAGACACGACTCAAATTCACTCTTGGGCCATGTTAATCATGGGCATACTTTGGTTAGTAAAAAAAATGAGTACACTGGGTAAACGTAAGGTTAAGACTAAAAATGGCAAATATAAACGTCGTTCGGATGATTACACATTTGGCGGCTATGACTCTTCAGAGGGTGGCGATTAGCCTTTTTTTCTGACCTTACCTATTATGTATTGTCGTCGATTAGGAGGCGTAATGTGATCTCAAATCCGTTTAAGCTCTCTCCACACACCTTACGTAAAGTGGGTGGCCTAAATCAACTGTCTTACGCCATACGTGTTTTCATTGCCCTATGCGGTGCCATGGTGCTGAGTTGGAGTATTGATAAGATTGACTGGGTAATCCCGCTTTTTTTGGGTGTCATCGCCAGTGCGTTAGCGGAAACAGAAGACAGCTGGCAAGGTCGTGTTCGCTCCTTATTGATCACCTTGGTGTTTTTTGTCATCACCGCTTTTGGAGTACAAGCTCTGATGCCTTACCCTTGGGCGTTTGGCACCAGTATTGCGATCATGGCCTTCTCTTTGACCATGGGCGGCGCGCTTGGTCGACGTTATGCGGTGATTGCTCAAGCCACTTTAATTTTGGCTGTTTACACCATGATAGGCTTGAATCAGGCGACCCATGACGTTCCTATTTGGTATGAACCGGTTTTATTGACCCTAGGCGCTCTGTGGTACGGTATTTTATCGATTATCTGGGCGGCTCTTTTTGTCCACATCGCCTTACGTCAAGCGCTCGCTTCCTTGTACATCGAGATCGGTTTGTATTTAAAACTCAAGTCGAAATTCTTTCCGCCGCCATCGTGTGCTTCAGTAGACACGCTACGTTTAAAACTGGCGCAACAGCACGGTCAGGTGGTCATTGCTTTAAATAAGGTGCGCGAAATCCTAGTGCGTCGTATCGACAGCAATCCGGGTAATCCACAGTTAGGTCGCTATATCCGCTTTTATTTTATTGCCCAAGGAATCCATGAGCGAGCGAGTTCTTCCCATTACAATTACTCCGACTTAGCGGATACGTTTTTTCACAGTGATATCTTGTTCCGTCTGCAGCGTCAATTGTCAGAAGCGGGCACAAGTTGTCGGACAATAGGCGAGGCCATTCGTGGTGAGCGAGCGATTGATTTACGAGACAGTGAGGAAGCCGTCGCAGGGGTGTTAAAATCGATGGCTTATTTAGAGCGTGAAGCCCAGCCAGTACAATGGCGTTTGTTTCGTTCATTAAGGCAGTTGACGGATAACGTGGTGGGCTTGCAACAGGATCTAGATAAAATTCCTAAATTGGAAGATGAGTCGTTAGCAGATGCGTCTCTGCAAATCCCTCAACCCAAAGCCACATTGCGTTCTATCTGGGGACAAATCAGCGATCAGATGACGCGTAAATCTCAAGTCTTTCGTCATGCAGTACGTATGTCTATTGCGCTGACGTGTGGTTACAGCATTATTCAAAATTTGAACATTGATGTGGGGTATTGGGTGCTGTTAACCACATTATTTGTTTGTTTGCCTACCTTTGGTTCAACGCGAAAACGGCTTTACGAACGAATGGCTGGCACCGTGATCGGTTTAGTGGCGGCTTGGTCTTTGATCACCTTGTTTCCCATGCAATCCGTGCAGTTGATGTTGGCCGTTGCAGCGGGGGTGGTGTTCTTTATTACGCGAACCAATCGCTATGTTTTGGCAACGGCCGCCATTACCTTGATGGTGATTTGTTGTTTTAACCAAGTGTCTGATGGCTACGATGTTATCTTGCCAAGACTTATTGATACCTTAATTGGTAGCACCATTTCTTGGTTGGCCGTGTTCTTTATTCTGCCCGACTGGGCTTACCGTCAGTTGCCTATCACGTTTGCAGAAGGGCTGCGGCGCAGTGCCGAATATTTACGGGAATTAATGCGGTTTTATCAAGAAAAAGAAGTCGATGAACAGGTTTATCGTCGCAGTCGACGACGCGCCTACAATGCGGATGCTTTGTTAACCTCTACCTTAGCCAATATGCAACAAGAGCCCGGTCACTACCGCACCAACACGGAATTATGGCAACGCTTAGTGATTCGTAGCCATACCTTGTTTAATTATATTGCCGCTTTTAGCGCACACCGAGGCAGGCTAATTGATCAGCCAAGTAACCAAGTGTTAGCAGAAGCCAGTGACTACATCGTGAAGAGTCTAGAGGACATTGCCCAATGCTTAGAAGAGAAACACTTAGTGACTTTTAATGTGGCTGTGTTTGAAGAGTGGCAGACGAAATTAGAAAACGGTGCTTCAGAAGAAGATGAACGCCATTATTTTGTGCAATCTCAGCTACAATCACTGTTTGATCAATTAAAAGAAGTTCGGCGCTTAACACATGAATTACAAGTACAGGTTCATGGCGATACGATAAAAGCGCTCGAAAAAGACACGTAACCTAATGACACGTAATTCAATAACAGGTAATTCCATGACATCGCTCGCCCATTGCAATTTTCCTTTCACCGCCGTGGCAGGGCAAGAATCCCTTAAATTGGCGCTAATTTTATGTGCCATTAACCCACACATTGGCGGTGTGCTAATCAGCGGGCCTCGCGGTTCAGCGAAGTCAACGTTAGCGCGAGGTTTGTCGGGCGTAATGCCGGCATTGCAGGGTGAAGGCATGGTGCCATTTGCCAGCTTGCCGTTGGGAACCAGTGAAGATCGTTTATTGGGTGCGTTGGACTTAGAGCAGGTACTACAAGACAAACAGGTGGCGTTTAAACCTGGCTTGTTAAGCCAAGCTCATGGTGGCGTTTTGTATGTTGATGAGGTCAACCTATTAGCCGATAACCTAGTTGATCAGTTATTAGATGTTGCTGCCAGTGGGGTGAACCGTGTTGAGCGTGATGGGGTCAGCCATCAACATGAATCACGCTTTTTGCTGGTGGGTACCATGAACCCAGATGAGGGCGAGTTACGCCCACAGCTGCAGGACAGATTTGGTCTGATGGTGTCGTTAAGCAATCAATATAGCTTGGAAGAACGTGTTCAAATTGTCCGATTACGGGAAGAGTTTGATCAAGCCCCGAGTGATTTTTGCAATGCCTTTAAATACAAGCAACGTAATTTAAAAAACAGCATACGTTTGGCACGAGCCACACTTCGTGATGTGCGTTGTAGTGACACTTTACGTATGGAGATTGCGAGCCGCTGCCAATCCGCCCATATAGACGGTGTGCGTGGGGATATTGTCTGGGTTCGTGCGGCTATGGCGCATGCTGCATGGCGTGGGGGATCAACGGTATCTAATAGTGATATTGATGCTGTCGAGGATTTAGTATTGGCCCACCGTCGTCAAAGCCAGCAGTCCCACAGCCCACAGCCGCCAAGTCCGCAGCCTAATGTAAATCAAGCGTCACAACCTCAAGATTTGCCAGATCAAGCCCCACACAATACGCCAAGCCACCGTCCAGAGGCGTCGCGTCGCCCTGATTCTTCACAACAAGCCTCCGGTGAATGGGGAGCGATGTCGCCGCAAAGACGCTCCAGCAGCAGCCCAATCAAAGTCGATATAGCCGATACCAGAACAACGGCTGTGCCTTCTCCTCGTTTCAATGACATCACGCCGGGTAAGTATAAGGGACATCAGTCGGGAGGCTATCGACCTGATACGACACAAGCGGGCCAAGGCGTTGATTGGTTTCGTAGCATAACCACCCAACCGCAAGATTGGCCGCCAAAACACCTTCTGCCAAAAGCCGATAAAACGGGTCAAAGTGTGTTGCATCTGGTGTTACTCGATACCTCTGCTTCAACCTTGAGTGAAGGGGTGTTTTCCAATGCCAAAGGGGTTATTTTGGACATTGCTCAACGTGCTTATGTGGCGCGCGAACAGTTGGCCATTATTGGCTTTGGACAAGACAATGTGTCGTCGATTCTGCCGAAGGTGCGCGCACCAAAAGACATTGCAGACTTGCTCGATAATTTGCAAGCGGGCGGTGGTACACCGTTCCGAATTGCCATAGAAAATGCCAGTCAGTACCTGACCAAGCAACACAAAACAAATCGCGAACTCCATAGTCAAACCTACATTTTAACAGATGGTCGCACGCAAGCGGACGTGTCTGACCTGATGCTCCTAGGTCAAACCGTATTAATTGATACGGAACAATCACAGGTCAAGCGCGGTCGTGGACAAGAGATTGCTGCGCACCTAGGGGCTCAATACGTATTACTGACTTCATTATTAGAGACGGCTTTATGACAACAACAGCGGCTTATTGCCCAGCACTATTTTTAACCGCACCAGCATCCAATCAAGGGAAAACCACGATCACGGCGGCGTTGGCGCGTTATTTTACCCACCAAGGTAAAGTGGTTCGTGTCTTTAAAACAGGGCCAGATTACCTCGACCCGCAAATTCTCGCTCAAGCTTCTCAACAACCTGTAGAGCAACTTGATATTTGGATGGCGGGGGATGACTACTGCCAAGATAAGTTGTTTCAAGCGGCACAAGTTGCTGATCTGATTTTGGTTGAAGGGGCCATGGGGATGTTTGATGGTGAGCCATCCAGTGCTGATTTGGCGGCGCGTTTTGGTATCCCCATGGCGATCGTGATGGATGTAAAGGGCATGGCGCAAACCGCAGCGGCCTTAGCAACGGGACTGGCAAATTTTCGAGACGATGTGAAGGTAGCAGGAATAATTGCCAATTGCTGTGGCAGTGAACGACATGCGCAGCTGATACGCGATGCTTTACCGAAGGATTTGCCGTTACTTGCAACTTTGAAACGCGATGAAGAGGTTAGCCTACCGGAACGACACCTGGGTTTGGTACAAGCTGAGGAAGTAAAAGACGAGCTTGAAATTCGCTTCGAAGCGGCAGTGGAATGGCTAAAATCAACCCATGACAATGGATTGCTCACTTTGCCAGCGCCTGTGGCATTTTATCCTGCTACATTGTCTGTTGAATCAACGTTGCCTGTTGAATCAACGGATGACCTGCGAACACGGCTAACAGGCAAAACCATTGCTGTGGCTCGCGATGCAGCGTTTAGTTTTATTTACGATGCGAATGTCATTGCCTTAAAAAACATGGGCGCAAAAGTGGTGTTTTTCTCTCCTTTAAATGACACTATTTTGCCAGACGCCGACGCTCTTTGGTTGCCCGGTGGCTACCCGGAACTGCACGCTAAAGCCTTGTCTGACAATGCGTCGATGCGCGAATCTATTCGAGCATTTCACCAAACGGGCAAGGCTATCTTGGCCGAATGCGGCGGTATGTTGTACAGCTTAGACGACCTTACCGACTTAAACGATGCCTGTTACCCCATGGTTGGCATCTTGTCTGGTCAAGGCGCAATGCGCGGTAAACGTGGTTGCCAGGGGATGCAAACGGCTGTGTTGCCCCAAGGTGAGATTCGAGGCCATGCGCATCACCGATCCCGCAGCGCCAATACGCCTGAACCGATTGGTTACGGTCGTCGACAACGTCACCCTGCGCCAGGGGAAGCGATTTACCAACACAAGGGCTTAACCGCCAGTTATCTGCACTTGTTTTTTCCGTCGAATCTTGAGGTCACGGCAAAGCTGTTCTTAGCCGACACGTTGTCTCGTGAGATTACTCATAGTTCTTCTTCGCTTTCGTGACTTTTTCCAAATAATACTGGGATTCAGTGCGCGGGTGGTCGTAACGGAGCTTTCGATACACCTCGCTGGTGGCGGTCTGGTTCAGCTTGGTCATGGCGGTGGTACGGTTACTGTCAAATGTTTTGAGTACGTTGCCTGTGCCGCCGTTGTAAGCGGAGATCATTGAGTATTCTTGGCTGAGCTTATTGTTCACTTTGGCGAGATAGCGAGTCTGTAATATATAGAGGTAAGCGCTGCCAATGTCGATGTTTTGCTCGGGTGAGAAGAGGACTTCTTTTGTCGGCTGACCGGATTTCTTCTTCACTAGGTTATACACATCTTTGCCTGCGGTGGCGGGCACCACCTGCATCAATCCATAAGCGTTTGCCGGGCTGATTGCGTAAGGGTTGAATGAGCTTTCTGTTTCTATAATGCCGTAAATCAAAGCCGGCGATAGGTTGTAACGATTGGCGGCAGCGATGACATACTCACTGTATTTTTCTTGGCGCAGGTGTTCGTGCTGTTCAACCAAATCAAAGGTTACAGAGTACACGGTTTTGCCATTTTCTTGGTTGGTTTCTAAACGGTTCGACACAAGGTAATTGGCGTAACGTTCTGCGCGCCAGCGGTATTTGACTAATTTACCATCGTGATCCATCACTTGTGGATAGAGAAAAGGCACGCCGTCCACATCGGGGGCAGAGCTGGAAAATATATCCGTTTTAGTCGGGTCAGAGGTGGTTAGCAGAGTGGTGGTGACCGCTTCGACTAAGGCGTTTTTTGAGCCATTTGCGTTTAAGGTTTCCACCTTTACTGTGCCACCATCAAAATCGACGATGGTTCTGGCTTGATAGTTATCGGTGTATTTTACGTACTGTTTCTTAGCCGGCAGTGCGGTGTTTTCTTTGCCCCAACGTTGGTTGACCTCATCGCCAAGATTACGATACAAGGTACGAATCATCTCTATATCAGCGTTAATGAAACTTTGAGTGATTTTCGCTTGTTTGGCTATCGCCTTGAGGTCGTCCAAGTCGTCTGCGTTTTTTACTTGATCCGATAATTGATTGACAGAGTCGACGGAGTCGAACGACAGCACAGATTGGCAACCTGTTAATGTGGCCAGCAAAAAACTCGCCGTTACAATCGCCTTGGTTTGAGTTTTGGTGTTGAACATCTTGGGTTACCTATCTTTGCATTATTCTGTTTTTATGATGACGCTTGCTGAACTAGCGGGCTTGCATCGACGCTTTACGAGCTTGATGCAGCTTTTTGTAGCTTTCGATTAAGCGTAAATGCGGCTCAATGCCTTCTAGTGCCATGCTGGTTTTGCTTAGTCCGTAGAAGCGAACCGAGCCGTCAACCGAGCCGACCACCTTGTCCATCACGTGATCACCAAACATGCGGCGGAAATTATGAATAAAGTCGCCCAGTTCTAATTCGTCGTCTAGGGTGACTTCTAAGACTGCGCTCATGGCTTGATAAAACAAGCCGCGCTCGACGGTGTTGTCGTTGAATTGTAAGAATTCGCCGACTAATTCCATGGCGTCTTCGTGTGCGCCCAAGGCAAGGTAACTGAGGATTTTCAGTTCCATAATGGTCAACTGCCCCCACACGGTGTTTTCATCAAACACAATGCCAATCAACGTTGGAATATCGGTGTAATTATCGAGCTGGCTTTCTTCAAGGCGATTGACTAGGTCGGTCAATTGCTCATCGTTAAGGGAATGAATATTGAGAATGTCTTCACGGTAATCCAGTGCTTTGTTGGTGTTGTCCCAAACTAAGTCTTCTACCGGATATACTTCGGAATAATCCGGTACCAGAATGCGACACGCCGACGCGCCCAACTCGGTGAATTCCGCCACATACACTTCTTTGCCCATCTCTTCCAATATACCAAATAAAGCGGCGGCTTCTTCTTCGTTACTGCCAGAAAAATCCCACTCGCAAAATTCGTAGTCGTGTTTGCTGCTAAAAAAGCGCCATGAAATCACGCCCGTGGAATCGATAAAATGCTCGACGAAGTTTTCCGGTTCGCTGACGGCCATGCTATTAAACGTTGGCTTTGGCACGTCGTTTAGACCTTCAAAACTGCGGCCCTGCATAAGCTCTGTTAAGCTGCGCTCAAGCGCCACTTCAAGGCTGGGGTGCGCACCAAAAGAGGAGAAAACACCGCCGGTTTTAGGGTTCATCAAGGTGACGTTCATCACCGGAAATTGACCACCAAGGGAGGCGTCTTTGACGACAATAGGAAAACCTTGGGCTTCTAAGCCTTGGATACCGGCCAGGATAGAGGGGTATTTTTCCAAAACGTGCATGGGCACATCCGGCAGGACGATTTCTTCTTCAATGATTTGGCGTTTGACGGCACGTTCAAAAATTTCGGATAAACATTGAACGTGCGCTTCTTGCAAATTATTGCCCGCACTCATGCCATTACTTAAGAACAAATTCTCAATCAGATTCGATGGGAAGTACACGGTGTCACCATCGGATTGACGCGTGTAAGGAATGGCACAGATACCGCGTTCGCTGTTGCCTGAGTTGGTGTCAATCAGGTGCGAGCCAAAAAGCTCGTCGTCTGGGTTGTAAATGTCGAGGCAGTAATCGTCGAGTAAACCCGCTGGTAAGGCATCGTCGTCTTCAAGGGGAAACCATTTTTCATTGGGGTAATGAACGAAGTCGCTGTTGGCGATCTCGGTGCCGAAGAATTGGTCATTGTAGAAAAAATTATTGCTCAAACGTTCGATGAACTCACCGAGGGCAGAACATAAGGCGCTTTCTTTAGTGGCGCCTTTGCCATTAGTGAAACACAGAGGCGATGCCGCATCGCGAATGTGCAGCGACCAGACGTTAGGGACGATGTTACGCCAAGATGAAATTTCAATTTTCATCCCCAGATCGGCCAACATCCCCGTCATATTAGCAATGGTTTGTTCGACTGGGAGGTCTTTGCCAAGAATAAAGGTGCTGGACGCCTCATCGGCTTGACCCATGAGCATGGCATTGGCGTCTGCTTTTAAACTGGCCACGCTGTCAATTTTGAATTCAGGGCCGGTTTGCACAACCTTTTTGACCGTACAACGCTCGATAGAGCGCAAAATACCGGTACGATCTTTTTCTGATAAGTCGTCAGGCAGTTCGACTTGGATCTGAAAGATCTGGTTGTAACGGTCTTCTGGGTCAACGATGTTGTTCTGTGACACGCGAATATTGTCGGTAGGGATGTCGCGGGCTTTACAATACACCTTGACGAAATACGCTGCGCATAACGCTGAAGAAGCGAGAAAATAATCAAATGGGCTGGGAGCCGAGCCATCGCCTTTATAACGAATAGGTTGATCGGCGGTGACGGTGAAATCATCAAACTTGGCTTCCAGTCTGAGATTGTCGAGAAAATTAACATTGATTTCCATTGAATACGGTTTCCACTTAATGAGCGACGATGGCTGATGGCAGTGTTTTTATGGGCCATGAGTTGATACAGGTAATTATCGGTGATAGGGGAAGGCGAGTAAAATTAAATCGCGTTTAATAGTGGTTTACAGGCGTTACTGAATGCTTTGTAATGGTTTTATTGATTTAGAAACAAACGAGGGACAGTGAGTGATGGGGCGTGGGTTATCAACGGTTTGTGTCACGGCGATATTAATGAGCGGCTGTGCCGTTTCCGACGATAAATATGAGCACCGTTCGCTTGATTCTTTTAAAGCGGGAGCGGCTTGCTATGATCGAGAAGCCGAGCCTTATACGCCGGTCGTGGATACGCACCTACATTATCGGCCTTTTGATGGTAGGGCGATTCCCTTTACGGAGATGAATGATTACTTGTCCCGCACCAGCGTGCGTTTTGCCAATGTATACGGCATTGGGCAAATGTTGCCGTCGAATTCCCGTTGTTCTAATTATTTAAAGTGCCCTGGCACGCCGGTAGCGCCAACGACGCGCAACGACTTTGTCAACGCCGCCAACATGATTGAATACAAGCCAGAAGGTTTGCATTTGACCCTGTCGATGACCTTTACCGATTTATCGAATCCTGAACCGACTGTGGCTTTAATGGAATTCTACGACAAAGAATACCCCGGCTTATTTCATTGGATGGGCGAAGTGAACCTGGTCAAACAGGCGCAGTTTTATAACCGCCATAAAGCGGCAACGCCAAAAGATATTTCGAAATGGGCGGGGTTCATGGCAAAGCTGAGAGAGAGGGACGATCCTATTACCATTCATTCAGATTTGGGCAACGATGCTGACCCTACCTTATATTTGCCCTTGATGGAAAATGCGCTGACCTTGTACCCAGACAATAAAATTGTGTGGGCGCACATGGGCATGTCCCATGAATTAACCACAATGGACGCCTCTAAGCACATTGCGATCATGTCGCGTCTGCTGGACGAATACCCCAATTTAATGATCGATATTTCATGGCGTATTTTGGACGATTATTACTTCAGCAAACGGGGGAATCAGGACTTGTATGTAGCCTTTATCAACCAATATTCAGAGCGTATTTTGCCCGGTTCGGATTTTGTGGCGTTTCGAGGCAATAACTTTCATGTTTATCAACAGGAGCTTCAGGTGACCAGTCGAATCCATCAGTTTTTGGATGATAACGCGTTTCGTAACATCGCCCTTGGGCAAAACTACTTTGATCTACTGAAGCTGGATTACCAAGCGCCGTCGGTATGCCAATGAGCATTGTATTAAAAGACGTCAGTGCAACACCGGTGACCTGTTCCCATTGCCAAGCGGCATGTTGTCGAATGGAGGTCATGATGATCACCGATACGGGCGTGCCTGAGGAGCATATTGTGACTGATGAGTGGGGTGGTGAGACATTGCGGCGTCTCGATGATGGTTGGTGCTCTGCCGTCGACAGGGAGACGTTTCGTTGTACGATATACGAAAATCGCCCGTGGATTTGTCGGGAGTTTGAAATGGGCTCGTATGAATGTGAGGACGAGTTTGAGGCGGTCAAGAAAGATTTAAGCATGATGCTTCATGCTTAAATCTTTCTTGTACAAAGTGGGTGAGCGAAAAGAAAGGAGAACCTTATTCGTTAATGGGACAAAGTACACAAATTTTATTGCCAGATGGGTCTTTCAGGTAAGCGAGATAAAGCTTCATTCGACCTAGGTCGCGGACACCAGGATCATCTTCACAGCGTGTTCCGCCGTTTTCTAATCCCGCTTTATGCCAAGCGTCGGCTATTTCTGGCGTAGCGGCTGAAAAGCCAATGGTGGAACCATTGCCGTGGGTGGCGGGTTCGCCATTAAGGGGTTTGGTAATCATAAACAGACCGGAATCGGTCTTATTAATGTAGCGTCCCTTATTGTCAATCATCCCTTTTTTATAACCTAGTGCCTGAAAGGTCGCGTCGTAAAACGTCTGTGAAGCATCTAAATCATTGGCACCGAGCATAATATGGCTAAACATAATCTTTATCCTTCTTGTTGGTATTGTTTTGTTTGCCGATCTTACGTGTATTTTGTGTATTAGGCCATGATGTCGATAAGTCGACCAATAGTTTGGTCCGATGTCGCCAATACTTTTGCGTTGGCCTGAGCGTTAAGCATGCTGTTGTTCGCGTCAACAAGACCATCTCGAATGGCGGATTCTGATGTTTGCTGTGTGTTGTCGGTCGTGTTTTGTGCCGATCTTGGCAAGGACGCACTCGCCACTTCTTGGCTGGCTTGCTCCAACTTTTGCTGACTGTTCTGCAGGCCTTGCTGACCATAATGGAAAGAGGATGAGTTGATTTGCATAACCTAACCTTCGCAATGATTTATTTGATGTTAACACCATTGTATCCAGGTCGCGACCTTCTATAATGCGGCTACTTTTCAGGAGGTATTCAGCGAGTGTGCTTCCATCAATTTCATGCTTTTTATAAATTTGCCTGTCAGGCGTAGTGGTATCAAATGAGTGATGTTTTCAGTATAGGCCTATTAATTATTGCCGGTGCTATGTTTGCCATGGCAGAGATTGGTATGGCGGCGGCACGAAAAATTAAGCTTAGGGTGTTGGCAGAAGAGGGCAGCATCAAAGCCGCGGCGGTGATCAAGTTGCAGCAAAAGCCCGGTGCTTTTTTTGCCATGATACAAATTGCACTCAATGCCATTGCCATTCTAGGCGGTATTATTGGCGAACAAACTCTGACGCCCTATATTAAAGAGGTGGTGGCGTTGGTTTATTCTGGTCCTTTATTGGATCAAATTAGCTTTGTTCTGTCGTTTCTGAGCTTAACGTCTTTATTTATTTTGTTTGCAGATCTATTGCCAAAACGCTTGGCCATTATCATGCCGGAAGCCGTGGCGATTCGTATGGTCACGCCCATGCTGTGGGTGACCTTTTTATTGACGCCTGTGGTGTTCTTGTTCAATGGCATCACCAACATCATTTTGCGTTTGTTCAACGTGCCGATTGAGCGTGAAGAAATCGTCACCACCGAAGACATTGTTGCCATGATGGATGCCGGTGCTGAAGATGGCAGTTTGCAAAGTCAAGAATACCAACTGATCGGCAATGTTTTTGAATTGGAAACACGCAATATTGCTAGCACCATGACACCGCGGGATCAAATTATCTACTTCGATGTTGATGACAGCAGTGAAGAGATCAGTCAAAAAATCATTGATCACCCTCATAATGATTTTTTAGTTTGCAATGGCAGTTTAGACAGAATAGAAGGCATCATCGAGTCGAAAGAAATTTTGCGTTTGGTGCTAAAAGGCGAGAAAGCACAAATTAAAGCAGACAAGATCGACAAAGAAGTCTTCTATTTACCGGAAACTTTGACCTTGTCTGAAGCATTGAACGCTTTTCGTGTGGCGCCTCAAGCGTTTGCCGTGATCGTCAATGAATACGCCACCATTGTGGGGATTGTGACGGTAAAAGACTTGTTGGGCGGTTTTATGGGAGGGTTATTAACGCCCCATGATGAAGAGCAAATTGTACAGCGCGATGAAAACTCATGGTTAATTGAAGGACTGACACCGATCAATGATGTGATGCGTCGCTTGGACATTGAAGAGTTTCCTGATCGCGGCCAATACGAAACTCTGGGTGGTTTTGTGACTTACCGCTTAAAGCGTTTGCCAAAGCGCACAGATTTTTACCTTCACGAGGGGTACAAATTTGAAGTGTTGGATTTAGAAGGGGTTCGGGTCGAGCAGCTTTTGGTCACTAAGTTGAAATAAGCGAGGCTAAGCCTCGACTTTTAAGCGCTAAGTCACTATATTCGCCCCCTTTGTGTTTATATTTTGTACGTTCACTAAGCGGCAAGGGTAAACGGCTTTCTTTTCTCTTTTTCAGGGTATTCTTTTGATTTCTACGGCTAATATCACCATGCAATTTGGCGCAACGCCATTGTTCGAAAACATCTCAGCAAAATTTGGTAACGGCAACCGTTATGGCCTTATTGGCGCAAACGGTTGCGGCAAGTCCACCTTTATGAAAATCCTCAGCGGTGCGTTAACCCCCACATCAGGCAACGTGTCTATTACACCGGGTGAAAAAGTGGGCACCCTAAGCCAAGACCAGTTTGCATTTGAAGAATACAGTGTGGTTGACGCCGTGATCATGGGCGATGTGGCCCTATGGAAAGTGAAGCAAGAACGCGATGCGATTTATGCCAAACCTGAGATGACCGAAGAAGACGGCATGCGTGCAGGGGAATTGGAAGCAGAGTTCGCGGAGATGGACGGCTACAGCGCCGAAAGTCGTGCAGGCGATATTTTGCTTGAGGCGGGCATTGCAGAAGAGTTGCATTTTGGTTTGATGAGTCAGGTCGCACCGGGTTGGAAATTGCGTGTGCTGTTGGCCCAAGCGTTGTTTTCTAATCCAGATATTCTATTGCTGGATGAGCCTACCAACAACTTGGACATTCACACCATCAACTGGTTAGCTGGTGTTCTAAACCAACGTAAATGCACCATGATCATTATTTCCCACGATCGCCACTTTCTAAACTCGGTTTGCACTCATATGGCAGACATCGACTTTGGTGAGTTGCGTATTTACCCTGGTAACTACGAATACTTCATGGAAGCCTCATCCTTGATTCGTGAACAGCAACTGATTGAGAACGCGAAGAAGAGCGCGGAAATGGACGACCTGCAAGCCTTTGTTAACCGCTTTTCAGCCAACGCCTCAAAAGCCAAACAAGCCAGTTCACGTGCAAAAAAATTAGAAAAAATTGAGTTGTCGGAAGTGAAGCAGTCGAGCCGTATGACGCCTTCTTTGACGTTTAAACAAGACAAAAAACTGCATCGCCATGCTCTGATCCTAGAAGACGTCGGTCATGGGTTCGATGAACTTTTATTCAAAGGCGGTGACATGATTTTGGAAGCCGGTTCTCGTCTGGCGATCATCGGCGAAAATGGCGCGGGTAAAACCACCTTTTTGCGTTGCTTGATGAACGAATTAGACGCTAAGCATGGTGAGATTAAGTGGGCGGAAAACGCCGTGATTGGTTACTGTCCACAGGACAGCACCGATGATTTCGATTGTGACCTGACGCTGTTTGACTGGATGTCAAAATGGCGTACAGCGAAGCATGATGACTTAAAAGTCCGTGCTATGTTAGGTCGCTTGTTGTTTACCGCCGATGACTTTAATAAAAAAGTGAAGGTGTGCTCCGGTGGTGAAAAGAATCGTCTGTTATTTGGCAAGCTAATGATGGCGGATCTTAATGTATTGGTGATGGACGAACCAACCAACCACATGGACATGGAAGCCATCGAAGCATTGAATAATGCCCTCATGGAGTTTGATGGCACTTTGATTTTTGTCAGCCACGACCGAGCCTTTGTGTCTTCCTTGGCGAATCGAGTGATTGAAATCAAAGATCAGAATGTCGTTGATTTCCAAGGCACTTATGACGAGTACTTAGCTCATGTAGGCTAACAAGAGATCGGGTAAGTTTGCATTATTAGGAAACCGCTGACGGTGATAACCGATCGGCGGTTTTTTTTCGTCTGTATTATTTTTTTGCAAATGAGACGTGTTTTTATTTGGGTGAATGCTGTTTTTAGTTTTAAAATGATATAACATAACATTTATTGATTTTCAGAGAGGCTTACCAGTGTCTTGGCCTCGTTAATGCCTTGATACGGCTTTTATATCTAAGGAGCTTTTATGCGTAAAAATATCCACCCAAATTATCGAACCGTGGCGTTCCATGACACGCGTATGGACACGTATTTTTTGATTGGTTCTACCGTGGCAACGTCACAAACAGTAGAGCATGAAGGGAAAGAGTACCCCTATATGGCCATTGATGTGTCTAGCGCTTCTCATCCTTTTTACACAGGCGAACAAAGAACGCATGACGGTGAAGGTCGAATCGCGCAATTCCGCCGTCGTTACCGTCAAAGCAAACCATCAGAATCAAAATAAACTATGAGCCGCTAGGGAAAGACCATGAAAGTATTGAGTTCACTAAAAAGTGCCAAGAAACGTCACAAGGACTGCAAAGTTGTTAAACGCAAAGGTCGTTTATTTGTGATATGCAAAACCAATCCACGCTTTAAAGCCACGCAGGGTGTGAAGAAGAAACGCAAATAAACGCCAGTGTTATACAAGTCAAAATCGTTTCCCCTATATTCGGCGGTCTACTGATGTAAAAGTAGGCCGTTTTTTTTATGTCAAAAGACTGCCATTTAACTGTCACTGCATTGTCATCTTTTCTTAGTAGATTACTTCACAGCTTCCTTTGCAGGGGGGGCAATTGAATCGAATTTTGTACAAGGATTCAGTCGATGAGGCAGGTCAGTTGTGGCTCTGATATTTATCGGCTCACTCTTAAAAAAGACGCATTTAACGTTAATAGGGCAGTATTATGAGCATGAAAGTAAATGGAAAACTTGGTTTTGATGAATTAGATGAATTGGTTCGTCCAGCGCCGGAAGTGGTGGAGTTTGAAGAAGTTGCGCACAAAATGGTCTCTCGTCGTGGTTTCTTAAGCGGTGGCGCTGCGGTAGGTGCGGGTGCTTTCGTTATGGGGTCTACGACACTGGCGGCTGGAAAAGCCTTGGCGGCGGGTCATGCAGAGTCTCGTCTGGCTTTTGATAGGGTTAAGGCCAATACACTGGATACCATTACGGTCCCAACAGGTTATAAGTGGGAAGTGTTGGCTTCTTGGGGAGACCCTCTGTTTAGCAATGCACCGGCTTTTAATGGCGCAACAGGCGGTACGGGGGCTTCTCAAGAATTGGCGTTTGGTGATCATAATGACGGCATGGCGTTTTTCTCTAAGAACGGCACGCAAGTGATGGCAATCAACAACGAATACACCAATGAAAACACGCTTCACCCTACTCGTGCCGAAGGTATGCCAACGACGCCTGATGATGTGCGCAAAAATAAAGCCGCACACGGTGTATCCATTATTGAGGTTTCTCAACGTGGTGGGAAATGGGGGATTGTTCAGGATTCTCCTTATAACCGTCGTATCACCGCGGATACTGAAATGGACATCACTGGCCCTGCCCGTGGTCACCAGTGGATGCAGACCTCAGAAGACCCTAAAGGTCAGGTGGCCAAAGGCACTTGGAACAACTGCGGTAATGGTCAGACGCCATGGGGCACGTATTTGACCTGTGAAGAGAATTTTAACGGCTACTTTACCGCTAGCAAGGCGGATTATGTGATGCCTGACGCGTACAAGCGTTATGGTTTGAGTACTCAAGGGCGTTACAACTGGGCCATGGCAGACGATCGTTTTGATCTTGTCAAAGAGCCTAATGAGCCTAACCGCTTTGGCTATATTGTTGAAATTGATCCGATGGACCCAACATCACGTCCAAAAAAACGTACGGCTCTAGGGCGTTTTAAACATGAAAATGCCGAGTTAACCATTGCCTCAGATGGTCACGTTGTTGTCTATTTAGGCGATGATGAGCGTGGCGAATTCTTGTATCGCTTTATTTCTAAACACAAGTATTTGGTGGGGGGAGATAACCGTGATTTACTGGAAGAAGGAACGCTTTATGTGGCCAAATTCCATGACAATAATCGTGGTGAGTGGTTGGCATTGACACCAAACACCACCGGCATGACAGAGGCCGAAATTGCGATTCATACGCGTATGGCGGCGTCTAAAGTGGGTGCTACCACCATGGATCGTCCAGAATGGGTTGCTGCGCACCCCCACAAGGCTGAAATTTATTGCTCTTTAACCAACAACAAAAATCGTGGTGTGAAACCCAATGCGGGCGGTGATGCAACGCCAGCGTCAGGCGTTAATCCTCGGGTGAAAAATAACTTTGGGCAGATTGTCCGCTGGACACCAATGGAGGGTGATCATACTCACACGCAATTTAAGTGGGATTTGTTTGTGCTTGCGGGTAACCCAGCGGTTTACGATGATGCTTACGCGGGTTCTAGTAACCTAAATCAAGACAATATGTTCAATTCGCCAGATGGCCTGAAATTCGATTCGAAAGGTCTGTTGTGGATTCAAACAGACGGTAATTATTCCAACGAGAAAGAATTTAAAGGTCAAGGCAATAACCAGATGCTGGTGGGTGACCCAGAAACCGGCGAAATTCGCCGCTTCTTAGTTGGGCCAAAAGAGTCTGAAATCACCGGGGCGGCATGGAATACGAGTCGCACGACCATGTTTATCAGTGTGCAACATCCGGGTGAAAAAGGTCACTCTCATTGGCCGGATGGCGGCAACTCAGTACCACGTTCCAGCGTGATTGCTATCTCCCGTGAAGACGGTGCCGTTATCGGTTAAATGCCTGTTTATATTAGTAAAAACGATAGTGTTTGCTAAAAAACATAAAGTGTCTTTCAATAACAGCTGACTTCTTCATGAGGTCAGCTTTTTTGTTTCTATTTGTGCTAATGAGTGGGTTTTCATGCAGATTATCCTGATTCAAATCATAAAGCGTATAAGATTTGCTTATGCTCACTTGTATCATGCTACGTAAAGTGACAGTCTTATTTTAGTTACATAACAATACAAATCTTCCTCTTCGGTGTGATTCGAAGTATTCATTGATGCGTATCGCCAATGCGATGCAATGAATTAACCTTTCAAGTGAGCAGTAATGGGCGTCGTATTTTCTAAGTCGTTATTTCTAAAGCAGGCAGCATTAACGCTCGTGCTGGCCATCGTGCTGAGTTTGGTCAGCAGCGCTCTTCAGTTCATTGAAAGTGTCCGTTTTCAAAAAGAGCAAATCAATCAAAACTTTGAAGAGTTGCTGGCCGTGGTGGAGCGCCCCTTGTCCGAAGCGGTGTTTCGACTGGATACCGAGTTTGCACAACAACAAATCGACAGTTTGCTGTTAAGCCCGTCCATTGCTCATGTGGAAGTGAGAGACGATACTGGTAAGTTCTTTGTCCAGACTGAGTTGCCTGATGTGACAGTAGACAGTATGAGTCAAACCTTTGCAGAGTATTTTTTGTCTGATTTGCCTGAATATCGTCGACAATTACACCTGTTAGAACCCTCTTTCCAAGCCGGTTATTTGACGATTCTTCCAGAGAAGGCGTACTTGCTTGAGGGTATTTTTCACAAACATTTATCGATTCTGTTTTATAACTTATGCAAAGATCTATTACTCGCGAGCTTAATTTCTTTCGTGTTTTATTTTTTAGTGACGTTTCCATTGATGCGATTAACCGAATCGTTATCAAGCATAAAGCGCAATGAGGAACTGCCATTGCCTAAATCGTTCTATCGACACCATCAGAACGATGAGCTAGGTAACTTGCATAAGACTTTTTCTTTACTGCTAACAAAATTGAATACCGCACTCAGTGATCTAGAGCGCAGTGACAGCCACACTAAGGCAATGATTGAACACGCCGCTGATGGTATCTTGTTGTTGGATCAACACAATGACATTATTTTAGCCAACACAGCGGCTCAAGGTATGTTCAAATGCAGTATCAAAAAGAAAGGGATGACACCGCTAGACGCCTTGCACCCAAGTTCGCCTTGGCCGGTGTTTTCCGACATATTAAACGACCTAAAAATTGAAGAACCGCTGACGGTTGAGGCGACTTACCAATGCTCAGGGATTGAAATTCCTTTAGAAATTCGTTTAGTTAAGTATTGTTTGCAGGGTAACGTTGAAACCTTGCTGTTGATCCGTGATGTGACTGAGCGGCAAGAAGCAGAAGCGCACATTCATCATTTGGCCTATTACGATGCTGTCACCAGTCTTCCAAACCGTCAGTTCCTGTCGAATCAACTTGTCACTACATTGAAACATCAGCATAAAAAAACATCGCCGTGTTATTCCGCGGTTATTTTTATGGATCTTGATCGTTTCAAAACCATCAATGACTCTCTTGGTCATGGCATTGGTGATCAGCTGTTACGCAGCGTCGCTTCCCAGCTGTCAAATTTGTTAGAAGAGTCAATGGTGTTTGCTCGCATGGGCGGAGATGAGTTTGCTTTTCTTATTCCACACATTAACGATAACTATGAGCAAGCCGAAAGAGACATCAGCGCCTTTGCGAACAGCATTATGTATGCATGTCAGCAAGTGAAAAAAGCGGGTCCTCATGAAGTACACATTACTGCGAGTTTAGGGGGAACCCTATTTAATAACGATAAAGAGTCTGCTGAAGTGATTTTAAAGCAAGCCGATACGGCACTTTATCGAGCGAAAGAGTCGGGTCGTAATACATTTGCCTTGTATCGAGAGGAAATGCAGGCCATTTCAGATGCGCGTTTGCAAATGGAAAAAGCATTGCATCACGCCACCGAATTCAAATTGTTTGAATTGTATTATCAACCACAAGTGAATGCGCAAAATGGACTGATCGGTGCGGAAGCACTGATTCGCTGGAAAGACAGTGAAAGAGGGTTTATTTCACCTGCAGAGTTTATTCCAGTGGCTGAAGAGATTGGCTTGATTGTTGAGATTGGTCATTGGGTGCTAAATGAAGCGTTATCTCAAGTGGCTGTCTGGCTCAAAGAAGGTAAGTGGCAGGCTGACTGGCGTATGTCGATCAATGTGAGTCCGATTCAATTTCAACAAGCGGGTTTTCTGCCTATGCTGACCGAACAACTGGCCAAGCATGATGTGCCAACATCTTGTGTGGATTTAGAAATCACAGAAAACATGTTATTGAATGACTTATCTTCTTCTTTGGAAAAGATGCATGCGATTAAAGACATGGGTGTCCACTTGTCCATTGACGATTTTGGAACTGGGTATTCATCCCTTAAATACCTAAAATCACTGCCCATTGATCGCCTCAAAATCGATCAGTCTTTTGTACGTGACTTATTAACTGATGAGAGCGATGAGGCCATTGTGTACGCGGTGGTTGCCATGGCAAAAGCTTTGAATATCAGTGTGTTAGCCGAAGGCGTCGAGACACTGGAGCATTATGATCGTCTTAAAGAGCTTGAGTGTTTTTATTACCAAGGTTACTACTTTGGTCACCCTTTACCTCCTAAAGACTTTATCAAGAGCTTTGTTCAGGATTCTAATACGCTGAACTCTTCTTTATAGCGTATCATGGGGCTTTGTTATTTGGTTGTAAGGAGCTCCCATGATCCCTTTTGTTGGTCGTGTTTCATCAGAAGAGCAGGATTTGTGGATAAAAACCTTGTCCACAGCGATGCCTAATGAAACGGTCGTGTCTTTTTCTGACTTGTCTCATGAGCAAAAACACCAATGTGAACTGGCGATTGTTGCCAACCCTGATCCGGAAGATTTAGTGGCTCTGCCATCGCTTAAATGGGTGCATGGTCTGTGGGCGGGGGTAGAACGTATGGTGCATGAGTTACCAGAAGCTTCTTTTTCCATTGTCCGTTTGGTGGACCCTAATCTGGCCAGTACCATGTCTGAGGCGGTATTGGCTTGGACGCTGTATTTGCATCGAGAGATGCCGACCTATGCTCGTCAGCAAAAAGCCCTTAGCTGGCTGCCACACCCAATGGTCTCAGCAAAGAATCGCCGGTTGGGCGTACTTGGGTTAGGAGCGTTAGGTCGAGCCAGTGCAGAGCGCCTGGTTGAGAATGGTTTCTCTGTGGCAGGCTGGAGTCGAACCCCAAAGCACCTTGATGGTGTTGAATGTTTTTCTGGAGAGCAGGGGTTGCGCTTAATGTTACAGCAAAGCGACATTTTAGTGTGTCTTTTGCCTCTTACCAAACAGACTCAGGGCTTATTAAATGCAACGCGCTTAGCCTTGTTACCCGATCATGCCAGCCTAATTAATTTTGCCCGTGGTGCGGTAGTAGACGATGCGGCACTGTTAGCAGAATTGGACTCTGGTCGTCTCAAACATGCAGTACTTGATGTTTTTGTGACAGAACCCTTGCCTCTGAATCATACCTTTTGGCAGCACGAGTCCGTCACTGTATTGCCGCATATTTCTGCGCCATCCAACCCACAGAGTGCGAGTGAGATTGTTGCCTCTAACATTGCACATTACCGTGAAACGGGCGATATTCCGACCTCGGTAGATTTGACTCGGGGTTACTAACCCTTCCTACAGGGTCATTTTTTATTGCTAATAAATCTAAAAAAGGATTATTTTATGCCACATTGTATTGTTGAATACAGTCAAAATTTAGCACAAGAAGTTCCGCCCGCAGATTGGCTGGAAGCCGTAAAAAGTGCGTGTGTTGCGTCGACACTGTTCGCAGAAACGGACATTAAACTGCGCAGTACGCCTTATAAAAGCTTTGTTACTGGTGGACAAGAAGATGCTTTTGTTCATGTCACTGTCAGACTATTGTCAGGTCGTTCGCTTGAGCAGCGTCAGCAACTTTCTCATTTAGTACTGGAATCATTGACACAGTTTTCATTAAAAAATGTTAGTTTTTCAGTCGAAATAGGTGAAATGGAACGAGAGAGCTACGCGAAAACCGTCGTTCTATCTTAAAACAAGGTCTTTTTCCTACGGCGGTATTTTTTCCTTTGAATGCGCTGCTTGTTTGAAAAAGCGATGACGACGTTTGTCGATACAAGGGTTCAATACAATGCAAGCCATTTCAAAAGCCGTATTGTCGAGTGCTTTTTTAACTAGTGTGATGCTATCCGGTACGGCCATCGCGCAAACTGAAAAAGCGCCAACAGATAATGTAGAGAGTGGCTTGGAGCGTCTACAAATCACATTGCCTGAAACAGGGCAAACGGACTTAGAGTCGCAAGACGATTATTCACCGGAAGAGCCTGAAGTGCCCGATTCAATTTTGAAGCGCGCCAGAGAGGCCAATGGCTTGTACCAACAACGGGAAAACCGAGAAAGTGCGACCGTTGATAATCCTTTTGTGCTCACGCCCCACAAGCCCAATTATTTTTTGCCGATTGCTTACACGTCGAGCCCTAATGACCGTGCGTTTTTAGGGGACGCTGACAGCAGTGAGAGTTTGGACAATATTGAGTTTAAATTTCAACTGAGTGTGAAATTTCCTGTTGCGTACGATGTGGTCGGACGCGAGACCAGTTTATGGTTTGCTTACACTCAGCAAGCCTACTGGCAGTCTTACAATAATACTATTTCAGCGCCGTTTCGTGATACCAACCACGAGCCAGAAGTGTTTATTGTGACCAAACCCAAACAGGGTTTTCTAGGGATTAAACCTAACTATGTGTCTTATGGGTTTGTGCATCAATCGAATGGGCAATCGGAAGCGCTTTCACGTTCTTGGAACCGTTTCTATGTTGACTTTATGTTTGAATATGGTGATACCGCGTTTTCGTTTAAGCCATGGTATCGTTTGCCTGAATCCCGCGACATAGACGATAACCCAAATATTGAGAATTATTATGGCTATGGTGAATTTAATCTGATTCACGCCATTGATGATTACACAGTAGAAATCATGTTGAGAAACAACTTAAAAGCCGATGATAACCGTGGCGCCATTCAGTTGGGTTTCACGTTTCCTTTATGGGGGAAAACCCGAGGCTACGTACAGTATTTCAATGGTTATGGGCAGTCCTTGTTGGATTACGATCATCAGACGCAATCCTTGGGAGTGGGGTTGATGTTGACTAACTGGCTTTAACCTTCTGTCACTGACTTGTCACCGGAATGCCATGTAACGGACACTTTACTGGTTTATGTTGGAATCATCACATAACCAGTTGGGTCCGTCTGATGAGTCTATTACAAAATATTCATTCCTTTGATGTGCAAACATTCTCTTGGTGCATGGCACGCAAACACAGAGTGACCCTAACTCGAATGGGTCGAGCGGTTTCTTTTTCAGCCGATGGGCCATTGTACGCTGTTTTGGCGGGGGCGCTGTGGTGGCTGGGTTACGAAGAGTTGGTTTGGGTATTGATGTTTGGCTTTTTGCTTGAGCGAAGCTTATATCTTATTCTCAAGCGAGGCTGCAAACGCAATCGGCCCGCTCAAGCGTTAGAAAATTTTAGTAGTTTTATCATTCCTTCTGATCAGTTCTCTTTTCCTTCTGGACACACATCCGGTGCCTTTTTTATGGCATGTTGCCTCAGTGAGTGGTTTCCGAGTTTCAATATGATTCTGTATGTATGGGCAGCCAACGTAGGCTTGTCTCGTATTTTCCTAGGAGTGCATTTTCCAACCGATACGGTGATTGGGGCTTTGTTAGGATGTTTGTGTGCTGGGCTGGCAATTGGAGTCGTGTTATGAGGATTCTGTACGGTGTTCAGGGCACAGGAAATGGTCATATTACGCGTGCTAGAGCCATGGCGTATGAAATGCATCAACTGGGTATTGACGTTGACTTTGTATTCTCGGGGCGAACCGTAGAAGATTACTTTGATATGGCGATATTTGGTCACTATCAAACGTTTGAAGGGTTGAGTTTTGTAGCGCGAAATGGCGAGTTAGATCTACATGCTACTTATAAAAAAGCCCGTTTAGGTCAGTTCTATCGCGATGTACAACGCTTAGATACACGAGGTTATGATCTGGTCATGACGGACTATGAGCCGATTGTGGCTTGGGCGGCAAAGCGTCAAGGCGTGCCTTGTCTTGGGTTTGGTCATCAGTATGCGTTTACACACGACATTCCGCGTTACCAAAAAAATCGACTTGCTCAATGGGTAATGTCGAATTTTGCGCCTGTATCATCGCAATTAGGCGCTCATTGGCATCACTTTGGGCATCCTATTTTGCCGCCCTTAGTATCCATGCCAGAAACACAGTCTACGGTTTCTGCAGATCATGTGTTGGTGTATTTGCCTTTTGAAAACAGTGAGGCGGTATTTGAATGGCTAGAAGCCGTACCGAACTACCATTTTCGAGTGCATTGCAAAGACATTGATCCGGGTATTTATGGCAATATTGAAGTCTTTCCCTTTGATCGAACGACTTTTCAGAAAAACCTTAGTGAATGTCAATCTGTGCTGTGTAATGCGGGATTTGAGTTAAATTCAGAGGCATTGCAGCTAGGGCGACGTATTCTAACGAAACCATTAAAAGGGCAAATTGAACAACACTCTAACGTCATGGCGTTGTCTCTACTGGGATTGACCAGTACTTGCGATGCACTGGATGAAAAGGTTATTGCCAACTGGTTAGAGACCCGTGAGGTTGCCCAGATACGTTACCCAAATGTTGCAAAAGCGGTGGTTGAGTGGTTGGTGTCTGGACATGACGAGCGCTTAGACGATCTGTGTGAGTCGCTTTGGAGTCAAGTGAGCAGCGATCAGCCTATTGATTTTTCCTATACAAAAACATCAAAAGTATCAGATCAACAACGCATAAAACCACTAAGGATACGAACTAAAAAAAGCGCGGCCATGTGACATCACATCAACCGCGCTGCGTTTTTCGCTGTATCGTATTAGGCGTTTAATGTCTGTTTAAAAAAGCCTAGGGTACGTTCCCATGCTAATTCGGCATTTTTCTCTTGATAGCGTGCCGTTGAGTCATTATGAAAACCGTGATTGGCGGTTTGATAAATATAAGCCGTGTAGTCAACATTATTGGCTTTTAAGGCTTCTTCATAATCAGGCCAGGTCGCGTTCACTCGTTTATCTAGCTCAGCAAAGTGCAATTGCAAAGGCGCCTTGATTTGATCAAGATTAGATTTTGCTGGTGTACCGTAATAGGGCGCGGCGGCGTGAATGGTATCCGGCATATTCGCTGCCAGTGAGTTAGTTAAGTAGCCACCAAAACAGAACCCCACCATGCCGACTTTACCTGTTGTAAACTCATGGTTTTTCAGCAACGTAGCAGCATCCATGAAGTCGCCTTCAATCTTCGCACCATCGAGCGTTTTCTGCATGGCTCGGCCTTCATCATCATTGCCGGGGTAACCACCGAGAGGAAAAAGTGCATCGGGTGCAAAGGCAATGAAACCTTCTTTAGCAAGGCGACGAGCCACATCTTCAATATATGGGTTGAGTCCACGGTTCTCATGGGCAACCAACACCGCGGCCGCTTTATTGTTTACATCGACACCCTTTGGTACGACCAAGTAGCCGCGGGCTTTGCCATGTCCATTGGGCGAATCATATTCCACGTAGCTGGCGGTAATATCCGGATCATTGAAAGAAACTTGTTCCGCAAGCGCGTAGTTGGGCGTGAGGGCACCGGCCACAACAGAGAGTGTTAGGCCTGCAACACTAAGAGTGCCAAGACGGGAAAGAAACGTACGACGATCGATGTCGCCATGAGCGTATTCATCGTACCAATCAAAGGCTTCTTGTGGAATGCTCTTAATGGCGGTGGTTTGGTGACCGGATTGCTCTGTCGATAATGTCATGGTGTTTCCTCTTATGTGAGTGAATAAAACGGTCCGATAAGTGTCGAGTGGTCATTCATTGATTTAACTTACGGCTTAAACATTGCGTAATAGTTACGATGGGTCAAGCACAACAGATGACATTTACTGATCTTATTCAATTACGGTCGCGTAACTAAAACATCTGCCAATGAAGAGTGAGACTCTTTTGAAGCATTTTTAACGAGTAGATCCACAAAGATAACTTAACAGGACTGGACATTCATGACGCGTAAAATGCCAATTATTATTACCGGTGGAGGGCAACGATTGGGGTTGGCTTGTGCGAAAGCGTTAAACGCTGAAGGGCATCAGGTTATCATAACGTACCGTAAGCCGAGAGAAGAGATTCGGTCGTTGGAGCAGCAGGGTGTCGTGTGTATTCAAGCCGATTTTTCGAGTACCAAAGGCGTAGATGATTTTATTTCCACTGTTAAGCAAAATTATTCCGCGTTAGGTGGCATTATTCATAATGCCTCTGAATGGGAGTCAGAAAAAAACAGTGTTGACCCTAGTACCTTGATGGAAAAGATGTGGCAAGTACATGTATTTGCGCCTTATCGTATAAATCTCGCGTTTGAAGGCTTATTATGTGCAGGTTTCGAGCACGACGGCCAAGCTGACATTATCCATATGACGGATTATGTGGCGGAAAAAGGCAGCGATAAGCACATTGCTTATGCGTCTAGTAAAGCCGGTTTAACCAATTTAACGTATTCCTTTGCGAAACGTTTCGCTCCAAATATCAACGTAAATGCGATCGCGCCTTCGTTGTTGATGTTTAACGATGAGGATGCACCAGAATATCGTAATAAAGCACTGAATAAGTCTTTGTTGCGTAAAGAACCTGGTGAGCAAGAGGGTGTGCTCGCGGTTCAATACATACTAAGCAGTCGCTATATGACAGGTCGAACCTTGTCACTGGATGGAGGTCGGCATCTAGTTTAATGATAACGGATGTCATTTATTTTAACGCCTCTATCGATATAATGAACGATATAACGAGGCAGGTTAAGCAACGTAGGACAAAACATGAAAGCCAATACAGCAGAAAAAATTAACCTCAATCGTCTTGTGTTGTCTGATGAGGCGAAAAAAGTACAGCAAGCTTTGATCAGTTCAGGGTTAGAAACTCCGATGATTGATAATGGCCTAACCACGGAAGAAAAATATCAGCGTATCAAAAATGCGTTTGAAGATGTGGTATCGACGCTTGGTCTGGATTTAACCGATGACAGTTTGGCGGAAACGCCCCATCGTATCGCTAAGATGTATGTGAAAGAGATTTTCTCTGGTTTAGATTACAGTCAATTTCCTAAAATTACCGTGATTGAAAACAAGATGAAAGTAGACGAAATGGTGAAGGTGAGCGACATCAGCTTTACCAGTACCTGTGAGCATCACTTTGTCACCATTGACGGCATGGCGACGGTCGCTTATTTGCCAAAAGATAAAATTATTGGTCTTTCTAAGATCAACCGCATTGTGCGCTTTTTCGCTCAGCGACCTCAAGTTCAAGAGCGCCTAACACAACAAATCCTGGTGACACTGCAAGCCTTGCTTGAAACCGACAATGTTGCTGTGAGCATCAATGCTGTGCATTATTGCGTAAAATCACGAGGTGTGATGGACGCCAGTTCTTCCACTCAAACCACAGCGCTAGGCGGTTTGTTCAAGCGCAGCGATAAAACGCGTGGCGAGTTCTTGTCAAAATAGTATCTAAACAGCTTTGTTGCAAAAATGCTCAGTTATCTTTTCATTGAGCATAAAACATAGGCTAATAAAGAGTCTGCTCCGGCAGGCTCTTTTTTTGTGTGCAATGCCTTGATCTAATGACACAATATTAAGCAAATTTAAAACAGCGGTAACATGGTCATGTCAAAAAACACTTCTAATAAAACACCGGAAGAGAATACAGCACCGGAACACGCTTCCTCAGAACGCCCTGTGGCAACACACAAACTTGTTTGGTTTCCTGCGAAAAAAAATGGCTGGGGGTGGGGAAAGCCTTGTACATGGCAAGGCTGGTTAGTCATGCTGATCTATCTGGCGTCTATTATTCTCTTTAGTGTTGCCATTGACCCCAAAGTGGATTTATTGCCTTGGTCAATCGCCATCGGCACCTCTACCCTGTTGCTTATTACTATGTACGTTTGGAAGGGCGATGCGCCAAACTGGCAGTGGAAAACCATTGATAAAAAAAAGCGTCGCCTTTTTAAATAGACTGAGCGTTATT
Organism: Marinomonas algarum; assembly: GCF_020532605.1. GTDB lineage: Bacteria > Pseudomonadota > Gammaproteobacteria > Pseudomonadales > Marinomonadaceae > Marinomonas > Marinomonas algarum. The sequence continues at coordinate 225,330 of NZ_JAJATW010000002.1, read as the reverse complement.
GAGAGACACGGATTATTCAAATACGCAGTGTCTCTATTGTGTGCTGAGCGTTCTTTGTGCAACCTGTCGAGGCGACATGCCAAAGTGCTGATGAAAGCGTCGGCTGAAGTGACTCAAGCTTAAATACCCCAATTCGTAGCTTACTTCGGTCACAGAGCATTTTGCTTTTAAGCGCTGGTAAGCTTTTTCCATACGGCGCTGGTGTTGATATTCGACAGGCGTACAGCCTAATTGACGCTTGAAACTTTGATAAAAACGACTCCGACTCATACAAGCGGTTTTTGCTAATTGATGAATGTCTAACGGTTGAGAAAGGTGATTTTCTATCCACTGAATAACACAGGTTAGGCCATTGGCATCGGGGGTGTTGTGGCTAAAACGCAGCAAGGCGTCTCGACCGTGATGGCGAAGAATGCGCGTCACCAACTCACTGACGCCAAAATCCACCAGTAGATCTCGGTCTGGATCATTGCGAATAAAATCACTGGTCAATCGGTCAATAACCTGTTGTGTGCCCTGAGTATGCAAGGTGTGCAAGTGCTGATTCGGATCAATAGGGGCGTGAGTGGGTAATGAATCAACCATGATGTCGTTCATACGATCACAGATCTGCTCAACGCGTTCCTTAGAGATCGCAATGGTAAGGCATGTTGTTGGGGCATGGTGTTCTGCTTCAGGGAAGTCAATAAAGACTTCTTCTTTTGGCGCTAAGATAAAGGATTCATGGGGCAGAAATGGAATATTGTCATGGGCTTGGGTGTGCATCACCTTTGCGCCTGTCACCATACCGCAATACAGTAGGGTATCGGCTTTTAAGCTGACTTTTTGGGCTTGTTCATAGGTATCATAAATGCTGAGCTCAGCGTGGGGGCCGGCAAAGCAAACACGATTCTCCACCAGTTGGACGGGGGGACGCTTGTACCTTGATAGTGTTTTTTCTGTCGATGCAGATGTATTCATTTACCCACCTCTTTTTGTCTTAATTATTTGGCGTGGCGCATTTTTATACAGACATAATCACGTTTGTCCGTTCTGGGGTCAAGACTCTCTTTTCATTATTAGCGATAAATAAAAATGGATAATGAGGCAAGTTTGATGGACTCACAGGCAAGTTTTTTCTGTTTTTTGTTTCTACAGTAGTCATCAAGGTGACACCTTAATCTAACAAAAACAATAATGGAGATGACGATATGATCTATGCACAGCCTGGAACAAATGGAAGCCTTGTCACGTTTGATGCCGAATATGGCAACTTTATCGGTGGCGAATGGGTTGCCCCAGTCAAAGGGGAATACTTTGATAATATCAGTCCCGTTAACGGCGAAGTATTTTGCCGCATTCCTCGTTCTACAGAAGAAGACATAAACCTTGCACTAGATGCCGCTCATGCTGCGCGTGCGGCATGGGGAAAAACATCGGTCACGAACCGTTCAAACATCCTATTAAAAATCGCTGACCGCATTGAGCAAAACCTAGAAGCTTTAGCCGTTGCTGAAACATGGGACAACGGCAAAGCGGTCCGTGAAACACTCAATGCGGATATTCCGCTAGCGGCCGACCACTTTCGTTACTTTGCCGGTTGTTTGCGTGCACAAGAGGGCAGTACCGCTGAACTAGACGAACATACCGTTGCTTACCATTTTCATGAACCGCTCGGCGTTGTAGGGCAAATCATTCCGTGGAACTTTCCGATCTTAATGGCGGCTTGGAAACTAGCACCTGCATTGGCTGCGGGTAACTGTGTGGTCATGAAGCCAGCTGAACAAACGCCAGCATCGATTCTGGAATTGATCAAAGTGATTCAAGACTTGCTACCGCCGGGTGTATTGAACATCGTGAATGGCTACGGCAAAGAAGCGGGTCAAGCGTTGGCAACCAGCAAACGCATCGCTAAGATCGCCTTTACTGGCTCGACACCGGTAGGGTCACACATCCTAAAATGCGCGGCAGAAAATATTATTCCTTCCACCGTCGAACTCGGCGGAAAATCGCCGAACATTTATTTTGCCGACATCATGAATCATGAAAAAGAGTTTGTCAGCAAGTGTGTTGAAGGTTTGGTATTGGCTTTCTTTAACCAAGGGGAAGTGTGTACTTGTCCATCACGCGCCCTCGTTCACGAGTCCATCTACGATGAATTTATGGCGATGGTGGTAGAACGCACCAAAACCATCAAACGCGGCAACCCATTGGATACTGACGTTCAAGTCGGTGCACAAGCCTCAAAAGAGCAATACGAAAAAATTCTGAGCTACATTGATATCGGTAAAGAAGAAGGCGCAGAATTGCTTACCGGTGGTGGCGTCGAGTCGATAGACGGTTTGGGTAACGGCTTTTATGTGCAGCCTACCTTATTTAAAGGGTCCAATGACATGCGTATTTTCCAAGAAGAGATCTTTGGCCCAGTCGTTAGTGTGACGACTTTTAAAGACGAGGCGGAAGCCTTGGCGATTGCCAACGACAGTGAGTTTGGTTTGGGCGCCGGTGTGTGGACACGGGACACCAATCTTGCGTATCGCATGGGGCGTAACCTAGAAGCAGGCCGTGTTTGGATGAACTGTTATCACCAGTATCCAGCGCATTCTGCGTTCGGTGGTTATAAGAAATCCGGTGTGGGTCGTGAAACTCATAAAATTGCCCTTGAACATTACCAGCAAACAAAAAATATGTTGGTAAGCTATGATGTTAATCCACTCGGCTTTTTCTAATTTTCATTAGACTTGTCGTAAACAGCAAATCAAGATAACCCCCCAAAAAACCAAAAGAGATGTCTTTTGGTTTTTTTCGTTTAAGCCTCACAGTATTTTCAGTGGTTATTTTTATTTTGTTTCTTATTGGAAACTTTTTCTCTTAAGTGATAATTTTGTCGAATAATAAAATGACATTCTTCAATTTTTAATGCGGTGCACCCGTTTTGTGCACGTTCTGAAAGAGGTAAACGCCATGGCCACCAGTTTATTTGATCTTTTTAAAGTGGGGATTGGCCCTTCTAGTTCTCACACCGTTGGCCCCATGGTGGCGGCGCATCAATTTGCTCAGCAGTTAGCGTCTTTAGACATCATTGAAAACATCACTCGTATCACCGTTGATCTTTATGGCTCCTTAGGGGCAACAGGGAAGGGGCATGGTACTGGCAACGCTGTATTGATGGGATTAGAAGGCGAGTGGCCAGACACGATTGACCCAAGCGGTGTGGTGGATCGAGTGGCACAGATTAATAAAACCGCTTGTGTTTCCTTGCTCTCAAGGTATCCCGTAACATTGAATCCAGAGAGCGATTTGATCTACCACCGTATTGACCGATTGGATTTTCATGCAAATGGTATGGTGTTGATAGCATTTGATCAGCAAGGTACAGAGCGACATCGATCGACTTTTTATTCTGTGGGTGGAGGCTTCATTGTGGAGGAGGATGAGCAAGGGCAAGCCGTTCTGCAGGAAGACACAACGAAACTCCCCCATGTTTTTCATAGCGCCAAGACGCTGATGGCCTTGTGTCATGAGCAAGATAAAAGCATTGCTCAAATTATGTTGGAAAATGAACGGTATTGGCGTTCAGAGGAAGAGATTCAACAAGGCATACTGTCTATCTGGTCAGTGATGAAGCGTTGTGTTCAACAAGGCATTCAAAACGAGGGGATTTTACCAGGCGGGTTAAAAGTAAAACGTCGTGCGGCCAGTCTATACAAGGACTTATCCAGTAAAACACGCATGGATATGATTACACCTTCATTAGGGGCAATGGATTGGGTCAACCTATATGCCCTTGCGGTCAACGAAGAAAATGCCGCTGGTGGTCGTGTGGTGACAGCCCCCACCAATGGGGCAGCCGGTATCATCCCCGCGGTATTGCATTATTATTGGGAGTTTTGTCCTCGCTCTTCCGAAGAGGGCATTGTGACCTTCTTTTTAACCGCGGCTGCGATTGGCCTGTTATTCAAGGAAAATGCGTCAATTTCTGGTGCTGAGGTCGGGTGCCAAGGGGAAGTGGGCTCTGCATGCGCGATGGCAGCGGCTGGGTTGGCGGCCGCAACCGGTGGATCACCTGAGCAAATTGAGAATGCCGCCGAAATTGGTATGGAGCACAACCTAGGATTAACGTGTGATCCTATTGGTGGCTTGGTGCAAGTTCCTTGTATTGAACGTAATGCAATGGGAGCAATAAAAGCAATTAACTCTGCAAGCATGGCATTGCGTGGCGACGGTTCTCATTATGTTTCTTTGGATAAAGTGATTCAAACCTTGCGTGAAACGGGCTTGGATATGAACGATAAATACAAGGAAACCTCACGCGGTGGCTTAGCGGTGAACGTCATAGAGTGTTAAATAAGGGTAAAACAGATGCGTGTTCTTCAGCTCTGCATCAAACGTAACAAAAGTGTCATATTTCTGTAGTATATTTCTGTTCAGTGCCGAGTGAGGGTACTTTTTCATCGCGTGTTTTTGTAACAAGTTCATTGCGTCACACTCACTGAGAGTAGGGGTTTTTATCTACAGATAGCCGGTGTAAAATGACGCAAAATTGACACATTACAGATATGTGACGGGATGAGTTGAGAGCCAAATAACACTAGGTGCTGGGATAGCATGTCGTTGTTTAATAAAGTTTTTATTTTCTAACGGTTTGGCATAGATTAATTACAGACAGAAGAGCCCGTATGGATCTTACAAATAGCCCTAAAGAAAAAGCATCGTTACCAAGTGGAAACGAATTTGTGCGTGTATTAATTGCCCTAGCCTTTGTTTTAGCCTCAGGCTTTTACGCGACGATGAACGGTATGGAAGCCTCCAATCTGTCTATTTTGGCCATTGCCGCTGCCATCGGTGCTTATATGGCGGTCAATATCGGTGCCAATGATGTTGCAAATAACGTGGGTCCTGCCGTGGGAGCGAAGGCTTTATCCATGACGGGAGCGATTCTCATCGCAGCGGTTTTTGAAGCAGCAGGTGCTTTAATTGCAGGGGGAACCGTTGTCGGCACCATTAAAAATGGCATCATCAATCCCAGTGCGATTGGCGAAGCAGAAACCTTTATTTGGGTCATGATGGCAGCGCTATTAGCCGGTGCAATCTGGTTGAACTTGGCCACGTATTTAGGGGCTCCGGTTTCAACGACTCATTCTATTGTTGGTGGTGTACTGGGAGCGGGTATTGCTGCTGGTGGCTGGGATATTGCCAACTGGGACAAAATGATTGCGATTGTGGCAAGTTGGATTATTTCTCCTGTGATGGGGGGAGTTATTGCCGCCTTGTTTCTTATGTACATTAAACGCTCTATTACCTATAAAAATGACATGATCGCGGCCGCAAAAAAAGTCGTTCCGCTGTTAGTTGGCATCATGGTTTGGTCATTTTCAACGTACCTTATCTTGAAAGGTCTGAAGAAAATCTGGAAGCTCGACTTCATGACCGCCAGCCTAGTCGGTTTTGCGATCGCACTGACAGCCTACTTCTTGGTTCGCCCTATGGTAGACAAAGCCGCTTCTGCGTTGAAAAATGATAAAGACGCTGTCAACAGCTTGTTCACCTTGCCCTTGATCGTGTCGGCAGCGTTGTTAAGCTTTGCTCATGGTGCTAACGATGTGGCAAATGCAATCGGGCCACTGGCGGCCATCAACGACGCATTAATGTCGGGTGTGGTGTCAGGAAAAGCCTCTATTCCTATTTGGGTCATGATGATTGGTGGGGTAGGTATTGCCTTTGGCCTTGCCTTGTTTGGACCAAAATTAATCAAAGCCGTCGGGTCAGAAATCACCGAGTTAGACAAAACACGTGCATTTTGTGTGGCAATGGCAGCCGCTATTACCGTGATTATTGCGTCTCAGCTTGGTTTACCCGTTAGCTCTACTCACATTGCAGTAGGCGGTATCTTCGGTGTGGGGTTCCTACGTGAATATTTGAAATTGTCTTATGATAAGAAATTATCTGCGATTATTTCTCACTCAGAGTCTGCTGGACTGGATGGGTTGCAAACGCAAGAATTCGTAAAACGCTTTAAGCTAGCCGATGTCGATGAAAAACGTGCTATCTTAAAAGAGTTGAAAGCAGCCCGTGCGGCGTCACCTATTTCCTCTCAAGAGCGTAAAGGGTTGAAGAAAGCGACGAAGAAAGAGTTAGTAAAACGCTCCGCCTTACTGCGAATTGCTGCTGCTTGGGTGATTACCGTCCCTGCATCGGCGATCTTATCCGCGATTATCTTTTATATTCTATTGGGCTTCTCTGTCTCCCGATAAGGTAAAAAGGGAAAAGCATTAAGAGAAAAGAGTACCGGAAGGTATAAAAGCGTAAAGAAAGGATGCACCCTAGGCGATAAAAAAGAGAAAACAGGTCAGATAATCTGCCCGGTTTTCTCTTTTAGTGTTTTATTAGAGTCATAAAACAATTGGACGTTTTTGATGGCTTGTGGGTTGCGCTAGATAAAGGGAGAAGAGAAAAGTAACCTCAACAGGTAGAGTCCAATATGTTGATTTTTTTTACCATTGTTGGCGTTATTTTATGTGTGTCTGTGCTGCCGTTTTTACGGTGGAGAGCGAAACAAAAAGCGCTAAAAGAGAAGATACTGGCACGTTTATCTAGTCGTAGTGAGCACCTTTTGTATTCGATTGAAATGGTGTCAGATCGGTACCTTATCAAAGAAACAAAGATTTTTATTTTTGAGCACCTTGTTTCTGTTCTTTCTGGTTTGGTTAGAGCAGGTCATCAGTCTGAGTTTGTTACCAAGAAAGAAGAGCTGGTGCGGATGGCCACAGAGTTAAGGCTTGGTCAGATGCCGGAGACAAAAGACAGGGTGTCCAACCAAGAACAGTTTGATCATATGGGCAAAGCATTGTCGTATTTGATTAAAGAAATACGCGTTATGCCCGAGAACTTTGGTACAAGTCGTGCTCTGGTACGACATCACTTGCTGCTGCTTCGTTATGCTAATGCGTTGGCGTATCGTGATTTATTGGTTCATCAAGCTAAGCAAGACCTGGACAATGATCGTAAGAGCCAAGCATTAGAAAAGCTTCGAGATGCGTTAGCGATTATTGAAAAAAATGGTTCCGTAGAACTTTCTAAAAAAGAAAAAGCACGCTTGCAAATGATGATCAAAGACGTTGAAAGTCGTCTTTTTACAAAAGACAGCAGTGAAACAGAGTAAAAAAACACACCCTGCTAGCAGGATAATGGTTTATCTTCTTTATACTCAATGCACCCGCGCTAAATACGACTAAGGTAAACACGGTTTTATATGACAGCTATGACTATCACTGTACTCATATTATTGGTGGTTGGCTTTGTGGCCCTAGTGGTTGTCATGCAGCTAAAAGAGCAAGCTAGGCTCGATAAGTTACGAAAAATCGCTGAGTTGAACAATAAAATACGCCAAGTCCGCCGTTATCTTGACGAGACCCCGCCACAATACCAGCCAAAAGATATGCGACTCTGGTTAATTTCGAGAAAGATCAAACTCTATGAGCAACTGCTGGCGTTACAGCCGGATAAAACCATGTCGCGTCGTCATGATAATTTAGTTGAGGAGTTGCAACGCTTTCAAGACAGTAAGCAAAAAAGACGTGCGAAGCCAATTAACGATGAGCTTATGATTTTAGAAATACGCCGGTTATTTGAGTCTTTCAAATCCTTTTTAATCGCATCAAAAAAAGAGCGCACCATCAGTGGTGACGTTGTTCATCGTTACAATCGCTTATTGCACTTTTATCACTTTAAAGTAAGCTCGGATTATCATGCCTATTTGGCGCGACAGGCGTTTTTAAGTGGTCAACTGGATACTTCTATTGATCTTTATAAGGAATCGTTGAATCAATTAAACCCTGTAAAAGAGACCATCGAGGCACAGGATACCATTAGTCGCCTGAAGGATTTATTACACGAAATTATTGAGGATACTGCACTGCAAAAAGCCGAACAAGAGATGAGCAAGCATGAAGATGTAAAGCGCGAAGCCGAGCTGGATGCGGAGTGGAATAATTATATTGAGGGATCAGACTTTCAAACCAAAAAGCGCTTTTAGCCCTCGATTCTTTTATCGCTTTAGCCATTACCTCAGATAAGGATGTATTGATGAACCTCGCGTTGCTGTCTGCTTTTATACCTACCTTCTTTTTTGTGTCTTTGACGCCCGGTATGTGCATGACCTTGGCCATGACGTTGGGTATGACGATTGGGATTAAACGAGCATTGTGGATGATGCTTGGAGAGCTGGTTGGTGTGGCAACCGTAGCCACCTTATCTGCTGTCGGAGTAGCGGCTTTATTGTTAAATTACCCCAGTGTGTTTGTGGTATTAAAGTATTTAGGGGGCGCTTATTTAGCCTATATTGGCGTACAAATGTGGCTTTCTAAAGGTAAGATGGCAATCAAAACCAATGAAGAAGGTGCATCGGCATCGCGCACAGAATTGATGTCTCAAGGCTTTGTCACCGCTATTGCTAACCCTAAAGGCTGGGCTTTTTTTGTGGCTTTGTTGCCGCCTTTTTTGGACTCAAGCCTACCGCTATCGAGCCAACTTGTGGTCTTGATTACTATTATTTTGCTGTTGGAGTTTAGTTGTTTAATTATTTACGCCGCAGGCGGTAAAACACTAAAAAGCCTACTGATGAAAAGTGGTAATGTACGCATTATGAACCGTATTGCTGGCACGCTCATGGTCGGCGTTGGTATTTGGTTAGCAGCAGGTTAGCTTGCTGGCTTTGATCGTTTTTTGGTTGTCGTTTTTCTTCTGCTCGTTGTTGTTGTCTTCTTACCAGAGGCGGTTTTTCTTTTAGCAAACGGCTTTTTACTGGGGGCAGGTAGATTTTGTAGCGCGGAGGTGGGAACGTCTTTTGATCGGCTAATCAACTGATGTAGATTGTCTTCTAGATCGGTCATGAACGACTGATAACTGCTTTCCCCTAAGCTGATGCGGTTTAGTGATGCCTCCCATTGTGCTGTCATGTCTGGCGTGACCAGCTGATCCGGTAAACAAGCAATAAGGGCGCGGCCTGTTTGGCTGGCGTTAATTTGTTTCCCTTGCCTTGTTAAGAAGCCTCGTTTGAAAAGTAATTCAATAATACTGGCTCGGGTTGCTTCAGTACCCAGTCCATCGGTTTCTTTCAGAATGGCGCGTATCTTCTTATCTTTTACATATCGACTGATCCCTGTCATGGCACCCAATAAACTGGCATCGGTGAAGGCAGCGGGGGCCGTGGTAACTTTTTCTTTCACCTCGCCTTTTGTACACCAAAGAGACGAGTTTTTATCCAATCTTGGCAGCTCGTTTTGTGTTTCGTCTTCGCCGTCTTGATGGTTTTTTTTATCCGGGAGCAGCGCTTTCCAGCCTGCTTTTATGGGGGTGCTGCCTTTTGCTTCAAACCGTCCGCCAGCGATGTCCAGTGTGATATGAGAAGCAAGGTATTCATAGTCTGGGTAAAACTGCATTAAGTATTGTCGTGCGATTAAACCAAAGACCAGCGACTCTGTTTTGCCTAACGATGCGGCTTTATGTGCCTGAGTTGTGGGGATAATGGCGTGATGGGCAGTGACTTGTTTGTCGTTCCAAGCTTTACTTTTTCGACTCGGATCTGCCTTATCACCACCCGCTTGCTTTAATGCGGCTAAAATGGCGGGGGCGTCCTTATGCTGTTGATTGGGTAAATAGCGACAATCTGACCGTGGATAGGTAATCATCTGATGTCGTTCATACAGGATTTGACAGGTATCTAGCACCTGCTGAGCAGACAAACCAAATGCTTTCGCTGCATCAATTTGCAAGGTTGATAAGCTATAAGGCAGAGGAGGAGACTGCTTTTTTTGTTTGTAGTTCGCGTCAATCAGAGTCGCTGGCTGATTACTGATCCTTTGCGCGACATTCTGAGCAAGCGGCAAGCTTAACACACGGTTTTCTTCGTCCATATAGGGTTGGCAGGCATCGCTTGGTAGCCATTTTGCTTGAAAGTGTTCATTTTTTTCTGTTTGAATGTGTGCCCATACCTGATAAAAATTTTTAGGAATAAAGTCTTCGCGCTCTTTATCACGGGCGACAACCAAACCTAAGATGGGGGTTTGAACTCGACCGATGGACAGTACGCCTTGATAGCCAGCTTGTCGTCCTCGAATGGTGTAAGCGCGGGTTAAATTTAAGCCGAATAACCAGTCGGCACGAGCACGTCCTAAGGCTGAACGAGAGAGGTCAGCAAATTCGCTATTAGAGCGGAGATTATGCAACGCTTTCTTGACGGCAGAAGGCGTTAAGTCGCTGATAAGTAATCTTTGGGTGTTTTTCAGCTTTTGGACAGACACCTTGGTGTAATGCAGCACTTCGTCTACCAGGAGTTGACCTTCACGGTCTGGGTCGCCAGCGTGTACCAATACATCGGCTTTTTTAATCAGTTTTTTAAGGATACCAAGCTGCTTTTTGGTATTGGCTTTTTCTTGCCATTGCCAATCTGTTGGCACAATCGGTAAGTGATCTAGGTTCCAAGATTTATAGATAGGGTTGTATTCGTGGGGTTCTGCTTGTTCTAGTAGATGGCCGATACACCAGCTGACACAATCACCATTTGGTAGCCAAATGCAGCCTTCTTCTTTTTTTTGAGGGGAAGGAAAAGCGGCGGCAATAGCACGGGCTAGGCTGGGTTTTTCTGCAATATAAAGAATCATAGATACACTTACTGTTTATATATACAGTAAGTGTATCTAAGTGCGTCTCGTGTGACCAGAGTGTTGAAAGGGTTTGCTGTTATTAAGTCGTATCATCCTTAGCTCTTACTTTGTTGTCGAGAGCTGATCGTGGTATCGACTTGTAAAGCGGTTGCGTCTGATACATTACTGTTGCTTGGCTGGCTGACATTATTGGCAAATAAAAAGCAGCTCATCGACGAGATAAAAATAAAGCTCACAAACAGGACGCCCCAATAATCGGTTTTTTTGTCGTCCCTGTGGGCAGCAGATGTTGCTGGAATAAAGTTTTTCGTTTTCATCTTGTTCACCTCCGTTGATTCTTACCTGATTTTTCAAATGATAATTGTTTTCATTTAAAAAATCTATGGTCTTTATAAAAAATATTTTGTAAAGAAAGCAAGGGTTCAATGGCGCCATGATGAGGTGAGTTTGTGCTTATATTATAAAGCCTATGTTACAATGTCGGTTCAAATTTTTATGAATAAATAAGAGAGTATAAAATGTCAGAACTGTCGTTCGATTCGAATGAATCTAAAATTGCTTACGGCATTGGTCGTCAGATCGGTGATCAACTTCGTGGTAGTGATTTAGGCGAATTGTCCCTAACGCATCTTTTTGCTGCGATTGAAGATGCTTTAAATGGCGTGGAAATGCGTGTGCCAGGTGAAGAGCTTGAAGCCGCGTTTGCTGAGCTACAGCAAAAAATGGAAGAAAAAGCACGTGCAGGTTCTGAAGAAACTGTTAAAGCGGGCGAAGCTTTCCTTGCTGAAAACAAAGCCAAAGAAGGCATCCAAGTAACAGAAAGTGGCTTGCAGTTTGAAGTACTTGAAGAAGGAACAGGCGCAACACCGAAGCGTGAAGACACGGTACGTGTTCATTACGAAGGTCGTTTGATCGATGGCCAAGTATTCGATAGCTCTATCGCTCGCGGTGAGCCAATTGAGTTCCCACTGACTGGCGTGATTGCGGGTTGGACAGAAGGTCTTCAGTTGATGAAAGAAGGCGCGAAATACCGTCTTACTATTCCTGCAGAATTGGCGTACGGTGCTCAAGGTGCGGGCGCTATGATTCAGCCATTCTCTGTATTGCAGTTTGATGTTGAATTGATTGCTGTTGTGTAATTTTGTTCATAACAAAAAAGCATGTCTCAATGACGTGCTTTTTTTTGCTTACGGTTTTGACTGCACACGGTAGGCCTGTTTTTAAATCGCTCTTTCCATGCGAACGTGCATTTTTCCTGCCTCTAAGAAGACTTTGCCGTCAGTGATAAAATTCTGCTTGTCATAAAAGGGTTGTACGTCGGTTTGGGCGTGCAAAAAGACCTGTCGAATCCCCATTTCACGAGCGACCTTGATGGCGCGGTTCAACAGCATTTCACCGTAACCTTGGTGACGATAAGAAGCGAGTACCGCTAATCGACTAATTTGACCGTTCTCACTCAAACGGCAGGTGCCGGTGGGCACGGCTGTTGTGCCAAATGAGACAAAGTGCACAGCATCTTGGTCGATATCATCCCATTCGTCTAAGGGGTCGATGCCTTGTTCGATAATAAAAACCTGTTTGCGTACAAAGCTGAGTTGTTCTTTGCTGCTGTGCCAATCTGACGTTAATACCTTCATTCAAGATTTCCTGTGTTAGTCATCGTCTTCCGTGGCGGTGAGCTCAATAAGCCCTTGTTGTTGTATAAAAAAGCGTACCAGCGGTTCAAGTTCATCGTTTTTTGACCAGTCTAACCCTGATAGATCAAATTCGACTTGGTGGCAGACCGCCTCCACAAAGCCAATGAGTTCCGCATCGACGAGTTGGTGTTCACCGTTGCAAAACACGCGAATTTCACCTTCTTCTGCGTTGGCGTGTTCAAGGTTTGTTTCTTGTACATAATAGCAAATACGCGCATCACCAGGGCGCACAAAAGTGTGACCTTGTTGTGCGTTGTTAAAAGCCTGATCAACGTCTTGTTGGTTCAATGGCGATAAAAATTCTGGGTATTTACTTTCACTCATGGTTTCGCCAAGCCATTGAGCCAGTTGATCAGGTTGATTAATCAGTCGTGATAATTGCGCTTGCAGGTAATGGATATCGTCTTGGCTAATATGGGCGCTGTGCTGGCGTGCTGAGGTTTCAGGTGCAGCAAAGCGATCCTTGGCATCTTCGTTTTCACATAATTTATCGCGAATGCCGGTCAGTACATCTTGCATGCTTGGCGCACGAAAGCCCACAGAGTAAGTGATACAGTCATCATCTAAAGCGCGACCATTGTGGGCAAAATTCGGCGGTAAGTACAAGATGTCGCCTGTTTCAAGTTCCCAATCCATATCCGCGTTGACCGGGAAATTGTCCAGAATATGCAATTTGATGTCTTGGATAGCGGAGTCTTGGTACTCGTCTGGTGCAAGCACTTGCCAGCGACGGCGACCACTGACTTGAACGAGAAACACATCGTATTGATCATAATGTGGCCCAACACTGCCGCCTGTTGTGGCGTAGCTGGCCATGACATCGTCTAAACGCCAACTGGGTAAAAATTGAAAGCGTTCCTTCAAGGCTTGAATTTCTGGCACCCAATGATCGACGGCTTGAACCAGTAGCGTCCATTCTTGCTCGGGTAAGTTTGCAAAGGTTTCTTCATTAAATGGACCCTGCTTTGTTTCCCATGGTGTCTTACCGTGTTCAATCACAATACGAGATTCAATCTCTTCTTCCATGGTCATACCAGCCAATTCATCGGCTTCCAACGGTAGGGTGAAGTCCACTAAGCCGCCACGAATCAACAAAGGCTTTTTTTGCCAGTAGTGATCTAAAAAGGTTTGTGCGGTCATACCGCCAAGTAAAGCAAGTGGGGTATTTAAGTCTGTCATATTGGGCTCGTTAAAATGAAAAGAAAACAGATAAGGCGTTGTTTGGGTTGTACTGAAATACGCTGTAGCACGCAAAGGCAACACACAAAAAGAGCCGATAAATCGGCTCTTTTATTTGGCGTTCACCTAAGGGTGACCATGACAATAATCAGTCACGAATGGCTTTGGCTTGAGCCACGGCGTTACCAATGTAGGTGCCCGGTGTCAGCTTTTTCAAGTCTGCTTTTGCTTGCTCTGGCATCTCAAGTGTATCGACAAACGCCTCGATTGTTGCTTGGTCGATAGTACGGCCACGCGTTAACTCTTTTAGCTTTTCGTAGGGTGATTCAATGCCGTAGCGACGCATGACGGTTTGGATAGGCTCAGCCAACACTTCCCATGCGCTGTCTAAATCGGCGTTCAAGCGAGGAGCGTTGATCTCTAATTTACTGATGCCTTTAAGGGTTGCTTGGTAAGCAATCAAGCTATGAGCTAAGCCGACGCCTAGATTACGCAGTACAGTGGAATCGGTCAGGTCACGTTGCCAGCGTGAAATGGGCAGTTTGGCGCTTAGATGCCCCATGATGGCATTGGCAATGCCCAAGTTACCTTCAGAGTTTTCGAAGTCGATAGGGTTTACTTTGTGAGGCATGGTTGAAGAACCAATTTCGCCTGCAATGGTTTTTTGTTTGAAGAAGCCCATAGAAATGTAGCCCCATACATCGCGGTCAAAATCGATCAATATGGTGTTGAAACGACTGATGGCATCGTACAGTTCCGCGATGTAGTCGTGTGGTTCGATTTGTGTGGTGTAAGGGTTCCAAGTTAAACCAAGAGAGGTCACAAAGGCTTCTGCGTGAGCTTGCCAATCGACATCTGGGTAAGCAGAAAGGTGAGCGTTGTAGTTACCTACGGCACCGTTGATCTTGCCTAAAAACTCTACTTTTTCGATCTGCTTAAGCTGACGGCTCAGGCGAGCGGCCACGTTAGCCATTTCTTTACCAACAGTGGATGGCGATGCTGTTTGACCATGGGTACGAGACAACATAGGTTGCTCAGCATGCTCAATGGCAAGACCTTGAATCGCACTGATAACTTTGTTGAGTTCTGGTGAAATGCCTTCTTTGAGGGCTTCACGTAACATCAAAGCGTGGGACAAGTTGTTGATGTCTTCGGATGTACAAGCAAAATGCACAAATTCAGAAATGGCCGCAAGTTCTGCATGATCCGCCATGCTGTTTTTAATGAAGTATTCAACCGCTTTGACATCATGGTTTGTCGTTTTCTCAATGTCTTTAATCGCCTGAGCATCGGCTTCACTGAAGTTGTCAGCAAGCTGATCCAATAAGGCGCTGGCTTCACTGCTTAGGGCAGGGACTTCGGTGATTTGTGGGTGATTGGCAAGTGCCTGCAGCCAGCGAACTTCGACTATGACTCGCATACGTAGTAAACCGTATTCGCTTACAGAGCGACGCAGTACATTGGTTTTCGATCCGTAACGACCGTCGATAGGGGAAATTGCATTTAAGCTAGTTAATTCCATTGAGATAACGCCTCGAACATGGTTTTCAGGGAGCCGATATTATAGGCAAAAGAGGCTTGGTAATACAGGGAATAGGGGGAGGAATCCCGTTAATAACCGACGTCATAAACGAAAAAAGCCCAGAAGCGACGGTATTTTGTCACACTCTGGGCTTTTGCTATTCGCATGAGAACCGTTTGATTAGGGCACTTCGTTCAGTACTCAGTGCCTAACGAATTACAGTGTTGCTAAAGCGGTGTTAAAGGTATTACTTGGACGCATGATTTTTGCCACTTCAGCCAGGTCGATATGGTAGTAACCTGTTAGACCGGCAGGCTTGCCTTGAACCGCTGCCAATTCTGCAACGATAGTGGCTTCTTTCTCTGCCAACTCTTTCGCCAGTGGCGCAAACTTCGCAGCCAATTCTGCATTGTCTGTTTGTGCTGCAAGCTCTTGAGCCCAGTACATAGCCAAGTAGAAGTGGCTACCACGGTTGTCGATGTCACCCACTTTACGTGCAGGAGATTTGTTGGTATCCAACAATTTGCCAGTTGCCTTGTCTAGGCAGTTTGCCAACACTTTCGCTTTTTCGTTGTTTTGCTTGATACCAAGCTCTTCGAACGATACAGCGACAGCAAGGAATTCGCCTAATGAATCCCAACGAAGGTAGTTTTCTTCCATAAGCTGTTGAACGTGTTTAGGCGCTGAACCACCCGCACCTGTTTCGTACATACCGCCGCCTTTAAGCATAGGTACGATAGACAACATTTTTGCAGACGTACCCAATTCCATGATTGGGAAAAGGTCAGTCAAGTAGTCACGCAATACGTTACCAGTCACTGAAATCGTGTCTTTACCGCGAATAAGGCGTTCCATAGAGAAACGAATCGCTTCGTTGTAAGACATGATGCGAATGTCTAGACCACTTGTGTCGTGCTCTTTTAGGTATGTTTCAACTTTCTTACGTAGCTCATTGTCATGAGCACGTTCTTCGTCTAACCAGAAAACCGCCGGTGTGTCAGATTGACGAGCGCGTGTAACACCCAATTTTACCCAATCGCGGATGGGGGCGTCTTTGGTTTGACAAGCACGCCAGATGTCGCCTTTCTCAACAGTGTGTTGCATCAATACGTTGCCGTTTGCGTCTACAACACGCATAACACCGTTCGCTTTCATTTCAAATGTTTTGTCATGAGAGCCGTATTCTTCTGCTTTCTGTGCCATTAGGCCAACGTTTGGTACGGTTCCCATTGTGACTGGGTCAAAAGCACCGTTGGTTTTACAGAAGTTAATCGCTTCCTGGTAAATACGGGCATACGTACTTTCTGGCATAACTGCTTTGGCATCGTGTGCTTTACCGTCACGACCCCACATTTTACCTGAGTTACGAATCATCGCAGGCATGGATGCATCAACGATAACGTCGCTTGGTACGTGCAAGTTAGTGATGCCGCGATCGGAATCAACCATTGCCAACTCTGGACGTGTTGTGTAGCAAGCATCGATAGCTTGTTTGATTTCTTCTTGTTGTGCTTCTGGCAATGTTTGGATTTTATCGTAAACGCTGCCTAGACCATTGTTTGGGTTAACGCCAAGTTCTTTGAAAAGCTCACCGTACTTTTCGAATACGTCTTTAAAGAAAACCGTGACCGCATGACCAAATACGATAGGGTGAGACACCTTCATCATGGTTGCTTTAACGTGCAAAGACCACATGATGTTGTTGTCTTTAGCGTCTTGCAAAGATTCTTCAAAGAAGTCACGTAGCGCTTTGCAGTTGATGTTCATGCTGTCTAGCACTTCGCCTTCGATAAGAGGAAGAGACTTTTTCACTTCTACTGTGCCGTCTTCACCAACAAACTCAAGACGAACAGTTTGCGCTTCTGTCATGGTGACGGATTGCTCAGATTCGAAGAAATCACCGCTGCGCATGTAATCGGCATGTGACGTCGATGTTTTGCTCCACTTACCCATAGAGTGTGGGTGTTTGCGAGCGAAGCCTTTTACTGCCGCCGGTGCGCGACGATCAGAGTTACCTTGACGAAGTACTGGGTTTACCGCAGAGCCAAGCACTTTTGAATAACGTGCTTGAACTTCTTTTTCTTCGTCAGTGTGTGGGTTTTCTGGGTAATTCGGTAGGTTGTAGCCCTGTGCGTTAAGTTCTTTGATTGCCGCGTACAATTGTGGCAAAGACGCACTGATGTTAGGCAATTTAACAATGTTTGCGTCTGGATTAGCGGTAAGGTCGCCCAAAAATTTTAGGCCATCTTCTACTTGCTTGTCAGCGGGCAAGAGATCAGAAAAAGCCGAAAGTATGCGGCTTGCTAACGAAATATCGGTCAATTCTAGTTTGATATCAGCTTCTTTTGCGAAAGCGCTAAAGATAGGTAGTAAAGAGGCTGTTGCCAGTGCTGGTGCTTCATCGGTCAATGTGTAGTAGATGGTTTGTTTCGACATGTATTTCCCCTAACATTTCAGGCTGTTGGCCTATTGGATCGAAGAGGACTTTTAGTCGCCCTTCGCTAACATAAATGACCTGTTCATGTTGCCATGCTCAGGCCAGAAATTTGCTCGATATACTACCTAAAAACACAGGCTAGAGATATCGGCTCGTATATATACTCAAAATTGATCGTAATTATTCGTTTTATTGATGTCATACCCAGATCAATGGCGCGCATCCAGTGCAATTAATAATGACTTTCGTTTGAAAATCAAGTGCCAGCGTTTTCCGCCTAGCTGACGCCACAACATAGCGGCACGTATCCCCGCCATAAAAATTGCTCTTACTTGATTGGCGATTTGAGGTTGTTGCAGATGTCGACTGTCGCCATGCACTTGAATTCTAAAGGATAATTTACTTAACGTGTCTTGATACATGCCTGAAATAGCGGCCACCATGTTTTCATGTAATACACTGTCGTAATGGGCTTTTTTTTGCTCTATCTGACCGATTTTTTGGCCAATAGTGGACAGCATGTCTGGCTCTTTGGCGAGCTTGCTTTCAAGGTGCATCAAGCTTAAGGCGTATCGTAATGTGTCTGGATTAACACTACGACGCTCTTTTCCTAAGGCCTGACGAGCGATTTTTCGACCCAAGGCTAAATGGCTTGGGCAATCCCACTGGCCGCCGTAAATGTCTTCGGTAGACGATGCGTTGACCATTAGAATACTTTCCAACATGGGCTCTAAGCTGGCATTGTCGACTTGCCCGGTTTTGGCTAACACAGCCACCAATTCTGCCGCTTGGAATACGGCAGACAGGGCGATGGATTGCTCTTTTTCTCGGCTACTCATGCTTTGAACTCTTAGGTTGCTTGAGGGTTATTTGTTAAAGGCCACATTGATGATGCCGCCGCCAAGGCATACGTCATCAAGGTAAAACACCACAGACTGACCGGGTGTGACGGCCCGTTGAGGCTCAACAAAAGACACCTCGACGCTACCGTCTGCTAATTCGTGAATGGTGCATTCTTGGTCAAGCTGACGGTAGCGGCACTTGGCTTTACAGGTTAACGGGAAATCCGGCTTCTCACGAGCTACCCAATCAAAACCGTCGGCGATAAGGTGTGTCTTAAACAAAGAAGCGTGCTGACCGCCTTGAGTGACGATCAATACATTACGAGTTAGGTCTTTTTCGACCACATACCAAGGATCATCGGAGTAATTGGCTAGACCGCCAATCCCCAAGCCCTGGCGTTGACCTATCGTGTGGTACATCAAACCATGGTGGCGGGCAATCTTGTCCCCCTCGAGAGTTTCTATGTCACCGGGTTGCGCTGGTAGGTATTGCTCTAAAAAGTCTTTAAAACGACGTTCGCCGATGAAACAAATACCCGTACTGTCTTTTTTGTTGTGCGTCACCAATTCATATTCTTCGGCTAAACGACGCACTTCGGGTTTTTCCAGCTCTCCAACGGGGAATAAGGTCTTAGCAATCTCGTCTTTTCCTACGGCATAAAGAAAGTAGCTTTGATCTTTGTTACCGTCTAACCCTTTTAATAGCAAAGGCTCACCGTTTTGATCTGCACCGCGACGCACATAGTGTCCGGTGGCGATATAGTCCGCTTTAAGAGCCATCGCGTACTCTAAAAAGGCTTTGAATTTGATCTCTTTGTTGCACAGGATATCTGGGTTTGGCGTACGACCTGCTTTGTATTCTTCTAAGAAATGCTCAAAAACATTGTCCCAATACTCCGCTGCGAAATTGGCGGTGTGCAGTTTAATGCCCAGTTTGTCACAGACCGCTTGGGCATCGGCCAAATCGTCTTTGGCGGTGCAGTATTCGGTGCCGTCGTCTTCGTCCCAGTTCTTCATAAAAAGACCTTCCACCTGATAGCCCTGTTTCATCAAAATAAGCGCTGAGACAGAGGAGTCGACACCACCAGACATACCCACAATGACTTTTTTATCGTGATTGGCTGGTTGATTCGTTAGGTATTGGTTTTCATTCATAACCGGTTGTTTCTCATTCTGCGAAGAGGCTAGGCCTCGGTAAATTGGATGACGTAGTGTACTGTATTTTTATCGTGTCGGCACAGGCGATAAATGGCGATTCGATAAGAAGGTTAGAGGCATAATGGGGTTGTTTTGTGAATCTTCAATACAGGTTTTGATCAAAGGGCTGCGGTGAGGCAACGCCATAATTTCGTCGTAAGTGAGCCAGTGACTGGATACGATGTCTTCGTCAAGCGGTTCTTTGGTGTCGTAAAGAGGTTCACACACAAAGCACAAACGGTGGTAAGTGTCTGCGCCTTCGAACGGTGTAAAAGCATACAAACCCAGTATTCCCAGCGGTTTGATTTGCCAGCCTGATTCTTCTTTGGTCTCACGGATCACGGCATCCAGAGCACTTTCGTTATTTTCGATGTGTCCGGCGGGTTGGTTGAGTACGAGCTTTCCGTCCTGCCATTCCTTTATCATCAGATAGTGCGTTTCCTCTGGTGTTTGGCCGGTTCTTTTTATCAGCGCGGCGACGGTCAGGTGAGGGAGTCGGCCTCTTTTTTTGTTGGTGCTGTCTGTTTTGTTCAAATTTTGTTACCTCGTTCGAAAGCGTTTCGGTTGGTGTGATGTATTGCCATTGCCCCAGTGGAACTTGCTCTAATGTGTAAGGGCCAATCGCGTAGCGAATCAAGCGTAATGTCGGAAAACCAACAGCAGCGGTCATGCGTCGCACTTGACGATTTTTGCCTTCACGAATTTGCAATGACAGCCAGCTGGTGGGAATGCTTTCTCGGTGTCGAACGGGCGGCACTCTTTGCCACACTTTTGGAGTCGACATACGTTCAGCGTGAGCCGGTTTAGTAAGGCCATCTTTCAGATCAACGCCGTGGCGAAGTTGCTCCAGTGCTTCGTCGGTGATGTCGCCTTCCACCTGCACCCAATAGGTTTTGGGTAATTTAAAGTCAGGGGACGCAATAATATGTTGTAAAGCGCCGTGATTGGTTAGCAACAACAGACCTTCTGAATCAAAGTCCAGACGGCCTGCCGGATAAAAATCAGGCGCTTCTATAAATTGGGCAAGCGTGTCTTTATCGCCTTCTGCAGAGAACTGGCTTAGTACGCGAAAAGGTTTATTAAAGGCGATTAAAGAAGAGATAGGTGAAGAAGACATAAGCGAAGAAGGCATAAGGTAGAAAAAAGCATCATTTAAATGTGGGCTTAACAAAAAGCGTCGAGCAAGACCATTCCCTGCTCATGTGATCCGTAAAGTAGCAAATTCCGGCGCTCAAGGCGACGTACCTCGTCAATGAAACGAGAGACTTTTTAGCAGTGAGTGGCTGACTATGGTTGATAAATGATATTGATGTCGACGGCATGTAAGCCGCGCTCTCCTGGTTCAACATGAAAGCTCACCGCTTGGCCTGCCTTAAGTGTTTTATAGCCTTCCATGTTGATGGACGAAAAATGCAGGAACAACTCTTCGCTGAACTCTTCAGAAACAATGAATCCATAGCCTTTAGCATTGTTAAACCATTTAACAGCCCCATAGTGCATCTGGTACTCCTTAATAGAACATTGACGGGTGAAATTTTGACGTGCGTTTATCGGTGTCAATTTGCCTTTCTCTTACACAGCGTAGAAGCCCTTTTGGTATTTGTAAAACCCTAATGGTAATCTGTCCAGCTGAAAACGTCGTACATAAGTAATAACCGACCAATGTTGTCCGGTTATGGTGAAAATCTAGCCTCAGAGGCATGGGATGATAAAAAATCAACAAATTACGTTAACATCGGAAGATGATGATCAATATGGGCATTCGAATATTGCGATTGCACCAGAAGAAACCGAACTAAAACCGCCATCCATGTACCAGGTCGTTCTTTTTAATGATGACTACACACCAATGGATTTCGTTGTTTTTGTCTTACAGCGATTTTTTTCTATGGATGGAGAGAAGGCGAATCAGGTAATGTTAGAAGTGCATATGAAAGGGAAAGGCGTTTGTGGTGTTTATCCTTTTGATATTGCTGAAACAAAAGTTGCCATGGTACAACAGTTCGTAGAGCAAAATGAGCACCCCTTAATGTGCGACCTACAAAAAGTCGACTGATTCAGAGCGAGGGAATAGCAATGTTAGATAAAGAACTAGAGCAAACCCTAAACACAGCGTTTAAAGCAGCGAGTGAAAAGCGTCACGAGTTCATGACAGTAGAACACCTGCTGTTGGCTCTGATCGACAACAACGCGGCGTCGAGTGTGTTAAAAGCTTGTGGCGTCAATTTAGAAACATTGACCTTAGAGCTACAAGAATTTATCAACAGCACAACACCCATGATGCCGGACGATGACGATGAGCGTGAAGTTCAGCCAACATTAGGTTTTCAACGAGTGTTACAGCGCGCTGTTTTTCATGTTCAATCGTCGGGCAAGCGTGAAGTCACGGGGGCCAATGTGCTGGTGGCGATATTCAGTGAGCAAGAAAGTCAAACCGTGTATTTGCTGAAACGCCATGGTGTTGCGCGCATTGACGTGGTGAATTTTGTTGCCCACGGCATTTCCAAAACGGGCGATGGCGAGTCGCAGGAGATGGAAGGAGAAGAGGAAGGTGAAGAGTCGACTACCGCTCCCTTGCAAAAATTTGCGACCAACCTAAATGAAGAAGCAAAAGCGGGCAAGATCGATAAATTGATCGGCCGCGAATACGAAGTGGAGCGCGTGATTCAAACCTTGTCTCGTCGTCGTAAAAACAACCCATTGTTGGTTGGCGAGTCTGGCGTAGGTAAGACGGCCATTGCAGAAGGGTTAGCGAAACGCATTGTTGACGGTCAAGTGCCAGAGGTCATTGCCGATGGTGTGGTTTACTCACTGGATTTGGGTGCGTTATTGGCCGGCACAAAATACCGTGGTGATTTTGAAAAACGCCTTAAACAACTGCTTGGCGAATTAAAGAAATTGCCTAATGCGATCTTGTTCATTGATGAGATCCACACCATTATTGGCGCCGGTGCGTCTTCTGGTGGTGTGATGGATGCCTCTAATCTGTTGAAACCTGTCTTGAGTTCTGGCGGTTTACGTTGCATTGGTTCAACTACTTTCCAAGAATTTCGTGGCGTGTTTGAAAAAGACCACGCCTTGGCACGTCGATTCCAAAAAATCGATGTCAATGAGCCAAGCGTTGATGATACGTATCAAATCCTTAAAGGCATTATCGGAGCATTTGAAGATCACCATAAAGTGAAATACGAAGAGCCTGCGTTGTTAGCGGCGGCTGAGCTGGCACAACGTTATGTACCAGATCGTCATATGCCGGATAAAGCCATTGATGTGGTGGATGAGGCAGGGGCTTTTCAGCGCTTACAGCCGGAAGAATCGCGTAAAGGCGTGATTACCGTGGCGGATATCGAAGAGATTGTGTCTAAGATTGCCCGAGTTCCCGTGCGTGCAGTGAACTCCGATGACAAGCAAATTCTATCGAACCTTGAACGCAACTTGAAAATGGTGGTTTTTGGTCAAGATGGCGCCATCGATACCTTGTCTGCGGCGATCAAACTGTCCCGTGCGGGTTTAAAAGCCGAGCAAAAACCGATTGGTTCTTTCTTAATGGCTGGGCCAACGGGTGTGGGTAAAACCGAAGTCACTAAGCAATTGGCGAAGCAGTTGGGCTTGGAGTTGATCCGCTTTGATATGTCAGAGTACATGGAGCGCCATGCGGTATCTCGTCTTATCGGTGCGCCACCGGGTTATGTTGGTTTTGATCAGGGTGGCTTACTAACAGAGGCGGTCACAAAAAATCCACACAGTGTGGTTTTGCTGGACGAAATTGAAAAAGCGCACCCAGAAGTCTTTAACTTGCTATTGCAGGTGATGGATCACGGAACGCTGACCGACAACAATGGTCGTAAGGCCGACTTCCGCAACGTGATCTTAGTGATGACGTCGAATGCCGGCGCGGAAGAGTTGGCTCGTCGTTCTATTGGCTTCTCTAGCCAAGACAACTCAACGGATGGCATGGAAGTGATCAACCGTACCTTCACGCCAGAATTTAGAAACCGCTTAGACGCTGTGATTCAATTCCAGCAGTTAGATGAACGCATCATCTTTAACGTCGTAGATAAGTTCTTGGTTGAGCTTCAGGCGCAGCTGGATCCGAAAGGGGTCTTGTTAGAAGTGTCTGATACGGCACGTGGCTGGTTAGCGAATAAAGGCTACGACAGACAAATGGGTGCTCGACCTATGGCGCGGGTGATTCAGGAGCATCTGAAGAAGCCTCTGGCTGACCACATCTTGTTTGGTGACTTGAGTGAAGGCGGGCATGTTAAGGTCATGCTAGATGAGAAGAGCGATGAATTGATCTTCGATGTCATTAAAGAGACGGTGACTCACTAGTTCTACTTCTAGTGCTAAGCTGGTGGATCGGCTTCTAGGTCTACCGGCTTTTCAAAGCTTGCCTATTGGTTAAACCAACCAACAAACGGGCATAAAAAAACCGGATTAATCCGGTCTTTTTATGTCTTCTTTTTATCTGATCGTATGTCGCACTAAGGCAAATATACAGATCTGATTAAAAATTAACGTGCGCGGTAAACGATACGACCTTTTGTTAAGTCGTAAGGTGTCAATTCCACTTTTACTTTGTCGCCGGTCAAAATACGAATGTAGTTTTTACGCATTTTTCCAGAGATATGAGCAATTACAACGTGTCCGTTTTCTAGCTCGACACGGAACATGGTATTAGGCAACGTATCAACGATAGTGCCCTCCATTTCTAAGCCTTCTTCTTTTGCCACAATATGTGTCCTATGGTGTTAACTTTCTATTGTTTAGTAGACGCCGACCATGTCATATTCGAAGATCTACAGACTAAGAGAAAAGGTGTTCCTCTTGGTCGATTGAGCGCTAAATATCTACATCATTACGGTGTATTTAGCGACGCCTGAATTTTGATCGAGCGTATTTTGCCTAAAAATGCGCCGTAAGGCAAATTTCCTGACGGCGTTAGGCGGCTTATTTTGCTTCTAAAGAGGATACTTCGTCCCATTTTTGCCCATTTCAAGCAGTTTCATATTTTTTTCAACACGAGGAATGAACTGCGCCAACTGCTCACAAAACACCGATCTGGGCAAACACTTGGCCCCCAGCGACATCAAATGATCAGATTCTACTTGGCAATCAATCAGTTGGATTTCACACTGATCGGCCAGTGAGCAAAAGACACGTAACGCCGCTTTAGACGCATTGGCTTGCAAAGAAAACATGGACTCGCCAAAAAACATTTTTCCCATGGCGATACCATAAAAGCCACCAATCAAATGCTCTTGGTGCCAAATTTCAATGGAATGCGCAAAGCCCATTTTATGCAGCTCGGTGTAAGCCGATTGGATGTCAGTTGAAATCCAGGTGCCTTCTTTATCGGCTCTTAACGATGCACATTGTTCAATGACTTGACTAAAAGCTTGGTTAACCGAATAGGTCCACTGGGTTTTCTTGAGGGCTTTTTTGAGCGATTTTGAAGCATGAAAGGTGTTTGGCACCAAAGTGCAGCGTTCTGCCGGGTGCCACCACAAAATCGGATCGGGGTCGCTGAACCAAGGGAAAAAACCTTTGCTGTATAGGTGCAATAGTCGAGCCGTTGATAAATCGCCCCCGACGGCCGATAAGCCTTCAGGGTCTTCAAGGGCTTTGCTTGGGTCAGGTGTGTCGTAAGGCGACTCGGTTAATAAGACAAGCTCGTGTTTTTCGTTTGGTATATCTGTTGTCATGGTGCGATGACGCTCCCCAATCGAAGTGGTAATAAAGACAGAAAATGACTGGAAAGAGAGTAAAGCATTAGAGGTCAAACTGGTACGCTTTTAGCATAGTCGTTTTCTGACAACATGACCATGTTCACTAAAATGCGTAGGGCATCAGGTGTGTTTAACATCTTAAATAAACGACTCAAATAAAAAGATCAAAAAAGTTTAAAGAAAACGTTATGTTACCCGATATGAAAACTAAGGAAGAAAAGATATTCAACTTGCGACTTGCTGACACAATGTTATGCTTAATTGATTGAAATGTGCATAGTTAAGCCAGTCAAAGTGTACGAATTGTTCTCTGTTGAGCAATTTTTGTTCAAAGAAGAGTGCAAAACGGAAAAAAGAATAAAAAAAGTGCAAGGAGTGCTTGACCCATTATAGAAAACTTGGTTTTAATCAACTGAGTCTTAAACGAGAGTTCTGGTATTCAGAGTTAGCGTGTTAGGGGTAAAAGATACTTTGCTTTTTTGGTTATTGTCACAAAAGTGAAACTGATCGCTTTTATGATAAACGAATCGTTGATTTAGCAGCGTTTCTGGTATTTAAAAGCGTTTACATTTTTTAAAGAGTTAAAATAGGTCTACAAGACCACACTATAATATAAAGGGGAATCTTGAATGAAAGCGATTAAACTTGCTTCTGTGTTTGCGGTATCAGCTGTTGCGGCTGCTGTGTCTACTGTTAGCGTTGCGGCTGAGCCAGTCTTTAGTGGTACAGCGGGTCTTTACTACACATCTTATGAGGATGGCGCTACTTATACTGATGATGATGGCGTTGAGCAATTCTATTCTGATAATGCTAGCTCTGATGGTGAGGTAAACATCATTATGGATACTGGCGTTGTCTACTTTGATCTTGATATGGAAAATGGTTCGGACGGTGGTTTTCAGCTTGACGAAGCTTACGTAACCCAAGGTGCCGTACAATTTGGTGATTTTGATGGTTCTTTGATTGATTCTGCAGCCTACAGTGCTGGCGTTTGGGAAGATCTTGATGATGCTAAGTTCGTTCTAGGTAATGACTTGGGTGTTCGCTATTCAGTAAACGACTCTTTGACTGTTTCTGCTGAAATCGCTGAAGGTGAAAATGACGGCAGTCTTGCTGTAGCTTATGAAACTGAAATGGCTGGTTTGACGTTGGGTGTTTCTGGTGGTTTTAATCTATCAAGCGATGACGCTAAAGAAGGTAAAGTATTGACTCTAGGTGTAAGCGCACCTCTAGGCATGGCGACACTGTCTTCTTTCGTGCAGGTTGGTTCAACAGAAGATCAAGATGTGATGAACACAGGTATTGGTATTGATCTGCCTTTGTCTGACCAGTTGTCTGTTGCTCTTCAGTACTACACTGAAGGTGGTGAAGTCACTGCTTCTATGGTTGAGGACGATGCAACTCTAACGAAAGGTGCAGATTTAGCTGATAAAGGTATTACGGAAGCCACTGTATACTACGCTGTAGGTGATGTAACTTACTACGCAACTTACGTTGCTAAAGAAATTTCAGACGCTGACTACTCTGTAATTGGTGCAACAGTAAGCTTCTAATATTCATAACTTGTTTATGAAGACAAACTCTTACTGAGTAAATACGAAAGCCAACCCTCTGGGTTGGCTTTTTTTATGGTAAGCTTAGCGCACTGAATGCTCATAGAAACGTTCTTAAACGGTGGGCAAATGTTGTTTTGATTAGCATAAATTAGGAAGTGACGTTTTGTCAGAAAAAGTGAGTGAGTCGGTACGATCACCAATTTGGGGACTGTTTGCTAAGCAGGCGGCGTTTATTGCGGCCATGCTGTTTTTTGTTTTCTTTTTATTGGCGACTTACAGCTATCACCCTAATGATGCCGGTTGGTTTTATTCGGGCACCGGCGCCGCCATTCAAAATTCCATGGGAGCGATTGGGGCCACCATTGCTGACATCACCACCAGTTTTTTTGGCTCCTTATTCTATTCTTTACCGCCTTTATTCTGCTGGGTCGCCATCATTCTTTGGCGTAACCCCCATGGATTGCTGTCCCTGAACAACACGCTCCTTTGTTGTGTCGGCAGTATTTTGTATTTGTCATTTGGTTCTGTGCTGTGCTTTTTGCACACTGTGGGTAACGCAAGTTTACCCTACGGGGCCGGTGGCATATTGGGCAGTGGTCTTGGGCAAATACTCTATCGTTTTATTGGTTATGACGGTGCCACACTGGTGAGTTTAGCCCTTGTCATTTTATCCTTTACCTTATTGGCGCAATTAAACTGGCTTAACCTGATGGATCGTTTAGGCGAATGGGTCTATGGTTTTGTTTGTTCACAACAGCAAAAATGGGCCGTTCGTCGAGAAGCCAAACAAGCGGCGACTGCTGATCTTGACTCGTTTGAAGAGGTAGAAGAAGAACCCGCCATCGTCAGAAAAAGACGCAAAGCACAAATAAAAACAATGTCAGCCGTTACGGTAGAAAAAAGCCTTGCTGACGAAGACCCCCTTACCGATGAAGAGTCACTGGAAGACGAAACCCGTACAGCAAAAGCCCGCTTTAATTTGTCGTCTTTATTTTCAAGGAAGTCGTCTAAAAAAGACACGGTGGAAGAAACTCCGCCTGAAGATGAAGTGCCAACTCAAGTCAAACGACCGCTTAAAAAAGACGCCACGGCACCTATTCATGAAGAACCTGAGTTTGGTGGTCTAGACGCTTTATCCATTGATGACGATGACCTGGATTTTGGTGATACCTTGTACATTGATGAACCTTGGGAAAAACAAGCGCCTCTAAAAAAAGAGCCAGCAACGACTGTTCAGGCAGAGCCCAGACAGCAAACACCGGTTGCACCAACTTCACGCGAGTTATCCTCGAAGAAAGAGGCATCAAGCGAGGAAAGCATAAACGATGCTGCGCTTGACGAAAATGTTCCTGATAAAGGTACTCTTGATAAAAACACTTCTGATAAAAGTACTTTCGATGAAAGCGCTCCTGATAAAAGCGCGCCTGAAGAAGATGATTTGCTACCGGCGTCTCAAAAACCCGCTTTTCGAACATTGTCGGAAGCCAGACAGTTAGACTCTCTTGGTGGCGGTCACGGTAATGAAGAGCAACGCAATACTGAAATAGAAGCCTATTCCTTACCAGACCGCTCCGTTCTGACGCAGCCCAAACCCAAGCAGGGCGGTTATTCGGAAGAGGAGCTTTTATCACTGTCTGAGCTATTAGAGCAACGACTGTTGGATTTTGGTGTCAAGGTCGAGGTGGTGGAAGTCAACCCAGGGCCCGTGATTACCCGTTTTGAAATTCAACCTGCACCCGGTATCAAGGTCTCGCGTATTACCAATTTAGCGAAAGATTTAGCGCGTTCTTTGAGTGTGATGAGTGTCCGTGTTGTGGAAGTCATTGCAGGGAAATCTACCATTGGTATTGAGATTCCCAACCAGGTACGTGATACCGTTTATTTCTCCGAAGTGATTAATTGCGACGCGTACGATCGGTCTTCTTCGCCTCTTACCTTGTCCCTTGGTCATGATATTTCCGGTGAACCTGTAGTGGTGGATTTGGCGAAAATGCCCCATGTACTGGTTGCAGGCACAACGGGTTCAGGTAAATCCGTCGGCGTAAATGCGATGATTTTGAGTATGTTATTAAAATCGACGCCAGACGAAGTGCGGATGATCATGGTGGATCCAAAAATGTTAGAACTGTCGATCTATGAAGGCATTCCTCATTTGTTGACCCCTGTGATCACTGACATGAAAGACGCAGCGAACGGATTGCGTTGGTCTGTTGACGAAATGGAACGTCGTTACAAGCTGATGTCAAAACTGGGGGTGCGTAATATTGCGGGTTACAACAAAAAAGTCCGTGAAGCAATCGACGCTGGATCGCCGATTGAAGACCCTTTATGGCAGCCAGAAATGGCGATGTTTTCTGAAGATGGGGTGGCGCGTACCGTACCGCATCTAGAGCCATTGCCTTATATCGTGATTGTCGTAGACGAATTTGCCGATATGATGATGATAGTGGGCAAAAAGGTTGAAGAGTTAATCGCCCGTATCGCACAAAAAGCCCGAGCAGCTGGTATTCACTTGATTCTAGCCACCCAGCGTCCTTCGGTTGACGTAATTACCGGCTTGATTAAGGCCAATATCCCGACACGCATGGCGTTTCAGGTGTCTTCTAAGATTGATTCTCGAACCATCCTAGACCAAGGTGGCGCTGACCAACTGTTGGGGATGGGGGACATGCTGTACCTTCCTGCTGGTTTGCCTACCCCGATTCGAGTGCACGGTGCTTTTGTCTCCGATGAAGAGGTGCACGGTGTTGTTGAGGAGTGGAAACAGCGTGGTGAGCCAAATTACATCAATGATGTGGTGGTGAATCCAGAAGATTTGATGTCTGGTGATGACTGTGAAGACAAAGACGCTCTGTATGATGAAGCTGTAAAAATTGTCGTCGAAACCCGTAAAGCGTCGATCTCTTCTATTCAGCGCCGTTTGAAAATAGGGTATAACAGAGCGGCCAATCTAGTGGAAGCCATGGAGGCCGCTGGTTTAGTGGGGCCGATGGGCACCAATGGGCAACGGGATATTTTAATTCCTGAATAATTAATTGGGTCTGTTAATGGAGAAGTGTGTAAATGAATAAAGCAATTGCGACACTGGCTGTGTCTGTGCTCATCCTGTTTCAAACGGCCGCCTCTTACGCTGCGGATGTCACGGACAGTACCTCTGCGATTGAGCGTCTATTGGAAATGAACCGCAATATAGAAGGTGAATTTCGCCAGGTAACCTACGACGATAAGGGCAAGCAGCTACAGGTTAGCGAAGGCATTTTTCTATTGGCGAAACCCAATCAATTTGTTTGGGACAGTGTCACGCCCTTTTCTCAGCGCATTATCTCTGACGGCCAATACATCACGATTTGGGATGTAGACTTGGAACAAGCGACGAAAAAGCCCTTAGCGGGAGCGGTTGGTAACTCGCCTGCGGCCTTGTTAGGGCGACCGGCTGCTGACGTGCTGCCACACTATGTGGTCACTATACTGGGTGAAGAAAAGTTTCGTTTAGCTCCCAAAGGAGAAGAGGATCTGTTTCAAAATTTAACGTTGTCGTTTCGTGATGGCGTCATTAGCGCAATGAGTATTTTAGATGCACTTGGCCAAACGACGGTGATTGAATTTAAAAATATCGAAGCCCATGATGGGGTGGCAAAGGAAAACTTTGTGCTGGATCTTCCCGATTACGTGGATGTGATCGTAGAAGGACAATAATGAAAGACCTGTTTTCAGAGGCTCCTGAATCGGCGTATCAGCCTCTTGCCGCGAGAATGCGACCGGATACCTTGGACGACTACATTGGTCAGGCGCATCTTGTTGGCCCTGGTAAGCCTCTGAGGCGCATGGTAGAAACGGGGCATTGCCATTCTTTTATTCTCTGGGGGCCGCCAGGTGTTGGAAAAACGACCTTTGCACAACTGTTATCTAATGCGCTAGATGCGCAGTTTATTGAGTTGTCAGCCGTTATGTCTGGTGTGAAAGATATCCGTGTAGCGGTAGACAAAGCTAAGCAACTGCGACTAATGAAAGGCACGCAAACCGTGTTGTTTGTTGATGAAGTACACCGTTTTAATAAATCCCAACAAGACGCCTTTTTGCCCTTTATTGAAGACGGGACGTTTTTATTTATTGGTGCGACCACAGAAAATCCCGCATTTGAGTTGAACTCTGCCTTGTTGTCGAGGGCTCGAGTTTACCGTTTAAAAACACCCAGTATCGAAGAGATAACACGGGCTTTAACCCGTGCACTTGATTATCAGAGCAAAGTTTCAAAGCCCCTTCAGATAGAGGCTCATTACGTGTCTGTATTGGCGCAAGCAGCCGATGGCGACATTCGTCGTGGATTGAATTTTCTGGAAATTTTGTCAGATCTGGTTGAGCCTGGTGATGTTGTGACTGAGGATCAATTAGAAGACGTACTTGGTGGTCGTTTGCGTCGTTTTGATCACAAAGGCGATGTGTTCTACGATCAAATTTCCGCTTTTCATAAATCTGTACGAGGTTCGTCACCCGATGGCGCCTTGTACTGGATGGCGCGTATGCTTGATGGTGGTTGTGACCCTCTGTACATTGCACGTCGTCTATTGGCGATTGCGTCTGAAGACATTGGCAACGCTGATCCTAGAGCCTTACAAATTGGTTTGAATGCATGGGATGTGTTTGAGCGGGTTGGGCCGGGTGAAGGTAATCGCGCCATTGCTCAAGCGGCTGTTTATATGGCCTGTGCTCCTAAAAGTAATGCTGTTTACAAAGCGTTTAACCAAGCCATGAGCGACGTTGCAGCACAGCCGAGCTATGATGTGCCGAACCATTTGCGTAACGCACCAACCGCATTAGCAAAAGAGATGGGTCATGGTGAAGAGTATCGTTACGCACATAACGAAGACCATGCTTATGCTGCTGGTGAGCATTATTTGCCTGAAGCCCTCGTTGGTACGAGCTATTATCAGCCGACAGACCGTGGTTTGGAGAAGAAGATAACCGATAAACTGGGGTGGTTGTCGGAATTAGATAAACAAAGTCCGCTAAAACGCTACAGTAAAAGCGGTGATTCTCCGACATGGGATCCAGGCGGAGAGCAAGCATGATGTACCTGATGATTGCTTTTGGAGGCGGTGTTGGCGCTCTGAGTCGTTACGGCCTTACCAAATGGATAAACACGTATTGGACGCATTATTTTCCTTTTGCGACCATGGTGGTGAATGTGTTGGGTTGTGTCCTAATGGGCATAGCCTTCGTGGTGATCAGCGAGCGTTTACCTGTTCTTGAGCCTTATCGCCCTCTGGTGATGGTGGGTTTTTTAGGGGCTTTCACCACATTTTCGACTTTTTCTTTGGAAATTGTCTCGCTTATTAACATGCAAGCTTGGCTAAGTGTTATAAGCTATTTATTATTGAGTTGTGTTTTGGGGGTTGTGGGTCTTGCTGCTGGCATGGCCTTAGCGCGTTTACTGTAAAAGAAAGGCGTGTTCCTCATTTATTTTTTTCTATTGTTTAAAGGATATTGTTGCAGAAATGTTAGACATTAAAGCATTACGCGCTGACCCAGAAGCCATCGCGGCTCAACTTAAAAAGAAAGGCTATGAGTTAGATGTGGCGGCTTTTTCTTCCTTGGAAGAGCGCCGTAAGGCCATTCAAATGGAAACGGAGCAGCTGCAACAAGCCCGAAACTCGGTGTCCAAAGAAATCGGACAGGCGATGAAGGCGGGTGATAAAGAAAAAGCCGCGGAATTAAAAGCGCAGACAGCGACTTTAGGGGATGACCTTGAAGCCGCTAAAGCACAGTTGACACAAGTTCAAAATGAGTTTGAAACCCTGTTAGAAGGCATTCCAAATTTACCCCACGACTCTGTGCCAGAAGGTCTGACAGAAGACGATAACCTAGAAGTGCGCCGTTGGGGTGAGCCAAAAGTCTTTGATTTTGAAGCTAAAGACCATGTTGATTTAGGCGAAGCAATGGACATGTTGGATTTTGCCGCAGCGGTTAAAATCACCGGTTCTCGCTTTGCTGTGATGCATTCTGACTTAGCGCGTCTTCATCGTGCGCTGACGCAATTTATGATCAACACACACGTTGATTTGCATGGCTATTCTGAAGTGTATGTGCCTTATTTGGTTAACGCACACTCTTTAAAAGGCACAGGCCAGTTGCCCAAATTTGAAGCCGACTTGTTTAAAGTGCCGGTTGATAAAGAAAGTGGCAATAATGACTTGTACCTTATTCCAACGGCGGAAGTGCCAGTCACGAATTTGGTTCGAGATGAAATCTTAAACGACGCTGAGCTGCATAAAAAGTTTGTGGCTCACACGCCTTGTTTCCGCAGTGAAGCCGGCAGTTATGGCCGTGATACTCGTGGTATGATTCGTCAGCATCAGTTTGAAAAAGTAGAACTTGTGCATGTGTGTCGACCTGATCGTTCTGCAGAGGTTTTGGAAGAATTGGTCGGGCATGCTGAGTCCATCTTACAAAAACTGAATTTGCCTTACCGTACCGTGATTCTATGCGGTGGTGACTTGGGCTTCTCTGCTCACAAGACGTATGACATAGAAGTGTGGTTGCCTGGGCAAGGTAAGTACCGTGAAATTTCATCTTGTTCTAACATGTGGGATTTCCAAGCTCGTCGTATGCAAGCTCGCTGGCGTAATCCAGAAACCGGTCGTCCTGAACTGGCTCATACTTTGAACGGGTCTGGTTTAGCAGTAGGTCGTACTTTGGTTGCCGTGCTTGAAAACTATCAAAATGCGGATGGCAGTGTGCAAGTCCCTGATGTTTTAGTGCCTTATATGGGGGGTAAAACGGTCATTAATAAAGCCTAAACGACAGTAAAAATACGCCAACGCCTAAGGATAGGGTGTATAAAATTAACTGAATAAAAAAGCTTCTCAGGAAGCTTTTTTATTTTTTAGTCGGAACAACAGAATATGACGGGCAAGGTCTATTTGATTGGTGCGGGTCCTGGTGACCCAGAGTTATTAACATTAAAAGCGCATCGTTTGCTTACTATGGCAGATGTCGTGTTGTATGACAGGTTAGTGGGGAAAGAGATTATTGACCTCATTCCAGATACCGCTGAGAAAAAATACGTCGGTAAGGCAAAATCGTTACACAGTTTGCCCCAAGAGGAAATCAACAGTTTATTGGTCGCTAAGGCGAAAGCCGGTAATAGGGTGGTTCGACTTAAAGGAGGGGACCCTTTTATTTTTGGCCGTGGTGGAGAAGAGCTGGAAGAGTTAATTGAAGAGGGTGTGCCTTTTGAGGTTATTCCCGGTGTGACGGCCGCAGCAGGGTGTGCTGCCTACGCGGGGATTCCACTCACGCATCGTGACTACGCACAATCCGTACGTTTTTTAACTGGGCACTTGAAAAACGGCACAACCGATCTGCCTTGGGAAGAGTTAGTTCATCCTGCTCAAACCTTGGTGATCTATATGGGGCTCACTGGCCTACAAGAGATCAGTCAATCTTTAATTCGGTTTGGTATGGTGCCGTCTATGCCTGTGGCCGTAGTGGAAAAGGGGACCACTAGCGAACAACGTGTTTTCACCTCCACCATTAAAGAGGTGTACGAGGTAGCGACACAGAATGAAGTAAAATCGCCTGCTTTGCTGATTATCGGTGAAATCGTTACCTTACAGAGTAAGCTTGAGTGGTACGGAAAGTACAAATAACCCCCGATAGCGATGCATCGAGAGTCATTGCTGGGTTACAAGCAATTCGCAGGCTTAGGCAAGCCTGCGATTTTTGCTGCCAGTTTGGGTGGACTGCCTGGGAACAGTGTCATTAGGTATATGCTCCGCCCTTTTTCTGCCCCCAGTTTCTTGCTAACCGCTTTTACTAAAGGGCGCATGGCAGGCGACACTTCAAATTCTTGATAAAAATCACGTAATAAATAAATGATTTCCCAATGGGCGTCGGTCATTTCAATATCGACATCGCTCGCTAGTTGTCCTGCTAACTCTGGCGTCCAGTCGGCAAGGTTCAACAAATAGCCTTCTTCGTCTAGTCGTGGTTGATTCATTCTGTTGTTACCAGCTTATGTTTTTTTCCGCTTGAAAAGTCAAAGTCACCCATTCAGCGTCTGATAGCGGAGTGCCGATGCTAGGGGACAAGCCATAGGCGAGTGCATCGCTTTGCAAGTAATAGAGGGTTACATTTTTTTCTTTGATCAGTGTTTGCATGGCCTGGCTATCTTGGGTTAAACGTAAAACGCCTTCTTCAATCAGCATAACTTGATCGCCGACTTGAAGGCTGTTTTGCCAAAGCGTCTCTAATGACACTGGATATTCTGACTGGTTGATTTGGTGGAGCTGCATAATTAAAACCGAAAAACTTGTTGGTATTGGGAAAAGAGCCTTTGCCATTGTTGCGTGTTCAGCGCTGTTACACCGGACCACGTGTTTTGAGCCAGTTCAGCGTTTTTTGCTCCAGGATGTTCTGTTTCAGAGCGTTCTATATACACATTATCAATATCATAGAATTCTAGCCCTTCTAATAGCTTATGTAGGTTCTTTCCGTGTAATGCATCGGGTTGCTGGTTTAACGTCAGTAAAGCCAGTGCTGGACCGGAGACACAAAGATCGACCGCTTGCTCAAACGTCGCCAGCACTAGCGCTAAGTCTAGCCCTTCTTTGCAGGCTAAGCCTGTATAAGGGCTGCTGTTTAGGTGGATTAAGGTGTTTTTCATAATGCTATTTAAACTGGATGATTTTATCGGTGGTGTTAATGAGGTCAACGAGAGTGCCTAAACCTTCTAGCTGAAAGTGTTCGGCTAAGGAGTGCTGACTTTGCTCATAACGCTGGCTTTCGCTTTCACTTAAGATACCTCTTCTCACAGAGGCTGCAATGCAGACATAGAGAGGAAAGTTGTTACTGACGGCTAACTCTTGCCAAGCCTGGGTGAGGTTGTATTCGTCCCTAGGGGGTTGAGATAAGGCGTTTGCAAGGAGTACCGCATCTTCGTAAAAAAACACGCCCTTGATGCTGTTTGGGTGCGCGGCAACAGCGGCTTTTACAAATCGAAGAGCTGAGTGGCAAGCCTTACTTTGATAGGGTGAGCCAGTGATCAGTAGCGTGTATTGCATTGGGTGTCACCTTTTTAAAACCGTTACATTAAAGCCATCACATTAAAACCACCACCTAACAGAATACGATGGGTCGGTGAGGTTTAGGGTATGTGCTATTAGGGTCAAATTTTACACATAAAAAAGGCCGCAGTCAGCGGCCTTTTTCAAAAGTAGGCAAGTGATTAATCACGCGCCATGCCCAACAATGACAAGATGCTTAGGAACATGTTGTACAAAGAGACATACAAGTTCACGGTTGCCACGATGTAATTGGTTTCACCACCACGAACGATTTGATTGGTTTGCAATAAGATAATGGCGGCAGAAAACAGGGCAAAACCTGCAGAGATAAAGATCTGCAAGGCTGGCATTTGAACAAAGAAGCCCGCGATCACAGCGAATAGCAGAACAAAAAAGCCCACGGTGATGAAGCCATTTAAAAAGCTAAAATCTCTTTTAGACACCAAAGCGTAAGCAGACAAGCCTAAGAAAGACAAGCCAGTAATGCCTAGGGCGCTCATGATTAAGCTCGCACCGTTTGTCATGTTCATGTACATACTGAGGATAGGACCAAGTGTGAGCCCCATAAACCCTGTGAGTGCAAACACACACAAGATACCAACGGCACTGTTTTTAAATTTATGTGTCAAAAACAACAGGCCATAAAAACCCACTAGGGTCAAAATTAACCCAGGGTGTGGCAGGTTTAGAGCCATGCTCAATCCTGCCGTGAAAGCACTAAACAAGAGTGTGAGCGACAACAAACCGTAGGTATTACGGAGCGTTTTGTTTGCCGCTTGTGACGATTGCGTCGAAAGGGCTTCAGTATAACGCATGGTGTTCTCCTTCAAATTTTATGTCATCGGTAGACTTAATATGCGGTTGAAAGTTCCAAACTTCAAGCGGCATTTGTGTCAGTACGCCTTTATCTTAGTAAAGACAGTGTTAGAAACCTTTATAAAAGCGTCATGAAAATGTCTCAGATAGAAGGAGGGGAAGACGAAGGTTGTCGTGCTTCTGATGATGCCTTTTGATAAACTATTGTTCTATATAAATGAAGTGAGGTTTATGTTGGATAACGATTACTCTTTACCGATATCCTTTTCGATGGCGACTCAAATCGGTCTAGAAGAAACGGTATTGTTGACCTTTCTTAAGCAGCAAGCGTACCTGATCGGATCAAATGCGATGCGAATAGAGGCGAGTCGCTTGAGTGCACAGTTGCCTTTTTGGACATTGCCTATCCTTATGCGTTTATTGTCCAATTTGCAATTGAGCCAGTTGATCGTTTTTCAGCGCAAAGACGACTTATTGGAAATTCAATTGGCCTCTAAAAAAGCAGCGACTGCGCCGAATGGTGCATCAGAGGCGCCGCCTAAAGATGAGCCGTTGATGGCGAAAATGGATCGTATGCAAAAGGCGTCTCGGGAAAAACAAGAGGAATTTACACCTCAAGCAAAAAGTCAGCCTCCTAAGCAATCAGCTCGTCAGTTTGATGTGCCGTCGTCGCCCCCTGTGGTCAATGATCGTCGTGGTGTAACGGATTTTGATTTATATTTAGAGCAAAAAGAGCGGGCTCGACAACCTGATCAATGGCAGCCTGAAGAGGCAACATTGGAGCAAATCGCACAAGCGGGAATTGCCCGTGAATTCGCTTTATCATTACAAACTGAATTTTTATTGCGTATCAAAGAGCAACGCAAAAACGTCAGAACTTGGAACAGTGAATTTTTTAAATACGTAAAACGTCAGTGGCAGTACAAACAATCGGATCGGTCTTCATATGAAGGAACCTCAAGCAATTCAACATTTGCTAAAACCTCTAGAGAACAAGTTAGCGACGCCCTCAACAACATCCACGACACAGACTGGTGAGTATGGTGCCAGTGGCCGTGAATCTGGGCCAACCGAGGCAGAGCAACAAACACGCGTACTGGTAAACATGCTGTTTGCACGTTTTAAAGCGATTTATACCCATAAATTTGCCTCAGCTTACAGTACAACAGACGAGGTAAAGTTAGCAAAGCGGGAGTGGGCAATTGCCCTAAAAGGCTTTCAAGAACCGCTTCTCGCTCATGCAGTCGAGCGTACCAAAGAAGTTCACCCTTGGCCTCCGACGATTGCTGATTTTTTAAAGCTTATCAGTACTGCCTACAAGGCGTACGGTTTGCGTGACCCGCGTTCTGCTTACTTGGAGGCATGCGGCTGTCGCTCTGATCCTCTACAGTATAAGTGGAGTCACCCCGCGGTGTTTTTTGCTGCGTCTGATGTGGGGTGGTACAAGCTAAAGTCTGAAGAAGAACGTTCAACTTGGCCACTGTTTGAAAAAAGTTACACGAAAATAGTCGATCGAGTCATTGCCGGAGAGCGACTGAAAATACCTAAAGTGGTCATGATCGAAAATCAGCGCACGCTTAATGTGACTGAATTGGCGGGCCATATTTCTAAAACCTTGGCTGTTTCAGAAGAGCGGGTGATGCCGTTGTTGTATTACACACAAAAAACAGCAGGCACGAGCATTCGTCAGCGGTATCGTGAGATAAGTCAGAAAAAACTAGCAGAAATGGGTTACCACGAAAAACTTCCAGAATAACGATGAGTTTTTCGTCTTTGTTCGATAACATCATGATAATAACAAGACGCTCCAGACAATTGGCCTGCCAGGCAATTGTTAGCGTTGACAGGGCGTGTGAGAGAGCTTGGTGAGGCGATTATGTTAAAAGTACTGATTGTTGATGACCATGATGTGGTCAGCCATGGTATTAGTCGAGTGCTGCAAGATGTCAAAGGCGTTGACGTCGTCGGTGTGGTGCACAGTGGTGAAGACGCTATTGCGCAGTCGAAAGCCTTGTTGCCCGATATCGTTCTAATGGACGTTCACATGCCGGGCATGGGGGGCTTGGGTGCCACCAAAGAAATCAAACGACTTTTGCCACGAATCAAGGTGATTGCTTTGTCGGCGTTAGAGGACGATTTATACCCTGTAAAGCTTTTAGAAGTGGGGGCTTCGGGGTATTTGACCAAAGGCACGAATACGTCAGAGCTGGTTGAAGCGATTGATACGGTTGCCAAGGGGCAACATTATATTTCACAATCGGTGGCACAAAAGATTGCTCTGTCAAAATTCACGATTGATGGGGAAGGCTCGCCGTTAAGTCAGCTGTCTGATCGTGAGTTACAAGTGGCGCAAATGATTGTTGATGGTAAAAAATCCAGTGAGATTGCCGTCAGTCTGAAAGTGAGTCCTAAAACGGTGAGCACCTTTCGTTCTCGTATTTTTTCTAAATTAAACATAGACAGTGATGTGGAGTTGATTCGACTGGCCATACGCTATCGTGTGCTTGGTATGGGTTAGATGACACTCGAGGTTGATTTGAGTCCTTTAGAATTTGATCCTAAGCATTTTGTCAGCAATTTAACGACTCGTCCTGGCGTTTATCGAATGTACGATAAGTTAGGGGAGTTGCTCTATGTTGGTAAGGCAAAAAATTTAAAAAACCGTGTCGCCAGTTATTTTCGCGCAACAGGGTTAACGACAAAAACCATGGCGTTGGTCAGCCGTATCCACAGCATAGAAATTGCCGTTACCAAAAGTGATACGGAAGCGTTGTTGCTAGAGCAAACACTGATTAAGCAGCATCGGCCTCCTTATAATATTCTGTTACGTGACGACAAATCTTATCCTTATATTCTATTGTCTGATCATACTCATCCTGCTTTGTTATTTCGTCGTGGCAAAAAGCACAATAAAGGCACCTTGTTTGGGCCATTTCCGAGCGGCCCAGCGGTTAAAGATAGTCTAATCACCATGCAAAAAGTCTTTAAAGTTAGGCAGTGCGAAGACAGTACCTATGCCAATCGTTCTCGACCTTGTTTGCAATATCAGATCAAGCGTTGTTCGGGACCTTGTGTTGGCTTGATCAGTAATGAAGAGTACGCATCCGATGTGCGTCACGCAAAAATGTTCCTACAGGGCAAAGATCAAGAACTAACAGCAGAAATTACCGCACAGATGAGCGCGGCGGCAGTCGAGATGGAATTTGAGCGTGCGGCTGCGTTACGAGATCAAGTGATTCAGCTCAACCATATTCAAGAACAGCAAGATGTTTATGGGCAAACAGGGGAGGCAGATGTGATCGCCTCTCTTATACAGCCTGGTGGCTTGTGTGTGCACGTGATGATGGTGCGAAAAGGTAAAGTCGTTGGTAGTAAAAGCCATTACCCTAAAATGCCGATTGAAATCACGGAAGGCGAATTGCTTTCTTCTTTTATCGCGCAGTTTTATTTAGGAGGCAGTCAAGAATTGCCTAAGACGATTATTTTAAGTCACGAATTGGAAGACAGTGAAGCGCTGATAGAAGGCATTTTTCAAACCACGCAGAAAAAAATTGAAGTGGTTCACAATGTGCGTGGTCAGCGTGCTCGATGGCTTGATTTGGCGAAACTCAACGCTGAACAAGGTTTACAGGCAAGATTAAACGACAAACGTAACCATTTTAGCCGCATTACCGCATTGCAAAAACTGTTGGGCTTTAAAGCGCCGCCTTCGCATATGGAGTGTTTTGACATCAGTCATTCCAGTGGTGAGGCAACGGTAGCGTCTTGTGTTGTATTTGGGCCAGACGGTCCAGATAAAAAGCGCTATCGTTCCTTTAATATAGAAGGTGTCGAGCCTGGCGATGATTACGGAGCAATGAAGCAGGCGCTTACTCGTCGTTATAAGCGTGTGAAAAGTGGTGAGCTGGCGGCGCCTGATGTGTTGCTTATTGACGGTGGTAAGGGACAGCTTACGCAAGCAGAAACGGTATTAAAAGAACTGGGTTTGGTCGATATATTCCTACTTGGCGTGGCGAAAGGGGATACGCGCAAACCTGGTCTTGAAACACTGTATATTGGTTCGAAAGAGGAGGAGGTCGTCTTGCCACCAGACTCCTCGGCGTTGCATCTTATTCAGCATATACGCGATGAAGCCCACCGGTTTGCGGTGAAGAGTCATCGTCGTAGAAGAGACAAAAAACGTCGACACTCTGCTTTAGAAGGTATTCCAGGTATTGGACCTACTCGACGCAAAGAGTTGCTGATGGCGTTTGGGGGTTATCAGGAGTTGTTGTCGGCGAGCCAGCAAGATATTTCCAAGGTCAAAGGTATCAGCACAAAGAAGGCAGAAGAGATTTACCTTCATCTGCACAAAAATTAGTTTACAAAAGTTAACGTATAAGCGTTAAGCTTGTTTTATGTTTGGCACTCAGTACTCTTACTAGGAATAAAATGAACATACCGAATATCTTGACTTCCGTACGGATCTTTATGATTCCCGTTTTGGTCACTATTTATTATTTGCCATGGGAAGGCCGTTATCATGCGTGTGCCATTATTTTTGCGTTAGCCGCAATCACTGACTGGTTGGATGGTTACCTAGCAAGAAAGCTTAATCAGGCAACGGCGTTTGGTGCTTTTTTTGATCCTGTCGCTGATAAGCTTATGGTTTCGATTGCTTTAGTGCTGCTGGTGGCGAGTTATTCGAATCCTCTGTTAACGTTGGCCAGTGCCGTTATTGTTGGTCGTGAGATTGTTATTTCTGCGTTGCGAGAGTGGATGGCAGAAATGGGGAAACGTGCCAGTGTAGCGGTGTCATACATTGGTAAGCTAAAAACCACAATGCAGATGATTGCCATCTTCATTTTATTGGGCTCTCACCCAGGTAGCTTTCAATCGCATCTTGGGGAGGCAGTATTGATCGCTGCCGCATTGTTGACGCTTTGGTCGATGTATATTTATTTAAAAGCTGCGTGGCCCGAGTTGATGGCCAAAGAATCGAACAAAAAATAAACGGATCAAAAAAAATGCCTAAGTTATGAATTAATTTGAATTTTTTCCTTGACGTGAAGGCTCAAATACATAGAATAGGCCACGTCTTTTGAGACGCGGGAATAGCTCAGTGGTAGAGCACAACCTTGCCAAGGTTGGGGTCGCGAGTTCGAGCCTCGTTTCCCGCTCCAATCAAAAGACAATCTGATAGAAGGCCGGATGGCAGAGTGGTCATGCAGCGGACTGCAACTCCGTTAACGCCGGTTCGATTCCGACTCCGGCCTCCAAAATCAGATATGCCCGGGTGGTGAAATTGGTAGACACACAAGACTTAAAATCTTGCGCTTTAACGAGCGTACCGGTTCGATTCCGGTCCCGGGCACCATTTATGGTGCCTTTTTTTTCGCCTAAATTTTCCTATCTTGCTCTATCCCCCGCCAATACTAGCTTTCAGCGTTTCTTTTTAATTCTTCAAAATTCTATCTTTTCCGAAATTTTGCACAGAAGCTGCACCGCAATTTGTACCTGCGAATATTTTATAAGATATAAGTGGTTCATTCAGGTAATAGAAAACCGATTGGTGTCTAAGGCTTATTAAGCTTACCTCCAGATTCAATAATGAACTGGAGGCAAGCAGTGAAAGGAGTTTAAGGGTCTAGTTTTGACTATTCTTCTGTAGTGGCTGATATGTCGTTCGCATCAGTTGTCTTTTCGGAAGTTTCGGCTGGCGCTTCGTCAATTGAGCTACTTTTTGTTAGCTTCTGTATATTCGTCTCAGTCAATTCTCGTATTTTTGCCTCTAGTAACTCACTGTAGGCGGTCTGATTGTCTAGCGCATCAGTCAGTTCTTTTTTCTCTTGAGAGGCCAATTTACTTGCACGCATGCTAGATTCAATGAAGTTAACAATCAGTGCACCTTGTTCTTCTAGAGCAATATCACGACGATCTTCTGCGCCTAACGCTTCACTGATATTCAGTAAAATCTTTTCATGAGTAACAATATAATTCTCATAGTCTTTTTCAGGCAAAGCTTTAAGTTTTTTTACCGCCAAAGTGATTTGTTCCGCACGTTTCACTAAGAACATTGTCTCGTCCGCTTTTTTCTCAATGGCTGCAATGTTACGAGGATCTGTTGAAATAAAAGCGGTTGTGCTGTTTAACGCTGCTGACACCTGAGATAGAGCGTTCGGTGCAAATTGTGCAATGTCTGTTTTTCTGAGTCTATCAAACTCATTTTTAGCATCTGTGAGGTAAATGGTAGAGACGGTCTTTACTTCAAGTAAACGTTGGCTTTTTACCAAATTTGGTTGCTCGCTGATGGCATTATCTATTTTATCGCCAGCGATTTGGTCAACAAGTTGTTTTAACGATTTATCTAACTCT
This sequence comes from Marinomonas algarum, assembly GCF_020532605.1. Lineage (GTDB taxonomy): Bacteria > Pseudomonadota > Gammaproteobacteria > Pseudomonadales > Marinomonadaceae > Marinomonas > Marinomonas algarum. The sequence goes on along the minus strand of NZ_JAJATW010000002.1, from coordinate 182,293 downwards.
TCTACCGTATTAGGGAAATATTGTTTGGCGTCGATTTTAACCAGCTGTTCTCTATAATCAAAGGCTTCGGCAAGGACAGATAGCGATGTAGCCTTCACTTTTTCTGCATGAGAGAAATACGTTTTAAACTCTAGGATCGCTTCCTCAGCAGCCTCTATGTTTGTTTGTGAGCTAAAAAAACCCGTTTTACTGTTTGCCTCAGCTGGGTCTATTTCAAATTTGGCATAGTATTGTTTTGCTGTATTCAGTGCCTCGCTTGCTTCATCTATGTCTTTTTCTGCGAACCAGCTTAATTCTTCCTGTTTGCCTTTTTTAAGTGCTTTATCAGCATCATCTATTGTTTTCTTTAAGATACTGACTTGGCTAATAGTACTAGATTGCTCCGCATCGGAAGCAAGACTGGAGACTGAATCTGGATTAGAAGCACAACCTGATAAGACAAGTGTCGTGGCAGTAAGTAATGAAGCGAGCCTGAGTTCCCTTTTCATAATGATGATCCTTAATGAATGATTTCAACACAAAATATACATGATCTTTGCATTGTAAAGGGATAGCGTAAAATATGTAAGCTAATAAGGCAGATGTGTCAGTACATTTAATCGATAAAAAATAACCCCGCGGCGCGAGGTTATGAGGTGTTGAGCGGGCAGTATTATTGAAATAATACTGCTACAAAACTGCTTTTACAGAGTAAAAGGGCGATCACCGTTTTCGTCTTTAATGCGGGTCGGTAAGCCCATGTCGTTCAATAAACCTAAGAAAGGTTTTGGATCAAGTTGTTCGACATTGCGCATTTCTTTTGCATCCCACGTGCCGTTCGCCACTAGAATAGCGGCGGCAACCGGTGGAACGCCTGCGGTGTAGGAAATACCTTGGCTACCCACTTCGTTGTAAGCGTCTTTGTGGTCTGCGACATTGTAGATAAAGACTTCTTTTTCTTTACCGTCTTTCAAGCCTTTCACAACATCACCGATGCAAGTTTTGCCGGTGTAATCGGGTGCCAAAGAAGACGGATCAGGAAGCACCGCTTTAACCACTTTAAGAGGCACAACGTCTAAACCTTCCGCCGTTTTTACTGGTTGCTCAGAAAGCAAACCTAGGCTTTTCAGAACCGTAAAAACATTGATGTAGTGTTCGCCAAAGCCCATCCAGAAACGTACATTTGGCACGTCTAGATTCTGTGAAATAGAGTGCACTTCATCGTGGCCCGTCATATAAGCCGTTTGCGTGCCGACTACTGGGAGGTCGTCAGTACGGCTGATTTCAAACATTTTGTTTTCTTGCCAAGCGCGGTTTTGCCAAGAGTACACACGTCCGGTAAATTCGCGGAAGTTGATCTCTGGGTCAAAGTTCGTAGCAAAATATTTGCCATGACTGCCAGCATTAATATCAATAATATCGATGTCGCTGACACTGTCAAAATAATCGTTGTAAGCAAGGGCGGCATAGGCGTTTACGACACCTGGATCAAAACCTACCCCGAGAATTGCGGTGATGCCATTGTCTTTGCATAAATCACGGCGCTTCCATTCGTAGTTGGCGTACCAAGGGGGTGTTTCACAAATTTTTGTTGGGTCTTCGTGGATCGCTGTGTCTAAATAAGCGGCACCTGTTTCGATACAGGCTTCTAAGACAGACATGTTAATAAAAGCGGAACCCACATTGATGACGATTTGTGATTCTGTGTCTTGGATCAGCTTAACCGTAGCTGGCACGTCAAGAGCATCAAGGGCGAATGCTTGAATGCGGCCCTCTATCTTTAAACTGCCTTTGTCGAGGACACTGGCTACAATATCGTCGCATTTCGTAACGCTGCGCGAAGCAATTGCGATATTGCCCAGTGTGTCATTGTGTTGGGCGCATTTGTGTGCCACAACACGTGCCACGCCTCCGCCACCGATAATAAGGACATTTTTTTTCATAGTAACGCGATCTCCAAAATAAAAAGGTTGCTTTGTCTTTGTTGTGATTAAGACAAGTTTTGTTCGAAATCCCTGTAATCAAACTCTCTAACAAGCTCGATTTGGCCGTCCAGTTGGCGAATGGCAATAGATGGCATTTTTACACCATTAAACCAGTTCTTTTTCACCATGGTGTACCCTGCAGCGTCTTGGAAAGACAAACGATCGCCCACTTGCAAAGGCGCATCAAATTTAAATTCACCAAAGATATCGCCTGCTAAGCAAGACTTCCCACAGATCATGTATTCGTTTTCGCCATCGCAAGGCGCCATTTTCGCATTTTCACGATAGATTAATAAGTCCAGCATGTGCGCTTCGATAGAACTGTCGACAACGGCGAGGTTTTTGCCGTTAAATAATGTGTCTAGCACCGTCACTTCCAGCGTGGTGCTTTTGGTAATGCTGGCTTCGCCTGGTTCAAGATAAACCTGAATGTCGTATTTTTCGGCAAAGGCTTTTAAGCGCTGGCAAAACAAATCCAGTGGATAGTCGTCACCAGTAAAGTGAATGCCACCGCCTAAACTGACCCACTTTACCTTTTTAATGAGGTGACCAAAGCGTGTTTCAATAAGCGTAAGCATTTCATCAAAGCGTGCAAAGTCTTCGTTCTCACAATTGTTGTGGAACATAAAGCCTGAAATATCCTCTATGACGGTCGCAATTTTTTCTGGATCCCATTCCCCCAAACGGCTAAATGGACGTGCCGGATCGGCGATTAAAAATTCAGAGGTACTCACCTGAGGGTTAACTCGTAAGCCACGTGTTTTGTCTTGACTCACTTCTTTGAAGCGGTCAAGTTGACCAATGGAGTTAAAAATCACTTTATCAGAGTGAGCGAGAACTTCAGCGATTTCATCGTCGGCGTAAGCGACACTGTAGGCGTGGGTTTCCCCTTGAAACCGAGTCTTCCCAAGTTTAACTTCGTATAGAGAGGAGGAGGTGGTGCCGTCCATGTAGTCTTGCATTAAATCGAAAACAGACCAAGTGGCGAAGCACTTCAAAGCGAGCAACGATTTTGCGCCAGATTGTTGGCGAACGTAAGCGATTTTCTCTAAATTTTTGAGAAGAGCTGCTTTGTCGATAAGGTAGTAAGGTGTCTTAATCATGGCAACCTGTCTAAGGGGTCAAAGCGACGTATTCTAGAGCAAACGACAGGGCTTTTTCTAGCGTAAACAGAAGTATTTTAATGATGTTTTTACTGTACTTTTCACTCTGTACCTTGCGATGTTACAGTCAATCGTAGTGAACATCTTGTGCAATCAGTATCATTCCTCAAAAGAGCGGATGTTTCTTAATATGTGATGATCACAAGATTTGTTGTCTTATGTCTATAAAAAATAATATCAGCGTTATAAAGTGCTATTATTATAGAAATTTTCTCTGATTCGGTAGTATGTATGTCAAAAGAAATTACTTTTTTACCTGAAGAACTGATCATCAGTAAAACAGATCTTAAAGGAAAAATTACCTATTCAAATCGTGCATTTATGCGAATTTGTAATTTTCCTGAGAGTGCCTTGTTAAACCAACCACACAATATGATACGCCACCAAGATATGCCTAGGGGCGTTTTTTATGGTATGTGGAAAGCACTCCAGTCAGGGAATGAATTTTTCGGTTTTATTAAAAACAGCACCTCAGATGGCAACTATTATTGGGTGTTTGCAAACGTGACTCCCGATCAGATTGGCGAACAAAAGATAGGCTATTATTCGGTTAGACGTGTTGCCCCTCCAAAATCATTGGCGACGATTACAGAGCTTTACGCCAAAATGAGAGAGATAGAAGCCAGCAGTAATAAAACCAATGCGCCAGAAAAAAGTTGGCAATGGTTGAATGACCACTGCCAAGAAACCGCGGGAATGAGCTATGACGCATTTATCCTTAATCATTATCAAAGTTTTAGGCAGTAAAAATAATGACAAAGTACAGGCATATCAGTAAACACATCCCTTTTATGCAGCAAAAATACGCCATTACTTGTATCGTGTTTTTCGCTTTTTCCGTGATAATCAGCCTTGTTAACCTTTGGCAGTTTGGCTTTAGTTACTCTGATATTGTGTTTCCAATATTAGTAGGTGTTTTTGCCTTGATCGCTTGGAATGATCACCGTAAGCCGGTTATTGCGCTCAATACGATTAAAGAAACCTTGGCCGAGGCCAAACGTGGTAACACCCATATTCGCGTGACTAACACCAAAGGCTTGGGTGAGGTCGGTGAAGTCGCTTGGGCGCTTAATGATTTTTTAGACATTGTTGAAAGTAGCTTTAAAGAGCTTTCCAACAGCTTTTACGCAACGAGTCAGCGACATTTTTACCGCAAAGTATTGACCGATGGTATGCCGGGTGAGTTTGGCGTTATGATGCAGAACGTCAATGTGGCGATTAAAGGCATGGAAGACGCGGATAACTTTGCTCGACAAAATAAATTATTAGGCAGACTACACACCTTAAACACATCCAATTTGCTGCTTAATCTGAAAAACAGCCAGTCTGACTTGAGTTTGTTGTCCTCGAAAATGGACGACGTTTTGAATATTGCATCAAAAAGCCGCGATGGCGCACAAAAAGGCAGTGAAACGGTCTCTGGCTTGCGCGACTCCGTTGGTGATGTCAATGAGCGTATGGCCAGCGTAGAAATCAGTGCCCATGAGTTGGAAGAACAGAGTCATAAGATTGCTGATACGATTAAGCTAATCAGTGATATTGCTGAGCAGACCAATCTGCTGGCTTTAAATGCTGCTATCGAAGCGGCAAGGGCGGGCGAAGTGGGTCGAGGCTTTGCGGTTGTAGCGGATGAGGTACGAAATTTGGCGACGCGCACTCGATCTTCCACAGAAGAGATCAGTGATGTGATAACAGGCTTGAGAACACAAATTGATACCATGGTGCAACAGACCTTGGCGGTCAGTCAGCAAACAAAACAAATTGGCAGTGAAATTGATACGTTCCATGATAATTTTGATGACGTTGCGACGGCTTCTCAATCAACTATTACGCTTATGACACAGACAAAAGACCGAGCGTTCGCGTCTCTTGTGCAGCTTGATCACGTTATTTACATGCAAAATGGCTACATAGGTCTTGAGTGTTACGGTGAAGGTCCAGAAGCTGAGGCGACACAAGTGGACCATTTTAATTGCCGACTAGGGAAGTGGTATTACGAAGGGATGGGAAGAGACGCCTTTGAACACACGTCGGGTTACCGTGAGCTAGAATCTTACCACGCACGGGTACATACACGCATACAATCTGCGATGACGCTGGTCAAAGGTGGCTGGATGAATGATGACGTTGTGTTGGATGAGTTGGTAGAACATGTTCGTGATGCGGAAGACGCCAGTAAAGGCGTGATGTCGTGCATTACCAATATGGTGACTGATAAGCACTCATTGTAATTTCTTAATAGTAATAAAAAAATAGCCAATACAGTCACTGTGTTGGCTATTTTTGTGTGTGTAAATCATAATTTCCCCTGTAAAAAAAGCTGTAAACGTTAAGGAATCTGTTCGTATGTTAGTGTTAGTAATTGGTTTGGTAATATTTTTTGGTGTGCATTCGATTCGCATGTTTGCACCGGAGTGGCGCGAAAAAGCCATGCATCGAGAGGGATCGCTGCGATGGAAATTGCGTTTTGGCATGATCACTTTAATTGCCACGGGCTTTATTATCATCGGCTATTCTCAGTTACGCTTCGCCCCAACCTGGTTGTGGTTTCCACCTATGTGGACGCGTCATTTATCGGCCCTGTTAATGTTGGTGGCGCTTTTCTTTGCCGGTTCGGCTTTTATTGAAAACAGCACCATGAAAAATAAAATGGGGTATCCCTTCTTAATCTCAGTAAAAGTGTGGACGCTAGCGCACTTACTGAGCAACGGCACGCTGGCCGATGTCATTCTTTTTGGTAGTTTCTTAGTGTGGGCGGTTGTTGGCTTTGCTGTTTATCGTCGTCGTGATCGTAAAGCGGGTGTGGTGTATAAAACGTCCACCTTGTCGAGCTTACGCCCCAATCTTGTTGCCATGGTGTTCGCGCTGGTGTCCTGGATTATGATTGTTTTCCATCTTCATCAGGCGTTAATTGGTGTGCCTGTTTTTGTATCGTAGAATGTGCGGTTTTTTAGAATTGGGTTGTTAGGTAAACAAGATGATTTGTGGATTTGATTACGGCACATCGAACTGTGCGCTAGGGACGGTACAAGATTCTAAGGTGTGCTTGGTTGCGCTTGAGGGTGAGCATGCCTTTTTGCCATCGACTTTGTATGCGTTAAACCGTGACTTGATTACGGAAGCCGTCGGTCGAGGCGTGACAGGTTTGGAGGCTCGTCAGAATTTTGCGCAATTACGTCAAAACGCGCTGACACGGGCTAAACGTGCTCGCTATGAAGAAGACATTGCGGATGAAGATCAGACCGTTTTCTTTGGTCGCGCTGCGTTTGAAGAATACTTTCAATGGCCTGAAGAGGGCTATTTTGTTAAATCGCCTAAGTCTTTTTTAGGGGGAACAGGACTACGAGCTGAGCATATTCACTTCTTTGAAGACATCGTTACCTTAATGATGCAAAACATCAAAAAACGTGCGGAGCACAGTTTAGGTGCTGAGATTACCCATACGGTGATTGGTCGACCCGTTAACTTTCAAGGGTTAGACGCGGATGCGAGTAATCGTCAAGCCTTAGACATATTAACCACAGCGGGTAAGCGAGCAGGTTTTAAAGAAATCGAGTTTCTGTATGAGCCTATTGCGGCCGGCTTGGATTTTGAAACTAAGATGGTCGATAACAAAACTGTACTGGTGGTGGATATTGGCGGGGGAACAACCGATTGCGCCATGGTGCGAATGGGGCCTGACTACGTGAGTAAAGACGACCGTGGCGCGGACTTTTTAGCGCATACGGGTGAACGCGTAGGGGGGAACGATTTAGATATTCAAATTGCAGGTAAGCATTTGATGCCATTATTTGGTATGGATTCTTTATTGAAGACAGGCCTTCCCATGCCGACCCAAATGTATTGGAACGCGATTACAACCAATGATGTGTCGGCCATTGCAACGTTTAACAGTCTTGAAACCAAAAACCATATTGGTCAGATGCGTCTTGATGCAGCCGAGCCGACCTTGATTGATCGGTTTTTGCGCATGCGTGAGGAAAAGCACAATTACCATATCGTTCGCAGCGCGGAGGAGGCGAAGATTGCTCTGTCAGAGACACACACCCATCGTGTTGATTTGGCATACATTGAAGCCGCATTAGGAGCGGATATTCATCGTGACGCATTGTCAGTGTCGATTGCTTCGCCTTTAGAAAAAATGCTTAACCTCATGTCATTGGCGATCGAACAGGCGGGCGAGCAACCGGATCTAATCTATATGACCGGCGGATCGGCAAAATCTCCGGTTATTCGAGCGGCAATACAGCAACGTATTGGGGATATTCCCGTTTTAGACGGCGATCATTTTGGGAGCGTCGCAGCAGGATTGACGGTGTGGTCTGAGCGTCTTTTTAAATAACGATGTTTTACCAAGTGTCTTTTGTTGAATGGTATTAGGCAAACACCCTAATAAAATGGCACGTTTAATGAATAGTACTGGTTTAATGAATAGTACTAAATAATGTTTGTGTTATCTGTTTATTGGATCTTTTATGAAACAACCGTGGTTGTCATAAAAGCGTTTTAATCTGACTCATACGAGAAAGTATGGTCGTTACTTTGGAGATACATTGTGCATATTGAACCAGGCGTTGTAGACGGAGCAAAAATTGTGTTGAGTTACGCGACGGCATTGGCCGCTTTTGGCTTTTCTGCCAAAGCGTCCATCGACATGATTAAGAAAGACGGCCTTTTGTCTTTAATGGGGCGCAGTGTTTTAACGACCTTGCTGGTGTTTGCTTTTTTTGAAGTATTACCTCATCAAGCTGTGGGGGTGTCTGAAGTACACTTGATTTTAGGGTCAACCTTGTTCTTGATTTTTGGTGCAGCGGCCGCTTCCATGGGGTTAATATTAGGCTTACTGGCGCAAGGCGTACTGTTTGCGCAATTTGACTTGCCGCAATACGGTATGAACGTAACGACGCTATTATTGCCGTTATTTGCGATGTCAGCGGTCGCGCGTCGTACAATCGCGGCCAATACGGCTTATGTCGACATCACCTATAAGCAAGCGTTACAACTTTCGTTGACGTATCAAGGTGGGATTGTTGCTTGGGTGGCTTTTTGGGCTTTTTATGGACAGGGTTTTGGCGCAGAAAACCTCACCTCTGTGGCGACTTTTGGTATTGCCTATTTGAGTGTTGTTTTGCTTGAGCCATTGCTGGACCTTGCTGTATTGGCTGGAGCCAAAAGTCTGCACAGATTTAAAGGTTCTGTTTTGCTAGAGACACGCCTTTTCCATTAAGAGAAGGTGATTAAGCTTATCTGATAAATACACGTAAGAAGTACCCATAGGCCAAATGGTCTATGGGTATTTTTTTGTGTTTACAGAGCAACAGAGGAGAAGCCAATGCCCTCACTGCGACCGTGTTCACTGACGAAATCCAAAAAGGTCCGGTTGGCTTGGGAAAGGTAACTGTCTTTGCGCCAAGCGATGCCTAAATCTAGCCAAATTGGTGGGTCAAATGAGCGCGTTAGCAATTGATCTCGTTCTTCAACCACCATGGCAAGCAGTGTCGATACTCCAAAGCCTTGTTGGGTGATGGATTTAATTAATGGAATAAGATTCGTTTCAAAGCCAATTTTGGGTGTTCGCTTACAGGCTTTCGCTAATTTATCGACGATACGGCGGTGGAAAAAGCCCTCTTTGAACATCACCAGTTCTTCGTCAAAAAAAGCATCAGGAGAGACGCGTTCGAGTTGAGCAAAGGGGTGGTCTGTGGCAATCGTGACCAACATCTCTTCCCTTAATAAGGCTCGGGTTTCTAGGCTCTCAGGTAAGGTTTCAGCGACGATGACACTAAGATCCAGTTCTCCATTTTCAAGCATTTTCTGCAGCTGCCAGGTGCCTCCCTCAATGACCTTGAGCGTTAACGTTGGATAGCGATGACGAAAGGCCATTAGAATGGGTGGAAAATAATAAGAGCCTAACATGCTTGGAATGCCCACTCTGACTTCCCCTTGGTTTAGTCCTTTGAGCTCACGCATTTCAAGCAAGGCCTCATCGGTGGCTTGAATAATCTTTTCAGCGTGTATTAAAAGCTTTTTTCCTTCATCGGTTAAGCCGATATTACGGTCCGCTCGGTGAATCAGCGTTAAGCCTAGGTCCTTCTCGAGTTTTTTTATTGCCATGCTCACCGCTGGTTGTGCAACGCCTAATTGTTGGGCGGCCTTGGTAAAGCTTTCGGTTTTGGCAATGGCGATCAAGTAGCGAAGTGGTTTAATGTCCATCAGTTAATCTTATGGTTTTGATAAGGTAGATATATTTTATTGATAAATTGGTGGGGCGTATAGTGGCGCAGTTGTTTTAACTTGAGATGGACTTGTTCCGGTGGAGAGAGTGCGTGATTGAAGTAGGCAGTTCCGTTTTTTGGCGAGGAACCTTAGCGTTAGTGATTGGTTCTTTTATGATTTTTGCCAATGTGTATATTACGCAACCTCTGTTGCCGATGATTGCCAATGAGTTTGATATTACACCTCTGCAGGCCAGCGGTAGTTTTACGATTACGACGTTGACGCTGGGAATTTCTTTGCTGTTCTATGGGCCGATCTCTGATGCGTTAGGGCGAAAAGGCATCATGGTGATGACCATGGTGGGAATTACGTTAACGACCTTGTGTTTGTCTTTGGTGCACAACTATGAAACCTTGTTGGCGTTGCGCGGTTTACAGGGCTTTTTTCTTGCGGGGTTGCCGGCGATTGCTGTGGCGTATTTAGGCGATGAGTACACGCCGGAGGCGTTGCTGGTGGCGGTGGGATTGTATATCAGCGGCAATACCTTAGGCGGCATTGGTGGTCGCTTAATCGGTGGTTTTGTGGGTGAGTGGCTTGGCTTTTCGGCTGCGTTTGGGGTGATGAGTGCAATTAGCTTTGTCTGTTTATTAGCGTTCTTCTTTCTTCTGCCAAAATCTCAGCACTTTGAGCCGAAACCCCTACGGGTGGGGCATATTGTGTCCAATATGAAAAGCCATTTGCAAAATCGTCGTCTGGTGATCAGTTATTTTATCGGCGGCTTTAGCTTTTTTATTTTTATCAACCAGTACAGTTACGTTACGTTTGTTATTGAAGGGGCACCTTATAATTTGACAGCAAAATATGTGGGCTTACTGTTTCTGACGTATTTGTCTGGGACGCTGGGGTCGGCAATATCCGGTAAATTAGCGAAGCGTTTAAGTCAGCCTTACATCATGGTGCTGGGCACCAGTATTTTTATTGTTGGCTCGTGTGTGACCTTAGGGAACTCCCTGTGGGCGATTATTGCGGGCTTATTGATTAACAGCTTTGGCTTTTTCCTGTGCCATTCCACAACCAGTGGTTTTGTCAGTCGTAATGCAAAACACTCAAAAGCCAGCGCCTCGTCCTTGTATCTGGTGTTTTACTACCTAGGCGCCAGTTTGGGAGGGTTCTATTTGGACCCATTCTGGCAAATGAATGGTTGGACCGGTGTCATCATGGGGTCTTGGTTGATTCTTGGTTTGGTCATCCTCGCTGAGTTGAGCTTAATAAAAGATCACCGTCGTTCTGCTATGGTCGAGAAGCTCGGCTAGTAACGGCCTACAAGCAAGCGCTGCTTTTATTGTTTAGGGAGATGTTGCGTTAACCATTGCTTAAACTGAGGTTGTGATAAGGCGCCGGAAAGTCGAGTCACTTCTTTGCCCTTGTGAAAGATCATCAGAGTCGGAATGGAGCGAATATGGTAACCACCAGCGGTTGCTTGGTTTTGCTCGGTGTTAAGTTTCATAAAGCAGGCTTGTGTGGCCATATCAGCGGCTGTTGCTTCAAAAGTTGGCGCAAACTGTTTGCAAGGACCACACCAAGGTGCCCAAAAATCCACCACAACAGGCAGATCGCTGTTCGCAATAAAGCGCTGAAAATGCTGATCGCTGCCAATAACGGGCTGAGTGGTTAAGAGTGTTTTACCACATTTTCCGCAAATCGGTTTGTCACCCAGTTTAGCTTGAGGCAAACGATTTTTGGTAACACAGTGTGGACAAACGATTTGTACTGGGGAGTTTGTGGTCATGTTAAGCCTCGATACATCCTATGAAATGCGTTATTCGCAACGCGTCTAAGTTCTCAATATTGGGCTTTTCATGTTTTAATTCAAGTGCAATGATTTTCTCTTTTGCTTTAACCGCTTCCCTTGTTTGTGGACATACTACTTTATGCAACGCCCGACAAAAGAACAGATCACAGAGTTACCCCTGTATGAGGGGCTTAACCTAACAGACATCCATCTTGTTGAAACCGATTCAGACGCTGCGCATGCTTTGCAGGTTTTACAACATGAATCCTGCCTAGGATACGACACAGAAAGTAAACCAATCTTTCGTAAAGGCGAGGTCAGCCCTGGCCCCTCGTTGATCCAGTTAGCCACAGAGCGGACGGCATTTTTATTTCCTACTCGTTTTCCGGCAGCGCTTAAGGCCGCTGCTGAGCTTTTAGCAAGAACGGACATCAAGAAGGTAGGGTTTGGTTTAAAAGACGACAATCGTGAATTGCGTGGCAAACTTAATATCACTATCTGCAATACGTTGGATCTGTCTATGGCATTAAAGGCATTAGCTGGAGAGAAAAACGCCATTGGTGCTCGTGCAGCGGTGGCGATGGTATTGCAACAACGATTGGGGAAAGGTGCTCAAAAGTCCAATTGGGGAGCTTATCCATTACGTGAAAATCAGATACTGTATGCGGCAAACGACGCACATTCAGCAATCAATATTGCGTTAACCCTATCGCGACAAGGCTTATTGGACATGCCTAGCAATAAGAAATAGGCATAAAAAAAGCCCCGCCTGAGCGGGGCTATCAAACTAGAGAGTGACACTCGATAAGGTCACATGCTGTGCAAACACAGCATTCTGATTTAATAAAACATCACCAATGCTTTATTAAAATGCAGGCAGTCGGCCAATGGCATCCGTGTCGAATAGCATTGGCCATGGAGATCAATCCGTTTATATCGCTTGGCTGTCTGACGCCGCATTTTTCAATACTTCGTCTAAGTGAATCCAAGTTTCAACCACGGTGTCTGGGTTAAGCGACATGCTTTCAATGCCCTGTGCCACAAGCCAATCAGCAAAGTCTGCATGGTCAGAAGGGCCTTGGCCACAAATGCCCACGTACTTGCCTTTTTCACGACACGCCGTGATCGCCATTTTAAGCAGTTTTTTGACAGCGGCATTACGCTCATCAAACTTGTCGGCAATCAGTCCAGAATCACGGTCTAAGCCAAGAGTTAACTGAGTTAAATCATTAGAACCGATAGAGAAGCCATCGAAGTATTCTAAGAACTCATCGGCTAATAAAGCATTAGAAGGGAGTTCACACATCATGATGACTTTTAGACCGTTCTCACCACGTGCTAAACCTTGCTCTGCTAACAGCTCAGTGACTTGTTGCGCCTCTTCTAGGGTACGTACAAATGGGATCATGATCTGAACATTGGTTAAGCCCATTTCATTACGTACACGGCGGATGGCCTCACACTCCATCGCGAAGCAATCACGGAAAGAATCGTCTATGTAGCGTGCAGCACCACGGAAGCCCAGCATTGGGTTTTCTTCATCTGGTTCAAATAAAGGTCCGCCCACAAGGTTGTGGTATTCGTTGGACTTAAAGTCAGACAAACGCACGATAACCGGCTTTTGTGAAAAAGAGCAGGCGAGTGTGGCAACCCCTTCGACTAATTTATCAACATAGAACTCAACTGGGCTGTTGTAACCGGCAATACGATGATTGATCTCTTCTTGTAGGGCTGGCGTCATTTCAGCGTAGTTAAGCAGGGCCTTAGGGTGAATGCCGATCATGCGGTTGATGATGAATTCTAAACGCGCTAAGCCGATACCGGCATTAGGTAGCATCGCGAAATCGAAAGCACGGTTTGGATTACCCACGTTCATCATGATCTTCACCGGAATTTCTGGCATGTTGCCAACTTCCGAAGTGATGATGTCAAAAGATAGGGCGCCTTCATAGACAAAGCCCATGTCACCTTGAGCACAAGAAACAGTGACTACTTGTCCATCTTTCAACACGTCCGTTGCGTCACCACAACCTACTACCGCAGGAATACCCAGTTCACGTGCGATGATCGCTGCGTGACAGGTACGTCCACCACGATTGGTTACAATCGCTGAGGCACGTTTCATGATGGGTTCCCAATCTGGGTCAGTAATATCAGTGACCAAGATGTCGCCCGGCTGAATGCGATCCATGTCTGCGATAGAAGACAAGACTTTGACTTCGCCTGTCCCGATTTTGTGACCGATCGCACGACCTGTCATAAGAACAGAAGAAGTGCCTTTTAAGCTGTAACGTTCCATGCTTTGCGCGTTAGCTTGGCTACGGACGGTTTCTGGGCGCGCCTGAACGATGTAGAGTTTGCCATCAACACCATCTTTTGCCCACTCGATGTCCATTGGGCGTTGGTAATGTTTTTCAATGATGCAAGCTTGACGTGCCAAGTCTTCGATTTCGTCGTTGGTCAATGCAAAACGATTTTGGTCGTCTAAAGTAACAGGGACAATTTTAACAAACTCGTCATCGCTGCCGACTTCTGCGTATTCCATTTTTTGAGCCTTGCTGCCTAGGCTTTTACGCACAACCGCTGGACGCTCTGCGGCCAATGTGGGTTTGTGAACGTAGTATTCGTCTGGGTTGACAGTACCTTGTACCACCATTTCGCCAAGACCGTATGCAGCAGTAATAAAGACGACTTCGTCAAAGCCAGACTCTGTGTCTAGAGTGAATAAGACACCGGAAGCGCCAATGTCACTGCGTACCATTTTTTGAATACCAGCGGACAAAGACACGCCTTGATGTTCGAAACCTTGGTGAACACGGTAAGAGATCGCACGATCATTAAACAAAGAGGCAAAGACGCGTTTAATTGACGCTTTGATATCCGCCAACCCTTTTACGTTAAGGTAGGTTTCTTGTTGTCCCGCAAACGACGCATCAGGCAAATCTTCTGCCGTGGCAGAAGAGCGAACGGCAAAGGACGTATCGTCTGCATTGTCTTCGCACAACACCGCAAAAGCGGCTTCGATTTCTTGGTCAAATTCGGCCGAAAAAGAGGCTTCTTCAATCCATTGGCGAATTTGTACACCCACTTGAGCCAGTGCTTGCACATCGTCTACATCTAATGCATCTAATGTCTGATGGATTTTTTCATCCAAACCACTTTCGGTGATAAAACTTTGATATGCATAAGAAGTGGTCGCGAAACCGTTTGGCACTTGAATGCCAAGGTCTGTCAGGTTGGAAATCATTTCACCTAAAGAAGCGTTTTTACCGCCTACTTCACCGACATCTTCCATATGAAGATCTTTAAACCACTTTATAAACTTGCTCACAAGAGACTCCAGTTTTTATATAAATGAATAGCAAAAATCGTTTTACAGTTTGTTGTACTTAGTCAGGTATTCAGTCATCTAACACTTGTCAAAGCGCTTGATGTGCGTTCATTGTATGTAGGGTTATTACCATGAATAAAATTGATTATTCGATGTAGTTTTATTTCAATCGAAAAAACAAATGTCGTTAGATAACAACAAAATAAGGTTAAATTAAATGAAAGTGTATTTTGTTTCCGATGGAACCGCGATCACGGCGGAGGTGTTTGGGTCGGCTATGTTGTCGTTTTTTGATGTGGCGGTGGAGACCAAGAGTGTGCCTTTTTTAGCCACTAAGGATCAAGCCGAAGGTCTGAAACATCAGATCAATGAAGAGATGAAAAACACAACTGGGCTCATGGTGTTTTACACCATTTCGGACGCAAATATTCGCAATATCATCGAGTCATGCGATTGTCATTGCTACAACTTGTTTGGGGATTTGTTATCACCGATCGAGCAAGCTTTAGGTGTTAAAGCACAGCCCACTGCACAGAAAGCCCACGGCATGAAAGAAGGGGTTTATGATGGTCGTATGGATGCCGTGAACTACGCATTAGCCAATGATGACGGGGCATCCGTAAAGAATTTTGCAGAGGCCGATATCATTTTGTTAGGGGTGTCGCGCTCAGGAAAAACACCAACAAGCTTATATTTGGCGATGCAGTATGGCATCAAAGCGGCCAACTACCCGATTACCGAAGATGACTTTTCTGCCCCTGGTTTGCCTAGGGTGTTGAAAGAGCATAAGAAAAAACTTTATGGACTTACCATTGACGCACAGCGACTGCATGAAATCCGTACAGGGCGTATGGCAGCGAGCAAATACGCTTCTTCTCGTCAGTGCCGATACGAAGTGGATGAGGTCGAGTCTCTTTATCGTCAGGAACGTATCCCGTTTCTAAATTCGACAAAATTGTCTGTGGAAGAAATTTCCACCAAAGTGATGGCGGAGATGAATTTGGTGCGTCATCGACAATAAAGCAAACACCTTGACCAATCGAATTATTCGATATGTTCGTGCTTTTTGCATGAAATTTAGACAAAAAAGGAATGAAAATATTTTACTTAGGTCAAATCTTTATTACCAAGAAGATAGAAAATGTCATAAATACCATCATATAAAGGGGCTTTGTTGTGTAATTACCAAATCAATGGCTTGTGTAACTGTGTAGATAATGCTGACAGCAGAGTGAATTTGCAGAGTATTGCCTGATTATGCTCTATAATGATAAGTAATTTACAACGCTCCAAATAGTGGGATGTTCATATGTCTATTTTTAAAAGGGCGTCTTATTGAAAAAACCAAGGATAAACACACATTGAGTAATAAAAAAGTTAACGATCCACACCAGCAACGAGAAGCGTCTAAGTACGATAACCCTGTGCCAAGTCGTGAGTTCATTTTAGAGTACCTTGCCACACAAAATAAAAGCATGGGTCATCTTGACCTGTGTGCAGCCTTTTCACTAACCGGTGAAGATGAAATAGAAGCATTGCGCCGTCGCCTTATCGCTATGTGCCGCGATAGCCAGATGGTCAGCAATCAGCAAGATGAATACTCACCGCTGTTAGAAAGTGACTTAATAGAAGGTTATGTTCAGGGAAACAAAGAAGGACATGGCTTTTTGTTGCGTCCAAACGATGACGATATCTTTTTGTCAGCGCGTCAAATGCAGAATGTCATGGATGGTGACAAAATCAAAGCGCGCCTGTCGGGTCGTAGTGTAAAAGGACGATTAGACGGTGTCGTGGTTGAGGTGATTGAACGCAAGCACAGTCAGCTGGTGGGTCGATACTACGAAGAAAGTCGAGTCGCGTTTGTTACGCCAGAGAACCCTCGTATTGCCCAAGATATTTTGATCACCACCGACTCGGGTTTAACGCCTTCCCATGGTCAATATGTACTGGCAGAAATTGTTTCTTATGCTGAACGTGGCAAGCCTGCTCAAGGTCTAGTGAAAAAAGTACTGGGTGACTTTATGGCACCGGGTGTGGAAATCGATGTGGCAATGCACCGTTTTGACATTCCCCATGAATGGCCTGCTGCGGTTGAAAAACAAATCAAGCAGTTTGGTACAGACGTTGCGGAAGAAGACAAAGCGCATCGTGTTGATTTACGTGATACGCCGTTTGTTACCATAGACGGTGAAGATGCCCGTGACTTTGACGATGCTGTGTATTGCGAAAAGACACCGGGTGGCTGGAAGTTGTTTGTTGCTATTGCTGACGTGTCGCATTACGTCAAAAAAGGCAGTGCGCTAGATGAAGAAGCTATTGTGCGCGGTAACTCCGTCTACTTCCCTGGCAAGGTGATTCCCATGTTGCCAGAAGTGTTGTCGAATGGATTGTGTTCGTTGAACCCAGATGTTGACCGTTTGGCCATGGTGGCAGAAATCTCTCTCACTTCACGCGGTAAAATGCGCGGTTTTAAATTCTACGAGGGCTTGATTCGTTCCCATGCGCGTTTGACTTACTCAAAAGTGGCAAAAATGATGGCGACAGAACCTGAGGAGCAAGGTCTAGAATTGCGCGAGCGTTATGCTTCTATTGTGTCTCATATTGATGATTTAAGCGGTTTGTATCAGGTGTTAAAAGGCGCTCGTGATGCGCGTGGTGCGATGGAGTTTGACACGATTGAGACCCGCATGGTGTTTGATGAACACTCTAAAATTGAACACATTGTGCCGGTTGAGCGAAACGATGCCCATAAGTTAATCGAAGAATGCATGTTGTGTGCGAACGTCGCCACGGCAGAGTTGCTTATTAAGGCGGATTTACCCGCTTTGTTCCGAGTGCATGAAGGGCCAAAAGATGACAGATTGCTGACGTTGCGTACCTACCTAGGGCTGCTCGGCTTAGAGCTTACTGGGGGCAGCAAACCCACGCCAGCGGATTATGCGGCTTTGTCCGAAGCGATCAAGGATCGTGGTGACGCACGCAGTATTCAAACCATGATGTTGCGTTCTATGTCACAGGCGGTCTATCAAGCTGACAATCTAGGGCATTTTGGCTTGAACTACGAAGCTTATACTCATTTTACGTCGCCGATTCGTCGCTATCCTGATTTGTTGGTACACCGCGCTATTCGTTACCTGATTCGTGGCGAAAATCGCCCAGCGATACGCCAAGCACATCGCGTTGCGGGGAGTCCTGAGTTAAAACAGCGTAAAATTTACGGCTACGATCACGCCAATATGGATGAGTTTGGTGATTCTTGTTCGCTGACGGAACGCCGTGCTGACGAAGCGACACGTGATGTGGAGTCTTGGCTCAAGTGCCAATACGTTGAGCAGCATTTAGGCGATGCGTTTGAAGGCATTGTGACCGCGGTTACACCGTTTGGTTTGTTTGTTGAATTGCAGGGGCTGTTTGTTGATGGTTTGGTGCATATTTCTGGTCTAGGGCAAGACTATTTCGTCCATGACATTGAGCATCAAGCCATTGTTGGTGAGCGCACCGGTAAGGTCTTCCGTATGGGGGATAGGTTAAAAGTGCGTGTTGCCAGTGTGAATTTGGAACAGCGTAAAATTGATTTGAGCATTGACGACAGCAGTACTCGACCGTCTCGTAAAAGAGTACAACGCGATGATCAAACCGAGCTGGATATGCAATTAGCGCAGTTGCCGCCTATGGAGTTGGGCGGACGTTCAAAGCCAAAGTCGGCGAAAAAGTCATCGACAGCAAAAACAGTGGACGATGCAAGCAAGAGCAAGGATAAGAAAAAAGACAAAGACGCCACATCTGCTAAAGAATCGGATGGCAAAGCGAAGAAAAAGCGTCGTTCACCGGTATCAAAAGGGAAGCGCATTCGTCAAAAGAAAACCGCGTCAGCGGCCAACGCCAGTGGCAAGTCAGCACCGGTGACGAAGAAGCCTAAGAAACCGAAAAAGCCCAAAAAATCCAACGCAAAGTCGAAAGCCAAAGAGTGATCCGCGTTAGTGCCCAATAAAAAAGGGGACTTGTGTCCCCATTCAACAGAGTAAACAATGTCAGATTTAGAATGGATATACGGCATACATGCCGTGGAAAATGCGTTAAACCAACAACCTGAGCGCATTAAAGAAGTGCGTTTTCAAGAAGGTCGTGATGACAAGAAAACGCAGCGTTTGCAGCAATTATGCAAAAGTCACAAAGTGCGTTGCTCTGTTGTGCCACGTCGAGACCTTGATCAGCTTTTTACCAAGAACAAAGACCGTGTTGTTCACCAAGGTGTGGTGGCTTACACCGAAATGAACAAGGCTGGCAACGAGGCTGATTTGCATACCTTGGTGGCTGGACTGGATGAAAACCCTCTTATCATTATTCTTGATGGTGTCACTGACCCTCATAATCTAGGAGCGTGTTTGCGCAGCGCCGATGCCGCTGGTGCGCACGCTGTTGTCATGCCCAAAGATAACTCAGCACCGTTAAATGCGACCGTTAGCAAGGTGGCCTGTGGTGCGGCAGAAAGCATCCCTGTCTATGCGGTGACCAATCTCGCACGAACCATGAAAAAACTCCAAGATCAGGGTGTTTGGATCTTTGGAACAGCAGGCGAAGCCACCCAGACGGTATACGATCAAGACTTTACCATTCCCACTGCCATCGTGATGGGGGCGGAAGGGCAAGGTATGCGTCGTTTAACGCGAGAGCAGTGTGACTACCTTGTGAAGTTGCCGATGGCCGGTGTGGTGTCTAGCTTAAATGTGTCGGTTGCGACCGGTGTTTGCCTGTATGAAGTCGTTCGTCAGCGCGCAGTAAAAGCATAAATGACAACATCACGTTAAGGAGCAACACTGTGTTTTCATCGTTTTCGATTCCGTCTCTTAACTCTACGCTTGACCTATCGTTGCAACAAAAAATTGACCATAAAACCAAACCGTTGGGTTCACTGGGGGCGCTTGAGCACATTGCGTTTCGTTTGGGTAAAATTCAGCAGACACTGACCCCTGATGTGTCTAAACCTAAGATGATTGTGTTTGCAGCAGATCATGGCGTGGTGGCTCAAGGTATCAGTTTGTTTCCTCAAGAAGTCACGCCACAAATGGTGATGAACTTCTTACAGGGAGGGGCCGCAGTGAGTGTATTTTGCCAACAACATCAGGTGCCATTGCGTGTTGTGGATGTGGGGGTAAACGCTGACTTAGTGCCTCATCCGCTTCTGGGTGTCCGCAAAGTGGCTTATGGCTCGCAGGACTTTAGCCAGCACGCTGCCATGACCAGCAAACAAGTGGCTCTGGCCATTCAAGCTGGGGTAGAGGAAGCCAATGATGCGATGGATGACGGGGTGAACTTGCTGATGTTTGGAGAAATGGGCATAGGCAACACCGGTGTTTCTTCTTGTATGATGACCGTTTTGATGGGGATCAGTGCACAAGACAGTGCGGGTCGTGGCACAGGGCTAGATGCTTCGGGCGTGTCCCATAAGGCGAAGATCATTGAGCAATCCATTGCCCGAGCGGAACAGGAAACGGGCCAGACAATGGACTGCTGGAGTGCACAAACCTTGGCAGAGCAAGTGGGCGGCTTTGAAATTATCGCGATGGCAGGTGCTATGTTGCAGTGTGCTCAGCGTCAGACAGCGTTTGTTGTCGATGGTTTTATTTGTACGGTCGCGCTGCTGTTTGCCCAAAAAGTGTCGCCAAACGTTGTTGAATACGCGATTTTTGCTCATCAATCACATGAAAAAGCACACTCTCGTTTGTTAAAGCACCTGAAAGCGGACGCCATTTTAGCGTTAGATTTGCGCTTAGGCGAAGGCTCTGGTGCGATTCTAGCGTACCCTCTCATCCAAAGTGCCTGTGTCTTTTTGAATTGCATGGCAAGCTTTGAGAGTGCCGGTGTCACCGATACCCAAGGCGATAAAAGTTGATAAGCACTCAGTGGATGATGCCTTATTGGCAAGGGTTTAAGCGAAGCTTGGTAACCTACACGCGAATACCATTAAACGTAGACTGGGGAGACGCTGTGCCACATGTTTCTCCTGTGTGCTTTTTACCTAGCATTGGTATGGTTGTGGCGTTATTGAGCGCTTGGCCGTTGTGGTTTGATTTTTCGACCTCCTTACAAGCATTACTCATGTTACTAACGGCAGTGTTATTAACCGGTGGTTTTCATGAGGACGGTTTAATGGATGCCTGTGACGGTTTAGTGGGAGGCTGGACGCAAGAGCAACGTCTGACAATCATGAAGGACTCCCGTATAGGCAGTTATGCGGCGCTATCAATCTGGTTTTCCTTGTCATTAAAGTGGTTATTGTTAAGCGAATTATTAACTGCGATTCCAGATTCATTCCTAGGGTTTATTTACACACTCAGTGCTTGGTGTGCGGTGCATGTGTTAGCAAGAATGTTTCCACTGATGCTGATGACATCATTGGATTACGTCACCATGGGGAAAAGCAAAGCAAACAGTATGATCACCAAATTGACGCTACCTCAGTGGAGTATTGCTCTGTTGCCTTGCTTATTAGTAGGCATGGTGGCGTTTGATTTGTTTGATATTATGGCAACCTTGCTTTGTTCCTTGTTGTTGGTACTGCTGATGCACTGGTATTTAAAAAGAAAGCTCTCTGGGTTCAATGGCGATACTCTGGGTGCCAGTGAGCAAGTTGGCGAAATCTTCATTATTTTGTGTTTGCTGGTGTCTTATTCATGAAGTTGTTTTTACTGCGTCATCCTAAGCCAGATGTAAAAAAGGGCTTATGTTACGGTGATCAAGATGTACCTTTGTTAGCGGGCTGGGAAACGGCGGCAGAGGCGATCAAAGGGAACTTGTCATTGGATTTCACACAGACCAATAATGTGTGTTTTCACAGTCCATTACAGCGTGCGGCTTTATTGGCTGAGCGAGTCAGTGGCGGCCAATCGATCTGTGTAGAGGCGTTAAAAGAGTTAGACTTTGGCGACTGGGAAGGGCTGTGTTGGCAAGACATTCCTCGACAGGAAATTGATGCTTGGGCTAGCGACATTGTTCATTCTGCACCCTATAATGGCGAATCTTTACAGGTGGTTGCAGATCGAGTTTGGCGCTGGTGGTTGTCTGTTAAAGATGAGCCGATTGAAAACGGTGTGGTCGTTGCGCATTCCGGTGTGATTAAGGTGTTTGTGAGTCTTTTGTGTCAGTGGCCACTTGAACAGTGTCATCGTATTGATGTGGGCTTTAACAGCATTACTGAGCTGCATATTCAAGGCGATTTTGTGTCTTTAAAGCGTTTGGGTGCCGGGGATTGGGCTGTGAATTCATAAGAAAATAGGCTGTCTTTGGGAAGTGTGCGGTTTGGTATTCACCAAGCCTTCTGATGTTCGATTGAGAAAAAATAACATGTTGCTCTATTGGTTAGGTATGTTTGGCATTGCTGCGTTTGCTATTACAGGCGTTATTTCGTCGGGTAAAAAAGACATGGATCTTTTCAGTTTGGTGTTTCTCGGGATGGTAGCGGCCTTGGGCGGTGGTACTATTCGGGACACGGTGCTGTCGGTTGAGACGGTCTATTGGGTGGAAGATACCTCTTATCTTTGGGTGGCCTTGCTGTCATCGGTGGCGGCATTTTTTGTTATGCCTCATGTCGACGATAGACGTAAAGTTTTCCATTATGCCGACTCCTTTGGTTTGGCCTTGTTTACTGTTGTTGCAACGGAAAAAGTCATGAGCCTAGGTTTTTCTTCGCCTATCGCGATTCTTATGGGGGTGGTGACTGGCATTGCGGGCGGTATGATTCGTGATGTATTGAGTAACCGTGAACCTCTGGTATTGGGGCGTGAATTTTACGGAACGCCGGCTTTGCTTGGTGCCATATTGTTTGTGTTACTTCAAAAAAATATGCCTTTTCATGAGTTTAACTCGATTTACGCTGTAGGCTTTATTTTTATACTGAGGGTGTTTGCGATTCATCGAGATTTGTATTTTCCAAGCTGGCTGCTTTATAAAAAGAAGTAGTACAAGGTGGGAAGGTGTTTTTTCGATGTGAGGTCAATTCGTATCGCCTTGCTGGGTTCATTTTAACGAAAGAGAAAACTTATGAGTAATTCGCAACAGAGTACAACATCCGATAAAGGCACTGTTCTCGCTAAAGACGCGGCACACAATACAGACACAACTGGGGAAGTCGCAAAAAATGAAGCGCGCCTTTTAAAGAAGAAAGCCGTAGTGGATCAGCGTATTGCTGCTGCGACAGAGGAGCGTGGCGTAACGATTTTACTCACGGGCAACGGTAAGGGAAAAAGCTCCAGTGCATTTGGTACAATGGCACGAGCGCTCGGTCATGGACAGCAAGCTGCTGTGATTCAGTTCATCAAAGGTCGAAAAGAGACAGGAGAACAGTTGTTCTTTGGCTCGCATCCGCAGGTGGGTTTTCATGTAATGGGGCACGGTTTTACTTGGGAAACACGAGATCCAGAACGAGAGAAAAAAGCGGCCGAACAAGCATGGGCGTTGGCCAAACAGGTTTTGTCTGATCCTGCTGTGCACTTTGTTTTGCTCGATGAGATTACTTATATGTACAAGTACGGTTATCTAGACGAAGCCGATTTGCTTGCCGCACTGGCCGCGAGACCGGCACATCAGAATGTGATGATGACTGGGCGCACAGCACCGAGAGCACTTTTAGAGAGTGTAGACACACACAGCAAGATCGCTAATGAACGCCATGCTTTTGCCAGTGGTGTTAAGGCGCAAGTAGGGATTGAGTGGTAGGCAGCCTTTGTTTATTTTATAGGCAAGTTAAATAAAGCGATTAAAATGAGATTAATTCTCAAATAGACTGGCTTTCTTTGTTTTCTTTTATGATAATGGTTCTCGTTAAGTGCTTTTATTTATCATTTTAGACAATGGAGATCGCCATGCAAAACTGGGAACGTTTAACAAGACATGCTAACAGAGCGTATTCAAACCACGATTTTTTAGAAGCGGTGGATTTAAATCGCCAAGCGCTGTTGCATGCTGAGCGGTCTTTTGATGATGATTTTTATCAAGATGCGGAATCCACAGTGGCCGCTGCTGCCGTCAGTTACCTCAATATTGCCGAATCTTACACAGCGTTAGGCGATTACATTTCTGCAAATACGCAATTCGAAAATGCGGTTAACTTTTTGCAAATTATCATTGCTCGTTCTGATGTTAATGATGAACAACGTGATCTTATTATGCGTACAGCCAATCATATTCGCTTTGAGTGGGAGTTGTTTACTCAAAGTTTTGGTCAAAAAGTATCCGCTCAGGGGCGCGCTTTAATGCGTTCGTTAGCCCACGCTGTGGCGATCCCTGTTGCTCATGCTCATCATTGATGTTTGATATGAACTGGACAGAGTGTCTGCATTGGGTATTGCTCTTTCTTGCGATAGGCATGGTGTTTGGAAGCTTCCTGTATAAGCGCCTGATTAGGGTGCTTTAGGGGCTTGCGGATCAAGTGTCAAGCAATCAAGACACTTTACCTGTCAGTGCGAAAAGAGACTGTCTTTGAAAGCTGTTGTTAAGCAAATTTTTCTCTACAATCTTTCGGCATATTAGACCAAAGCACTCTGCTTTTAAGAGCGATCTTTGGAATACGATTTTATCTATTGTCGCTGAGAGAGCCCCTATGTCCGCTATTGAAATACCTGCAGTCAAAAAACACACACGCCTTGAAGATGCTCAGGCGGTGATGTTGGGAACCTTAATTATTGCTTTGGGTGTAAACCTTTTCACTCATGCTGGCCTTTTAACGGGTGGCTCAGCTGGGTTGGCGTTTCTGATGCAGTACTCGACGTCATTCAGTTTTGGTCAGGCTTTCTTTTTAATCAATTTGCCTTTTTATGTGCTGGCATGGGTGCATTTTGGCTGGGAATTTACCCTCAAGACCTTTTTATCCGTCTTTTGTTTGTCTGTTTTTTCCGATATCACGCCAATGTTGATTACCTTTGAAACGCTCAACCCTCTGTACGCCAGCGTAGCAGGGGGCTTTTTGATGGGCGTGGGCTTTCTGATGCTGTTTCGCCACAATGCAAGTTTAGGTGGACTCAATATTTTGGCGCGATATTTATCGGAAAAATACGCGATTTCCATGGGTAAATTTCAAATGGCAGTGGATTGTGTCATTGTGCTTATGTCTGTCTTTGTTGTGGATTACAGCTTGATTCTCATTTCTTTTGTTGGGGCGGTGGCGTTGAACCTAATTATTGCTGTCAACCACAAACCCGAACGTTATATGGGGAATGTGTAGTGAATACTGCCTCAATGTTACGGCATGAGTATAAGACGGCTTGAGTCGTCTTTTTTTAGCTGTCTTTTTTGGAATAGGCATTCTGGGGCGGTATTTGGGTTAATAGTGTCTGATATTTCCTAAGCGTGGTTTGCTCAGGTATGATTAGCGCAATCCAAATGCAGAGGACCCCCCTTTGGAACTGCTCAAAGTTGATAATCTTAACCCCTATCTCGATGACCTAATTGAACTCCTGTGTGATGCCGTAGACTCTGGTGCTCCAATTGGTTTCCTACCGCCAATGAGCGATGCGGAAGCAAAGTCTTATTGGCAGTCGGTTAATGACGATCTGCAAGCCAATGCACGCCAGGTGTTACTGGTGCGCGAAGACGACAAAGTGGTCGGCAGTGTACAAATAGGCATGTCGCCAAAAGCCAACGCATTGCATCGTTGTGATGTTGAGAAGCTTATGGTGCACACAGACGTTCGGGAAAATGGTCTGGGTAGTATTCTTATGCAAGGTGTTGAGCGAGTAGCCGCTGCCATGCAGAGACACCTACTGATTTTAGAGGTGAGAAGCGATGACATTGCCCATGATATGTACGTCAACATGGGTTACATTGCTTTTGGTGAAGTACCGGGCTATACCCGCAGTGCGAATGGTATGTTGCATAATGCGACCTTCTTCTACAAAGAAATTGAAACCACCCACGAAGTATTTTCTTAATTTAACAAAGCCATAGGCGATACCCTTGAGACTTGATTTTTATTTATCCCATGTGACTGAACTGGCGCGTAAAGCCGCCAAGATTGCCGCTTCCAAAGGCCGTGTGACGGTGAATGGAGACGTGGTGAAAAAAGCCAATTACACCGTAAAAGAAGGCGATCAAATTTGTCTAGACGACACACTGTTAGCGTGGCCTTCAGAGGGCTACTACTTGCTGAATAAACCGGCCGGGTATGTGTGTGCGAACCATGACCCTGATCATCCAACTGTACTGGATTTGGTGCCGCCTCACCTAGGTCAAGAGTTGAACATTGTGGGTCGTTTAGACAAGGACACCACGGGCTTGTTGCTATTAACAACCGACGGTCAATGGCTACATCGTATTACGTCGCCTCGTAATGCTTGTGCAAAACGGTACAAGATGCTGTTAGCGGACCCCATTAGTGACAACGCATTAAAGCAGTTAGAGGCTGGTGTGATGTTGCATGGTGAAGATCAACCCACTTTGCCTGCGGTAGCAGAGCGCATCAGTGAATGTGATATTTATTTGACGATTCAAGAAGGCAAATATCACCAAGTGAAACGTATGTTAGCGGCGGTTGGTAACAAAGTGGAAGAGCTTCACCGTGATCAAATTGGCGACCTTTCACTGGATGAGGATTTAGCCATCGGCGAATTTCGTGAGTTAACCGACGTTGAAGTCGCGTACTTTTAAAGAGAGAGAGCACAATGAAAGAATTATCCATGGATGAGCGCGTACAACTATTAGTCGCGTCTGACAGTGAACGTTTAGCGTATTTTATTGAGCAGGTTAAACACACAGAACAAGTGTGGAGCCTGAGTAATGATGAAGGCTTTGTTATGGTCGAAACAGATGACGGTGACTGTGTGATGGTGTGGCCTGATGCAGAGTTTGCTAGTCAATGGGCCATAGAGGACTGGGACGATTGTGAAGCCGTTGCTGTGCCGTTGGCACAATTTAAAGCCGAATGGTTGCCAAGTCTTGCGTTGGATAATATTACGGTGGCTGTTTTCCCTAATATTGAAGATGAAGGGAAGCTATCGACGGCGCAAGCATTAACAGACCTATTGGCGTAAATGTCTCTTAATAAGGATGGTAGAGTTTCATGAGTAAGCGTCAGAATCATCGGGAAGAAATCTTTGAAAAAATCTTAGAGGCCGCTGAGATTGAGTTTGGCCTTAAAGGCTACAACGGTGCGAGTCTGCAACATATTGCAGAGCGCGCTGGTCTGCCGAAGCCAAATATTATTTATTACTTCCAGTCAAAAGCCAATCTGTATAAAAGCGTCTTAGATCAGACATTAATGGGGTGGAACGATCTGTTTGATCGCGCCACGTTAGAAGACGATCCAGCGATTGTATTAGACCGTTTTATTCGGGAGAAACTCAAGCAAAGCTTTGAGAAGCCGGGTACATCAAGGTTATTTGCTATGGAGGTCATTGGTGGTGCGCTGCATATTGGTGATTACTTAAAGCAAGAATTGCAGCCTTGGTTTGCTTCTCGAATGGCGTTGTTACAAGGCTGGATGGACGCAGGACGAATGCGTTCTTGTGACCCTGCCAGTGTAATTTATATGATTTGGGCAACAACGCAACACTATGCCGACTTTGAAGCACAAGTGTTGGCACTCAGTGGCGTGACGTCATTAGAAGACACCGATTTGCAACGTATCGGTGACACAGTGAGCGGTATTATTTTGACGGGCTGCGGTCTGACGCTACCGACATCAGAGCCATCATCAAATACCTGACATGGTGTCAGGTATTTTCTCTTAATTGATGAATGTGTTGCACCAAAGCCCGTAATTTTGCGGGTTTGGCGGGTTTTGCCATATAGGTAATCCCCAGTTTCTGGCATTCCTCAACCAGTTCTGGGTCTCTCAGGGCGGTAATTAATACGGCTGGAATCTTTTTACGAGCACGATCGCGCAATGATTGGATCAGCGCCAATCCATTATGATTTTCGTCTAGGTTATAATCGACCAACAACAACTCCGCTTCGCCATCAGCATTTAATGCATCATCAAAACGATTAAAAGTGCGGCAATCACATTGCCAATGCGTCAGTAGGGTATTCATTGCGGTGAGGTTATTCTGCTCATCATCGATACACCAAACATAGCAGGTAGCGAGTTTTTCGTGTTGCGTGCTGACTTTTGTTGGTGCCTGTGAGGTTTCTGTTTGGCGACTCTGTGCAATGGGAATACCGATGCTAAAACAACTGCCTTTGCCCGGTGTGGAATGAATTTCCGTCGCAAGTCCAAGCTGTTTTTGCATACGGCGTACCAAGCCCAATCCTAACCCCATACCAGGTTCTTGTGTGTTCTCCCAGCGATAAAAATCGTCAAAGATTTTCTTCTGTTCGCTCTGCGGGATACCCACGCCTGTGTCCCATACCTGTAAGTACACTACGCCATTTCGAGGTCTTACGCTCAGCAGTACGCGACCTTGACGGGTGTATTTAACCGCATTAGAAACAAAGTTTTGAATAATACGACGCAGATAAATAGGGTCTGTGTGTACTCGAAAAGGGCGTAAATGCGTTGTCAGCCGAATGTTTTTGCTGTCGGCGATAACGTCAAATTCTTGAACGATGGGAGTGAGAATATCCTGTAGATCGCAATCGACTAAGGTGGGTTTAATGGCACCTTGATCTAAACGCGCAATTTCTAATAGAGTCGAGATAAGTGCTTCCGTTGATTCTAGGGAATCGGACAAGCGTTCAATCACTTGACTGGTGTCTTTCGGTAAAGACGTCGATTGCAAAATGCCCATGTACAGTTTAGCCGCATTCAGTGGTTGTAAAATGTCATGACTTGCCAAGGCAAGAAATTCGGTTTTAGAGGCGTTGGCGCGTTCGGCTTCCGCTTTCGCACTGATGAGTGCTTTTTCTGCCTGGTTACGACGATCGATTTCTTGTAAGAGTTCTTGGTTGACACCTTGGACCTCTTCAGTGCGCGCTTCGACCCGTTTTTCTAAGTCAATATTGGCTTCTTTGAGCGCTTGCTGACTTTCAATGTGTTCTGTGACATCAGTAAAGCTGGTGACAAAGCCGCCATCGGGTAAAGGGTTACCTACCATTTCGATAACGCGTCCGCTGCTGCGACGGCGTAAAAATCGATGGGTTGTGCCTTTACGTAAATGCTCTAAACGTTTGTTGACGAGTTCTTCTATGTCGCCCACGCCACATTCACCTCGTTCAGCATTAAAGCGAATCAGTTCTTCTACCGGCAGACCTAATTTGAGCATGCCCTCGGGATAGGGGTAGAGAGAAAGATAGGTTTTATTCCACGCCACAATTCGTAAATTTTTATCGACCACACTGATGCCTTGGTCGAGGTTGTCCATAGAAACAAACAGCAGGTTTTGGCTGAATTGAATGGCCTGAGTGGTTTCGTCAAGATATGTGACCATTTCTTCTACCTTGATTTTTTTATCAATCAAGAGGGAGTTTATAATGGTTCGAGCCGATGACCCTCCTAGGACACCGCCTAAAATACGTTCACAATAGTCAATAAAAAAACGACTGGGTGTCAGGCTAGGTGTGATGGTTTCGCCATAGTCGCGTTCAAAGTTTGCAAGAACGTGTTGGCTTTTTTGTTTGCCTAAAAAGGTTTCCATCAGCACAGTAAAGTCGCTGTTTGTCGCCTTGCTTTTGGGTTTAAACAGCCCTTTTTCTTGTTCTGTTTTGAGGCTAACAAACGCGGTTGCTTGAATGCGGTCAATGAGCCGTTCAGTTGATAATAATGAGCCGACGACATACCCCGCGAGATTGGCAATGAGACTGATAAAAGCGCCATAACTGATCATTTCAGAGCGTGATTGGGCGTTGTCTAGTCCCCAGTCAAGGTTCCCTGTCAGGGGCAGCATCATCAATAAAACCCACGACAAAAAGCCCAGCGTCAGACCTGTATAAACGCCATAAGCATGCGCCCGTTTCCAATATAGCCCCCCGATAACCGCTGGCATTAACTGCAAAACTAAGGAAAAGGCCAGCACGCCCGTTCCCGCCAGAGATTCATTGTTGGCCATTTTTTGATAGTACAAGAAAGACAACGACAAAATGCCCAGCATGGCCAGACGGCGTATGATTAAAATACGTCGACGGTATAAGGGGAGTGATTGTTGTTGTGCACTGGCACGAGCCAGCATGAGAGGTAAAATGACATCATTACTGATCATAATGCTCAGCGCAAAGGTGGCGATAATAATCATGGCGGTGGTAGCCGACATGCCGCCTAAAAAGATCAGCATCTGCAGGGGTAAGTTGTCTGATACTAGGGCAAACTGAATGACGTACGTATCGGGATTGACGTTTCCAGCAAATAACTGCTGACCGACGATGGCGATCGGCGGGATGATGACGGCGAAAATCAAGAGATACAAGGGAAACAACCAGCGGGCCATGTTCGATTGTTTATTGCTTTGATGGTCGACCACAGTCACATGGAATTGTCGTGGTAAACAAATAACGGCGGCAGCAGACATAAAGGTCTGCATTATAAATGAGAAAGATAGAAATTGTTCTGAGTTCCAGGCAGAAAGTGCACCGCTTTGATAGAGCGCTTGGAAGTCAATGTCTTTAGCCATTAGTATGGCGACCATGCCTACCGCTATGATCGCGACCAATTTAAATAACGACTCGGAACCAATGGCCAGCATCATACCCGAACGGTATTCGGTGACTTCGACTTTGCGAGTACCAAATAACATGGCAAAAATACCAATCAGTATCGTGGCAATAAGGACAACCAAGTTATTTGACGATTCGCTGTGATGGACAAACAGAGCAAAGTTTGAACCGATGGCTTTAAGTTGTAAGGCAATGTAGGGAATAACCGCTAGCATACTGATCAGTATCACCAACGGAGCGGTAATCGGACGCTTGCCATAGCGCGATGAAATGAAGTCAGCAATGGAGGTGATATTTTGCTTATGACTGACGGCAATCAGTTTGCGCAATACAGGAAATGCAAACAAATAAAGCAAAATAGGGCCCAGTAGAACGGGCAAGTAATGCCAACCGGAACGTGACGCTTCCCCGATAGAGCCATAGTAGGTCCATGCGGTGCAATAAATGGCCAGAGATGCACTGTAGACTAACGGGTGTCGAGTGAGCTTTTTTGCCGTCGCGCTTTCTTTGTCGCCCCAGATTGCAATCCAGAATAAACCAAAGACATAAAAAATGGCCAGAAGAACCCAGAAAACAGTCATTAAATACAGTACCTGTAAGAGGCTAAAAGGTTATCGTTTGTATTATTAAATGTAGCATAGGCGAGAGGGAAATCCTCTACGACTTAGGTCTTGACGGAAGCGCTTACAAGGACAAAATAGAATAAAAATCATTTTTTTAAAGAGAATATTCCCCAACCCCTTTAAAAATTAAGGCGCGTACCAATCTCGTAAGGGTATACGGTAGTTATTACGCTTATGGAACGTTATCATATTGCCACCAACTATTGTTTGGGTTCGTGTTGTGGCTGTGTCGCGCTTATTGTTGAAACGTAAGGTTTGCTTGTATCAAACGCTCGTTCCCTTATAACTTATTATTTATTACTTAGGAGAATACAATGCAAATTACTGAAAACGCGGTTGTGAGCATGCACTACACATTGAAAGATGAGCAAGGCCAGCAGCTTGATTCGTCTGTCGGTCAGGAACCGTTAGTCTTTTTGAGCGGCGCTCAAAACATCATCGACGGCCTTGATAAAGCACTGCAAGGTAAAGTAGCGGGTGATAAGTTGGACGTTTCAGTTGCCCCTGAAGAAGGGTACGGTGCGGTACACGAAGAGCTGATCCAAAAAGTACCTACTGAAAACTTCCAAGGTGTTGACGAAATTCAGGTTGGCATGCAGTTTATGGCGCAGACACCTGGCGGCCAACAGCCTGTTACCGTGATCGCTGTAGAAGACGATGGCGTTATGCTGGATGGTAACCACCCTCTTGCTGGCAAAACATTGCAATTTGACGTTGAAATTATTGATGTACGCGAAGCGTCTACTGAAGAACTAGAGCATGGTCATGTTCACGGTGAAGGCGGTCATCAGCACTAAGCGTTGATGGCAAAAAGTAATACACTCAGTCAAACAAAAAAGCAGCTTTGGTAACAAAGCTGCTTTTTTTATGGAATTTGCTATTGATTATCAAAGATCAATAGCAGTCAGTATTCAGATTCTGTTCCACTGCTGTTAGTAGTTATTACGCGCTGTCTGAGTGTTTTTATCAATACTAAACACATTCCATCGTGCTTCTTGAAACGACGTTTTCGCCAACACTTCCGCTACCACACGACGATTTTTCTCACGTCCCCATGCGGTTTCATTGGTTGCAATGGGATTCATTTCACCAAAGCCAACACCTTTGACGCGACTCTCATCAATTTTAAAGCTGTTAATTAGAATATGACTAATAGCACTGGCTCGCTGTTGAGATAAAGAGCGGTTTAGCTCATCGGATCCTACGCTGTCAGTATGACCTTCGATGACGGCTGTGGCGGCTGGATTCGCTTTTAAGAAATCCGCAAGCTTTTTAAGTTCAGGGTAAAAAGCGTGTTTCAAATCTGCTTTACCTGAATCAAACAACACCTTTAACTGAATGGTAAGGCGTTCTTCTGTGATGGTACTGCACCCGTCATTGTCAACAAACGCACCAGACAGCGTGTTCGAGCACATATCCCGAGCGTCAATCACACCATCGGCATCTGAGTCGATAATACGACTGTGTGGGTTACTGGTGTATAAACTCTCGGCTTGTAGGGCACAACTCAAGGTAAGTAAAAAAGCGAATGTACTGATGGTTTTGATGAGAGTGATCATAGGGTGTACCTCATTTGTCTTTTTGTTCAATGCAAATAAGTGTAATGGGCTTGAAAAAAGTGCCCTATGGGCTTTTTGTAGCTTATACGCCTTTAAAAGCGTGTTTTGTAAGGCTTTTGTGAGTAAGAAAGGCATTTACGTCACATTGTATCTGGATTGTAATTTTGTGTGAAAGAGAGGCTAAACCGTAAAGAAAAAGGACATAAAAAGGTATAAAAAATATTTATTCCCTCAAATAGCCGCTAATCTATGGTAGTCTACGCGCCCTGGTATGCGAGTGACTAAGCAATTTATTCCCTGTTTAAACCAGTTCGAGCGCTTTCCCCATGCGTTTCTCGATATCTCGTTTTTTTATCGGTGGCCCGTCCACCCTTTTGGTCGTTTGTGGCTCACCACAGATAGGCCTCCATCATATAGTGCCACTGTTTATTATTCAGTGTTGCACTGCTAATTGGCGTAAAAGGTTCATTGTTGAATACATTCTATTCAACGTATGTTTTTTTCTGCGCCTTCAGGTTTGCATCAGTCTCTCTCAGCTAATGCATAAACTACCCTGTTAACAGGAGACAAGAATGAGTTTTAAGGAAATATCATGAGTCAATCAAATCATCTTAACGCTGCGCGAGCACGTTTTACTGCCAGCAGCATACGCTGGGGCTTTATGTGGGCGCTATGGGCTGCCGTACTTTGGGGGGCTTGGTATGTCCCCGGGTCTGCGGTCTGGTTCGAAACACCTTACGTTGATTTAAGCTATGAAACAAATACGGAATTACTTTTAGCAGCTGCTGTTCTAACAACCTTTAATGCCATTACTGTACTCATTTTTCTTTTTGTGTGGAATGCCGTATTAGGTAAATTAGGCGAATATGTACGCACTATGAAACAAATGCGTCATATTTCAAAGTGGTTCTTTATTGGCGCTATTTTTGGCGGTCCTATGGCGATTTTCGGATCGTATTTGGCAATCGGTTATATAGGGGGGGCTTTTGCTGCGATTGCTGCGCTGATGTATCCGATTATCGGTGCGACCTTAGCGCGACTTTGGTACAAGGAAAAAATCACTCGTCGTGCAGCGTTGGGGATTTTTATCTTGTTAGCGGGTGGCGTAACCGTATATGCCCCCGGCATTGTGGCTGAAATTAATGGCACGGGCGAAGCTGGATGGTTAGGTTATCTAGGGGGCGCTATGGCAGCCATTGGTTGGGGTGTGGAAGGTGCGATTGCTGGCCGTGGTCTGGATGTTGCTGATCCTGACGTGGGGATTACAGTGCGTTTTACCGCTGAAGTTTTGTATTGGGTCTTGTTAATTTTACCTGGTATTTATCTGTTTACTGACCAGCCGGTTGTTGAACTGGTTGTTAGTACGTTTAACTGGGCTGCGATTGGTTGGCTGATGTTGGCAGGCGTGACGTTCGCGTTTTGTTATGTGTCTTGGTACAAGTCTTTTCCTCTGATTGGTGTTGGACGTGGGCAAGCGATTGCTGCGTTGTATGGCCTATTTGCGGTCATCTTTCTTGCCATCTTTACCCTAGAATTGCCTGAATGGAACTTTTTAGTCGGTCTGCTGCTTTTTGTTGGCGGTGGCTTTGTTATGTTTACTGAAAGCAGTGATGTCCTTGAAGTGGTTCGTGCGGTATCGACAGACGCAAAATCGGACAAAACGACTGACTCCGCTGGTACTGCGGCAAAACTCTAAAAAAGTGAAGGTATTATGAATAAGTTGCATATGAAGGGGCGACTGCTCCAGCTCATACATGATGAGCAAGAAGAAGGTATTTGGGATTTTCAGGTGACGGAAGCGGTCATGGCTGAATATGGGGTTAGCGGTGCGTATTGGCGTGGTACTACCCGCGTTACGTTAGCGGATTTGTTTTCCAGTGGCATTATTGAAAGCATGGAAGAGAAACTTGATGAACATGCTTACTTTGGTACAGACCGTATTTTGTTTAAATTCCGTCTTAATGAGTTTGGTCGTCAACGCATGCGTGATACGGCACTAATTTAATCTGTACTTCTGAGTACTGAGATAATTTTTAATAAAGAGGTGAGTATATGTCGGATTTTTGGGGGTTTGCTGGTGCAGACATATTGGCCGTTGTGGTCATTGTTGTATTAAGCAGTACCGCGCTTTATCTAGCGCGAACGTTCGTTACTAAGTTCTAATGTCACGATAACAGACCGAGTTAATACTCGGTCTGTTATCAATTTAATTCTCTTTCTTACGACCCAAGGTCACTTTGTTGGGAACAACTAGTTACAAAAGTTTTCTTGCTAGAAAAATCCGTCAAGCTATAAGATACATCGACCAAAAGCTCATCCATTAGAGCCCAAAAAATACCCACACTCGTGCCATTGCGCACATTGTCTAATAAGTTGATAAGTGTCTTAATCGTATTTGCCTATGAATGAATATAACTTACCAAAGCAACAAACCTCGGAGTCACTCGTCGTGCTTCTGAATAAAACGGCACAGCAGGATCGTGAAGCTTTTGCAATGTTATACCATTCAACACACCGGAAACTTTTTGGTATTGTTCATCGTATCTTAAAACACGATGCAAAATCTGAAGAGATATTGCAGGAAATTTATCTGAAAATTTGGGAGAAATCGTCTTCGTATCAAGCAGACGTGTCTTCTCCTATAACATGGATGGCAACGATTGCCCGGAATCGTACCATTGACGAAGTGAGAAAAAATCAGTTGCCAGACAGCGATGAAGAGATAGATTTTGACTCAATCATTGATGACTCCATGGCGCCTGAAGACGCTTTTGCTAAAAGCAAAGAGTTGTCAAAGTTAGAGTCGTGTTTGGCAGAACTGGGTGCACCACGGGGAGAGATGATTAAAGCGGCTTATTTAGATGGTTATTCACGACAAGAGCTTTCTGAACGTTTCAATCAACCGTTGGGAACCATCAAAACGTGGTTACACCGTGGTATTAAGCAGTTGCAAGGTTGTATGAAATTATGAAGAACGCCACTGATAAAGAGCGACAGATTTTGGCTGCGGAGTTTGTGTTAGGCACGCTCGACAAGAACGAACGACATGCCGTCAAAGTGCAACGTAAGCAAGATGCAAAGCTGAACAAAGCCATTATAGACTGGCAAAATCATTTTTCCGAGTTAAATCAGTATGTTGACGAGCGCACACCGAGACCTGACCTTCTTGATTGTATCTTAACGAAAATTGACCAACAGAATGCGAATGAGAAATCACCGCTTTCGAAGAGTCAAACAGTAAATGCAATGTCTCAGGATCAAGTGATCATCGACTTGCAAGCGATGCGGGCAAAGTTAAAGCGTTGGCAGTTTGCTGCATTGAGTTCTTCTGCTGTTGCAGCGTGTTTACTTGTGTTTGTAGTACTTCCTTCGTCCCCAGAGCAGACGAATGCACCATTTATTGCAACGTTTCAGTCGGACGATAGCCAACCCGCTTTTATTATGTCGTTAGACATAGCCACTCGACAGCTTACTGTTAGACCGATTACAGCGCAGGGGCAAGTCGGAAAAACATATCAGCTGTGGATTAAATCGGATGATATTGGGCCATCGCCACGTTCGTTAGGCTTACTAGGGGATGCAACTGGCCAGGTTCAGAAGCAAATTGATTACGCGTCTGGAACGTTACGTCACGCTACTTTTGGCATCAGTCTTGAGCCCGCAGGCGGTTCACCGACTGGTTTACCAACAGGTCCCGCTATTCACGGTAAGCTTTACCCAACATCGCTTTAATTTCACAATAAAAAAGCGCGCTTATCTTGCTACCCTTAAAATGGGATGGTCAATATAAGAGCGCTTTCTTGTTCTATCTTACTAACTAAAGTACTTTTGATAAGAACTTTTGCAGTCTAGGATTAGAGGGAGTATCAAAAAAGTTATTGGGTGTATCAGACACTAAGAGCTCACCATCCTCCATAAACATCACCCGGTCAGCCACTTCTTTGGCGAACCCCATTTCATGGGTGACCACAACCATCGTCATGCCTTCTTTAGCAAGGTCTTTCATTACATCCAATACTTCACCGACCATTTCAGGGTCGAGTGCTGAAGTTGGTTCATCAAAGAGCATAATATTAGGCGTCATGGCCAATGCACGGGCAATAGCAACACGTTGCTGTTGACCGCCTGATAAGTGGTTAGGGTAGTTGTCCTGTCGGTCGGCGAGGCCTACTTTTTTTAGAAGGCTTTCAGCGTCTTTTTTAACCTCTTTTGGAGCACGGTTTGCGACTTTAAGAGGGGCCAGCATGACATTGCCCAGTGCGGTTTTGTGTGGAAAAAGGTTGAAGCCTTGGAACACCATACCAACGTCTTGACGAAGTTTATTTATGTCCGTTGATCTGGCATACATATCAATACCATCAATCTCGATGGCACCATTATTAATGGTTTCAAGCTGATTTAAGGTACGAAGAAAAGTGGACTTTCCAGAGCCAGAAGGACCCACAATGACGATCACTTCGCCTTTGTCTACGTTTACTGACACGTCTTTAAGAGCATGGCACCCGTTGGGGTAGATTTTATTGACCTTCTCGGCACGAATGATATTTTTCATGATGAACTCTTCATTAGTCGCTTGCAGACAGTTTTTTCTCAAGTGCTTGAATCGCCCAAGATAAACCACTGGTTAAAATAAGGTATAACGCGGCAACGGTGAACCACACTTCAAAAGGCGCAAAGCTGCCACTGACAACTTCACGACCCGCTTTGGTTAAGTCGGTAATTGAAATGACTGAAACCAGTGAGGAGTCTTTGATTAAGTTGATAAACTGTCCCGCCAGTGGTGGTAAGGTTTGCTTAAAAGCTTGAGGCAAAATCACATAAATCATAGCTTTAGGGTAGTTCATACCCAGTGAGCGAGCTGCTTCCATTTGTCCTTTGGGGATAGACTGAATCCCAGAGCGCACAATTTCCGCCACGTAGGCAGAGGTAAATACCGAGAGGGCAATGACCCCTGCCGTAAAGCGTTCTAGATCTAGAACGGTGCCAATAAAGAAATAGACAATAAAGATTTGCACCAGAAGCGGTGTGCCACGAATAAGTTCAATATAAACAACAGAGAGTTTCTTCAATGCTGGGTTACTTGATATCCGCATCAGGCCAATAAATAGCCCTAAAAACAGAGCGAACACCAGCGACCATGCAGAGATTTTGATCGTGGTAATAACCCCTTGAAGAATCGGACCAATACGCCACTCTTCAATGGTGGCTAGGCTGTCACCTTCAAAAATAAGATCGCCTTCGTAAACACTAAGAGAGGAATAACCACCCAATTCAACAATGGTGTCGCCACTCAGATTTTGCAGGACAAGCTGATTGTTTGCCGCTAGAACGATTTCACCGTCTGCAGGCGCATTAATTGACGAAGCGGCATTGGTGGCAATGTAAGGAACAACGCGCTCCCAGTTCCAGTTGTAGTCAATGCGTTTTCCGGAGGCGTAAATAAGCCAACAAACAGAGATTAAAACCAGAACAAAGATCGCGTTCCAGAATAGGGATTTAAGATTTAATTGCATGTTGTACCAAGAGTTTATGGGAGACGAGTTTAAAGCTAGGCGATCATTATCAGATCGTAGAGTGTATAGTAAAAAAACAGCGCTGCATTTAACAGCGCTGTTTTTTCTTCACATTCATAAAAATGAAGGCGTGATCATTACTGAACTTGTTTTAACCATTTATCATCGTTAAACCATTTGTCATAAATACGATCATAGGTTCCATCCCCTTTGATCTGACGTAGGTAAGAGTTCAAAAAGTTCAAGGTGTCGTGGTTGCCTTGCGCTACCGCCCAACCTAGAGGTTCGTAGGTGAAGGGTTCTGATAGGTGAACAAGTTGGCCTTTGTTTTCCGCGTTGTAGATTGCGTTATAAGGCAGGTCATAAATGAAGGCATCGACCTTGCCATTTGCAACTTCAAGTACGGCTTCAGACTGCGTCTCGTAAAGGTTAACGCTGGCTTTAGGCAAGTAACGCTTGATCGCTTGCTCGCCTGTTGTGCCCAGTTTTGTCGCAACATTGTAGCCTTGATCATTTAGATCACGGTAACTGGTGACTTTGTCCTTTAGGGAAGGTGACAACAAAATAGATTGACCGATAATCACGTAAGGATCAGCAAAGTTAACTTGAGTGTTACGCTGAGGCGTGATGGTCATCCCCCCCATGATGATGTGACATTTTCCGGTTAAAAGGGTTGGGATAATGCCATCCCATGCCGTGTTAACTGGTACAAAGTCCACGTCCATCGCACGTGCCATTTGCTTACCCAAATCGATGTCAAAACCAATGTATTGACCGTTTTTCGCCGTCATTTCGAATGGCATATAGCCAGAATCAAAACAAACTTTTAGCTCACCAGAGCTTTTAATGTCATCTAAAACAGGATCAGCAAAAGCCGGTGCCGTAGACGCTAGGGTCAGCGCAGCAATGGATAGTAGTTTTTTCATAAAGGTCTCTTTCTTGGTAATAAGTAAATAAAGTGTATGCAATAAGCATATCGTAAAAAGTAAGATTGATACAATGAAACCGTTTATTCAACGAAACAGTGCATTTAACACAATAAATTTGCCCATAAGATAAGCGCTTAACGTGACGACCTTCAAGTCGTGGGCTATTTTTTCATATCTAACGGCCATCAAGGTTTTATGCTGGAAACATTTCAATTGTGACCCCCCCAAATGTTCCTAATATTTCAGCTGCGACCTTGTCAGAGCGTATCTTTCTTCTTTCGTTGGCGTGAAATTCAGCAAGTGATTTCAATTTGATTGGGTCTTCCTGTATAAAAATCAAAGGCATAGGTGCGGTAACGGTTTTGATGCCTTCGTCTGTTTTGATATTAACGACTGGCTGAACCGGAACGGGTCGTCTGATTCTGAGTTGCGCTTCTGGTGTGTTCTCAACTTTTGCGATCAGTTGTTCTAGAGGGAGTTGGTGTTCAAAACCAGAACGATGCATCTCTTTTACCATGCGTTGTAAAAGTTCTTGTTTGATCGGTCTAGAAAGAGAATCTTTTCTTTGCCATGAAAAGCGAGCAGAGGCGATAGTCTGTTCACTAAGGCATCGAATGTGACGATAAAGGTGCATAGTCATGATTTTAGGGCATTCCGCTCTTAATGCTTCAAAACGTTCATTACGAGACTGAAATGTTGTCTTTATGTAGTTTTCAATGGCGGTTTTAGCCGTATTGATGTCGTTTATAAGCTCTGGGAGGAGAAGTGCTTCAGGGCTTTTAAGTGGCGACAAGCAAATAGCCCCCACTGTGCGCCTTGCTACTTTCTGAGAGTAGTCAGGTTTGATATGAAGGTCTTGATAGCACTGAGCGGCGTGATACAGAGCGTCCTTCCCGCGATACTCATCAAAAGATATTTTAGTGATAGGTTCGCTTTCCATTCCTTTTAATGTCGCAGGCAGTGGGTAGGCGAGGGCCGATGTCGGCTGTACGTGCCTAAGAATATCATTAAGAGTCTGAATTCCTTGGTTTATAATGCAAAACTGTTCTGAAATAAGCGACATAAGAAAACCTACCAAAATTTGCTAAACAGGGCGGATGAAATCTAAATCATCATAAAAATAACAAACTCAATTTACCCCAAGCAGCGAGTTGTTGAGCATGGTGTAATGCTCAATGCCGTCTTCCATGTACGGTTCAGAAATAACGTTAAAGCCGTGAGCTTGGTAAAAACGTTCAAGGTGTGATTGTGCGCCTATTTTAATGGGGTAATTTGGCCAGCGCTTAGTGATTTCTCCTAGCGCATGGTGCATAAGAATATGCCCTAGTTTTTCCTTACGGTGAGATGCCGCTACGACTACCCGTCCTATGCTGGTGTGATCTGGATAAGATTCACCCTCTGCAAGTAACCGAGCGTAAGCAACTACTTTGCCTTCTGAAAGGGCGTACAGATGTTGGGTGTTTTCTTGCTTATCAAGATCGTCTAAATCTAAAAAGACACAGTTTTGTTCCATTACAAACACTTCAGAGCGTAGCTTGAGAATATCGTATAACACAGCAACAGAAAGCGAATGAAAAGGTTGGCAGTGCCAAGTAATGATCATTAATGGGTGTCCTTATGACTGATTAACTTTTTGTGGGATAGCGACTGAACATATGTAATATAAATGTAGCTACCTTATTCTGTGTCTTTTATTGGATGAATTGGCCTAGTGGTAAGTTGGCTACTGATCGCCTCAAAGATCACTTCTCTAGCCTTTACTGTCGTGCACAATAAAAGAAAGCAATTTAATCGGCACTTCTTCTAGCACCTCTGGGCCATGTGATATTTCAGCGTCGAAGGAGAGAGAATCACCCGCTTCCATTTGATAAATATGATTGCCATGACGGTAGAGAAGTCGTCCTTCAAGAAGGTGAATAAATTCTTGCCCACGATGAGAAAAAGTTGGAAACACTTCACTGGCATCGTCCATGGTAATCAAAAAAGGTTCATAGGTTTGCTTTTTCCCCTTGTTGTAACTTAACAGCTGATAGGTATGGCCTTTCTCTGTTCCTCTTCTCACCACCTCCATACCTTGTCCTGACTTGGTTAGCTGCGCACCGCCCTCGGGTCGATCGTAATCGGCAAACAGTTGTGAAATAGACAAGCCGATGGCATCGCACAACCGGCTTAGGGTATCTAAGCTTGTTGAGACTTGTGCGTTTTCTACTTTACTGATCATGCCTTGGCTGACTTTTGCGATTCGTGACACATCAGCAATTTTTAACGCCTGCTCAATACGCTTACGTCTCACTTGAAGAGCAATGTACTCTTCAAGCTTTAACTTCTGCGATGTGCTCCTTTCTTGAACAATATCGCCTCTTTTCAGGGCGGAAGCGTGTTCTGATGGTGCGTCAGCTTTCATTTATTACGTCCTTAGCGTTTCGCATCAGCCAAATATTGATGGCTGTTAATGGTAAGAGCAAAAAATACATCATATAAATCATAATCTTACACTGGCAGTAAATTATTTTTCTTAATGATTAAGTTTATGGCAAAGATATTGCTTTCTTTAAAGGAAATAAAGATTCCCAAAGGGAAACTTTAGTAGATTTTATTCGATGCTCTCTTCGTCCTATATAAAAGGCAAATTGGCACAACAAGCAACCGCTTGTTTTATCAATGATAACCAGCACTTTTACTTAGGAGGTTTGACTCACTGATTAGAACATACCTTAAGTTCATAATATGTTAGGAGATAAGAAATGCAATCAGATGCGGTGGAAAACTTTCTTAAAAATCACGATATTAAATATGTGCTCGCACAATTTGTGGATATACACGGTGTGGCAAAAACCAAGTCTGTACCTGCAAAAAATATTTTTGATGTCGTGGAAAAAGGGGCAGGGTTTGCAGGTTTTGCCGTTGCAGGCCTTGCAATGGAGCCTCATGGACCTGACTTTCTAGCTCGCGGTGATCTTTCTACTCTTAGCATTGTGCCTTGGCAACCCGGTTACGCTCGTATGGTGTGTGACGGTTTTGTTAGCAATGCCCCCCATCCTTACTGTTCTCGTGTTGTATTGAAGCGACAGATTGAAAAGTTAGATGCGGAAGGCTGGACTTTAAACACCGGTCTTGAGCCAGAGTTTTATTTATTCAAGAAGGGTGAAAAAGGCGAACTGTTGCCCGTTGATCAGACGGATACCCTAGTCAAACCTTGCTATGACTACAAAGGCTTATCCCGCTCACGAGAATTTTTAGAACGCCTGACCGAGTCTCTGATAGAAGTCGGGTTTGATGTCTATCAAATTGACCATGAAGACGCCAACGGCCAGTTTGAAATTAATTATACCTACGGTGATGCCTTAGAATCGGCGGATCGTTTTACGTTTGTCCGTATGGCGGCAGGTGAAATTGCCAATGATATGGATATGATTTGTTCTTTCATGCCAAAGCCTGCGCCCGATGCGACAGGTAACGGCATGCACTTCCATTTATCCATTACGGATGAATCCGGTAAAAACCTCTTCAATGATGATTCAGACAAGCACGGTATGGGGCTATCCAAAATGGCCTATCATTTTACCGCAGGTATTTTAGCGCACGCGAATGCCATTTGTGCTTTCGCTGCGCCTACAGTGAATTCTTATAAGCGTTTGGTGGTTGGGGGCAACAGTTCTGGTGCCACTTGGGCACCGGCTTATGTTTGTTACGGTGACAACAACCGTTCCGCGCTAGTGCGTGTGCCCTATGGTCGTTTGGAGTTCCGTCTACCGGATTCTGGTTGTAATCCTTACCTTGTTCACGCTGCGCTTATTGCAGCCGGTATGGACGGTATCAAGCGTGAATTGGATCCAGGCGAGCCGTTAAACATCAATCTATACGACCTTTCTCTTGACGAAATTATCGAGAAAAACATTGAGATTCTACCTCAGTCTCTTGGTGATGCATTAGACAAACTAGAAGAAGACGAGATCTTTATTGAGGCCATGGGCAAAGACATTGTCGACGAGTTTATTAAGGTGAAACGTGCGGAATGGAATGAATATTCACGCCAAGTATCCAGTTGGGAAGTAGAACGCTACGCTGAGTTCTTTTAATTTTATCAATAACAAGTATGTGAATATTTATAGAGGTTTCTGCTATGTGTGGAATTGTCGGACTGTATTTAAAAAACGATAAATATCAAAACACCTTAGGTGAGTTATTTGAACCTATGTTGATTGCCATGACGGACCGCGGTCCCGACAGTGCCGGTTTTGCTATTTACGGTGATGAAGTAGCAGATGGTTGGGTGAAGTTGACTGTACGCCATATTGAAGAAGCGTTTGATTGGGGGGCTCTGGCAGAACAAATGTCGAGCGCCTTAGGTTGTAAAGTCGATTGGATGCAAAATGCCAACGTGGCGGTATTAAAAGTGAACAGCGACGA
Source organism: Marinomonas algarum (assembly GCF_020532605.1). Taxonomy (GTDB): domain Bacteria; phylum Pseudomonadota; class Gammaproteobacteria; order Pseudomonadales; family Marinomonadaceae; genus Marinomonas; species Marinomonas algarum. Next base: position 139,214 of record NZ_JAJATW010000002.1, on the reverse strand, counting down.
AGCGTCAGCTCGCGCTTGTCTTACTGAGCTTTGCCCGGATGCGCTTGTTTTGAGTGCGGGTTCTTCGATTGAAATCTTGAAAGAAGTTGGTTTGCCAGAAAACATTGCTTCTAAATTTAACCTTAGCGGCATGAAGGGTTCTCATATTATTGGCCATACGCGCATGGCGACTGAATCGGCGGTCACCATGGAAGGCAGCCATCCTTTTTCTACAGGGTCGGATTTGTGCCTTGTACACAACGGCTCCTTGTCTAACCACAACCGTTTGCGCGATAAGTTAAAACGCGAAGGTATTACCTTTGTGACACAGAACGATTCTGAAGTGGCTGCAGGGTATTTGACGTGGCGTCTAAATCAGGGTGAAAGCCTAAAAGAAGCGTTAGAGCACGCCCTGAAAGATCTGGATGGCTTTTTTACCTTTACCATCGGAACGAAAGACGGTTTTGCGGTTATGCGTGATCCTATTGCTTGTAAACCCGCTGTGATGGCGGAAACGGAAGATTATGTTGCTATGGCATCTGAGTACCAAGCATTAACAACGTTGCCGGGCATTGAAAACGCCAGAGTTTGGGAACCAGAGCCCGCTACTTTTTACATCTGGGAACGCAAATAGCCCATAGGTTTAGGAGATTAAAACATGAAGACGTTTGATTTAGCGGTAAGCTCAGTACGAGATTTTAACCAAGCGCTGCACGACCAAAAAAGCACCACAACGGAAAAAGAATGGGTGGCAACAAACCCAAAAGGCAGTCATAACATTGCGGTTGGTCTCGATGCTGATATCGCTGTCGATGTACAAGGTCATGCGGGCTATTTTTGTGCAGGCATGAATAAAACGGCGTCAGTTACGGTACACGGTAACGCGGGACAAGGTGTGGCAGAAAACATGATGTCTGGCACCGTTCGCGTAAAGGGTGACGCATCGCAAGCGGCCGGCGCAACGGCTCACGGTGGCTTATTAGTGATCGAAGGAAATGCCGGTGCGCGTTGTGGGATTTCCATGAAGGGCGTCGATATTGTGGTGAAGGGCGATGTGGGTCACATGAGCTGCTTCATGGGGCAGTCTGGTTCCTTGGTGGTGTGCGGTGATGCTGGCGAAGCGTTAGGTGACTCTTTGTATGAAGTGCATATCTACGTAAAAGGCACAGTGAAGTCATTGGGTGCAGACTGTATCAAAAAAGACATGCGCGAAGAGCATATTGCAGAGTTAACGGCTTTGCTGGAAAAAGCCGGTTTTGATGAAGACCCTACTGCCTTTACACGTTATGGCTCGGCTCGTCAGTTATACACCTTTAAAGTCGACAATGCGTCCGCTTACTAATTTTTTAAGAGGTTTTTATTATGAGCAACGAGAAAAACATCAGCTTAAAAGAGTCTTCCACGTTTGACCGTGCGACCATGGCCGAAATTCGTCGTGCAGCAGACACCGGTATTTACGATATTCGTGGTTTTGGTGCTAAACGAAAACTGCCACATTTTGACGACTTATTGTTTTTAGGCGCGAGCATGTCGCGTTACCCGCTAGAAGGTTACCGTGAAACCTGTAATACCTCTGTGGTATTAGGTGACCGTTTTGCAAAGAAACCCATTACCATCGAGACGCCTGTTACCATCGCGGGCATGAGCTTCGGCGCCTTGTCTGCCAATGCAAAAGAAGCTTTGGGTCGCGGTGCTTCTATTGTTGGCACGTCAACGACAACCGGTGACGGTGGTATGACACCAGAAGAACGTGGTCAATCAAGTAAGCTTGTGTATCAGTACTTGCCATCTCGTTACGGCATGAACCCAGACGATTTGCGTAAAGCCGACGCCATCGAAGTGGTATTGGGGCAAGGGGCAAAACCTGGCGGCGGCGGTATGTTGCTGGGTCAAAAAATCACCGATCGTGTGGCACAAATGCGTAATTTGCCAAAAGGCATTGACCAACGTTCTGCATGTCGTCATCCAGATTGGACGGGGCCGGATGATCTGGCGATTAAAATTCAAGAAATTCGTGAAATCACCGATTGGCAAGTGCCGATTTACATCAAAATTGGTGCAACTCGTACCTACTATGATGTGAAGTTAGCGGTCAAAGCGGGCGCGGATGTCATCGTTGTTGATGGCATGCAAGGTGGTACAGCGGCCACACAGGATGTGTTTATTGAACACGTAGGGATTCCGACCATGGCGGCGATTCCTCAAGCGGTTCAAGCACTGCAAGAAATGGGCATGCATCGTAAAGTCCAATTAATCGTATCTGGTGGTATTCGTAACGGTGCCGACGTTGCTAAGTGTATGGCGTTGGGTGCGGATGCGGTTGCCATTGGTACAGCGGCCTTGGTTGCTTTAGGTTGTAACGACCCGAAATGGGACGACGAATACAAAGCCATTGGTTCTGCTGCAGGTTATTACGATGATTACCAAGACGGTAAAGATCCAGCAGGTATTTCCACCCAAGATCCAGAGCTGAGTAAACGTCTAGACCCTGTTGTAGCGGGCCATCGCCTAGCCAATTACCTACGTGTGTTAACCCTAGAGGCACAAACACTGGCGCGTGCTTGTGGTAAGAACGATTTGCGTAACTTGGAGCCAGAGGATTTGGTTGCGCTTACGGTTGAATCTGCAGCGATGGCGCGGGTGCCATTAGCTGGTACCACTTGGGTGCCTGGTCAACAGTTCTAATTTTTCTGTTTCTAAAGTGTTTTTGAAAACCACGCCAAGGCGTGGTTTTTTTGTGCACACTCTTTATGAAATGACTCCTAATGGTGCCTAATTTAAAGAATCCTCTTCATTTCTTGAAAAAAAACTTCATATATCAATAGTTAATAAAAATACCTATATATTTCAATGGCTTAAAAAAAGCTGGCCTAGAAACTGTATTATGAATAAATAGGAAATTAAATTTCTCACTAGTAAATTTTATAGATCGCAACGTGGAGAGTAATGTCTATGGTTAATATGGTGATGGAACTGAGCTACGCATTGGATACCTTCTATTTTCTGATGTGTACAGCGCTCGTAATGTGGATGGCAGCTGGTTTTTCGATGCTCGAAGCGGGGTTGGTTCGAGGTAAAAATACCGTCGAAATCCTCAATAAAAACGCCTTGTTATACGGTATTGCGTGTTTTGTGTATTTGGTCGTTGGTTATAACGTCATGTACCCAGCAGACCCAATCAGCTCGTACATTCCAGGTATTGGCTTTTTCTTGGGTGCCGATAACAGTGTAGAAGCGGTTGTCAGCGGTGCCGCTGATGCGCCGTATTACTCAACTATGTCAGACTTTATTTTCCAAGCGGTCTTTGCTGCCGCGACGATGTCTATCGTGTCCGGTGCGGTTGCAGAACGTATGCGCCTATGGCCTTTCTTGATTTTCGCCATTGTCATGGTGGGTTTTATCTACCCAGTAGAAGGTTACTGGAAATGGGGCGGCGGCTTCCTAGATGAATTGGGCTTCCAAGATTTTGCCGGTTCCGTTGTTGTCCATATGGCCGGTGCTGCCGCGGCTTTGGCCGCTGTTATTATGGTTGGACCACGTAAAGGTCGCTACGGTAAAAATGGTGAAATTCGTGCCATTCCAGGGGCGAACTTACCCTTAGCCGCTTTGGGGATGTTTATCCTTTGGATGGGGTGGTTTGGTTTTAACGGTGGTTCAGAGTTAAAAATCTCTAACGTTGAAGAAGCCAACGCCGTGGCAAAAATCTTTGTGAATACCAACGCGGCAGCGGCCGCAGGTATGATCGCGGCGGCGTTGCTCGCTCGTGCTTTATTTGGCAAAACCGATTTAACGATGACGATTAATGGTGCATTGGCTGGTTTGGTTGCTATTACCGCAGAGCCTTTGGCACCGTCTGCTGGTGTTGCTTCGTTCATTGGTGCGATTGGCGGTATTGTTGTTGTATTGTCCGTTTTGATGTTGGATAAACTGAAAATTGATGATCCAGTGGGTGCGATTTCTGTCCACGGTTCAGCGGGTATCTGGGGTATCTTTGCCGTCATGATTTCCAACGATGATGCGACCTTTATTGGTCAGTTAACCGGTACTGTGTGTACTTTCTTGTGGATGTTTACTATGACGATTATTGCACTTTGGGTGATCAAGAAAGTCATGGGTCTGCGTGCTAGTGAAGAAGAAGAGTTAGAAGGTATGGATATGCATGAATGTGGTATGCATGCTTACCCAGAGTTTGGTGTTGAAGCCAATAAGTAGCGTATTGCGCTGCACTTGTTACGCCCCCCATTTAGCGTAACCAAAAGGCCCCATTATGGGGCCTTTTTACTGTCTGCTTGTTATGAAATGTGCTTGTTTTGCTACGATAGGAAGCGAGTTTTTTGGTGATTGAAAACGACTATGGCGTTGCCTGAGAAATGGCTTTGGCGGTACTTAAAAGGTGCTCTTTTGCGGCGTCAAATTGTTCTTGGTTGTTCATAATTTGGTCGGCACCAGAGATGTTGATGGCCGCGATCACTTTGCCAAGATAATTGGTAATGGGCACGGCAATGGCCGTGGCGTTATCAGAACGGTTACTTGAAAAACCTTGTGTCCATTCTCGTTTTAATAAGGTTTTCAGCTCCGGTAAAGATTGTGGATAGGGGCCAGGGTAAGAATCGAGTTGCAGTGTTTGGTACATGGCGTTGAGTTCTATTTCACTCAATTGTTGCAATAAAATACGGCCCATGGCGTTGGTGTGACACGGTAAGCGCGAGCCGAGTGGAATGTTTACTGACAGACGTTGTGATGCTTGAGCGCGATAAATATAGACGGTTTCTAAGCCATCACGAATGGCCAAATGGCAAGAAATAGAGGTGTTGTCTCGCAGTTCGTTGAGGTGCGGTGCGGCAATATCGACCAGATCTTTTCCCGCTAAAAAAGCAAAACCACGGGAGACAACTTGGGGACCAAGCTCATAAGCATTGCGAGTTACTTTTTTCAAATAACCCATGTCCAATAGCGTTTGCACAATGCGGTACGTCGATGAGGCGCTAACCCCCAGAAACTCAGCAAAATCCTGAGTGGTAAGGACTCTTTTCTCTTTATCGAACATCTCGATAATTTGCAGCCCTCGAGATAAGGCAGGAACGTGATAATCGGTGTTTTTACTCATAATTTATTCCATATACGGTGTGATTTTTAACAGGTGAATTAAATTCTGATTTTTTAAAAAGATTCGTTCTTTTTACTTTCAAAAATATTTCAATGCAATATATTTGTATAAACAGGTCGATAAATAAGCGAAGTTTTAAAGTTATATATTCATATGTAAATAAAAAATTCATATTTAAAAAATAGATGGCAGGGGAACAGATCATGGCAAAAGAATTTGTGTTAAAAGCATCGTGTGAAGCAACGAGTGGTATTGTCGCGACGGTGGCATCTTACTTAGCAGACAATCATTGCTACATTGCAGAAATGCACCAATTCGATGACGAGGAGAGCGAACGCTTTTTTATGCGTGCGGAATGTCGAATTGAAAATGATGACCTTACCATTGAATCCATTCAAGAAGGTTTTGATGAGCAAGTAGCGCAATTCAATATGAGCTGGGAAATTTACGATAAAGACCAGCCTGTCAGAGTCTTGTTAATGGTCAGTAAATTTGATCATTGTTTAGACGATCTTTTATACCGCCATCGTAAAGGTGAGTTGCCCATGGAGATCACCGCCGTGGTGTCGAATCACAAAGACCTGCGCCCTATGGTAGAGCGAGAAGGTATTCGCTTTGTTCACCTGCCTGTTAGCAAAGAAAACAAAACCGAACAAGAAGCGGCTTTGCTCGACATTATTACAGAAAGTAAAACTGATCTTGTTGTGTTAGCGCGCTATATGCAGATTCTTTCTAACTCATTATGTAAACAGTTACACGGTCGAGCAATCAACATTCACCATTCATTTTTACCAGGTTTCAAAGGCGCAAAGCCTTATCACCAAGCCCATGAACGTGGTGTCAAATTGATTGGTGCAACCGCCCATTATGTGACATCGGATCTAGATGAAGGCCCCATTATTGAGCAGTCTGTTCAGCCGGTGGATCATACCTATTCTTCTGAGCGTTTGGTGGCTCTTGGACGTGATACGGAAACCGTTGCTTTGGCGAATGCGGTTCGTATGCACCTAGAGCATCGCGTTTTCATGTATGGCAATAAAACCGTCGTTTTTAAATAATTCACCCAGCTTGTAGATCAGGAGATCATCATGACGATCAACATCGACGGTAAAGCGCTTGCCGATGAAATAGTGCAAAGTGTTGCAGACAAAGTCACTCTTTTTAAGCAGAAGCATGCTATCACTCCGGGGTTAGCCGTGGTGTTGGTCGGTGATGATCCTGCGAGTGGGGTTTATGTCCGTAACAAAATAAAACGTTCAGAGCAGGCGGGTTTAAGATCGATCGAACACCGTCTTTCTGCTGAAGTGAGCCAAGCGGAATTGGATGCGTTAATCGATGCTCTGAATCAGGACAGCTCTGTACATGGCATTCTCGTGCAATTGCCTTTGCCCAGTCATTTATCGGATAAAAAAGTCATCGAGTCGATTTCGCCAGCAAAAGATGTTGATGGGTTTCATCCGACGAATGTGGGTCGCCTTGTCACAGGCGAGGCCGACTTGATTCCCTGTACTCCCTTGGGGTGCATGATGATGTTAGAGCGTCAGTTTGTTGATCTGTCTGGCAAGCATGCAGTGGTCATAGGGCGCTCTAATATTGTAGGTAAGCCCATGGCGAGCTTGTTACTGCAAGCCAATTGTACCGTTACTGTAGTGCATTCACGGACGCAAAATATCGAGGCGCTATGTCGGGAAGCCGATATTTTGGTGGCTGCCGTAGGCAAACCTTTGTTTGTCAAGGAGAGCTGGGTGAAGCCTGGTGCCGTGGTGATAGATGTCGGCATTAACGCCATAGATAAAGAGGTCAAACGTAAGCTGGTGGGAGACGTAGATTACGATGCGGTTTTTCCTCATGTGTCTGCTATTACGCCTGTTCCAGGTGGTGTTGGGCCGATGACCATTGCTTGTCTTATGCAAAATACACTTACTGCTGCTGAATGCCAATTGGCTAATGCTGCCGCTGAACAGTCGCTGACAAAGATTTAATAAGGAAGCTGGTTATGCCTTTTTCATTACTGAAATACGGATTAAAAAACGATTACCCTTTTGAAAATGATGTGGATTTACCTTCCCCAACGGCATTAAAGAAACACTATGATGTGGTCATTATTGGTGGTGGTGGACACGGTGTCGCAACAGCCTACTACCTTGCGAAATACCACGGTATTACCAATGTGGCGATTCTTGAAAAAGGCTACTTGGGTGGCGGAAATACGGCAAGGAACACGGCGGTCATTCGTTCTAATTACTTAACGTCGGAAGGGGTAAAATTTTACAAAGAATCGGTGGATTTGTTTAAAGGTTTGTCCAACGAGTTCGACTTTAACATTATGTATTCTTCCCGTGGTCAGCTTACTTTGGCCCACACAGAGGCCACCGTGCGTTCTTTCCGTCAGCGTACCGAAGTGAATACCCACTTTGGTGGAAAAACAGAGTTGATTGATCCACAACAAATCAAAGAATTAGTGCCCACATTAAACATGAATCCTGCGGATATGCCTATTTTAGCGGGTTTGTGGCACATTGACGGAGCAACAGCACGTCATGATGCCGTCGCTTGGGGCTATGCAAAAGGCGCAACGCAACGGGGTGTTGAATTGCATCAATTAACCGAAGTCACCGATGTGATCGTGGAAAATGGCAAGGCGACTGGCGTAAAAACCAACCGTGGTAATGTCAGTTGCGGTTGTATTGTTCAAGCGGTTGCTGGACACAGTTCTGTTGTGGCAGCAATGGCAGGCATCAAGATGCCTATTACCACTTACCCATTACAAGCCATGGTGACGCAACCGGTTAAGCCTTTTTTGAACCCTTTGGTCAGTTCGTCCGCTTTGCACTGTTATGTACAACAGACAGGTCGTGGAGAAATGGTCTTTGGCGGCGGCTCAGACCCTTATCCACTTTATAACACGCGTTCAACCATGGATCTGAAAGAAAGCTTACTGGCCAGTGCGGTGGAAATGTTCCCTTTTATGGCGAATCTAAAGCTGATGCGTCAATGGGCGGGTATAACAGACATGACGTCCGACTACAGCCCCATCATGGGGCTAAGTCCAGTAGAGAATTATTATTTAGACGCCGGTTGGGGAACATGGGGATTCAAATCCACACCCATCTGCGGCAAAACCATGGCTCAGCTGGTGGCGAATGGTGGCAAGGTGCCTGACTTGATTGCTCCGTTTGCAATGGATCGTTTTGACGTCTTCCGTCAAGTGAATGAAATGGGCGCGACAGCGGCAAGCCACTAAGGGGAAAGCAATGAAAATCATGCATTGCCCATTAAATGGGCCAAGAAACATCAGTGAATTTGTTTACGGTGGCGAAGTAAAGCCGATGCCAAATCCACATACGTGCTCTGATAAAGAGTGGGCGGAATACGTGTTTTATTCTGACAACACCATTCGCATTATTACCGAGTGGTGGTATCACGCGCCCTCGGGTTATTGGTTTATTGCTGAGCGCCACACAGCCAGCGACGAGATTTTAAAAACCTACGATCCATCCGAACGCTTTGATCAACGTATCGAGTTTGACAGTAAGCCCGAACTTACACAGGAGCCGTCAATATGAGTGGACACAATCGATTACCCGCCCCTTCAGGCTTATACATTAACCGCGATAAAAGCGTGAATTTCACTTTTGAAGGGAAGAGTTACCAAGGTCTAGAAGGGGACACGATCGCCAGTGCTTTGATCGCTAACGATCAATGGCTAATGTCTCGTTCTTTTAAATACCATCGCCCTCGTGGACCATTAACCATGGCTGGTCAGGACGCCAATACCTTAGTACAGCTTAAAAGTGAGCCGAACGTTTTGGCTGATCGTCAAAATATTGCTGCGAATATGGATGTGATGGGGCAAAACTACAACGGCTCGCTGGAAAAAGACAAAGACGACAAATTAGGCTATGCCGGTCGCTTTATGCCAGTGGGCTTTTACTATCGTGCTTTTTATAAGCCTGCAGGAATTTGGGATAAGTGGGAACCCTTTATCCGTAAAAAAGCAGGGCTAGGTTTTGCTGATCTAACGTTCAAGCCGGTTTACCATGATAAAGCTTATCTTTTTCATGATGTTGCAGTAATAGGCGCTGGTCCTGCTGGTTTAGCTGCGGCCCTAAAAGCCGCCAATGCTGGTGCGAGTGTTTTACTGGTTGACGAGAACCCTGTATTGGGTGGTGCTTTAACGTATCACCGCTTTGATATAGAAGGTGTTTGCGCTTCAGCATTAAGAACGAAATTGACCCACGATGTACTGAATCACAGTAATATTCGTGTCCTGACCAGCGCGACTTGTAATGGCTGGTTTACCGATAACTATTTGCCGGTGATTCAAGGCAACCGTATGTTTAAGGTACGTGCGAAGCAATGTATCGTGGCGTCGGGAGCATTTGAGCAACACGTGGTTTTTCGTAACAACGATGTACCGGGCGTGGTGATGTCGAGTGCTGCAATGCGCTTAATGTCTCAATATGCGATTAAACCTGCCAACAAAGCCGTTATGCTAACGGGTAACGACGATGGTTATTTGTGTGCGTTAGAACTCATTAAGCATGGCGTATCTGTGCCTGTCATTGTTGATATGCGTAAGCAAGTAGATGATCCTGCTTTGTATGATGCAGTCGTGGACTTGGGTATTAATGTTCTGTTTGAGTCGACTGTTTATGAAGCCGTTCCGAGTGCCGACAAAAAGCGCCTTGCAGCAGTACAAATCCACAAAATAACCGGAAAAGGTCAGGTTGCCGCAAACGGTATTAGCCTTCCTTGTGAGTTGTTGTGCATGTCGGCAGGTTACATGCCTGTTTATCAACTGCTTTGTCAGGCAGGGGCTAAATTGAGCTACGATGACGCCAGTGCGCGTTTTGCTTTAACGAATCTGCCTAAAAACCTGTATGTAGCAGGTTCAGCAAATGGTATGCATGAACTGAATGCCGTGATAAATGACGGTGAAGTGGCTGCCCACACGTGTTTGTCTTCGTTAGGTTTGGCGAGCGATTCGCCCGAATCCATTGCTTGCCAGCGTCATACCAACTTTCCATGGCCTATCTTCAAACACCCAAAAGGTAAGGATTTCGTCGATTTTGATGAAGACTTGCAGGCAAAAGACATTATTAATGCCACCCGTTTGGGTTACCGAGATGTGCAGCTGGTTAAACGTTTTTCTACGGTGGGCATGGGACCATCTCAAGGTCGTCACTCTGCGCTACCAACAGCACGTCTCGTGGCCGAAGCGACTCATCGTAGTGTCACTGAAACCGGTGTGACGACGGCAAGGCCTCCGTTTGTGCCTGAAAAATTAGCGCACATTGCTGGTCGTATTTTCAGTCCTCATCGTTTTACGCCGATGCATCAACGTCACCTTGAATTGGGGGCGCACATGATTCCTGCTGGCATTTGGCGTCGCCCTGCTTATTACGGTAAACCGGCTGATCGTGACGCGATTATTCAGCAAGAAGCCACCATGGTTCGTAACGCGGTTGGCATGATTGACGTCAGTACCTTGGGTGGGTTGGAAGTGCGAGGCCCAGATGCCGCAGAATTTGTGAATCGGATTTATACTTTTGGCTTTTTAAAACAACCTGTCGGTAAAACCCGTTATGCTGTTTTAACCAATGAACAGGGCGTTGTGGTCGACGATGGTGTGTCTTGTCGTATTGCTGAGGATCATTTTTACATTACGGCAACAACCAGTGGTGTGGACGCTGTGTATCGCGAAATGACGAAGTGGAATGCTCAGTGGCGTTTAAGTGTCGATATTGCCAATGTGTCAGCGGCTTTTTCTGCCGTGAATGTAGCAGGGCCGTTAGCACGTAAAGTGTTGGACAAAGTCTGCTCAGATGTAGATTTTTCCAATGAGAGTTTTCCTTATTTGGCCTACCGTGAAGGCACGATTCAAGGTGTTCCGGTGCGACTGTTACGAGTGGGGTTTGTGGGTGAACTGGGTTACGAAATACACATGCCGACGCTGTTTGGGGAAGCATTATGGGATCTGCTGATGGAAGCCGGTGCAGAGTTTAATATGAAGCCTTTTGGTGTGGAAACGCAACGTTTACTGCGTCTCGAAAAGGGTCATATTATTGTCAGTCAAGACACCGACGGTATGTCGCACCCTGGCGAGTTATCGCTTGGTTGGGCGGTCAATCGTAAGAAGCCGTTTTTTATTGGCAGTCGCTCGGTTGATATTGTGATGGCGCGTAAGCAAACGCGTAAGTTAGTAGGCTTCAAACTCAGTGCACACAGTACGCGTCCAAAAGAAGGGCATATTGTTTTAGCTGCGGCCAATCAAGTGGACTGTGCGATTACCGGTAATGTCACTTCGTCAGAATATTCCAGCACCTTAGGTGCCAATATTGGTATGGCGTTCGTTGGTATTGATCAGCAAGAAGTCGGTTCGACGTTTCCCATTCGGGTTGACGGTGGTGAAGTGGTGATGGCAGAGGTGGTTAAGCTGCCTTTTTATGACGCCGGTAATGCGCGTCAGGAGGTAATCTAATGGATCTTTTTAATCTAAGTGCAGCGCCTGATTTGCGCAAAAGTATGCTTGATCTGGCATCGACTAAAGCCAAAGCAACGCGGTCGAGCATTAAGATGCAAGATTGTACGGTGTTTTCTCGCGCTGGTTTTCGTGGCACGGGTGCCGAGGCTTTTTTAGCTTCCCATGGCATTGCGATTCCCACTAAGCCGAACGAGTCTTTGTCTTGTCAAGCGTCTTTGGTAGTGTTGCGTTTAAGCCGGTCAGAGTTTTGGATCATAAGCACGGATAACAGTGAGCATGCGAAAATTGAGGCATTGGAAGTGGCGGCTATGGGGGTAGAAAATGTATACCCTTTATACTGCCAGCACAGTCATGCCTGCTTTATGCTGACAGGGGCAGAAACTGAAAATATGTTTTCAAAAGTGTGTGGTGTCGATTTGCGCAATAACGTTTTCCCTGTAGGGGCAGTGGCTCAAACGTCGGTCGCTCGTACAGGCGCAATCGTGACAAAACAGACTCACGCACAAGGCGATTACTTTTTGTTGTTTGCCGATATTGCCAGTGTGCAGTACCTCTGGGAAGCGCTCACTGATGCGGCAGCGGAATTTGTTTAACATCGATTTATAAACACCGGATTGCGACAAATCCATACGTGTGTTTATGGTAACCACCAAGCAATCCTTGCTTGGTGGTTTTTTTATTTAAAAGAGAGTGTATTCGTTGACGGTAGGTTATTTTTACTCAGATTTTAACCTTACCGCTGTCATGGTGCCTGTGGCACAGAGCATATTTCCAGCGCTTAGGCTCAATGTAATTGTGGCTTTTCTGTCTTTTAGTTGCGTGACTTTTCCACAAAGAGTTAACTCTTCTCCAATTGGGGTGGGGCGTAAAAAGTCGATTGATAACGACGCCGTGACAAAGCGAAGAACAGGCGTACTTCCCATCTTTCGGCCTTGTGTTTCATAAGCCGCTGCAGCAGCTGATGCGGTGCCGTGACAATCTAAAAGCGATGCGATCAGTCCACCGTAGGCATTATTAGGAACCCCACCAGTGTGGTAAGGCTTAGGCGTAAAATGTGCGATGGTGTGCGTCTTATCTTCATCATTTAGCCAGTAGCTTTTTAGTTGTAAACCATGGGGATTATCACGACCACAGCCATAGCAATGGCTGAACTCTGCTGAGTAGGAATCTTGAAAAGCCTTTTTAGACATGATGTTGTCCCTGTCTCTTGTGCTATTAAAGACACACTAAAGAGCGGTGTGTTTTTAATAGCGTATTAAAGAAAAACCATTTTATAAAAGCACAATGAATTTTTTACATGTTGGGGTAGTTTGGCCCACCACCTCCCTCTGGCACGAGCCATTGAATATTTTGCCCATAGTCCTTGATGTCGCAGGTTTTGCAATGAATGCAATTTTGTGCATTTATCTGCAGCTGTGGTTGGTTGTCCTTCTCTATCAATTCATAGACACCGGCTGGACAAAATCGCTGAGCGGGTTCTTGATGTAAAGGAATATTGATTTGATAAGGTTGTTCCTTATCATGCAAATGTAGGTGGCAGGGTTGGTCTTCTTCGTGATTGGTATTAGATAAATACACGGAAGACGACTTATCAAAACTCAGTATACCGTCAGGTTTGGGATAAATGATCTTAGTACATTCGGCTGTGGGTTTGATTTGTAAATGGTCAATTTTTTTGTCATGGAGTTGAAGGGGTAAATGCCCCTTGAAAACGTTTTGCTCCAAGGTGTTAAACGCACCGCCCCAAATGGGTCCTAAATTGTGTAACGCAGGGCCGAAGTTTTTTGACTGAAACAATTCGCTGTACAGCCAACTATCACGAAAGAGTGATTCGAAGTCTGTCGCTTCAGAGTGTTGGTGCTTTAATGCACTAACAACGGCCTCAGCGGCAAGCATGCCTGATTTCATGGCGGTGTGTGTGCCCTTAATACGTGAGAAATTCAGTGTGCCTGCATCGCAGCCAATCAACAAACCACCGGGGAAGGTCATTTTAGGCAAGGCGTTAAAACCGCCTTTAGCAATAGCGCGAGCGCCATAGGAAACACGTTTTCCACCTTCTAAATATTGCGCTAACTTAGGGTGATGTTTAAGTTGCTGACATTCGTCAAATGGATTGACCCATGGGTTGCTATAGTTGAGATCGACAATCAGCCCAACTGCTACTTGACTGTTTTCCGTATGATAAAGAAAAAAGCCACCGCTGGTATCATCTTGAAGCGGCCACCCAGTGCCATGTATTACTAAGCCTGGTTGATGTTTGGTGGGGTCAATATCCCATAGTTCTTTAATACCAATAGCGTAATGCTGAGGGTCTTTTCCTTGGTCTAAAGCGTACTTCTTAATCAAGGCTTTACCTAAATGACCACGGCAACCCTCCGCGAAAATAGTAAATTTTGCTTCTAATATCATGCCAGGCATGTAACCAGGTTTGGGTTCGTTTTGTGCGTTAAGCCCCATATCTGCAGTGACAATTCCTCTCACGCTACCATCGTCGTGATAAACCACTTCGGCGGCAGGAAAGCCTGGGAATATTTCCACGCCTAAGGATTCTGCTTGTTCTGCTAACCAGCGGCACAGGTTACCTAAGCTGGCAATGTAATTGCCTGTATTGTGCATGGTTTTTGGGGCTAACCACGTTGGAATAGTCCAATGTTGGGTTGAATTACGCAGCCATAGTATTTGATCCTCTTTGGCCGGTACGTTTAAAGGGGCTTGGAGCTCAGACCAGTCTGGGAACAATTCGTTGAGCGCTTTTGGGTCCACGACTGCGCCTGATACGATATGGGCGCCGACCTCAGAGCCTTTTTCCACCACACAAACGGTGATTTCTGTTTGCTGAGCTTGTGCTAATTGTTTTAGACGACAAGCCGCAGATAATCCTGCGGCGCCAGCGCCTACAATGACTACATCAAATGACATGACGTCGCGTTCCATATTGCCTCTCCTTTTAAAGTGGTAGAGCTTTAAATTTCTAAGATGCTCATTTTTTAAATATTAAAGTTGGTCAATATCAAGTGAGAAAGTACTGCTCAAACCGCTTAATATCGTGTCGGCATGCTGATAAACACGCGGTAAGTAGTATTCTGCATAAAAATGCGCGGTCCCTTTTTTTCCTATTAAGAACTCGTCGCTGTACTGCACGCTTTTATCGTGGGTTTCGTCTTGGTTATGTAATTTCGATGCGCATAAGGCACTTTTTGCCATTAACCAGCCCCCACATAAATAGCCCATCATCATCAAATAATCGACACTGACGTTGGCTGTTAATTGACGATCTAACTTGCCTTGTTCAAGTAACCAGTTTTTTACTGTCGTGGCTTTTTGTAACGCAAGGGTGAGTCGTGGTGTTATTTGTTGGAGTGTTTTGTCTGTACTGGCGGCTAATTCTATGACGGTGTTGTTTATATCGTTCAGTAACTGGCTTAATGCATTTGCTTCATCACTGAGCGTCTTTCGGCCGACTAGATCCAGTGCTTGAATACCGGTAGTGCCTTCATAAATGGTCAAAATACGAGCGTCACGGAAATGCTGTGCTGCTCCCGTCTCCTCAACAAAGCCCATACCACCGTGAACTTGAATGTTAAGTGACGTGATTTCCTGAGATAGCTCTGTCATCCAGCCTTTTACGATCGGTGTGTAAAATTCAACGCGTTGTTTTGCGTCAATATCACCGTGATGATGCTTGTCTATATCCGCTGCGGCATAAAGTGATAAAGCACGCATGGCTTCACAGCCGGACTTCATTGCCATCATCATACGACGCACATCTGGGTACTCAATAATAGCGATTTTTTTGCCATCTTTATGGGTTCCTTGAGTACGGTCTTTCGCAAACTCACGCGCTTGTTGGTAAGCTCGCTCGGAAATTGATAACCCTTGTAGACCAACAGACTGGCGAGCATGGTTCATCATGGTGAACATGTAGCTTAAGCCTTTGTTGGGTTCACCGATTAAGTAACCGATCGCACCACCGTTATCGCCAAAGCTCATAGTACAGGTCGGACTGGCGTGAATTCCCAGCTTATGTTCAAGAGAGATACAGCGAGCATCATTGAGTTCAGTTGGCTCACCTTCTTCAGACAGCAAATATTTTGGCACCACAAACAATGAAATACCTTTCACACCTGCTGGAGCGTCTGGTAATCGTGCTAAGACCAAGTGCACGATATTAGGGGTCATTTGATGATCGCCCCAAGTGATATAAATTTTTTGGCCACGAATGAGGTAATGATCGTCTTTTGGTGTGGCTTTGCAGGCAACGGCCGCAAGGTCAGAGCCTGCGTTAGGTTCCGTTAAATTCATGGTGCCAGTCCATTCACCAGAGATGAGTTTATGGAGATAGTGCGCTTGCAGTTCTGGGCTGCCGTGAGCGATTAAGGCTTCTACTGCACCTTGGCTTAACATAGGGCAAAGTGCAAATGCCATGTTTGCAGAGTGCCAAAGCTCATTCACTGCGGTGCCTAAAACATTTGGTAAGCCTTGGCCACCAAATTCAGTGGGTCCAGTGAGCCCAGCCCAGCCATTGTCAATATATTGCTGGTAAGCGTCTTTGTAGCCAGGGCTTTGCTCTACACAGTGATCAACCAAAACTGCGCCGTGTTTATCGCCTTCGGCATTGAGAGGAGCCAGTACATCGGTGGCCAGTTTACCAGCCTCTTGTACGATGACATCTGCCAGTTCGACAGAGACATCTTCTAATGCGTAGCGTGCAGCGAGTTTGTCCAGTTCCACCAGTTGATCGAGGACAAAAATAGTATCTTGTTGTGGTGCAGTGTAAATACTCATAAATCACCTTAAAAATAGATAGACGGTTGTTATTTCGTAAAAAATACTGGAAACCTACAAATCTGCTGTCATTGCAGGGACCGCTTCAAATAAGTCAGCGACGAGTCCGTAATCAGCAACAGAGAAAATAGGCGCGTCTGGATCGTTATTAATCGCGACAATGACCTTTGAGTCTTTCATACCAGCAAGGTGCTGAATAGCGCCAGAAATACCAATGGCAATATAGACGGAGGGTGCCACCACTTTTCCGGTTTGTCCTACTTGTAAATCGTTGGCTATATAACCTGCATCGACAGCGGCTCTTGAAGCACCCACCGCCGCACCTAATTTGTCAGCTAGGTCGTAAATAATGGAAAAGTTGGACTCTGAGCCGATGGCACGACCACCAGAGACAATGATGTCTGCGCCACTTAACTCAGGGCGATTAGATTCACTCAATGTCTGTTTAACGAAATTCACAGAGGGCATCGGTAACTCAATGGACAATGCCTGAATCTGTGCGGGCGAGGCAGTAGGGTTGTGATTGGGAGAGGTAAATGCACTGGTGCGAATGGTTAGTACCTGACAAGTTGCATTATTTTTCACTGTGGCGATAGCGTTACCGGCGTAAATAGGGCGTTTGTATTGGTTAGGACTGATGATTTCGATCACATCAGACACGGCATTCACATTACACAGCGCAGCAATTCTAGGCGCTAGGTCTTTGCCAAATGACGACGTTGCTAACAAGATATGGCTATATTGTGAGCGTAAACTGGCAATAACAGGGGCGAGAGTCTCGCTAAACGGTAGGGTAAGCGCTTCATTATCCCACGTTAAAACTCGATCAATGCCACTGATGGACGATGCATCCTGCCCTAACTGTGCAATATCGTGACCTGCGATAAACAGATCAATCGGTTGCCCAAGCTGTTGCGCCGCTCCTAGGGTTACCAAGGTTTCAGCTTTTAAAGCGTGTTGGTTATGTTCAGCAATAATCAATGTTTTCATTTAGGCCTCCTCATCATGCTTTGGCATCTGTATTTGGGTGCTACTGCGCAGAGCTAACATTAGTTCATCAACAGACTTCAACATAGTGCCAGCTTGCCGTTGGATTGGGGTGTCCACAGAGATCAACTCGATATCGTTAGTTAATTCAATCGCAAGATCGGATAAGGTTTTCACTACCAACGGTTTGCGCTTGGCTTGCATTATTTTAGGTAAGGCAGCAAAGCGAGGTTCATTGAGGCGTAAGTCTGTGGTGATGACCGCAGGTAAAGGCATTTCTACGGTGAGCAGTCCGCCGTCTACTTCTCGTGTAATAACGGCTTTTTTATTCTCAATTTGAACATGAGAGGCGCAGGTTGCCTGCGGGCAGTCTAGTAAGGCTGCAAGCATCTGCCCAGTTTGATTATTGTCGGCATCAATAGATTGCTTACCCAGTAAGAAAATATCAGCATTTTCTTCTTGCTGGATGTTTTGCAAAATTCTAGCGACATCCAGCGGGCTAACAGGCGTATTACACTCTACCTGTAACCCTCGGTCAGCACCCAAAGCCAGCGCACTACGAATTTGCTCTTGGCAACTTTTTGGGCCAATGGACACGACCAAAATATCATCAACGATACCCGCTTCTTTTAGTCGAACGGCTTCTTCAACTGCTATTTCACAAAAAGGGTTCATTGACATTTTTGTGTTACTTAAATCCACATCGCTGCGATCGGCTTTTACGCGCACTTTGACGTTATAATCAATGACACGTTTAACAGCAACAATGGCTTTTAATGGTTGGTTTGTCATTTACTGCTCTCCTAATTAAGACTTGTCGAGGACAAGGCATTGGCTTGATCCCTGAGTAAAAACTTCTGTACTTTTCCTGTGGATGTTTTGGGCAAGGGGCCAAAAATCACGTATTTTGGGGCTTTAAAGTGCGCCATATGTTCACGGCAGAATTGAATGATGTCGTCTTCGCTGACGATATTTGTACTTTTTAAAGCGCTGTCTTTTAACGTAATGAAAGCACAGGGCGTTTCGCCCCACTTATCGTCTAACTTGGCGACAACGGCGGCTTCTTGCACCATAGGATGACGATAAAGGGTGTCTTCTATTTCGATGCTGGAGATATTTTCACCCCCAGAAATAATGATGTCT
Organism: Marinomonas algarum; assembly: GCF_020532605.1. Taxonomy (GTDB): domain Bacteria; phylum Pseudomonadota; class Gammaproteobacteria; order Pseudomonadales; family Marinomonadaceae; genus Marinomonas; species Marinomonas algarum. The sequence continues at coordinate 120,726 of NZ_JAJATW010000002.1, read as the reverse complement.
TTCGAACGGTCTTTGATTTCTACGTAGCCGTCACTGTGCCAAACGGCCAGATCTCCTGAGTGGAACCAACCACCAGTAAATGCTTTTTCGGTTGTGGCTGGGTTGTTTAAATACCCTTTCATGACTAAATTCCCGCGCATGAAAATTTCTCCCAACGTTTTTCCATCTTGCGGAACGGGTTCTAAACTGTCTGGGTCAGCTACCATTAAGCTCTCTAGCATCGGGGCTTTAATGCCTTGGCGAGCTTTTATACGTGCTTTTTCTTCATCGCTGTGATCGTCCCACTCATCCTTCCATGCGCAATACACACAAGGTCCGTAGGTTTCTGTTAAACCGTATACATGAGTGATGTTAAAGCCGATAGACTCCATGGTTTGAATAACGGCTGCTGGTGGTGGTGCCCCCGCTGTCATAATATTTACAGGGTGTTCAATGCCAGATTTAACACTGTCTTCGGCCGCGTTGAGCATATTGAGAATGATGGGTGCGGCACATAAATAACCGATTTTCTCTTGTTTGATAATAGTAAAGACATCATCGGCTTTGGCGTGGCGTAAGCTCACACTCACGCCGGCCATGGCTGCGATTGTCCAAGGGAAACACCATCCATTGCAGTGAAACATAGGTAATATCCACAAATATATGGGGTGCTGAGTCATACCCCACGACATGGCGTTGCTGATAGCATTTAGATACGCACCGCGATGGTGGTATAACACACCTTTTGGGTCACCTGTGGTGCCAGATGTGTAATTAAGCGTAATAGAATCCCATTCGTCTTCAAGAATTGGGCAATCAAAAAATTCATCACCTTGTGTTAGAAACGTTTCGTAGTCTGTTGTACCAGCCCGTTCACCTCCGACCCACTGAGTGTCGTCAATGTCGATCACTAAGGGTGAATGAGGCATCAGCTCTAACGCTTCTTTTAACAAAGCACCAAATTCTCGGTCTACAAAGACGATCTTGCTGTTAGCGTGTTGCAAGATAAACGCAATAGTAGGTGCATCAAGCCGAGTATTAATAGAATTTAAAATAGCGCCAGCCATGGGCACGCCAAAATGTGTTTCAAAATGCTCTGAAATATTAGGTGCAATGACGGATACCGTATCGCCCTTGTGAATGCCTTCGCGTTGTAACGCACTAGCAAGCTGGCGACAACGTTGGTAAGTTTCGTGCCAAGTGCGCTTGATCGGGCCATTGATGGTCGCAATACGATCAGGATAAATATTGGCGGTACGCTCTAAAAAAGAAATGGGTGTTAATGCGGTATAGTTGGCGATGTTTTTATCCAAATGACCGTTTTTTCTTATCTGAGTATCGAGGGCGGTATTATTATTCATATTATTGACCTCATTATGTCGTTGTTATTGATTTGAGAAGCGAGCGGGGCGACGTTCGAGAAAAGCCGCCATTCCCTCTGTTTGATCTTGTGTGGTAAAGCTTAGAGCAAAGCGTTCGGTTTCAAGTTGGCAGCCGTCTTGCAGTGACATATTCAAACCTTGATGGATCAGCTGCTTGGCAAAACGTACGGCGCATGGCGAATTTCTGGCAATTTTGTCTGCTTGCACCAAGCCGCCCTTCAATAGTTCTGCAGGGCTGAATATCTGATTGCATACATTCAGTTTGAGTGCGTTTTGAGCCGAGATACGGTCGCCTGTGAGAATCCAATGCATGGCGTTACCTTTGCCAATGCTTCGAGCTAAACGTTGCGTGCCACCAAACCCTGGTGTAATACCAAGAGAAACTTCAGGTTGGCCAAATACTGCGTTTTCACTGGCTAAAATATAGTCACAACTCAGCGCTAACTCGCATCCACCTCCAAGGCAAAAGCCATTCACTAAAGCGATCACCGGAGCAGAGCAAGACTCTATTTGCTGCATTAACGCCATGCCTAAAGATGAGAAATCACGTGCTTCTAGGGCGGTCATCGATTGCATTGCTGCGACGTCTGCACCGGCTACAAAAGCCTTATCGCCACTGCCCGTGAGCATGATGACTTTTGTGCTTGGTAACGAATCTAGCCATTGGAACGCTTGGTTTAATGACATCAATAGTGCACTGTTTAAGGCATTCAAGGCTTTTGGACGGTCGATAGTAATCAGCCAAATGTTGTCCTGAGGTTGTGTCAGTAAAAGGTGGTCGAAGGTAGGTGTCATGTTAGCGTTCATAATGATAAAACCCCTGTCCGACCTTTTTACCTAATCGCCCAGCGTCGACCATTTGGCGTAACAAGGGAGCAGCGCGATATTTGCTGTCGCCAAATTGTGTGTACAACACGTCCATGATGCTTAAACAGGTGTCTAACCCTATTAGATCAGCGAGTGCTAATGGGCCAATGGGATGAGCGGCACCGAGCATCATAATTTGATCGATCTGTTCTTCTGTTGCATTGCGTTCTTCGAGAACAAACACCGCTTCATTAATCATTGGCAACAAAATACGATTCAACACAAAACCGGCGCGATCTTTTACCGGAATAGAGATCTTGCCAGCCCTTTTAGCAACCTCCATCACGGTCATCGTGGTAGATTTGTCTGTTTGCAATCCTTCAATAACTTCGACTAGCTGCATTAATGGCACTGGATTCATAAAGTGCATACCAATCATACGTTCTGGGTTGGGTATACTGGCGGCCAAGCGCGTAATAGATAACGATGAAGTGTTACTAGCAAATAAAGTTGAAGCCGGACAGATGGAAGCTAATGCTTGAAAAATAGTGGTTTTTACCTTTTCTGATTCTGTCGCTGCCTCAATCACCAAATTAGCTGAAGTAAGTGATGAAAGTTCAGTTGAGCATTGAATAGCCGCAAGATAGTCGTTGTTAGCTTCAAGTAGGCCTTTTCCAGTCAATTTTTCAATACTTTGGCGGATTCGTATAACCGCTTTATCTAACGCGTCAGCCGAAGAATCAACCAATTGAACTTGATAACCCGCACAAGCCATCACTTGTGCGATGCCTTGCCCCATTTGTCCGGCGCCAATCACGCCAATAATTTGAATACTCATGGTTTAGTCCTTAGCCAAAGCTTAAAAGTTATTGCGACGAAATTTATTAAATTGACCGACAATCCCACTGCGAAAACTCAATACACAGAGGACAAATACTGCGCCCATAATGATGTGCAAATAGTTGCCTAGCTCACCACCACTTAGGTAGTTTTGCATACTCACCACGACGCCTGCGCCGACTAGTGGTCCAATGATGGTGCCGACACCGCCTACCAGTGTCATTAAGATGACTTCTCCTGACATGTGCCAATGCACGTCGGTTAAAGACGCTAATTCAAAGACGAGAGTTTTCGTTGAGCCAGCTAACGCAGACAGGGCTGCGGAGATGATAAAAGCAATCCATTTATACTGATTTACATCGTAACCAAGTGATGTTGCACGGCTTTCATTTTCTCGGATGGCTTTCATTATTTGCCCAAAAGGTGAGTGCACGGTGCGGTGAATTAACCAGAAACCGACTAAGAAGATAGCCAGTACGAAATAGTACATAGTTTGGTTATCCGCTAAGTCAATGAGGCCAAATGCCTTGCCACGAGGCACGCCTTGCAAGCCGTCTTCTCCGCCAGTAAAAGGCGCTTGTAGGTATAAGAAAAAGACTAACTGTGCTAAGGCTAAAGTCACCATGGCAAAATAAATGCCTTCTCGTTTTACGGCTAACTTGCCAAAAACTGCGCCTAATAAACCACCAGCGATCGTACCTGTGATGATGGCAATTTCTGGTGTTAAACCGCTGTTGATCATTAACCAGCCTGTGACGTACCCGCCTGTGCCGAGAAACACCGCGTGTCCAAAAGACAGTAAACCGGCAAACCCCAACAGTAAGTTGAACGCACAAGCGAAAAGGGCAAAGCACAGCACCTTGGCCAAGAAGACCGGATAAATAACTAAAGGAGCAGTCAGTGCCAGTCCTAACAAAATTAAAATGGCTAAACGAGATCGCATAAACAGTGCTCCTAAGTATTTTTGCCGAATAGGCCGGAAGGTTTGATCATTAGCACAATCACCATGACAAGAAAGATCACTGTTGCTGACGCCTCTGGGTAAAAGTACTTTGTTAAGCCTTCTACTATTCCCATACCTAGCCCAGTTAAAATGGCACCACCAATGGATCCCATTCCGCCAATGACGACGATGGCAAAGACAATGATCAATATGTTTGATCCCATATCGGGTGAGACGGAATACACAGGTGCAGCCATGACACCTGCAAACCCCGCTAAGCCCACGCCAAAACCAAAAGTGAGTGTCACTATCAATGGCACGTTAATACCAAATGCTTGTAACAATTGAGGGTTTTCCGTACCAGCACGCAGATACACGCCAAGCTTAGTTTTTTCGATCATCCACCAAGTGGAAAAACAAACCAAAACTGACACTACAATGATCCAAGCGCGATAATTAGGTAAATACATAAAGGGTAAGCGCATTCCGCCTTTTAAGACGTCAGGTACTGGATAAGACTGACCTGAAGAGCCAAACCAGTGAGTGAACATTCCTTGTATCATTAACGCCAAACCAAACGTTAACAGTAAGCTGTATAAATGGTCTTCGTTCGCAATGGGACGGATTAAGAAGCGTTGGATTAAGATTCCGACTAGACCAACAACAACCGGCACGACGAAAAGAGCAACCCAGTAGCTCATCCCCATGTATTTAAAACCTAGCAAGGCGACAAAAGCACCGAGCATATACATGGCGCCTTGGGCAAAGTTGATGATGCGCAAAAGTCCAAAGATAATAGCTAAGCCAAGGCTGAGCAGCGCGTAAAAAGAACCGTTAATCAGTCCGATTAATAACTGACCGAACAGCGCAAAAAAATTAATTCCGAGAAAAGTTGCCATAACGTGTCAACTACCTTGAATATAAATCGTGTGGAAAATAAGGAAAGCCGACGTTGGCTTTCCTCACTACTACCAAGATTAGAACGCGCAGCTTGGCAACATTGGGCTGTAGGCTTTATTGCCCGGGATGACCTCAACAATATTATAAATATCGTTTTTACTCTTACGGTCAGCCGCCTCTTTGATTTCGACCAATAACATGTCGTGCTCCATGCGGCCATCGGCACGGAACGTTGCATTTCGGGCGAAAAAGTCATCCGGCTTGGTGTTTTTCATTTGCTTCATTACGGCATCAGAATCATCTGTCCCCACTGCTTTAACCGCTTTTAAATAATGCATAGTGGCTGAATAAGCACCGGCGTGTGACATAGAGGGAATAGCACCATGTAATGCTTCAAAGCGTGTGCTCCATGCTCGAGTCTGATCGTCCATGTCCCAGTAAAAGCCAGTGGTTAAGCGCATTCCTTGAGCCGTCTCTGGATCCATTGCTTGTGCGTTCGGTGTGAAAACTAATAAACCGGCAATATCCATATAATCAGTGAGACCAAATTCCGCAGCCGCGCTTAGAGCGTTGACGGTGTCATTGCCAGCGTTAGCCAGTGCGACAACATTGGCACCAGACGCTTGAGCTTGTAACACATAGGAAGAGAAATCAGTGGTACCTAATGGTGCTCTGACTGTGCCTACAGTTTCTCCACCATTAGCTTCGATGATTTTCATTGAAGCTGCTTCAAGTGCATGACCAAAAGCATAATCCGCAGTAATAAAGAACCACTTATTTTTACCTTCGCTCACCATAGGTTTTACGGTGCCGTTAGCTAATGCCACTACGTTGTAAGTCCAGTGAGCGATGTAAGGAGAGCAGGCACTAGTGGTAAAAGCGTTAGAGCCCGAGCCTGTAATCAGAGTGATGTTTTTACTGCTGTTGGTCACCTGAGTCACAGCGCCTGTTACGGCAGAAGAAACTAAGCCGCCAATAACGTCTACGTCCTCGTTCTCAACCCACTTACGTGCTACTGAAGAAGCAATGTCTGGCTTGAGTTGAGAGTCGGCCGAAACCAGTTCGATGTCCTTTCCAAGTACCTGACCGCCAAAGTCTTCGATGGCCATGCGAGTAGCGACGACACACCCCGGACCACATAAATCTGCATAGGTGCCGCCCATATCAGCTAAAACACCAATTTTCACTTTGCCATCGGTGGTGGCTAATGCTGTGCTTGCGACTGTGGTTGCCATTGTTGCAACAACGACACCTGTAATAAGGGTGGATAGGGTTTTTTTCTGAAATTGCATATTGATACTCCAAGCGTATGATTATTTTTATTGTGCTTTTGGTGTTATCTGGGATTACACCCCAAGATAGGTATTCAGTAGTTCGCTTTTTGCGCTTAATTCGCTGGCTAAGATTTCTTCTACAATGTGACCGTGCTCCATAATGTAGTGGCGGTCAGCGATGGGAGCGGCAAAACGAAAATTTTGCTCAACAAGTAAAATAGTGAGGCCACGGTTTTTTAGTAGCATCAGCACCTCAGCCAGTTTTTGTACAATGACTGGGGCTAACCCTTCTGTTATTTCATCTAACAAAAGAATGTTTGCACCACTGCGTAGAATGCGTGCGAGGGCGAGCATTTGCTGTTCACCGCCAGACAGACGTGTACCTTGGCTGGTTCGACGTTCATAAAGGTTAGGGAATAGCTCGTATATTTCCTCTAGGCTCATGGCGTCAGAGCGAACTTGTGGAGGTAATAAAAGGTTTTCTTCAACACTTAAGCTGGCAAAAATACCGCGTTCTTCAGGACAAAATCCTAACCCTAGATGCGCAATTTTGTGTGCTGGCATGGTCATAGTATTTTCGCCATTCACGACAATCTCACCACTGCGTTTGCCAACCATGTTCATGATGGCTTTTAACGTAGTGGAACGACCAGAGCCATTACGACCCAGTAAAGTCACAAGCTCACCCTGCATGACAGCAATGTCGATACCATGCAGAATGTGTGACTCATCGTAAAAGGCATGCAAATTCGTGATGCGTAATTTTTCACGTGAATTGTGGCTCATGCAGACACCTCCTGATCAACTGTTTCGGTACCCATATAAGCTTCTCGAACTTGCGGGTTGGCGGATACAGTAGCGTAATCACCTTCGGTTAAAATGGCCCCACGCTGTAATACGGTGATTTTGTCGGCTAATTTAGAAACGACATGTAGGTTGTGCTCTACCATTAAAATAGTGCGATTTTGAGACACTTTTTTAATCAAGTTGGCAACCAAATCAATGTCTTCGTGTCCCATGCCTTGTGTGGGTTCGTCGAGTAACATGAGTTCAGGTTCAAGTGCTAACGTTGTCGCAATTTCAAGTGCGCGCTTACGGCCGTACGATAAATCCGTAGTTTTGCTGTAGGCGAAGCTTTCCAAGCCAACAGAAGCCAGTAGTTCAATGGCTTTATCATTGAGTTTGTTGAGTACTTTTTCAGAGGTCCAAAAGTGTAGACTATTTTTTTCTTTGCGCTGAAGCGCGATACGGACGTTTTCCAACACAGATAAATTAGGGAATACAGCAGAAATTTGAAAAGAACGAATCACGCCTAAGCGTGCAATTGCCGCAGGATCCAATGATGTAATGTCTTGATTGTTGAACAAAATCTTGCCAGATGAAGGTGGAAGAAATTTTGTCAGTAAATTGAACACTGTAGTTTTGCCTGCGCCATTTGGACCGATTAAGGCATGTATGTGTCCACGTGTAATATTGAGGTTCACATCATCAACCGCTGTAAAGCCCTTAAAGCCTTTACTTAGGTGTTGTGTTGATAGGATAAAGTCCGCTTCTGTTTTAGACATCGTATTTACTCTATGCAAGGAAGCAGAAAGGTCTGCTTGTATTGTTATTTTCCTTGATACTAGAGCAGAAACATTGCCAAACTATTTTTCAATTCTAACCAAATGTAACAAGCCGATGGTGTTGTGTTAGTTTGTGATAGGATTGGCTTCTAATAAAAATAAGAAGAAAGTCATGTTTCCTATATCGACCATCACCTTTAGGTTGTTCGTTTTATTGTTACTGTTGATCAGTAGTATTTTTAGTGCCATTTACCTTTTCTCTGTTCCACTGATCAAACACAATGTTTTTAAGTTAGAGTTAAACTCTAATCGACAAGTCTTAAACGTTGTTTATGACTTAGCCAGCAGCATTTCTTTTAACTCCGATACCTATATTAATCGCACTCTGAGCCACCACGAGCAGCGTCTAAAATCCATCGTAGAACTCACCGAAAATTTCATAGCAAGCGCTTTAAACAATGGCAGGGCGAAGGGGCGCTCTGAGGAAGCAATTTGGCAGGATATATTTTTTAATCTGCGTCATTTCAAGTTTGGTTTCGAGGGATATGTGTGGATATCTGATTATGATGCAAAAATCTTAGCTCACCCATCACCTCTATTTAATGGGACAGATATGTCTTTGTATATCGATGTCAACGGCGAGCGTGTTATACCAAAATTAGTAGACCTGGCGTTGAAAGAAGGTGAAGGTTTTTATAGCTATAAATGGAACAGACTCAATGAAACACAAGTGATTGATAAATACTCCTTTGTTAAAGATATGCCTCAGTGGGGATTTGTCATTGGTGCGGGTGTGTATATTGACGACATCGAAAAAGAGATCATCACACAAAAAGAAAAAGCGGTTAAAGACATTGCTGAGGTACTAAAAGACATCAATATTGCCAATAACGGCTATTTGTATGTGTTTGATTCTAAAGGAAATATGCTTTTTCACCCTAATACTAATATCAACGGTATTAACTTCAAGACGCAACTCAACTCAGTCACGGGAAACCCAATCTACAAAGATCTTATGTCGATGGCTGACACTGGTGAAGAGTTGTATTACAAATGGGATCGACCAGACGATCCGGGTCATTATAACTATGAAAAGCTCTCATTAACGCGGCACTTGTCTGATTTTGATTGGTACATCAGTTCATCGGTGTATGTGGATGACCTTATGTTCAGTTCGATCCAATTAAGCCAACGTATTGTTGCGATTGGTATCGTGGGGTTACTGGTCGGAGCACTTTTGGCGTTTTTGTTCGCTAAGTGGATAACCTCGCCAATCCGCAGATTGTCGCTTACCGCACAAAAAATCAATAGAGGCGATTTGATGGCCAAAACGGGTATTAAACGCAACGATGAGTTGGGTGTACTAGCGGAGTCCTTTGATTATATGGTGACGTGTCTACGTGACAATATTACCACCTTAAATCTTAGGGTAGCAGAGCGAACACAATGCCTATCAGAAAGTAACGAACAGTTATTAGGAGCGGTACAACGGCTTGAGTTGACGCAGTCTGAATTACGAGCAATCGAAGTAAGGCAACGGCTTATTCTTAATGCTCTGCCCGCGCAAGTGGCATACTTAGACAGTGATTTGAAGTTTGTGTTTGCGAATCGTGAGTACCTCGAAATATTTCATGAAACCAAAGAAAGCATTGTCGGTAAAGACCTTTCACAGGTGGTTGATCAAGACATGTTTACGGTGTTAAGCAAACACTTTGAGCGTGCCTTACAAGGGGAGAGAGTGGTTTACGAGTATCCTCTGGTTGATCAAGGGAAGCCTATTTTAACACGACGAACAGTATTACCTTTTTATGACGAAAAGAAAAAGGTAGTGGGTTTATTAACGTTATCGATCGACATTACTAAAGAGCGAGAAACGGAAAAGCGTTTGGCAGAAGCCAGCAAAATGAAAACCGTTGGGCAGTTGTCGGGAGGACTGGCCCATGATTTTAATAATCTGTTGACCATAATTTTAGGGAATTTATTAGCGTTACAGCATCGAGATAAGGTTTCAGAGACATGGAATCAACATCTAGTACCCGCTATTAGGGCCACGCGTCGTGGCGCTGATTTAACTCGGCGTTTATTGGCTTTTTCTCGCCGTCAGCCATTATCGCCTAGCTATATTGAGCCAAGATCGCTTATTAATGATGTGGTGTCGTTATTGTCAGCACCATTGCCAGATAACATTGTGTTGACAACCCAGATGATTGAAAACTGTCCTGCTATTTATGTGGATTCAGCTTTAATGGAAGACGCTCTGGTGAATTTAATATTGAATTCGGCTGATGCTATGCCAAAAGGCGGGCAGCTATCATTAGAGGTAAATCAAGCTGACGGCACCACATTTATATCGTCATATGTATTTGATGAGCCCGTCTTACCCGGACAGTATGTTGTCTTTTCTATCCGAGACAACGGAACAGGTTTTACGCCTGAGGCCTTAGTAAGAGCATGTGAGCCGTTTTATACAACAAAGTCATCTGGTTCAGGGTCGGGACTTGGATTGAGTATGGTTTTTGGTTTTGTGAAGCAATCAAAAGGGTACATGCGGGTTACGAACAATCCTGATATGGGGGCTTGTATTGAAATCTTATTACCCTCTTACAATGGCGTTAACGAAGTTATCGGGGGAGGGGCGCCTGCAGAAAAAAAATTAACAAAAATGACCCAAAACGCGCTTGTACTATTGATAGAGGACAATGAAGATGTGCGTAGCGTAGTTCGTCAACAGCTAGTCGAGCTTGGCTATTCAGTTATTGAAGCGAGCAGTGCAGACGAAGCATTAGTGTTACTACACGCCGGTTTACCTTCTTTGGAGGGCGTAGTTTCCGATGGTGTGATGCCAGGCATAGCTACTTGTTACGATGTTCACACACTCGTTCAAAAAAAATACACTCACGCCTTTTTTGTCTTAATGACAGGGTACAGTGATCGGTTGGTAAACAGTGAATATGAAGGTGCATTCCTTCAAAAACCTTTTGAAAGCAGTGCGCTTTTAGATGCAATTAATACACACTTTATAGACAACTCAGGACACAATAATGAATAAGAAATGTCTGATTTATGTCGTAGAAGATGAAAACGATCTAGGGGACTTAATTTGTAATACCTTGAGTCAGTTTTATTTTGACACAAAATATTATAGCAATGGCTCAGAAGCGGAGCTGAGCATTGCCTCTAAGTCGCCAGATATTTGCATTATCGATCTTACATTACCCGATATGGATGGGATCGATTTGATTCGACGATTACAGCATAAAAATATTGGCATTATTATTGTGTCTGGAAGAGACGCACTCACGGATCGTGTATTAGGGTTAGAGCTTGGCGCTGACGATTACATTACGAAGCCTTTTGAGCCTCGCGAATTAGTTGCTAGAGTACAAAGCCTGCAACGTCGAATACAGACACGTAGCGAGAAACCAGTCAACACTCAACAATATGCTTACTTTTCTGGGTTAACCTATCACCCTGGTTCGTTGACGCTTAATGCGGATACACCTCAACAAGAAACGTTAAGTCGAGCCGAGTCCGATATGCTTATGGCGCTACTGAAAAATCCTTTTCAGATACTCTCCCGTGACCAGTTGCTAGGAGAAAATACCGTTCCTTATGATCGTAGTATTGATGTTCGAGTATCTCGATTACGGAAAAAAATCCAACCAAAAAATACCACAAGCACGCTGATTAAAACGGTCTATGGCGCAGGTTATATGTTGGTGTCGGAAGTTAAATGGCATGGATAACAAACTCATTAAGTGAGCCAATATTACAGTGATAAAAGAGAACGCCCCGTTTATTTAGAAACGGGGCGTGGCGGGGAACCAAAAATCGTGTCTGATTTTTCTCAAGTGACGCTTAGCTAAGATATTCACTTTGCTAAGGCTGTCACAAGTTACGTACAAAAAAAGAAAGAGTTTCAATGATTATGAAAAACGGTCAAACACGCCTTTTAATGTCGTGATTTTTAACTCTGTGACAAATTACATGATCTCTTTTTCTTCTATTGGGTAGGCGGCATAGGTGTTCATCAGTACATCTAACATGGCGGATGCCGCGATGGATAAATGCGACCTTGGCTGACAAATAACGCCAACACGACGATTAATGCTGGGTGCAATAATGGGTCGACACACTGCCCCTTGCTCCGTTGCTTGTTGTCGACAGATAGAGGGAACAACCGCAACGCCCATGCTTTCACTGACCATTCTGACGACGGTGCTGAGCTGATGCGCATCAAAAGCAACGTTCAACTCAATGCCCGCTTGGTTAACCTGATTTTCAATAAGATCGCGAACACTGGAAGGGCGCTGTAAGGTAATAAAGTCGTACGCCAACAGATCACGCCATGCAATACACTCTTGTTCCGATAATGGATGAGAGCTGGGTAATATGGCCAAAAAATGATCGTCATACAAGGGGTAAAACGACAGTTCTAATAGGTTAATGGGTTCGAATGAAATACCCAGTTCTACCTGATTATTACGCACCATCTCAACAACAATGTCCGACAGCACGTCGTCGATAGCGACTTGAATATTAGGGTAGGAAGTATGGTAATTGCGGATCGCTTTGGGCAGTAACGAGGCGGCAAAAGACGGCATAGAAGCCAAGGATATTTTTCCTAACTGCAAAGCAAAGCGCTGCTTCATTTCATCTTCTGCGTTTTCCCATTGTGCCAATAAGCGTCGTGCAATCGGAACCAGTGCTTCACCTTCTGGCGTGAGTGCGGTATGGCGTGTGGTTCGTGTAAACAGCTTGCCGCCTAAATTGTCTTCGAGCCCCTTGATGGACAAACTCAAGGCGGGTTGTGATAAGTGCAGTTGTGTGGCGGCGCTGGCAAAACTGAGTGATTGTGCAACGGCCAAAAAAGCGCGGACTTGTTTTATATTCACTGCAAAGCGTCCTGTTCGGTTGTTTTTATTGTTTTGAAAAAATTATTAATAAATAGAAAAAACAAATTTAATTTATTGATAAGGCTGAGTCAAACTGAAGGTAAGTAAAAATAATAACGAGGAGAAAAGGTAATGGCAGGTTTTGACAAGGTCGTTGGCTCATATGAAGAAGCCATGGCAGGACTAAAAGATGGCATGACGGTGTTGGCAGGGGGATTTGGCTTATGTGGGATTCCTGAAAACCTGATTGCTGAGATTAAGCGCAAGGGCACGATGGGATTGACCGTGGTATCCAATAATTGTGGCGTTGATGGCTTTGGACTGGGTGTGCTGTTAGAAGATAAACAAATTTGCAAAATGGTGTCTTCTTACGTTGGTGAGAATGCTTTGTTTGAAAAGCAGTTGCTTAATGGTGAACTGGAAGTCGTACTCACCCCACAGGGCACGTTGGCTGAAAAAATGCGTGCTGGTGGCGCGGGCATTCCTGGTTTCTATACCGCAACCGGTGTGGGGACACCCGTGGCAGAAGGCAAAGAAACTAAAATGTTCAATGACCGTGAATATTTACTAGAAGAGTCCATTACCGGTGATTTTGCCATTGTTAAAGGCTGGAAAGCGGATCGTTACGGCAATGTGGTGTATCGCCATACGGCACAAAACTTCAATCCACTCGCAGCAACGGCGGGGAAGATTACCGTTGTGGAAGTGGAAGAGATTGTTGAGGTTGGCGAGTTAGACCCTGCTCATATCCACACGCCTGGCATTTATGTTGATCGAGTAATTGTTGGCCAGTTTGAAAAGCGCATTGAGAAAAGAACGGTAAAGGAGGCTTAATCATGGCATTAACAAGAGAACAAATGGCACAGCGTGTTGCTCAAGAGTTACAAGATGGTTTTTATGTGAATCTCGGCATTGGTATTCCTACTTTGGTTGCTAACTATGTGCCTGCGGATATGGACGTGATGCTACAGTCTGAAAACGGTTTACTGGGTATGGGAGCGTTTCCAACGGAAGAGACCATTGATGCAGACATGATTAATGCCGGTAAACAAACAGTAACAACGGTAAAGGGGGCGTCAATTTTTTCTTCTGCTGAGTCCTTTGCCATGATTCGTGGAGGACATGTAGATTTAACGGTACTCGGGGCTTTTGAAGTAGATGTTAACGGCAATATTGCGTCTTGGATGATTCCGAATAAGTTGATTAAAGGCATGGGTGGCGCCATGGATCTCGTGGCGGGCGCCGATAATATTATTGTGACCATGACGCATGCTTCTAAACACGGTGAATCTAAATTGCTCACAGAATGTGCTTTGCCATTGACTGGTAAAGGCTGTATTAAAAAAGTGCTCACCGACTTGGCATGGCTTGAAATTGAAAATGGCGCTTTTGTCTTAAAAGAAAGAGCACCGGGCGTGTCGGTTGAAGAGATTATAGAAAAAACCCAAGGCAAACTCATTGTGCCTGAGATCGTACCAGAAATGGTCTTTGCTTAGTGATCCATCACAACAATAATAAGAGGAAATTTCAGTATGAAAGCTGTCATCGTTGCTGCGGCAAGAACCCCCATAGGGGCTTTTAACGGCGCTTTATCTTCGTTAAGTGCGGTGCAAATAGGCACGCAATTACTGTCGGGGATGTTGGCCAAACAACCGGCGTTACAAGATCATATTGATGAGGTGATTTTAGGCCAAGTATTAGCCGCAGGCTGTGGCCAGAATCCTGCTCGTCAAACCGCTGTTCATTCTGGTTTGGCGAATCATGTGTCGGCTATGACGATCAACAAAGTGTGTGGCTCTGGCCTAAAAGCGGTTCAATTGGCTGCACAATCGGTTTTAAATGGTGACGCCACCATGGTGGTTGCAGGTGGTCAAGAAAGCATGAGTCAGGCGGCACATGTGTTGCCTAACAGCCGCTCAGGTAAAAAAATGGGCAACTGGACCATGATAGATTCTATGGTAACGGATGGCCTTTGGGACGTATTTAATGATTACCATATGGGGCAAACGGCGGAGAATATTGCCGATCGTTGGAGTATTAGTCGTGAAGAACAAGATCATTTTGCGATTCAGTCACAACATAAAGCCACACAAGCGCAATCGGATGGGCGTTTTGTTGAAGAAATCATTCCTGTGGCGATTCCTCAACGTCGAGGTGACCCCATTATCGTCGATGCTGATGAACAAATTCGTCCTAACACCACCATAGAGACACTGACTCGTCTACGTCCTGCTTTTACAAAAGCGGGCACGGTAACAGCGGGGAATGCCTCTACATTAAACGACGGTGCGGCGATGGTGGTTGTGACGACGGATGAACAGGCTAAGCGTTTAGGGTTGCCTGTTATTGCCGTCATTGAAGCAGGCAGTGCGGCAGGGGTTGATCCTGACATTATGGGAACAGGCCCTATTGCCGCGACTAAAAAAGTCCTTGCTAAAGCAGATTGGCACATAAAAGACCTCGATCTGATTGAAGCGAATGAGGCGTTTGCTGTGCAGGCACTTTGCGTGAACAAAGAACTGGCGTTGGACACAAGCAAAGTCAACGTCAACGGCGGCGCTGTTGCGCTGGGTCATCCCATCGGGGCATCAGGTTGTCGTATTTTGGTGACTTTATTGCACGAAATGCAGCGTCAAGATGCCCGTAAAGGCCTAGCGACGCTTTGTATTGGCGGCGGTATGGGCGTGGCGATGCTGGTGTCTCGCTAAATAACTCTCCTTTAAATTATGTGTTTTGAATAAGGCGTTGTTTACCAATGACGCTTTGTTCACTGGTTTTTGTTCATTGCCAAACCACTTTCTTTGATCAAGAAAGTATTTAAATAAATATAATAAAAATAGGATAAACCTAATGAATACAGTCACACAAAATCAAACTGTGTTACAAAAAGTCAGTCAATTCTTTGTTACTTTACTGCAGCGTTATCTCCCTGACCCTTTTATTTTTGCAATTATCCTCACTTTTGCTGTGTTTGTGTTAGTCATGCCAGCAACGGGTCAAGGCCCAATGCAAGTTGTGAATGCCTGGGCTGGAGGCTTTTGGAACCTGCTAAGCTTCTCTATGCAAATGGCAATGGTTGTTGTCACAGGGCATGCGATGGCCAGCGCACCTGCATTTAAAAGTAAACTCGCCATGCTTGCAGGTGTAGCAAAAACACCGGGGCAAGCGATTATTCTAGTGACTGCCATCAGTGCAATGGCATGTTGGGTGAACTGGGGGTTTGGATTAGTCGTTGGGGCAATTTTTGCCCGTGAGATTGCTAATCGTGTCAAAGGTGTTGATTATCGACTGTTAATTGCATCCGCATACAGTGGATTTTTATTTTGGCACGGTGGTTTATCTGGTTCGATTCCTTTGTCGATAGCAGGCAGTGGAAACTTATCTAAAGTAACAAATGGTGCGGTAACGGCTCCTATTCCAACATCAGATACTATTTTTTCAACAATGAATTTATTCATTCTGGGTTCTATGTTTATCGTTATTCCGTTATTGAATCGTCTAATGCATCCTGCACCACAAGATATAGTGACTATTTCGCCAGATTTACTAGAAGAAACTGCCGTGAAAGTGGATAAAAATATTACTGATATGTCACCTGCAGAATGTTTAGAAAATAGTCGTATGCTATCTTTGTTATTAGGTGTGATGGGGTTTGCGTACGTTATTTATTACTTTGTTAATAATGGCTTTGCATTGAATTTAAATATTGTGAACTTCACCTTTTTGTTTGCCGCTGTACTCTTACATGGCACACCTAAAAGTTTATTGAACTCGATTTCTCAAGGCGCTCGCAACTGTTCAGGCATTCTCCTTCAGTTTCCATTTTACGCTGGTATTATGGGAATGATGACGGCAGTAGGGGATTCTGGTACGTCGTTAGCTGGGTTGATTTCACAGGGATTTGTATCTATCTCAAATGAAACAACGTTTCCTTTGTTTACTTTTTTAAGCGCGGGTATTGTAAACTTTTTTGTACCCTCTGGCGGTGGTCAGTGGGCTGTACAAGCGCCTATTATGATGCCAGCAGGAGCAGAGTTAGGGGTCGATGCTGCGAAAACAGCGATGGCCATTGCTTGGGGAGATGCTTGGACAAATATGATTCAACCATTTTGGGCTTTACCTGCTTTAGCGATAGCCGGGTTGGGTGCTAAAGATGTAATGGGTTATTGTTTAATGGCATTAATAGGTTCTGGTGTTATTATCTCATTAGGATTCTTGATATTCTAATTTGCTTGTGATCTAGACTCAGCAACCATGGCTCAATAGACATTGAGTCATGGTTGTTGTTTTGAGCGATTTTGCCTCTTTCTTTCCTTAAAGTTTCAGTCTTTAAAGTGCTTTTGCTTTCTTTCTTCACTCTATAATGATTTGCTTGTTACACGATAATAGCGGTTAGCTCATTAAGGGTGCTTGTGATAAAACGTTCGATTTTACTTTCCTCTTTGCTATGGAGTACTGTTGCGAGTGCCGATACTAATTGGCTGTCAGCGACACTAGACAATGATTTTTTTGTCAATGAAGACAACGGTTATACCAATGGTATTTTTGTGTCTCTGTATGACTTAAACAGCGAGGATGAAACGACTCATCAGCCGTCTTTTTGGGTCTCCCCATTGACATGGAGTTTGCCGGACAGACCTGTAAGTAATGCTTTTAACGCCTACAGCTTTGGTCAGACGTTAATGACGCCTTTCAATATTGAAGAGAAGGTACCTGGTCCCGACACGTTTCCTTATTCGGCTCTACTGAGCTTCACCAATACCTATATTGCCATCGGATCAGACCATGCGGATCGACTCAGCACAACCTTGGGTGTCGTCGGTCCCATTGCGATGGGGAAGGAGTCGCAAAAAGCGGTTCATCGAGTCGTTGATGCAAAGATGCCACAAGGCTGGGATACGCAATTAGAAAATGAACTGGTATTTGAGTTTTCTCGTGGTCGTACTTGGCGAAGCTGGGTCTCTGAAAATGAAAATGCCGACCTATTAACTGGTGCAAACATTAGTCTTGGTACTTTGCGTAGCAGTGTGAGCACGGGTTTTGTTGTGCGTTATGGTCGAGGTTTGGCGTCATCCTTTGCGACCGTGCTTTTATCTCAATCCCGTACGTCTAACCCGATTGCGGTAGACCAAGGTTGGTTTGTGTACGCTGGAGTGGAAATGACCATGATAGGAAATCAAATATTTACCGATGGCAACACCTTTCGTGACAGTCGATCGATTGATTACGATCATAACTACAACGTGTTTACCTCAGGCATTACCTATGCATGGGAAGACATGTCACTGGCCTTCGCCATCAACGCTCCGTTTAGCTTGACCGAAGAGAGTCAAAATAACGACTTGGATAAATTTACCCGCTATGGAACATTGACCCTTGCCTGGCAGATATAACGTTTGTGTGTCAGGTCCTTAAACGATAAAACGCATCACCTGAAGGAAAATGCTCCTAAAAAGTGATGCGTTTTTCTTTTAACAGTTTTCTGTTAATAACTTTTTTTAACAATTTTTTTAATAGTAATGGAAGTCAACCAGTGACGTGGTTACATCACAGGAAAAACGTTGCCGTTTAGATTGCCTTGACCTTTTTCTAGGCTAAATTCGCTGGAGTATTGTTCGCCCTGTTGTTTGATGAGTCCTTGCTCAATCAATTGGCTTATCATGCGCTCAGCGTCTCTTTTTACTCTTAAAGAATTCGCTGATGAGCGCATTTTACTGGCAAGAAACTGCTCAGCAGCGACGTGTGCCAAAGAAGCATCCATTTCTACTTTTGCTGATGCAATGGTGTTATACAGCCAAAAGCCAGGTTGAGTCATTTCATCAAGCGTTGGCGCTTCGGTATTGGCGAGTTTGCTGGAGAGGTTGGCATTGAAATTTCCGCCAGCAAGGACACCACTGAAGCTGCTGATATTGAACTCAGGTTGTGATGCTAGCAGACTCCCTACGTTATTTTGTAAGAAGACGGCCAAGTTATCATAGACGTCATTTGACGCGTTATTTGTCCCCGTTTTCTTAATGGCTTGGTTGTAGTTCAAAAAGAAATCGTTATTCAAGTTATTGAGTTGGGATACAAACACGAGATCAGACGCAGTGAAGTCTTTAAACAAAAGATCATCCAGTAAGTAGCCTAATTCTAGATAACCGAGATTGGTTTCTGAGTCTAAAGCGGTCTTCATATTGATGCTTAAACCTGAAAGATCAAGTATGCCGGCAGCAGTCAAAGAGTCCAGTTGCGTTGATGCAACGCCATCATAAAAACCGCCTTGCATAATATCGTTGAGGCTTGCAGCGAGGTCGATGGAGAAAGTGAAGCCTTTAGCGACCAGTGATTCTCCTCGATCCGTGATGGTGAGTTGTTCTGCTCCGGCGTAATAAGTGAAGGTATCGTCGCCAATTACCCCTTCCCCTGCATAGCCGCTAAAGCTCAAAGCATTGTCCAATGTACTGAAAGGGGGAATTTGGTCGTTAAGCTGAGTCTTGCCAGAAAGACCGGTTAAAACAGACAGTTGATATAAAGGCTGTGTCGCGTCCCACTCTAAATAACTACGCTGCTCTTGGCCATCAAAACGTACCTGGGTTTCATACAATCCTATCAACCCTTGCTCTGAAAATAAGAGCGGACCGTATTGAGTATCAAGGTTTAAGGTGGCTGTGATGGTTTTGCCTCGAGCAGAGTGGTCGATGTCACCCAAGTCAAATGCAATATCAACAGTATTAAAAGAGCCAAACCAAGCACTTTGAGTGGATACGAGCGTCGCTTTATACCCTGGTGTGCTATCAAGTTTATCAATCATCTTGGTAATAGCGTCTTGGTGTTTGGACGCGATGACTTTTGGTAAAATAAGACAGGCAGAGATCAGTGCTGCAATGAGGGCGATGATAAGCTTTTTCATGGAAAATTCCTTTTACGAATTTGATTTTAGTCAATTATTGCATTTGAATCTTGATCTTACCCCGAAGAGCCCGCAAACATAAGGGCAAAAGGTGTTTCATACCGTTTTGCCTTTGTAAAAATAGGAGGCTCAACTCAGGTTAGTTTGCTTTTTGATTGATGCTCAATGCCATGGCTTCTGCGATTTTAATGCCATCGATAGCAGCAGACATGATTCCTCCTGCGTAGCCTGCCCCTTCACCTGCCGGATAAAGCCCTTTTGTGTTGATGCTTTCGTAGCTGTCTCGGTCGCGGGTGATATTAATCGGTGCAGAGGTGCGAGTTTCTACGCCTGTCAGCAGGGCATCATCGAAGGCAAAGCCTTTGATTTTACGGTTAAACGCAGGAATGGCTTCACGAATGGCTTCGATACAGAAGTCCGGTAGAGCGTCGGCGAGGTTGGTGAGTTTGATGCCTGGCTTAAAAGACGGTTCGACTTTACCTAATTGCTCAGGCGTTTCATTGCGTAAAAAAGCGCCGACAGTTTGTGCAGGTGCATCGTAGTTACTGCCTCCCATAAGGTAGGCGCGACTTTCCAATTCACGTTGAAACTCAATGCCAGCCAAAGGGCCACCTGGGTAATCAGAGGGATCGATACCGACCACAATGGCGCTGTTGGCGTTGCGTTCGTTACGAGAATATTGGCTCATACCATTGGTCACCACGCGATGTTCTTCTGACGTTGCGGCGACCACGGTACCACCTGGGCACATGCAGAAACTGTAAACCGAACGACCATTTTTGCAATGGTGCACCAGTTTGTAATCGGCAGCGCCTAAAATCTCGTTGCCCGCATTTGGGCCAAAGCGAGCTTTGTCGATGGCAGATTGTTCATGTTCAATACGAAAACCGACCGAAAACGGCTTGGCTTCAATGTGTATGCCTTTGTTATGAATCATCTCAAAGGTATCACGGGCACTGTGCCCAATGGCGATGGCAATGTGCTTTGAATGCAGCTGTTCGCCATCAGCAAGCGTGACGCCAGTCACTTGTCCTTCTTCGATATGTAGGTCATCAACACGGCAACCAAAGCGAATTTCTCCACCTAACGCGATGATTTCTGCGCGCATTTTTTCGACCATGGCCACCAATTTAAAGGTGCCGATATGGGGCTTACTCACATAAAGAATTTCATCTGGTGCGCCTGCCGTGACAAATTCGTTAAGCACTTTACGGCTGTATTGTTTTGGGTCTTTGACTTGGCTGTAAAGTTTACCGTCTGAAAAAGTCCCCGCGCCACCTTCACCAAATTGTACGTTGGATTCGGTATTGAGTACTTTTTTGCGCCAAAAGCCGAAAGTATCCTTAGTGCGTTCACGCACTTCTTTACCCCGTTCTAAGACAATCGGTTTGTAGCCCATTTGTGCTAATACCAAGGCGGCTAATAAACCACAGGGTCCAAAGCCAATCACGATAGGACGTTCGGTTAATGTCTCGGGGGCTTGAGCAACCGGGTGGTAGTCCAGATCCGGTGAGGCTTTCACTTGAGGGTGCTCTGAAAATTGAGCCAACAAAGAGGCATTGTCTGTTGTTTCTATGTCCAAGGTGTAAATGAGCACAATGTTGGTTTTTTTACGGGCATCGTATCCACGGCGAAACACGTTGAAGTGAACCAGTTGCTCAGCTGAAATAGCGAGCAAAGAAAGAATAGCCTGTTCAATGGCGTTGGCATCATGATCAAGCGGAAGCTGTATATTGGAAAGTCGTATCATAGGAATCAATGGGTGGCACGTTGGATTAAAGAAGATGGTCGTGGATAATACGATATCTTTGTGAAAAAAGCTGTTTCCAAAGAGAAGCTTGTCAGTTTTATTGAAGGTTACCTGTTGAGAGGGAAGTTTATGCACATCAATTTATGGCGTAGTTGGGCGGTATCCAGTGTTTTATTCGCGGGAATGTCGGGTGTTTTACCGGCGCAAGCAGCATCAGAAACGGAATATTCCACCCAAGCGCTCAATGAGCAATTGGTTATGGCGACGGTCTGGATGCAAGCATCGGCTGAATATAAGGCGTTGTCTTATCAGGCGTTTAATCTCGCTAAAATGCAGTTTGATCAGGTGGATCGTGAATATAAGGGGAATAAACCGTTAGCTGTTGTGGTGGACGCTGATGAAACCGTGATTGATAACAGCGCTTATCAGGCTTGGTTAATTGGTCAGGATCAAGGTTACTCAAGTAAAACGTGGGGAGAGTGGATGGCCGCCGCCGAAGCGAAAGCCATGCCAGGCGCGAGCGAGTTTTTGGCGTACGTTGCCAAACAAGGCGGTGAAGTTTTTTATATCACTAATCGTAATGTGTCGGGCTTAGAAGGTACTCGAAAAAACCTACAAGACTTGGGCTTTCCCAATGTCGATGACGCACACATATTAATGAAAACCACCACGAGCAATAAAGCACCGCGTCGTCAACAAGTGGCTGAAAACTATGAAATTGCCCTGTTGATAGGGGATAACTTAAACGATTTCTCGAACGATTTTCGTACCAAAGGGATGGCAGCAAGCGATGCGGCCGTAGAGAAGAACAAGGCGTTATTTGGAACAAAATTCATCATGTTACCAAACCCAGGCTATGGTGATTGGGAAGGCAAGCTGTATAACGGCAATTGGGGGGCATCAGCGGCAGAGAAAAATCAGATGCGCAAAGACGTGTTAGAAGTATGGAAGCCATAGAGTATGGCTTCCATAAAACACGTTCGTTAGACGGCGTTATGCCAGGTTAACGGCAATGTCTTCAGCAAAGCCCAACATGATGTTGAGGTTTTGCACCGCGGCACCAGACGCTCCTTTACCAAGGTTGTCGAGTTTGGCGACCAGAACACCTGATTGGCCGTTTGGTTCACTTAACACGGAAAGCTCAATTTGGTTGGTGTTTTCCAGGTCATGGGGCGTTAAGAATGGCGCCGCGTTGTCAATAATGAGGTTCAAATCATTGACGGTCACAAAGGTATCTTTTGCATACACTTCAGCCAGTTTGGCGTGTAACTGTGCCATTGTTGTTTCACCTTTTAGATGAATCGGCAAGAAGGTCAACATACCTTGACGGAAATTGCCCACACTTGGAACAAAAATAGGCGTTTTATGCAATCCCGCCCATACTTTCATTTCCGGTAAATGTTTGTGGTTAAAAGAGAGGCCATACGCACCGTAAACAGGAGTTTGATCGTTACCTTCATAACGATCAATGAGTGCGTTACCACCGCCACTGTAGCCAGACACGGCATTGATTGAGTAGTCGCCGTCCGCGGGCAGTAAGCCTGCTTCAATCAGTGGTTTTAGCAGTAATACAGCCCCTGTTGGGTAACAGCCTGGGTTTGAGACAAACTGGGCAGTATGGATTTTGTTTCTTTGGGAAGCGTCCAGTTCAGGTAAGCCATAGACCCAGCCATCCGCAATACGGTGAACGGAGCTGGCGTCTAAAATTCGGCAGTTCTCTTCTTTGGCCAGTGCGACACTGTCTTTGGCGGCCTCGTCTGGTAAACACAACACGGTCACATCGGCTTCTTTCATTAGGCGGCGTTTTTCTTCAACGTCGCGCTTTTTAGCTGGGTCAATACTAATGACGCTGATGTCTGGGTGATGAATAAGACGCTCTCTGACTTGAAGTCCTGTGGTGCCTGTTTCGCCATCAATAAATACTTTTTTCACAGAGGGATTCCTTAGATCTTGCCATTACAGTGTGTTGGCGTGAGTGATTAATAGAGTGGTGTAACGTGTTAATACAAGTGGTAAACAGTGTAATGCATCGGGTCTGTGCTTAATAGTTCAGTGCTTAGTTAAGCGCGTAAAAAGTCGTTTTATACGGGAAAAAAGCGTCTTATTTTCATCAATATCTCTCCTTAATGTTTAAGCATTCCTCCAACTTTCCTTCGTTAATTTTGTAAAGATTTGTCGCTATCATGTTGAGTATTCATTGACACGCTTGTCAAACGTTTAACTTAATCATCCGCTTTAGCAAAGAGAGGAAGTCTTTGAAATTATTCACCTATTTATCTCATCGTGGTACGCGCCTGATAAAGCGAGGGGGGGCATGTTTCACCTTGTTGTGTGTGATCATGGCAAGTGTGGTTCAAGCCCAAGAGCCAAGTAACAAAACCGTAAAAGAAGCATCAAGTGGCTATGTTTTTTCCCACCAGACAGTCATTGACTTAGCAAAAACCAAAGCACAATCACCTATGGAGCCGGTGGGCAAGGCACCTCAAGCCTTGGTTGATATGGACTATTCGACTTACCGAAAAATTAATTTTCAGCAAAACCAAGCCGTCTGGGGTAACGCGCCTACACAGTTCTCCATGCAGTTGTTTGCACCAGGGTTCCTATTTAAAGATTTGGTGTCCATCGATATTGTCGAGAATGGTCGCGCGGTACCGCTGAGTGTCTCGCCAGATTCATTTAATACACCGACACCAGAAATCAGTGACTTGATCGCCAAAGTGGGCAAGTACGCAGGGCTACGTCTGCACTACCCGATCAACACTGACGAGGTGCAAGATGAATTTGTGGTGTTTCAAGGCGCCAGTTATTTTCGTGCGGTGTCCAAAGGGCAAAGCTATGGACTGTCAGCTCGTGGTTTAGCGGTCGATGTTGCTCAACCAAAAGGCGAAGAGTTTCCCATGTTTACGCAGTTTTGGATTGAACGTCCTGCATCGAGTCAGGATGCTATTGTGGTCCATGCCCTTTTAGACAGTAAAAGTGTCACAGGGGCTTACCGGTTTGGAATTTACCCAGGCAAACCGACTCGTATGGAGGTAAAGGCAACCTTGTTCCCTCGCGTTGATTTGCAGCACGTAGGGGTAGCACCTTTAACATCCATGTTTATGCATAACAGTACAACCGATGTGTCGGATGTGCCGGATTATCGTCCTGCAGTACACGATTCTGACGGACTGCAAATGCTGACTGGCAAAGGAGAAATGCTGTGGCGTCCATTAAATAACCCTGAAAACCTTGAAATCAGTGCGTTCAGTGATGACTCTCCAAAAGGGTTTGGACTGATACAGCGTCATCGTCGCTTTGGTGATTATCAAGATTTGGAAGCGAATTATCATACGCGTCCATCTGCGTGGATTAAGCCTTTAAACGATTGGGGGGAGGGGAATGTGGAGTTGGTAGAAATCCCATCGACGTCTGAAGCCAACGACAATATTGTGGCGTATTGGCAACCTAAAGGCGGTTTCAAAAAGGGAGAATCTTACACTTATCAATACCTTATGACGTGGTCAAACGATACGCCCGTGTCTCTGGATTATCCTCGTATTGTACGCAGTGCGCTTGGTCATAAGCTGTTTACAACAACGCCAGAAGTTGTTATTGACGTCAATAAATTGCCGTATGCAAAAATCGAAGCGTTAACCGTTGAGGCGAGCATGAGCAATGGACAAATCTTAGAGGCTTGGGTTGATAAAAACCCTCATACCAATGGGGTGCGAGTGTACGTCACCTTTGACCCTGAAGAAGCGGACGCATCTGAATTGCGTGTGCAATTAAAACAAGACGAGAAAGCGATTGCCCCTACTTGGTTATATCGTTGGATTAGGGAGTAATGATGTTTAAGGATAAGAAAGCAGCAAAGAAAATGGCGTTAGCCTTGCCTCCTTTATCCACTTTGGCTATGCCAAGACATAAGGTGAGTGAGTCGTCCCAAGCCCGTAAGCCAAGAGGGCAGAGCTTTGCCTTAACGACCTTTTTGTCGCGTGTGTTTGTTCTTATTTGTACTCTAGGCTTATCTTGGTATGGTGCAACAGAAATGTACGATGTGCTAAATACCAACGCTATTGCAGGGTTGCAGTGGGCATTTTTGGTCTTGTTTTGTATTAACTTTACGTGGATTGCCTTCGCTTTTTCTCAAGCGACGCTGGGGTTACTCTTTCAACTGTCGCCTTTTAAACGACGCCGCAAAGAGCAAGAAGTAGAGGGCGTGACGGCCATCCTATTACCTGTGTATAACGAAGACCCTTTGCGTATTCGAGCCAATATCCAAGCCATGCATGACGCCTTAGTGCAAGAAGCGCCTGGAAAGTTTGCTTTTTTTATACTCAGTGATACCAATCGTGCTGATGCTTGGATTGCGGAAGAACAAGCGTTCCGTCCTGTTTTAAATGATGATGCCAGCGCATGTCCGGTTTATTATCGCCGTCGACACGATAACGCAGAGCGTAAGGCCGGTAACATTGCAGACTGGGTGACGCGTTTTGGTGGTGAATACGAATGTATGATTGTGCTCGATGCCGACAGCTTAATGGGCGCTGAATGTTTGGTGTCGCTAACACGAAGAATGGCGGCTGAGCCAGGTTTAGGCTTGATTCAAACCCTACCTACTATTATTCGTGCTAATACCTTATACAGTCGAATTCAACAGTTTGCTAATCATTGTTTCGGACCAATCTATGCGTCTGGTCTAGCAGCATGGCATGGTTACTCATCGAACTTCTGGGGACACAATGCCATTATTCGTACCAAGGCATTTGCGGATGCCTGTGGCTTGCCTGTATTAAAGGGCAAGGCCCCTTTTGGTGGGCACGTGATGAGCCACGACTTTATGGAGGCCGCGTTATTACGTCGAGCCGGTTGGGGAGTGCGTTTTGATACGGATTTAAGCGCTTCGTACGAAGAGGCGCCGCCGTCGCTGGTGGATGTTATCGTGCGAGATCGCCGTTGGTGTCAGGGCAACTTGCAACATAAAGCGTTTGTGTTTGCTGATGGCTTTCATTTCGCAACACGCTTGCATTTGATGTCTGGCATCATGTCTTATTTGAGTGCCGTGTTTTGGTTGCTGCTGATTGTGGTTGGTTTTGCGTTGGCAGTGCAGGCGTATTTTGTTCGCCCGGAGTACTTTGCTAACCCGTCACTGTTTCCGACTTGGCCGGTCTTTGATTTTGAAAAAGCACGCTCTCTGTTTGTTTTGTCGATGATGTTAGTACTCGCGCCCAAGGTGTACGGCTGGTTGGCTGCTTTGCTTAACCTTAAGCGTTGTATGCAGTTTGGTGGCCCGATTTTGTTGACGCTTAGTACGTTGGTTGAAACGCTATTGTCGGCTTTGTATGCGCCTATTTTGATGTTGTCTCAGTTTCAAGTGGTGTATGACGTTCTTAAAGGTCGAGACAGTGGGTGGAAACCACAATCTCGTGATGACGGTGCAACGTCTTGGAGCGTAGCGGCGAGGGCACATTATAGCCATACTTTATTAGGCATAGGGTTAGCAGTTGGGGCGTTATTCTTGAGTAAGGAGCTGTTTTATTGGTCATTACCTATCAGCATGGGATTGGTTTTATCGATTCCTTTGTCTTGGCTTAGTGGTGGGGCAAAACGTGGCAACGTGATTCATCTCCTTGGGCTGATGCGAGCACCGGAAGAGAAACGTCCTCATTCAATTATTCAAAAACAGAGTCATCATGATGCTGAGCTTAAAGCATTAGAGTTTGATGATGCGGTGAGTTCATTGCAGCGTTTGGTATCGGATGCAGAGCTTTTTTATTGGCACCTAGCTCAGATGCCAGAAGACATCCCTAATAAGGCGTTTTGCCGTGCTTGGATTTGCGCTGAATGGCAAATCATTCACAGCGAAGATTTGGAAGGGTTATTGGATCATTTGCGAGAAGAGGAATGCTTGGCCATTCTGCAACACCGGTCTCTTATGTCAGCGATGCAGAAATATTTGCCTTAATACTTTACAGCCCTTCTTGCCGAAGGGCTTTTCATCACATGTCTGCTGCCGCTAAGGCAAATTGCTCAACACTGTCCCAATCTGTAAAGACTTGATCGGTACTTGGGTCTGTGGGTCCCTTGGTCATCCACATAATGAAACGAATCATATTGCGATCCAAGAAGCCGTATTTTTTGTAATTTAAACGACCTGCGAAAACGCCTTTTAAATTGGGCTCCCAGTTCAGTTCGGTCAAAAACTTGATGATGTAAGGGTTGGTGTCTGGCTGACATTTCTCTGGTTTTCTTGCCACTAGATTGACGGTGTAAAAAGCGCTGGGTTTTTCCTCAAGCAGCGCCTTGTGTGTAGTAATGAAATCTGCAACCACTTTTTGATGTTTACCATAGCGGATGCTGGCACCGACAATAATTTTATCATGCTGGGTGAGTGTCTCTGAGGTCACTTCTTCAACAGGAACCAAGGAGACACTGTGGCCTTGCTTTTCAATGCTTTCTTGCATCTTCTGGCTAATTTTAATGGTGTGGCCATCGGTTGTAGAATAGATAAGTAAAAGTGTAGACATAATAGTGTTTGGAAACTGCCTTCGTTGTGATTCATGTAGGTTGATCAATACTGTGACACAGATGTTATAAACACTTGATGCTCGGCTGTAAAGGTCATGGCGAGCAGAAAGTCGATGAGTCAGTCAATTTTATTAGTTTTTTCTAATTTAATGCTATGTTAAAAGATTAGAGACGACAATGTAAGAGGTCAATGCAGGCCGCTTTATTTGTTAAAAAGTGGCTATTGGAAGTGGAAAAGGCGAGCCATAAAGGACATCGCCTGAGTCATCAAGGTTCGAAAGAATGATGTAATCTTATTCGGCAGCACTGTGCTTTCGTGCTCGTATATCCGATTGAGCACTGCGATAGAATTTTGCTTGAGGCTTAGATTTTACAATGTCATCCTCGTCGTCTTCATTGCGCAACAGCAAGAAATCATTCACCCGTTGTTCGTCTAGTTGGTCGGCTTGTATTGCTGCTCGGATGGCGCAGCCAGGTTCGTTATCATGGCGGCAATCACTGAATCGACAACGCTTTTCTAACGCCAGCAGATCAGCGAATTGGTTAATGGTGCTGCTATCGAATTCGGCCAGTTGCAGATCTCGTAGCTCAGGCGTATCTAATAAAATGGCACCAGACGGAAGGATCTTAAGTAAGTCTGCTTGACCCACTGAGCGGGTAGCTTGATTGTCGTTTGAGGCTTGCATTAGCGTAGTAATGAATGCTGATTTCCCTGAGCCGACGGAGCCAAGTAAAGCCACTGTTTTGCTTTTTTTCAAAAAAGGCGAAAGGCAAGTCAGGCTATGAACATCTTTTGTGTTAACTGTCTCAACAATCAGTAGAGGGTCGAGCTTTTCTACTTGTGCCCGTTGTTCTTCCGCATTGTTGCAAATGTCGGCTTTGGTGAGCACCACAACGGGATCCGCTAACGCGTTTCGTGTCAAAGTCAAATAACGCTTGATCAACGCAAGATTAAAATCTTGCCCAAGCGCACAAAGCAGGAAAACGGTATCAACGTTGGCTGCAATGTTGTCAAAGCGGGAACGAGATTCTAGGCATCGAACAAAATTTTGTTGTGTGTCAATAACAACCCAATCTCCAACCAGCATATTTGGCATATTCTCTTGCTGAGTTAGAGTAAAAAAACCGTGTTCGCTCGCCAGTTGGTATTGCTTGGCATTAGGTGTTGTTTGAAATGAACAAATTCGTGCAATGCGGTTAGACTCTAAATCATCCAGTGATAACTGTTGTTGAAAGCAGGCTTGCCAGCCCAAATCCAATAAAGTGAACGTGGAATCCATTGATATTACCCCAAGCGAATGTCGCTATCGTAAAGAAGAAGCACGATGCTTCCATAAAATAGCTTGAACATAAGCGTGCCTATGTTCTGGCCAAAACGTTATAACACCCTGAGTAGGATTACCGATAATGGGTGTTGAATGGCGAGATTAGCACAGTGTTATAAACCAACAAACAGAAATATGTTGGTAATATCAGGGTTATTTTTTTTCCACTATTCGATAGTCTAAACGGCCGGTGATGACGTTTTTATTTTCAGTTGACACACGAAAGTTCGCACTGTTTTTGTCTCTTTTGGGGTTAATAACCGAGAGAATCTGGCCATTCACAATAAGCTGATAGGTCTCTGAGAAGGCTATTTGTAATTCTTCCGATTTTGGGTTTTCAAAAAGAATATTGTCTTTTAAGCGGATGGTGCGACTTTCGCCTCTGACCCATTGTCCAACTAATGGTTGTGTTTTAAACGATTCATTGCCATGTTTTACGGTTGCTTCTGTCACAAAGATACGAATAATATCTCCTTCAAGTGCCGTATCCTGGCGCTCTTTCACTCTTGCATCTAATACAGCAAGGTTTGTATTGGTTTTGCTGATATAGGTGCGAAGTTCTTGCAGGCTGGTTTCAGTGTCTGTCTTGCCAGAAAACGAGAGGGCGATTAGGTCAGGAAATTCAGGGGCGTTCCCCGTGCGTTCTTTTAAAGCAACAAAGTTATCCGTTGCTCGCTGAATATGATCTTCTAATTCTTTTGATAGAAGTGAATCGTCTGTTGAGTTGGCTTCATCTAAAGAAGAAGTTTCATCATCCACCGTTTTTTCAGGTAAGACAGTGTTTTTTTCTGTCCCTGTGTTTTGTGCTTGAATATTATCGATTTCATCCGTGGGCGCGGTCGCTGTTTCTTTCTCTTTTGGGGAAGAAGGTAGGATGATGTTGGTCAAATTGTCGTCATTTTGAGCGGCCGCTTGCTCAGTTTTTGTATTTGGTGCGGTCTGTGAAATAGGCATGGTACAGGCGCCAAGTAAAAGCGAAGCCAGTATAAAACCAGTGCGGAGTGTAGGCATTCAATAATCCTAAGATTAAATCAAAAAATAGCGTTCAAGTATGCGGTATGGCGGGAAATATGTCGAGCCAGAGCCATGGCTCGACACTAAATTAGCTGAGCCTCAAGGGTTAAGCTTGTGCTTGGTTCCATAGAAGACATTCGTCTAAAGTGACACCCTTGCCGCCAAAAATATCCAATGCACTGCCTATGGTTAAGTCTACCTTGCCATTGGATAATTCACTGACGCGTTGTAGGTCAGTGATTGATCGTGCACCACCGGCATAGGTGACTGCCACGGGGCATCCCTGACCAAGGAGAGTGACTAGGTCTTCGTCTATGCCCGCTTGTAAGCCTTCCACATCGGCGGCATGAATAAGAAATTCATCACAATGATTGGCTAATTCGTTTAAATTTTCTTGGTTTACTTGTGTTGAGGTAATGGTTTGCCAGCGGTCAGTAGCAATGTACCAACCCTCTTTTGTACGACGACAGCTAAGATCCAGAACCAATCGGTCAGTGCCTGTTTCGCGTTTTATTTTGTCCAAGCGGTCCCAAGAGAATTCGCCGTCTTCAAATAAATAAGAAGTCACAATAACGTGAGACGCTCCTGCGGATAAATAGCGGGCTGCGTTGCGATTGGTAACGCCTCCTCCAAATTGCAATCCGTTAGGGTAGGCGCGTAGTGCACTCAAAGCTTCATCTTGATTGCCTTTACCGAGGGCGATCACATGCCCACCGGTGAGTTGCAATTCTTTGTACATGCGTGCGTAGTGCTCCGCATTGTATTCGCTGATGAAATTTTCTGTGGCACCTTTGTCGTTAAGACTACCTCCTACGATTTGCTTTACTTTGCCTTGGTGTAGGTCGATACAAGGGCGAAATTGGGTCACAAAAAACTCCTAATCAGTCAAAAATGGGATTGTAACCGATAATTTACCCAGAAACGATGTGGCAAGGCAATCACTTAATAAGGCTGTTACACTCTCTATTTAATTCTGTTAAAAGAAGACCGTTTAAACCATGTTGCAAATTACACCGGCTGTGGCCATCCCCGATCATGAAATAGAGTTGACTGCGATTCGAGCGCAAGGTGCGGGTGGTCAAAACGTCAATAAAGTTTCTTCCGCCATTCACTTGCGCTTTAATATTGCGGCGTCTTCCTTGCCTGAGTTTTACAAGGAGCGTTTACTGGCGCTGAACGATTCTCGTCTGACAAAAGAGGGGGACATCGTTTTAAAAGCACAACAACATCGGACACAAGAATTAAACCGGGAAGATGCGTTGGCACGACTCAAGGCGTTGATTCTCGACGCTCGGCAGGTTCAAAAAGCACGTCGTCCAACGAAGCCAACACGCTCTTCCCAAAAGAAGCGGGTTGATCAAAAAAAGCAAAAGGGTCAGATCAAGAATTTACGGCGTAAAAACTGGGATTAATTTTTAGCCGACAAACGTGAATCTTTCTTGTTTTTCGCAGCAAGGGTTTGTTTGTAAAATGGCACTACTGTCTCGTCATGAATGACGAATATTTCACGTGATACATTAATAACTCAAAAATAACTCAAAAATAACTCAAAATAGGTTTAAGGATTATGAAACTAGAGTCGATTGCACTGCACCATGGTTATACTTCAGAACCCACAACAAAATCGGCCGCGGTGCCTATTTATCAGACCACCTCTTACACGTTTGATGATACCCAACACGGTGCTGATTTATTTGATCTAAAGGTTCCGGGCAATATTTATACGCGCATTATGAATCCGACTAACGATGTTTTAGAACAACGTGTTGCAGCGATGGAAGGGGGGATTGCTGCTTTGGCCGTTTCTTCTGGTATGTCTGCTGTTACCTATGCAATTGAATGTATCTGTGAGGTAGGCACCAACATTGTTAGTACCAGTCAGCTCTATGGTGGCAGTTATAACTTATTTGCCCATGGTTTTCCTCGCAGAGGCATTGAAGTACGTATGATTTCTTCCGATGATATTGCAGGGTTTGAAGCTGCCATTGATGACAATACTCGTGCCATTTTCTGTGAGTCGATTGGTAATCCAGCCGGTAATATCGTGGATATTGAGGCGTTAGCCGTGATTGCGAACAAACATGGTGTGCCATTAATTGTCGATAATACGGTGGCAACCCCGTTTTTGTGTCGTCCGTTCGAGTTAGGTGCGCACATTGTGGTGCATTCACTGACTAAGTACATTGGCGGTCATGGTACGACAGTGGGCGGTGCCATTGTTGACTCCGGTAAGTTTGATTGGGTTGCGAATAAGGCACGGTTCCCTATGCTGAATGAACCTGATCCGTCTTATCACGATGTGGTCTACACAGAAGCGCTAGGAGCGGCGGCTTACATTGGTCGTTGTCGTGTTGTGCCATTGCGTAACACGGGTTCAGCATTAGCACCGCACAGCGCGTTTTTAATCATGCAAGGGTTGGAAACATTAGGTTTACGTATGGAGCGTCATTGCTCCAATACAGAGGCGTTAGCTGAATTCTTAAACAGTCATGAGAAAGTGAACTGGGTGAATTATGCCGCATTGCCAGATAATAAATACCATGCGCTATGTCAGCGAATTACCAATGGTAAAGCATCAGGGGTACTGAGCTTTGGTATCAAAGGCGGCTTGGAAGCCGGTACACAGTTTATCGATGCCCTGCAGATGGTGTTGCGCCTAGTAAATATTGGGGATGCTAAATCGTTGGCTTGTCACCCAGCATCGACGACACATCGTCAGCTAAATGATGAGGAGCTTGCCAAAGCGGGTGTTAGTCGAGATTTGGTCAGGATTTCAGTCGGTATTGAAAATATAGAAGACATTATTGCGGACATCAGTCAAGCGCTCGATAAGGTGTCTGTATAGGTTTTTGTCACTCATGTGAGTCGCTACTGCTTAGAAGTAGATAATTTAGAAGCAGATAAAGCCATAATAAGAGGCCACTCAAGAGAGTGGCCTTTTTTGCGTTATGACCCGTTGAAAGGCGAGGTCAAGCGAATTCTGAAGCGTTTTAACATTATATAAGCATTTTTTTATATGCTTATTTCTTTCACTCTCTTTATCTTGATCTAAAACAATGTTTTTAGAACCCAGTGAAACGATAATACATACTTATAGTAAGCCTCAAAATTCATTGGGGCTACGGTGGACGTTAGATAATAAGAACACCCTTGTAAGAAAGTGTCTGCAAACGTCTTTTTTCTCAGCTAAATGAATGGGTTGAAATCATATGATTAACGAAGCTGTAGTGGAATTATCACGCTTTCAGTTTGCCTTCACTGCTCTGTACCATTATTTGTTTGTCCCTTTGACATTGGGGATGTCTTTTATGCTTGCGATCATGGAGTCCGTCTATGTGATCACAGGTAAACAAGTCTACAAAGACATGGTTAAGTTTTGGGGTAAATTGTTCGGTATTAACTTTGCCCTAGGGGTGACAACTGGTTTGACAATGGAGTTCCAGTTCGGAACAAACTGGTCTTACTATTCTCACTACGTGGGTGACATTTTCGGTGCGCCTTTGGCGATCGAAGGTCTGATGGCTTTCTTCCTAGAATCGACTCTAGTAGGTTTGTTCTTCTTTGGCTGGGATCGTCTAAGTAAGGTAAAACACTTGTTGGTGACTTGGGGTGTTGCGATTGGTTCAAACCTTTCCGCTCTTTGGATCTTGATCGCCAACGGTTGGATGCAAAACCCAGTAGGGTCTGAATTCAACTACGAAACAATGAGAATGGAACTGATCGACTTTGGTGCTTTGGTTTTCAACCCAGTCGCACAGGTTAAATTTGTTCACACTGTTTCTGCTGGTTACACCACAGGCGCCATGTTCGTCCTTGTTATCTCAAGCTACTACCTTCTAAAAGGTCGTGACCTTGCTTTTGCTCGTCGTTCTTTCGCTATCGCTTCTGCGTTCGGTTTAGCGTCTGTAATGAGTGTTATCCTTTTGGGTGATGAGTCTGGTTACGAGCTTGGTGAAGTACAGCGCGTAAAATTGGCGGCTATTGAAGCGGAATGGGAAACACAGGAAGCGCCTGCTGATTTCACTTTGATCGCTTTTCCAAACCAAGAGCTTGAAGAGAACGAATACGCAATCAAAATTCCAGGGTTGATGGGGTTAATTGCAACACGCTCTCTTGATACAGAAGTTCCTGGTATTCAAGAGCTGAAAGAGCATAACCGTCAACGTATTATCAACGGTATTTATGCAAATCAGTTGCTTGAAAAACTTCGTGAGGGTTCAACAGATCCCCTTGTGAAAGCGAACTTCGAAAAAGTAAAAGACGATTTAGGTTATGGCCTATTAGTGACTGCCTTTAATGAAGACATTAACAAGGTAACGTCAGAAGAGATCGACCAAGCGGTTGAATATTCAATTCCTAAGGTCGCACCTCTGTTCTTCGCCTTCCGTATCATGGTGGGTTGTGGTTTCTTGATGCTTGCTGTCTTTGCTATCGCCTTCTACCAAAATGCGCGTCGTCGTATCGGTAGAAACCCAATGTTCCTTAAATTCATCGTGTTGTGTCTACCACTTCCATGGATTGCGAACGAAGCGGGTTGGTTCGTTGCAGAGTTTGGTCGTCAGCCATGGGCGATAGGTGAAATTCTTCCGGTTCATGTTGCTGTCTCTAGTTTGACTGAAACTGAAATCTGGATCAGTCTTGCGGGCTTTACTGCCTTGTACACTGCTTTCCTTATTGCAGAAATGTACTTGATGATTCGCTTTGCGAAGCAAGGACCTTCTAGTCTACACACCGGCCGCTATGCGCTTGAAAAAGAAACTGCTCAGTTGAAGCAGGAGGTATAAGATGGATTACGAACTATTAAAAATCATTTGGTGGGGCCTAATGGGCGTTCTACTGATTGGTTTCGCGGTAACCGATGGTTTTGATATGGGTGTGGGCAGTTTGCTCAGAGTGATTGGTGGTACAGATAATGAACGCCGTATCATGATTAACTCTATCGCACCGCATTGGGACGGTAACCAAGTATGGTTTATCACAGCAGGTGGTGCTTTGTTCGCCGCTTGGCCTGTGGTATACGCCACTGCTTTTTCAGGCTTTTATTTCGCGATGTTGTTGGTGTTGGCGGCGTTGTTTTTCCGTCCAATCGGCTTCGACTACCGTTCTAAGTTAGAAGGTACAAAATGGCGTAATAACTGGGACTGGGCAATTACTTTTGGTTCTGCCGTTCCACCTATTATTTTCGGTGTGGCTTTCGGTAACCTATTACAAGGTGTGCCATTTGAGTTTGACCAGTTCTTGCGTGCAACTTACACAGGTTCGTTCTTTGCACTGTTGAACCCTTTCGCCATCCTTTGTGGTCTTGTTAGTCTGCTAATGCTAATGACTCAAGGTGGAGCATGGTTGCAGATGAAGACAGATGAAAACCTATTGGCTAAAGCCAGCCGCATTACAACCATTACGGGTACGTTAGCTGCTGTTCTTTTCATCCTTGCAGGTGTTTGGTTAGCCTACGGTATCGACGGTTACGTAGTAACCAGTGCCATTGATGGTAACGCTGTTACAACGCCTTTGATGAAAACAGCAGAAGTACAAGCGGGTGCATGGTTAGCGAACTACGATAAGTATCCTCTTCTGATTCTAGCGCCTGTCATTGGTATTGCGGGTATGTTAGTTGCTGCATTGGCAGCGGTTATGAGAAAAGGCGGCTTGTCTTTCTTGAGTTCTTCTTTGGGTATTGCTGGTATTATTGTTACAGCGGGTGGTTCTATGTTCCCGTTCTTGATGCCTTCTTCAAGTTACCCAGGCATGAGCTTGACTATGTGGGATGCGACATCAAGCTATAACACATTGATGATCATGTTTGTTGTGGTTTGTATTTTTGTCCCATTAGTGTTGACTTACACATTATGGAACTACTTCGTAATGTATGGCCGCTTAACTAATAAACATATCGAAGAAAATAAACACTCTTTGTACTAAGCCTTGTGCGAGTATGTATTGGTTGTTTTATTTTGAATAATGATAGTAGATAGGGCTTTGAATAGCCCTATCTCGGAGGAAAGAATTATGTGGTATTTTGCTTGGAGTTTAGGTGTATTGTTAGCCTGCTCATTTGGTATCGTGAATGCTTTATGGTTAGAATTTAGTGGTTATGAAGGTGAAGAGGAGCAACAGTAAACTCAATGTTGAAAAACAAGGAAGCAAAGAGATCCGCTAAACCGCGGCGTGCGAAAACACCAGAAGCCAGTTTTTTAGGAGCGTTGTATCAACAACAATCTTTTAAATATCGTTTAGCGCAAGGGTTCGGTGTTTTGTTCGTAGTGTCCCTCGTGCTCCAAGCGTGGGCTTTTGCAAATGTCTTTTCGGACATGGCACTGCACCAATCGTTTTCTTTGTCACTTTTGTTTATTGGTTTATTTGCTCTATTACTGCGCGCATTGGCTAATTTTGCTCGTGAGCGTATTTGCACCAGCGCAAGCCGTGACATTCGTTACGGCTTGCGCAGTAAGTTGGTGTCGCATCTGACCGAATTGGGCCCAGCTCGATTACGAATTGAAGAAGATGCGGCATTGTCTACACGCGTTTACGAACAAGTTGATGCGTTAGATGATTTTTTCAGTCGCTATAAACCACAAGTGTTTATGGTGCTTTTGATTCCCTGCGTTATTCTCCTTTCCGTTGTTTCTATTTCTTGGATTGCTTTTTTTGTTTTCATGTTAACTGCGCCTTTGGTGATCGTTTTTATGATTTTTGTCGGCTATAAAGCCGCGCAAGCCAACCGCCGCCAGTTCAGTGTTTTGGCCATGCTGTCCAATCAATTTATGGATCTTAGCCAAGGTTTGGCTGAGTTGAAACGCCTAGGTAGAACAGATGAAGCCAGAGACCGATTGTCCTACAGTGCTGAGTCCTACCAAAAAACCACCATGGGTGTCTTGGTGTTAGCGTTTTTATCCACCGCTACCCTAGAACTGTTTGCGTCTTTATCCATTGCGATGATTGCTTTGTACTTAGGGTTGGGGTTACTTGAATCTTTGCCTTGGCAAGAGGGGAGTTCACCAGTCAATCTGACACAGGCCATGTTTTTGTTGTTATTGGCGCCTGAGTTTTATCTGCCGTTACGTCAGCTTGGTAATGATTACCATGCGAAACAAAAAGCTGAGGCAGCAGCTACCGATTTGTTGGAAATTTTAAATACAGGACAGTCTGATAAAGCAGAGCCTGTTTCTAGTTTGAGTGTGACAATCAGTGACATTAACAAAGAAGCGTTTTTGAGCCTTCGAAAAGTAAGTTGGCTAGAAGCAGGTCGACATCGATTGGCACCCATTTCCGCCGACGTATTAAAAGGCCAACGAGTCTGGCTGAGCGGTGAATCCGGCGTGGGCAAGTCAAGTTTATTGCATTTGTTGTTAGGCTTTGAAGAAAGCTATCAAGGGGACTTTTATATCAAAGGTCGTCCGTTTTCAGAAATACATTTATCTGAGTGGCGAACCCAGTTAGCTTGGTTACCTCAAACCCCTGAGTGGGTAAGCGGAAGCATAAAGCGTAACCTGTTATTGGGAATAGAGCCTCCTAGTGATGAAGTATTGAGAGAAGCGCTACAAAAAAGTCAGTGTGATGAGTTTATTGAGGCGTTACCAAATGGTCTTGAAACGTCTTTAACGGAGTTGGGTTCTGGTTTGTCTGGTGGACAAATGCAACGTTTATCTATCGCTCGAGCCTTGTTATCAGAAGCAGATGTCTGGTTACTGGATGAGCCTTGTTCTGGTTTAGACACAGAAACCGCTGAGGCTGTTTTATCAACGTTAGATAAGGTCTCACAAGGAAAAACCTTATTAATTGTCAGTCATGATACTCACCCTATTATGTGGGCAGACAAGCATTGGGCGATGACAAAGGAAGGCTTATATGAAAAAGACCTCTAAATTAACACTTAAACGTCTTTTACTGGCTAACCCTTGGGGACTGGCGTTGCCCGTTTTGGTGGGTACCATTGCAAGTCTGTCCGGCATTGCTTTGCTGGGTGTGTCAGGTTGGTTTATTACAGGAGCGGGGTTGGCGACAGCAATAGGCGCAAATTTGGTGTTCAATTATTTAACACCAGGTGCCATTGTGCGTGGCTTGTCTATTTTTAGAACCGCAGGGCGTTATGGTGAGCAAGTTTCGTCCCATAATCACTTGTTAGGATTGCTTAAAACCTTACGTCTTTGGGTTTGGGATCAGCGTGTGGCAAAAGATGCTGCAAATCTGTACGAACAAACTCGAGGTGATTTGTTACAACGTTTGGTGAGTGATTTAGACCAGGTTATGCGCTGGCCTCTGGTGGTATTTTTACCTTGGATTTATGCTTTTTTTAGTTACTTTGCAGTTGGTATTTTTGCTTACTTCTTGTCCCCTGACTTGATGTTGCCTATGGCGATTGCGGCGTTGTTGCATATTATTGTCGTGCCTTATGTATGTGGTCAATTTTCAAGCCATCAGGTTCACATAGGTCAAATTTTAGGTGTGCATCGACGTAGTCGATTTGTCAGTTTGTTTTCCGCCTTGATAACGTTAACGATTCGTGGGCACTGGAAGGATTATGCTAAACGTTTAGGTCAGTTAGATGAGCGCCAGCGTCTGACTGAAATTCGCATACAAAACACAGTCAGTACCGGCCGCTTTTTTGTTTATATGGTCACCATTTTATTGATTGCGATCAGCATGTATTTAATGAGCGATATGGACCCTAGCACAGGTCGCTTGGTGCTATTAGAGGGGATTCAAGGCACCTGGGTTGTCGGTTTTGTACTCTGCTTGTTAGCTTTAAATGAATTGATGCTCCCTTTAGTGCAGTCTTTTGTTGCACAGGGCCAGTCTCAAGTAGGCTTGCGTCGTCTTAACCAGTTACACCATGTATCAGGCGCCCATTCTGATACTTTGTTTCATTCAGACACAACAATGCAGGCAGGCGTAACAACAATGACGTTTGAGCATTGGCGTGGTTATCACGCATCAAGCGGTATGGGAAATACGCCGTTAGATTTGTCTATTAAATCTGGAGACACACTTTGGATTCGCGGTTCAAGCGGGTCAGGAAAGTCCACATTATTGGCTTCTATTGCCGGTGA
The DNA here is from genome assembly GCF_020532605.1 of Marinomonas algarum. Lineage (GTDB taxonomy): Bacteria > Pseudomonadota > Gammaproteobacteria > Pseudomonadales > Marinomonadaceae > Marinomonas > Marinomonas algarum. The sequence goes on along the minus strand of NZ_JAJATW010000002.1, from coordinate 81,600 downwards.
TTGTTTATCGACAGGGCGCGCGATGATTAATGGTGATGCTTGCGAACCATACGATAATGCACTTTATCAGAAGCAGTTGAGTTATCTGCCACAGCATCCCTATATCTTCCAACAGAGTATTGCGGCGAATTTACGCATGGGCTGCCCAGAAGCGAATGAAGCAGAGCTCTGGTCTGTATTAGAAGCGGTGTCGTTGGCTGATTGGGTTGAAAGTTTACCGGGTAAGCTAGAAACTCTGCTCAGTTCGCAAGGTCGAAATCTATCTGGTGGTCAACGTAAGCGTCTTGCTTTAGCGCGCTTATTACTGCGTAAGGCACCAGTTTTACTGCTTGACGAACCGTTCGATGGTCTTGATAAAGCGACCATAGAGGTGCTTTGTCAGTCTCTTCAAAATGACTATAAACCAGAGATACTGGTTCTGGTCAGTCATATCGAAAGTCGCATTGGCGACAGTGCACGCGTAGTGATGTTATAAAGGCAAATCACAAGGGACAAGGTAGGCAGTGTTAGCGCTTTCTTGTTCCTAATTTGCAAGACTGAGTCTACTTCTTAGTGCGTTAACCTTGAGTAGAGTGCTTATTGGTATCTGATTGCCTATTTGTACACCTTCCAAACCTTTTCACTCCGCATCATCTCAAGATGTTATTGCTGTTGTCCCTCTCAATATCTTACAAGAGATGTTTTGAAGGCGAACGAATGATAAGATAGCAAAGAATTTCCATTCATTGACAAATAACACCTTTATGTCGAGTAATCTTAAGGCTGGCTTGCGATGGCTGTCATTGTTTTCTTGGCCATTTCAGTTAAGGCTACCTGCCTTTAATTGTTAATATATTGGATCGTGCATAATTATTAAGGACGAATATGAAAGACAAAGCACTCCGCTCAACCCTCCTTCTTCCCGTTTTTTTACCCGCGGTGTTCATTACACTTCTTTTAGTTTTGGGGACAATCAGTAACCCAGAATTAGCAGGTAAGGCTTTTAGTGCGACGCTTTCTTGGATAACCAACACATTTGGTTGGTTTTACATGCTATCTGTTGCTATTTTTTTAGTCTTTATAACCGGCGTTGCGGCTTCCCGTTGGGGAAACATCAAGCTAGGACCAGACCATTCTGAACCTCAGTATAGCTTTCTCGAATGGTTTGCCATGCTATTTTCGGCGGGTTATGGGGTTGCGTTACTTTACTTTGGTGTTGCAGAACCGGTATTACACTACGCTTCTCCTCCTGCTGGCTCTCCTGAAACCATAAGTTCAGCGAAACAAGCAATGCAAATTGCTTTTTTCCATTGGGGTTTTCATATTTGGGCGATTTACGGTGTGGTGGGCTTATCGCTAGCGTATTTTGCATTTCGTCATGGTTTACCTTTGTCCATTCGTTCTGCGTTGTATCCATTAATTGGTGATAAAATTTATGGGCCCATTGGTCACACTGTGGATGTGTTTGCTATTTTGGGTACGCTATTTGGTATCGCCACCACATTAGGTTTATCGGTAACGCAAATTAATGCTGGGCTTCATTATCTGTGGCCTTCTATCCCTATTAATACAACGGTTCAAATAATTGCCATTGCTATTATTACCGGTTTGGCAACGCTGTCTGTTGTTGCTGGGATGGATAAAGGGGTAAAGCGCCTATCTATATTAAACATGGTATTGGCGGTTTCATTACTAACCTTTGTGTTTTTTGTTGGCTCCACGATTCATATTCTTGAGTCATTTCTGCAAAACACAGGCAGCTACTTAAACAATATTGTTGAGCGTACTTTTAATTTACAAGCTTATACACGCAGTGATTGGATAGGCAATTGGACCTTATTTATTTTTGGTTGGACGATTGCCTGGGCACCTTTTGTGGGTATGTTTATCGCAAAAATTAGTCGCGGGCGCACTATTCGTCAGTTTGTTTCTGGCGTCATGTTGGTGCCCACGATTTTCACTTTTTTATGGTTCTCTGTTTTCGGTGATACGGCGTTGAATTTAATCATGAATGAAGGCTTAAATTCTCTTATTGTGGACGTTCAAGAAAATCACGCTGTTGCCATATTTAAGCTGTTTGAAGAGTTACCTTGGTCATTCTTTATTTCTTTATTGACCGTTACTCTGATCATTACTTTCTTCGTAACTTCTTCTGACTCCGGCTCGTTAGTCATCGATTCGTTAGCATCTGGTGGTAATTTAGAGACACCAGTATGGCAACGTGTATTTTGGGCTGTATTAGAAGGTTCGGTGGCTGCCGTATTGTTGTTAGCGGGCGGTTTAAGTGCTTTGCAAACCATGACGATTGCAACAGCGCTGCCATTTGCCGTCATCATTCTTTTATCCATTGTCGGTATGTGGCGAGCACTGGTTATTGAGGGACATCGTGAAACGAGTCTGCAAGCAAATACTAATCCCAATAGAAATGTGAAGTCGTCACAATGGAAACATCGTTTAGCGGCTATGGTGGACTTTCCAAGTAAAGACAAGGTCCAGCCATTTATCGAAAATGTTGTGACTAAAGCCATGGGAGATGTGCAAAAAGAGCTGGGGGCTCGTGATTGGAATGCTGTCGTTGAGTACGACTCAGACCTATGCCGCGCACATTTAAAAGTAGAACGACACAAGCATGTCGAGTTTGTCTATGATATTCGATTGACTGAAAATACTGTGCCTGATTTTGTTTACGCTGAGTTGAAAAAAGACATCAGCAATCCAGAGTTCTATTATAAAGCTGAGGTATTTTTACTTCGTGGTGGCCGATCTTATGATATTTTTGGCTATTCCGAAGATGATATTGTTAAAGATATTCTAGATCAATTTGAAAGCTATCTAACCTTCTTAGACAACAGTCCGGGTCAGCTTCCTTGGGACATGGCTGAACATGATGAGATGTTGAACAATGAAAGCACTCAATCATGAGTAAACGAATTTCAATGTAATGACAAAAGCGCGAGTTAAGCAGAGCTCGCGCTTTTTTTATTTGTGTCTGAGGGCGTGAGGTTTTCCTAAGGCCCATAAATAAGGTGTGAGAACAGGTATAAAAGATGTCTGAGTATAAAAATCTCTATGAATTTAACAGCGAGTGGAAGGCAACAAGAGTTGTTATGGATCGAAACTTGAACGATGCCTCCGTATCTTTTTGCGTCACCTTCTCCAATGGTGTGGAAGAGAAGACACTTGAATTTATTCGAGCTGATGACCCAGAAAATATTATTGAATTCATGGATTTTGAATGCGTAACCGTATTAGAAGAGCTAAATGCAGAAAGAGACTTTTGTAAAATAAAAGTGGAATTGATTTCTGACTGTTACTCTGAATTGTGGTGTGATGCTGTTTTATTAAGAAGCGCAGATTAGACGGTTAAAAAGAAGGTTTTTGTGATCTTGATGAGTCTGAACAACACTCTATGATATTGCAAGAAACTGTCTAGATTGCTTGATGTAAACAAGTAAAAATATTGGATATAGAGGTTAATATGTTACTGCCACGCTTTTCTTTTGCAATGAAAAAAACTTTGATAGGGCTTTTAATGAGTTTTTTCCTATTGTTGCAGGGCTGCTCTGTGCTGCAAGAAACACTTGATGTGAGAAAGCCTGAAGCATCAGTAGTAGGGGTCTCAATTGACAGCGTGTCTTTAGATGAAATTACCTTGTTGGTTGATGTAGAGGTGGTCAATGGAAATAGTTTCCCTCTTACTGCAGCGGGTTTTGATTTAGATTTAATCGTAAACGAAAGCAAGCTTGCTTCAATTGTTCAGGCGAATACTCGCCTTTCTATTCCTGCAAAAGGTCGTAATAGTGTTCAATTTCCAGTGACTTTAGCGTTTAACGAGGTGTTGGCAAGTGTAAAAGGCCTGAATGCCAAAAGTGAAGTGGGTTATGGTATTGAAGGGGATATATCAATAAATTTGCCAGTTATTGGTGACATTAAAATGCCTGTTGATTATACCGGCATTCTACCTATACCGAAAAAACCAGAAATTAACGTTAAAGATTTTAATGTTGACTCAGTGGGCTTGAGTGGCATGAAACTGAGCGCCGATGTCACTATCGTTAATCCCAATGCCTTTGATTTGAGTTTGAAGGAAGTGAGTTATCAAATTAAGGCTCAGGGTGTGGCCATTGGGCAAGGGGAAATAGCCGAAATGGTTTTTCCTAAAAACGAAGAGCGTCGTTTAACGATTCCTTTGTCGATTGGTTTAAGTGATATAGGCAGCAGTCTTTATAAAATGTTAATGAGTTCCGATCCGATTGCCCTAGATATGAGCATGGCGGCAGAGTTAGAAACGGGGATACAGGGTTGGAAAACTACTCCCTTAGAGTTTGAGACACAACAAGTGATTAATAGATAGTAATAAAAACAACAAAAAAGCCAGGCACATATTGATGTGTCTGGCTTTTCTTGTTTGCTCGGTGTGGATGTAGAAACACACACAGTAACTAGGAGCATACAACACCGAGGCTAAACGCTTTATCATGGTAGCCACTAACTTATGTTAGCGACTGCATGATGGAGTATTTACGCTGGCAATTTAACCATACGTAGGTAAGGCAATACGGTGTTTACTTCACCGAATTTTTCTTTCGCTTGCTCATCATTCAAAGACAACGCCGCGATAACGTCTTGGCCTGCTTGCCAGTTTGCTGGCATAGCAACAGGCACACCGTAGCTTGCTTGTAGCGCATCAAGAGCACGCAATACTTCAGCAAAGTTACGACCTACTGACATTGGGTACGTCATAGACAATTGCAGTTTCTTGTCTGGGCTGATGATGAAAACAACACGTACACTGGCTGAATCTGCTGCTGTGCTGCCATCAGGTAGGTAAGCGTCCGCTGGCAACATGTCTAGCGCTTTAGAGACTTCTAGAGAATCATCAGCGATGATTGGGAAGCCGGCTTTTGCGCCAGAATAAGATTCGATGTCTGATTTCCACTCTTTGTGTTCTTCAACGCCATCAACAGATAGGCCAATTACTTTTGTGCCGCGTTTTTCCCACTCTGCAGACAACTGTGCAACAGCACCAAATTCTGTTGTACATACGGGTGTAAAATCTTTTGGGTGGCTGAACAAAATCGCCCAGCTGTCGCCGATCCAGTCGTGTAGTTTAAAAGTGCCTAGGTCTGTCTCAAGTTCTAGGTTTGGAACGACATCATTAATACGTAAAGACATTACTGTACTCCTTGGTAATAAAAAAGACATCAAGCAACGCTTGCTCAATGCAGTCATATTAGTCTTGACTAATGTGATGTGCAACGTATTCATTCCTATTAAGCCGATTGGTAAAAATTATCGCTTTGCTTTTATTCGATAGTTTTTTTGGTAGGGGAGCGATTGCTAAGAAAAAACGATGGTTGTGACATATGACAGGCACGCCTATGTTGAGTGTTACGCTGTGTTAGAGTTCGTTTACAAAAACCTTCTTTTTAACCCGTCCATTTCATGGAGTATTAGTAATCCTGCATGATATTATGATGTTTTAATGCAATTATTTATTTAGGCGAACACTGTAATGAAACGACTTCTACCAATCTTAGCCGCCATTCCCTTTTTAATATCCTACAACAGTCAGGAAGAAGAAAAAGTGGTGCCTGAACTGTTGGTGTATTGTGGCATTACTATGGCTCACCCGATCAAAGACATTGCAGCCATTATTGAAAAAGAAAAAAATGTCAAAATACTGATCAGCCAAGGTGGCTCAGAGGATCTTTTCAAGAGCTTATCGACGAGCTTAAAAGGTGACTTGTATCTGCCTGGTTCTGCCTCCTATCGCGATAAACACCTACATGAAGGTTTTTTTGGTGATTACGCTCTGGTGGGCTATAACCAAGCAGCATTAATTGTTCGAAAGGGTAACCCTAAAAATGTTACTTCTGATATCAAACAGTTGTTGAGAAAAGACTTAGCAGCGGTTGTGAGCAATGCCAATACGGGCAGTATTGGTCGTGAGACGAAACAAATTCTTGATCAACATGATCTTTATCGCAGTGTATTAGAAAACTCTGTGTTTGTAACAACGGATTCTAGAAATTTAAATCGAGCTTTAAGGGAAGGCGAAGCAGACGTCATTATGAATTGGCGGGCGACGGCTTTTTTTGAAGAAAATAGGGATTATATGGATATTGTAGACCTTTCTATCAAAGACGCGGAACCTAAAAAACTCATCTTAAACACACTTACTTTTTCTAAGCAGCCAGAGATAAGTCGTTACTTCATTGAAGTAGCAACGTCAGAAAGAGGACAAAAAATCTTTCGTGACTACGGCTTCCTAGGAGCGGCAGACATCAAACAGTAGTTCGTTCTATTGAGCTCTACTCTTTTTTTATTAATGATACTGGTTGATGTCCATGAAAAACGTTCTTTTGTCTAAAAAACTTCACAATGAAATTGCCTCTACGAAAGGCGTCAAACCTTTCTGGATTTATATTCAAGCCGTGATCTACCTCGTTGGGTTTATAGCGGTTTTCTTGATGAATATGGTATTTGATAATATCAATGAAGAGTTGAACAAAGATATTGTCAATCAGAAAACTCGGCTCAGTATTGGTGAGTTGATTGTTTTTGACCTGAAAAAAATAGAATCCTCATTTTACCAAATTGCCACAACATCAAACGTAAGAGGACAAGCTTACGTACGTAAACAACTTCAATACAGTCTTGATGATTTAAACGATATTCTTAAGGTTCTTGAAAATGGTGGCACAATACGACGAGATACACGTCTTAATATTGAGAGCCAAGAAACGATGCGTCGTACTTTTACTTATCACCGTGAGGTTAACGATGATAAATATATTTTAGAAGTTATTGATTTAAAGCCAAAATTGCTTGAAATCGAAAAAGAAAGTAATCGTCTTATTGCCTTGTTAGCAGAACGAGAGTCATTAAGAGCATCTGATGATATTGCAGCGTATTCAGAATCGATTGATAAAGTAAAAGTGTACCTCATTACCTTGCCTCAACTCTTTGTGCGAGCCATGGAAAATGCCAATATTTTATTTTATCAAAGTCAAAAAGAAGTAGACATATTAGAGCGCAGCATTGAAGAGAAGCGTGAAAACTATAAAACCATTCAAATTTGGTTGTCTATTGTTATTGTGGTGATTGTTTTACTGATCAGCTTCCGAATTTTACGCCAGTTACAAACATCACAATATCGACTGCAAGAACTGGCTAAAAATTTAGAGTTTCAGAAGTTTGCACTCGATCAGCATGCCATTGTGTCATCCACCGATATCGACGGTAATATTGTTTACGCTAATGATAAGTTCTGTGAAATAACGGGGTATGATCGCAGTGAATTATTAGGTAAAAACCACTCTATTTTTAAGTCGGGAGAACACCCGCAGTCCTATTATAAGGAATTATGGGACACCATTGCCTCTAGCAAAGTCTGGCGTGGTGAGCTGAAAAATCGCAATAAAGATGGCAGTTTCAGCTGGTTGTCTGCCACAATCGTTCCTTTGTTAGATCACGCGGGTAAACCGTTTCAGTATTTCGCCATAAGAACGGATGTGACCTCTAGAAAAGAGATGGAAGGCACCATTAAAGAAAGCAACCGTTTCTTACAGAACCTGACAAATACCATGGGTGAGGGGGTGTATGCCGTTAACAAAGAAGGAAACTGCGTTTATATCAACCCCAAAGCATTAGAGCTGGTTCGCTATCAGGAAGAAGAGGTTTTTGGTCGAAACATGCATGATCTGATTCATCAGCATAACCGTGATGGCGACCTAGTTGCCTCCCATCAATGCCCTATCTTACAAAGCATGTATGAACACCAACAATTTGAATCAGAAGATGAATGGTTTCATACTAAGTCTGGCCATGGCTTCCCCGTCTCTGTTACCGCGGTGCCTATTCTCAATGAAGGCGAATTTGATGGCTATGTAGCTGTGTTCCAAGATATTTCATTGAGAAAAGAAACGGAAGAAAGTCTTCAAATAGCAAAAATACAAGCAGAAGAAGCCAATCGATCTAAAAGTCATTTCTTGGCAAATATGAGCCATGAAATTCGCACCCCGATGAATGCCATAATCGGTATGTCTTATTTGGCACTTCAGTCTGATTTAAATGATAAACAACGCAATTATGTTGATAAAATCAATCGCTCAGCAGGTTCCCTGTTGACCATTATTAACGATATCCTTGACTTATCAAAAGTGGAAGCCGGTAAGTTAGAGCTAGAGAATTCAGAGTTCTTTATTTATGAAGTATTTACGGACCTTGCAAGTATCACCAGTATTAAAGCAGAGGAAAAAGGCTTAGAGCTTCTATTTGATATTGATAATAAGATACCTAATTGGTTAATAGGTGATTCAACACGGTTAAGCCAAGTTCTAATGAACCTATGTAACAATGCGATTAAGTTTACCGAAAAAGGTGAAATTATTGTTTCTGTTAAAGTCGCCTCTATTACAAACGGTAAAGTAGAGCTCAGCTTCTCGATAAAAGACACAGGCATTGGTGTATCAAAAGAGCAGATGAAGCGACTCTTTATGCCGTTCCAGCAAGCCGATGTATCGACCACCCGTAAATTTGGTGGTACAGGGTTGGGCCTTTCTATTAGTAAAAAACTTGTGTCACTTATGAATGGTGAGATTTGGATGGAGAGTGAACTTGGTCAAGGCAGTACCTTCTTCTTCACGGCAAATTTTGACATCTGCAAAGAAAAGCCTGTTGACTCCTGTAACTTTGAAGGTCTAAAAGACTTAAATGGTGCGAAGGTCTTAGTGATTGATGACAATGACAACGCCCGAGAAATTTTTACGTCGATGTTATCCAATTACAACATGTTGCCTGATTCACTGGAAAGTGCCGGTGAGTTGCTTGATCTTATTAACAATAGTAACAAGATAAATGACTATGACGTGATCCTGCTTGATTGGCAGTTGCCTGATAAGAATGGGGTTGAGTTACTAGAATGTATCGATGAAAGTAAACGGTCATTTTTACCGCCGATTGTTATGATGACAGCGTATGGCAACGGTGAGTTGGACAGAGCGCTAAGAGACGCTGATCAGAATGTATCTCAGATATTAACGAAGCCTATAACACCTTGTGCCTTGTTGATTAGTATGCGTTTAGCCCTTGGGTTAACGGTAGAGGGACTATCGGGTGCTCAACGGGAAATCAAAGAAGAGAGCAATGATTTGCCTCAACAGCTGGCAGGCAAGAAGATTTTGTTGGTTGAAGATAATCTCTTTAATCAAGAGGTGGCTTTTGAACTCTTATCAAGTTACGACATTGACGTAACGATTGCAGAAAACGGTTTAGAGGCCTTGAATAAAATTCAAACCAAAGCCTTTGATTGTGTCCTAATGGACTGTCAGATGCCGATCATGGACGGTTACACAGCAACACAGAAAATTCGTGAGCAGTCTTGTTATGCTGACTTGCCGATTATTGCTATGACAGCCAATGCGATGCATGAGGAAGTGGCTTATATGATGGAGTGCGGGATGAATGATCATATCCCGAAACCCATTGACGTGCAGCAAATGCTATCAACCTTAAAAAAATGGATGATAGAAAAAAATCCGTTGGCCTCTGCTGGTGTAGTAGAAACTGGAAGCACTGAGTTGGCGGTTTTAGACGCAACAAAAGCCATGGCTCGGATGGGAATCGGTGAAGAAAGCTACTATAAGTTACTGGTGAAGTTCTTAGAACACGAGCACACTTTCCAAGCAGATTTACAGTCCGCTTTAAGCGAAAACAGCAACGAAACGGCCGTACGTTTATTTCATACACTAAAAGGCATCGCTGCGACCATCGGTGCTGAAGCGCTGTCGGACGTTGCGAAAATGTGTGAAGTGAGTATGGTGTCTGAATCGTTTGGAACGACGCTTCAGGATAAACTCTTTCATCAGTCAAATTTGGTGGTGACAGAAATCCGTCAACGTTTAGCAGCACGACAAACCACAGAAGACGATGACCAAGCGACGCTTTCAAAAGAAGAGATACAAGAAAAATTTGTGGTACTACGAGAGTTATTAGAAGAGTTTGACAGTGATGCAGAAAGTATATTGGACGACATTTTAGCCGCGTCTACGGATATCTCTCACAAAACTAAACTAGAGAGCCTTGCTAAAGCCATTCGACAATATGATTTTGAAACAGCGCTGACTTTATTAGAGGCCGTTGAGCATGGATAAAAACATACAGCCATCGATTGATAAACAGAGTGTACTGATTGTCGATGATACGCCAGAAAACATCGATGTCTTAAAAGGGATTCTGGGCAAAGAGTATCAAATTCGAGCGGCGACGAACGGTCTCACAGCGCTTAAAATCGCTGAGAGTAAGCAGCCTGATATTATCCTACTTGATATTATGATGCCTGAAATGGATGGCTATGAAGTATGTCGCCGTCTGAAGGCAAACCCAAATACAGTGAAGATCCCTGTTATTTTTGTTACCGCCATGGCAGAAGCGGAAGACGAAGAGTTTGGCTTAAACCTGGGGGTTGTGGATTACATTACAAAACCGATTAACGCGTCAATCACGCGCGCCAGAGTAAAAAACCATTTAGCCATGCAAGATCAGCGTTTGGCGTGTGAAAAAGAGGTAAGAAGTCGGACTCAGGAATTAGAAGAATCTAATCGGGCGGCAATCTTTATGTTGGGTGACGCAGGGCATTATAACGACACTGACACGGGTGCTCATATTTGGCGTATGGCTGCTTATTCTGGCGCTTTGGCGAGAAAGTTAAACTGGCATGTTGATGATGTCAAAATGCTGGAACTGGCCGCTCCGATGCATGATACCGGCAAAATTGGCATCGCTGATTCTATTTTAAAAGCCCCTCGTAAGCTCACGTCGGAAGAGTGGGAGGTAATGAAAACACACAGTATGATTGGGTATCAAATACTGAGTCAGAGTCACTCACCTGTTTTTCAGTTAGCTGCTGAGATTGCCCTTAGCCATCATGAGAGATGGGATGGTACAGGCTACCCAAATGGAGCCCTTGCAGAGGCCATACCTGAGTCGGCGCGTATTGTGGCCATTGCGGATGTGTTTGATGCGTTAACCATGAAGCGACCTTACAAAGAAGAGTGGTCTGTCGACAGAGCACTAGAGACTATTGCAAAAGATGCAGGATCGCATTTTGATCCTAGATTAGTAGAAGCATTTTTATCCATAAAAGAAGAGATCATAGACATTAAAAAGAATTGGGATACTGACAGTCAAGATCATGCCGTTGATCTTTAATACTATTTAGCTCTAATGCCAATGTCGTATACAAGTAACCTGTACTCAAACAGAGACACCGCTTCGGGCGATGTATGGGTAAAATTCACTACCGTCAATCGAATGGGGAATCAAGCGTCATTAACAGGTGTGTCATAACCACACAGGGTGAAATTATCGTAATGTAACCTTATGTTTCTATGCGCTTTCTCTTAATTACAAAGCTACCCTGCTATTTACTCGCATTATCTACTAACATTAAGGCATCATATAAAAAAGTGGTGCTTTTTCTGCTTTTTATTTCTCTATTTAATCAATGATGTTGCCGGATAGCAGCCGAAATTGATCCCGAATAAAAGGGCTGCTATTGCATATGAATAATAAACAACTCGAACGCTCAAGTGTGTTTTTATGGCTGATTCCCTTGGTTTTTGGCACAGCCATGACGATATCAATCGCTATACTGGCGCATTATCAAAATGAAAATCAATTTAATACCGACATTAATGCTCAAATGGATAAGACAGAGTCATTAATTGAAACGCGTTTTAAATTGTATGAGCACGGCTTAAGAGCCGTGCGCGGTGCCATTATTACTGCCGGCGTCAATGACATTACTCACGAGCAGTTTGAAAAATACAGCAAAAGCAGAGACATTCGATTTGAGTTTCCAGGGGCCCTTGGATTCGGTTTTATTCGACGGGTTTCCATGCAAGACGAAGCCGATTTTGTCGCCCGTATTCGAGCCGATGGCGTACCAAATTTTGCGGTTCGTTCGTTAGACGAGCACGACGAAGATCGTTTTATTATCGAATATGTGTACCCTGTTGAGAAAAACAGTCAAGCATTAGGGCTTGATGTTGGCTCAGAAGCCAACAGACGGTTAGCAGCTTTGTCTGCCGCCAGAGACGATCGTTCTTATTTAACTGCCCCAATCACCCTAGTTCAAGTTGATAAACGTCCAAGAAAAGGGGCGCTTATTTTATACCCTGTTTACGCAGAAGGTGTTCCTTTAAGTACGAGCCAACAAAGAGAGGAAGCGGTAGAGGGTTGGGCTTATGCGCCTTTAGTGATTGATGACGTATTGGTCAACATGGGTGTGGTATCTGATCAAGCGTATTTTAGTTTAACCAACGTCAAAGAAGACACACCTTTTTATCGCTCGGGTGATGCGGACTCTTTGTCTCTTTTACGCGACAAAAAAGTCACACGCACCATTTTTGTTTTAGGGCAACAATGGACGCTCGATATCATACCTAAGGCTGAATCAGTAGAAGAGCGAAAACTATGGGATGTTAGTTGGATACTTATTATTGGCTTTGGTCTTACTTTGCTGGGTTTGCTGGCCGTTAACGTATTGCGCAACAATCATGCTAGCGAAAGCAGTGACGTTGAGGTCAGTCAGGTAAGTTTTAAAAGTATTTTCCAGTTTTTTGGCAGTCGTCGATTTAAGCATTCTTGGTTGTATACACTGTTTATTTTACTCATCATTTTTTTCGTATCTTGTTGGTTGATGTTACAAAACAATGTGAAAAACATTGCTGAAGATTTAGCCTCCATTAAAGACAATGCTTTGGCCAATTTTCACCAAGAGGCGTCACAATATCGCCAAGACACGTTATTTTTAGCAAACACATCGCCTTTTCTCATTCTAAAAGACGCCTTGTCCAACAAGGGGCTTAATAAGGAGGCGAACGATGCTGCATCATCGTCGTTGGAGGAGTGGAATGAGCGAGTGGCCGATATTTTTAAAGCCTATATGTTTTCGGCGCCTCAGGTACATCAAGTGCGTTTTATTGAAGCGAAGAACGATTGGCAAGAACGTGTCAAGGTACAGCGTCATGATGGTGAGTTGGAAGTCTTTCAAACGGAATTTCTGCAATCAAAAGAAAACGAACCTTATATTCAGTCAACACTGGAAGTCGGCGATGGGAATGTATTTGGTTCAGACATTAACCTTAACAGAGAGTTTGGCAAAATAGAGCAACCTGATCGTCCAGTTTGGCGTTTCTCTACCCCTATTGTTAATGATGATGGGCAACCATTAGGGATCATTATTGTTAACATCAGTGCCGATAGTTTGTTAAATGTATCATTAGAAAATACCAGTAAAGACAACAGCTTATATATTACTAATAAGCAAGGGGATTTCTTACATCATCCTAACCCTTTAAGAGCGTTTACGTTTGAGTATGGTCATCGAAACCGTTGGCAAGATGAGTTTGTTGAAGAATCCGTTTTTTTGGGGTCGACTCAGGAAGGGTTGCAATCTTTCAACAGTTCACATGGGTATACGCTCGTTGAGCAAGGTCACTTTCTATTAGATGACGCCCCTGATGGTCGAGCCTTAGTTTTTTACAGCACCAAACCATTATCGGTACTGGTTAATACCATGTTGTTTCAAGCGCTAGGCCTGTTTTTTGCGCTTTCTTTGTTTGGTTGCATCATCATCTCTATTCAATATTGGATGTGGTTAACCGAGAGGATTCGTCAAAGAGATGAATGGAACCATCAGGCTGAGATCCAGAGAAACAAAGAGACAGAGCGTTTCAAAGCGTTATTAGAGTCTGCGCCTGATGCGACGTTCGTTGTGGATGGAGCAGGCATCATTCAGCTTATCAATGCACAAGCAGAACAGATGTTCGGTTATGACCGATTACGATTAGAAAAAAAGCCAATAGAAAAATTGGTACCTGATTATTTTCATCATATCGATGCACTGCCTGAAAGAGCCAATAAACAAAAAACACAAGCGGTATTAATTGGGGTTCAAGGTGGCATTGTTGCGCGGCATGCTCACGGTGGTGAATTTCCTGTGGAAATTAACTTTAATACCGTTAATTTAGATGACCAGGCCATGACCTCTGTTTCTGTACGGGATATTAGCCAGCGCCTCGCTATTGAAGAAAAGCTGCGAACGGCGCTTAGGGATGCCGAGTTAGCAACAGAAGCTAAGAGTGCTTTTCTTGCGAACACCAGTCATGAAATACGAACCCCGCTCAACGCGATTATTGGCTTAAGTTATTTGTTGGCGGAAGAAAATTTGACCAAAGCGCAGTTGCAATTAATCAGTAAGATTCAGATTTCAGGCAAATCCCTATTAGGTATTGTCAATAATGTGTTGGATTTATCGAAAATAGAAGCCAATGAGATGGAGCTTGAAGAACAAGCGGTTGAGTTACGCGAACTTTTTGAAGAAGTCTCAAGTATTTTCTCGATTCAAGCTGAGGGGAAAAACTTAGAGTTTGACCTAGAGCTGGCCCCTAATTTGCCAAATTGGGTGGTGACAGACAGTGTGCGCTTACGTCAAATACTTACCAATTTACTCAGTAATTCTTTGAAGTTCACCAGCATTGGTAAAATTGAGGTAAACGTCAAAGTGAGTGAGCAGTCTCTCTCAATAGACCGTGCTGAGAATAATGTAACGATTCGTCTGATGGTGTCTGACACGGGGATTGGTTTGTCTCAAGAAGCACAAGCTCGTTTGTTCAAACCTTTTACCCAGGCTGATTCTAGCACCACGCGTCGTTACGGTGGCACAGGGTTAGGGCTGTCAATCGTGCATCAGCTTGTGAGCCTGATGGGAGGACGTATTTCCGTCGAAAGTACAGAAAGCGTAGGCACGAAATTCTGGGTTGATATTCCACTTCGAGTGCAGACATTAGAAGAAACGGTTCAGTATGAAAATCAGAATCAAATGTTGTTTGTTCTCATCGCAGAAGACAATCCGGCTGATGCTAAGTTGCTGCAAAAAATGACACGAGCACTAGGGTGGCGTTCAGATGTGGTGAGTAACGGGGCTGAGCTGGTGAAAACCTACTTGGCGAGACGAGACAATAACCTGCGTTCTCCTGATGCCATTATTGTTGACTGGCAAATGCCGGTGATGGATGGCATGAAAGCGATACATTCTCTTGAAAGTCAAGTGGGGCTTGAAAATCTCCCTGCAGTATTGATGCTATCGTCTCACGATAAAAAGAGCATCACTTGTGGTCAGGAAGAGAAGTGCGTTAACAGTTTCTTAATGAAGCCGATTAACGCCTCAGCGTTATTTAACGCGGTGAATGACGTGGTGACACAAAGCACTGGGAACGCCAATCGAGTATTGCAATCTACGAATGCCGAAGCAGTCGGTGCAAAGTGGTTACCTGGCGTAAAAGTCCTAGTGGTCGATGACAGCCCGAATAATCTTATCGTTGTGAGTCATATTCTGGAACACAATGGCGCCATAGTTCAGACAGCCAATAGCGGCGAAGCGGCGTTAACGCTTTTAAAAGTGTCACCCGATGCTTACGATGCGGTACTGATGGATGTGCAGATGCCAGGCATTGATGGTCTTGAAACCACACGCCGCATCCGTCATGTTTTAGGATTAACGTCTTTACCTGTGATTGCATTAACGGCAGGGGCCTTATTGGAAGAGAAGAACCGTGCTTTAGAGGCGGGCATGGATGACTTTTTAACCAAACCGATTGACCTTTCTCGTCTGATCAACATGTTACGTCGTGTTGTGGAAGGCTTTCGTGGTATTGATATTCCGATTGAACCCGCTGATGCGCCGGCGGTTGAACAGGAGGAGTGGCCCTCCATCATGGGATTGAATGCTAAGAAATCAAAAGGCATATTGTTAGGCGATAGAATACTCTTTTTAAATACGCTGCAAGGGTTGTTTATTGAACACGCTCACTTATTAATGCCGCCAAAAGACGATATCGATTTGCCGGAATCAAGGTCTTTGCGTCTCGACGTCGCCGCGCAGGTGCACAAACTAAGAAGTGTGTCTGGCATGGTAGGCGCCGAAGAAATACAGCAGTTGGCTTCTGAAGCGGAGCGTATTTTACGAACAGACAATGAATCCGCTCGCGATGTCTTGATTGGACTATCATTGGCGTTACAAGAGTTGCATCAAGCCAGTGTAGAGGTACTAGAAAAGTGGCAGGACGAGAAACGCTACAATATTGAAACAATGCAAAGTGACACCGTTGCACAACTTGATCGTGCGATTGTGGAGCGCATTTTATTGCTGCTAAATGAACAAGACCTAGACGCATTAGACGTTGTAGAAGAGCAAGCGGCTGGATTAAGTCAAGCACTTGGCGAGGATGCCTTTCAAGCATTACAAGACAATCTTATGAAGCTTGATTACAAAGCCGCCATAGACTTACTTGACCCTTTAACCAATACCCTCGGGAATGAATAGTGGTATGACAATGAATAACAATGAACTGGCTGACATTTTAATTATTGATGATGACACTGCAGTGGTCATGGCGCTCAATAAAGCGCTGAAGAAAATTGGTCGTATTCGTTTTGCCACAGAGGCTAAACAAGCTTTCTTGATGATCGAAGAAAACTACCCAGACTTGATTTTATTGGATGTAGAACTGCCTGATATTCGAGGGCTTGAAGTTTGTTCTATGCTTAAAAATAACCCTGAAACCGAACATATCCCCGTGTTGTTCATTACCAGTCATACGGAAATGGGCTTTGAAGAGAAAGTATTTGACGTCGGGGCTGCGGATTATATTGGCAAACCATTACAGCCAAGGGTAGTGGCGGCTAGGGTGCAAACCCATTTGGATTATCATCACGCTATTTCATTGTTGGAAAAATTGGCGCAGACGGACAGCATGACCAATTTGTTTAATCGTCGCACCTTTGACGAACAGCTCGTGACGGAGTTAAAACGTGCTCGCCGAGAGCAAGAGCCGCTTACTGTGGTGCTGGTGGATATTGATCAATTTAAAAAATACAACGATCACTTTGGTCATATCGAAGGCGATGATTGTATTAAGCGCATTGCCGGTGTACTAAACGATTGTGCGAAGCGACCACTTGATCTTGCTGCCCGTTACGGCGGTGAAGAGTTTGCGTTATTGTTGCCGAATACGGATGTAGATGGCGCGAAAGCAGTCTTAGACGAATTACGCCATACCGTGGAGGCCTTGGCCATTCAGCATGCCCCCGACGCCACCTATGATGTTGTGACTATCTCGGTGGGTTACAGCATATTAAACTTGGACGAGGTAAACCCTGACGATTGGGCGATTGTAAAAGAGGCAGATGATGCCTTGTATCAATCGAAGCAACAAGGACGTAACCGCATTACTCGTTATGAAGCACCATCAGGTGATTGAAATATAAATACGATCTTATGATGTCTACATTAATACGCTCCGATACCTGATGAATCCGGTGTCGAAGCGTATTGACAGAGGTCTACGCCAGTGGGCCACCCAAAATAGTGCTTCTTAATCCTGCAATGATGTTTTCACCTGTTTCGCGTTTTAACTCGTCATACCAAGCCTGAGTTTCCTGTTGATCTTTTCCATGGGTAACGTCACAGCGTTTTCTGGCTTTTAATACTAGGTCCTTCACCCGAAAACGACGTGCGTCTTCGTACTGTTTAAATGCCGTCAGAATGCCTGCGGTGGTTTTATCTTTGCCCACAAAATACTCTCCTAATACGACGGCGTCTTCCAGTGCAGAACAGCCACCTTGCCCAATATCCGGTGTGGTACTGTGAGCAGCATCACCTAATAGCGCAATATTGCCTTTGACAAGGGTATCAAAAGGCTCAATATCATGTATTTCAATGCGGTTAGTGGTGTCTGGGTCAATGGCATTAATCAAGGTTTGAACTGGGGCAGCCCAACCCGAAAAGTACTGTGTTAAGTCTGACACTAGAGTGCTTCTGTCTTCACTGAGGCCTTTTGGCAGTGGCACATCAAAAAAGAAGTAAAATCGACCGTCAGCGATGGGCATAATGGAAACACGCTTGCCGTCTGCAACAAAGGTTGTCCATTGGTCACCAGGCGCAATGCTCTCGTCTATGTCAACCAAACCATTCCAGTTGACATAACCCGCATAACGACGCTCAAGCTGTTGACCTAACACATGAGCGCGAACGGCTGAGTGTGTACCATCTGCAGCCACCATCATGTCTCCTGTGGCCTCTGTGCCATCGGTAAAGTAAGCTGTCACTTCTGTGTCGGTTTGCTCGACACGCTCTATGCGTTTACCAAACTGTATTTTGTCGTGTCCCCACCAATCAATCATTTGGCTTTGTAAGTCGGCACGTGAAACCGGGCAGGGGCGTTCACCAACAGACTCAACAAGGGGAGCCAGACTGAATTGCGTCATAACGCCGCCACTAATACCATCATGGTAAGCCATGTTGTGCATAGGGCCACCTAATGCATCCATAATGTGTCCCATGCCTAAGTGATTCATGCATTTGACGCCATTCGACCAAATCGATAGAGCCGCACCGACCGGTTTTATTTCTTTTACCGCTTCGAAAATCTCACATTCGATGCCTTGTTGTTTCAGCGCTGCTGCTGTTGACATACCACCAATGCCTGCACCAATAATTAATGCCTTCATAGACTTTTTCCTTTTACGAGAACCTTAAAGATAGGAAAGGTATTCGCAATATGCGTGCCATGAAACAAACGAATCTCTAAAACAATTTGTGAAACCTTTGTTTTAGCGTGGTGTGGCGTTTCAATTGACGACCCCAAATCGGCATGACTGACAGTGAACACAGGGTGAGAGTGTGGCTTCTTGTTCTTTGATGGTGCAAAAGCAAGAGGATTAGTGCTTCTCAGTACTATTTTGGTGCTTCAGGGTCTTATCTGTATTGATAAAATCGAGGCGTTAGCTGCCTCGATAAGTACTGTAAGCAAAGGGGGAAACCAACAGTGGGATATGATAGTGAGCCTGTTCGTCATTGATACCGAAACGAATAACAACCGTGTTCAGAAAGGTTGGTAGCGTGCCATCTTGGCTAAGACTTTCATGAGGTTCATTGGTCGTTGACTGAGCAAAGTAGTCATCAATGGCGAATTCCAGTTCGTAAATCCCACAACTGAATTGATCCACGTCGAGTAAAGGCGCATCACAGCGACCATCATGATTAGAAATCGTACTGTGCAAATGTATGCGTCGACCTTCGTCAGTATGCTTGTATAAGTGAATGTGTACACCGGCTGCAGCAACTCCTTGGGTCGTGTCTAAAATGTGTGTGGTTAAATAACCCATTATGTCTCCTTAAAGGTTTTGAAAAATTCGTTTCATGTGTTTCAATATTTGTGCCATATGTTTCTTGTATGGTGTTTGATCTTATTAATGCCTAAGATGACAGAGGGCACGGTTACAATGCCTTCGCTTTTATTAGTGATTTTACGACAGCCTCTCAATATGGAGCCCGATTATGCACGACCCTTTAGTGACGTTTGAACAACTCAATGAAGCGGATTTTATCTCATTATTTAGCCGTATTTACGAGCATTCAACTTGGGTAGCAGAAGCTTTATGGCAACAAGTTTCTCAGCACCCCAATGGCTACTTTGATCAGATGAGTAAAATTGAGTCGGCTATGAAGCATATTGTGGAGCAAAGTGCAGATGAACAAAAATTAATTTTATTACGAGCACACCCAGACCTAGCAGGCAAAGCCGCACTAGCGGGAGAGCTGACTCAAGCTTCTACGTCAGAGCAAGCGGGCGCTGGACTAGACCAGTGCTCTGAAGCCGAATTAAGGCACTTTTTACACCTTAACGATACTTACCGAGAAAAATTCGGTTTTCCTTTTATCATGGCCGTTAAAGGCGCGACGAAAGAGCAGGTTCTAGCAGGATTTGAAGAGCGTACACCGAATGACTGGCAAACAGAGTTTGACCGTGCCATGAGCGAAGTGCATAAAATTGCGGCTTTTCGTCTAGCGGATCTCTAAGAAAATCGTCCGTTATCCTGTTAAGTCACGTGGCTGACACGAGTGGTAAGGCTGCTCTGCCTGGTTGAGAATTTAAAAAGCTATGAATTACCTATTAATCAAGTATGATAATCATTCCCATTAATGTGATTTGGAGTGTCTATGGAGCTTGATGTGTATTTAATTTGTGGCCGAGGCGAAAAAGGCGATAAGTTTCAGTTAGGCAGAGTGATCAATAAAGACGGTTATTATTTTAAAGGCGAGTACGAACCCACGACTCATTACAGCAGTATGGATGAGTTAAAAGAAGTGTTGGCTAAAATGGTCAATGTTGATGCGTCATCTCTGACACTGAATCAGATTAACCTCTGATATTTCTCTCTTTCAGACTTATTTTCCCTTTCTTTATCAAATGTAACCCCATCTTGAATATCCCAAGATGGGGTTACATTTATTAAAGGCTAATCAAATAAGACTTATTTCTTTTTCGGTAAACTCCAAGGGAAGAGCCACATTTGAATCCATTGAATGGATTTAAACATTAATAGGCTGATGATGGAGAGAAAAATTAAGCCAGCGAACGCCTGTGGGATTTTAAAGAACGACGTTGAGAATTGAATAAAATACCCAAGACCTTCTTCTGCTGCGACAAACTCTGCCACCACGGCACCGATAATCGCCAGCGTAATGGAGACGCGTAAGCCGCTGAAAATATGTGGGATAGCATAAGGGATACGAATCTGCCAAGTTTCACGATAACGCGGTGCCCGCAAAGATTGACTTAGCTCAATCATCTCCGGTGGTGTTTCCAGCATACCGGTTGTGGTGGAGACCACCAATGGAAAAAAAGTAATTAAACAAGTGATTAATACCCGTGATGGGTCGTCTGTGCCGAGTAATACGATGATCAAAGGCGCCACAGCCACCACAGGAGTAGACTGAATCACGATCAACGCAGGGTACAAGACACGATTCATCAATTCTGAACGCATCATACCGATCGACAAGGGGATGGCGATGGCAATGGAGAGCGCAAAGCCCATCAAGGCCACACGCAATGTTGCCCAAAGGTGCGTCAACCAACGGGACATTTCCACATCGAAAAATGCGCTGAAGATAGCGGAAGGGGAAGGTAAGATATAATTGGGTACCTCACCCACAGAACAAACGAGCTCCCATAACAGCACCAAACCAATAAAAAACAACGCCGGTGCAAAACGATTTACTTGCTGTGCAAGCCAAGATTTAGGCAGGTACGTGGGGTTCATAAATATAGCCTCTGATTGTATCGGTGAGCTCGGCAAAGCGTGTTGATTTAATGGTTTCGGAAGAGCGGGGACGAGGCAAGTCGACATCGATTAAATCCAATACCGAACCTGGGCGTTTGCTCATCACCAAAATACGATCAGACAGTAAGACCGCTTCCGTGATGGAGTGAGTAATAAACAGCACCGTTTTAGGGTGCTCCTTCCAAATGTCCAAAAGGTCAAAACCGATCTGTTCACGGGTCAATGCGTCAAGTGCTGAAAACGGCTCATCCATTAATAAAATATCAGGATTGAGAAGAAGTGCGCGCACAATACCGACGCGTTGTTGCATACCACCAGACAGTTCATCAGGCATCTTATCAGCAAACTGAGTGAGCCCCGCCATGTCTAATAATTCGTTGGCGCGTTTTTCGTCGTTGGCTGAATAGCGACCGTATTTGTGTTTCAGCGGAAACAGCACATTCTTACGTACGGTTAACCAAGGCAATAGGTTAGCTTTTTGGAACACAATGCCCACATCGTCTCTGGGCTCTGTAACAGGCCGGTTAAACACCGACACTTGGCCATTAGAGGGAATCAATAATCCCGCAACCATACGCAAAAGTGTCGATTTACCGCAACCAGATGGGCCAACAACCGCGACAAACTCGTGGCGATGAATGTCCAAATCAATATTTTCAACCACCATGGGCGCGTCGGGGCGTGGATCAAACTTGTGTCCCACGCCTTTCATGCTGACGTAAGCCGCATGGTTTTGCTCCGCGTTATCGTTGTCAATGTGATTGTTTTTCATGGCTTACTCCGGCTGAAAAGTGGTGTTAATGGCCGTCGCTGGGTCAATGGCTTCTTCGGATAGACCGTTTGCCTCTGCCACATATTTCCATGTTGTCTGAATACGGTCAGGTGAAAACTGACCAAAACCATCCGCTTCAGTAATCTCGTTATACACTAGGTTGTAGATACTCTTAATTTGCGCGGATACTATGTTGGCATCCACTTCCGGCACCATTTTATGAAGGTCGGCACCTGCTTGATCTGGGTTGGCATACGTAAACTCAACGGCCTTGGCAAACGCTTTAATGAAACGCTTTGCGACCTCTGGGCGTTCTTCTAGAAACCTTTCGGACGCCAAAAGGGAAGAGCTGTAAAGTGACAATCCCGATTCAGACCATGGCATTTCAATTAAGGTTTTGCCTGCACCACCGGCCTGTGCTTCATACAAAGCGGTATTGGTGACCCAGGCGATAATGGCGTCTGTATTACCGGTAATCATCATAGGAGCAAGTGCACCCGGATCGGATTTAACCAGCTTAATATCGTCTTCACTTAAACCATTTTGCTTCAGCACTAAGGGGAGAAAGGCGTTGGAAGAAGTAAAAGGGGATGTCGCTACTTTTTTGCCTTTAAGGTCTTTGATGGATGTGATGCCACTGCTTTCAAGGGTAAAAAAAGCATGCGGTGCTTGAGTAAAATAAGAAAACACTGCCGTTACCGGTACATCAGATTGCGCTTTCGCCGCCATTAACGCGCCAACATCGGATGTTCCTATGTCTGATTGTCCGGTTGCCATCTTGGTTAAGGCGTCGGTAGAGCCACGACCGCTGGCAATTTTCACTTCCAAATCTTCTTCAGCAAAAAAGCCCTGTTGAACGCCCACATAAACGGGAGCCTTATCACCGCCTGGTAACCAATCTAATTGAAAAGTGACCTTGTCTGCCGCCATGGCTGAGGTACTGGAAATAAGACCCGCTAATAAAGATAAACGAAGGGAGGATTTGATGATGGCTTTCATGGGGCTGCTCCAGATAATTAAAGAGAATGGAATCTTTTGTTTCATGTGGTTAAGTATTAGCAACAAGCGTTCCATGTCTTTGTCTAAGTCTTATATTTTTTTAACTGTCTGAAATATATGGAAATTTCTAAATATTTTAGCGATTTCTAATGTTAAGCCGCAAAACAGACAAAAAATTAAGCGCACCAATAGTAAGCGATATGGTGTACTTTTTTGGTGCAAAAAGTGAAGGTTGGGTGATGGAATGGCCTATTGCTCTAGGCTGTTTATTGGTTTCTAATAAAGTTTGACCGATTGGCCAAGTTTTTGCATTTCAACAGACAGTGAAATATTTGAGGAAGCGTACTGTGAAATTTTTATTAAACGATCAATGCATCGAAGACAATTCGCTCCCTAGCGATTTTACCGCCTTACGTTACCTGCGTGAAAAGCGCGGTTTAATGGGCACAAAAGAAGGCTGCGCTTCGGGCGACTGTGGGGCTTGTACCTTGCTGGTGGGGGAGCTTAATGAGGGCGAATTACGCTATTCAACTTTTAATTCATGCATTACCCCCGTTCAGTCTTTGGCTGGTAAGCATGTGGTGTCTGTTGAATATTTGTCGCAAGCAGAAAAGCTGCACCCCGCTCAACAAGCGCTGGTTGAACACCATGGCTCGCAATGTGGGTTTTGTACGCCTGGTTTTGTGCTGTCGCTGGCCAGTCTTTATGAAGAAAAGCAAACCTGTCAGCAACCGATTGACCGTGCGTCTGTCTGCGATGCTATTTCGGGAAATTTATGCCGCTGTACGGGTTATCGTCCTATTATTGATGCGGGTTTGTCGATGACGGAAATCGAGACGGGCTATGTCGAGCGGCTGAGTAAAAACGACAAAGTAAAGCAGACGCTTGATGAGTTACAGTGTTCAGCTTCTGTCGATGATTATTTGTCTAAGCCGAAAAACTACCTTCTGCCACAGGATCTTGACCAGCTGATTGCGGTGAAAAACATTTACCCTGATGGCATCTTGATCGCCGGCGGTACCGACCTGATGCTGGAAAATACTCAGCGTTATCACGATTTTGATACCTTGATTGACCTGTCTCAAGTCAGTGAAATGCAAGGCATTAGAGAAGATGGTGCACGCTTAATAATAGGCGCATCGACAACGTACAGTGAATTAGAAGCGTATTCGGCGTCCCGTTATCCACATATTTATCATTTACTTGGCCGTATTGCATCATGTCAAATTCGTAATCGCGGCACCATCGGTGGCAATGTGGCAAATGCCTCGCCAATTGCTGATTTGCCTCCTCTGTTACTGGCTTTTGATGCGGACATTCAGCTTGCTGACTCCCATGGTACGTTGAGAAACATCAGCATTCATGATTTCTACCAAGGTTATAAGCAAACCCAGCTGAAGCAAGACGAGTGGATCGTGTCCTTCACGCTTTCGCTTGATAAGCTGGCGCATTGTCATCGCTTTTACAAGGTGTCGAAACGCATGGAGGATGATATTTCCAGTGTGATGCTGGCGGTGCGTTTTGCCACAGAAGATCACCAAATAACGGACGTTCGTATTGCCTTTGGTGGTATGGCAGCGACACCTATTCGTGCTTTACAAGCGGAAGCCCGATTATGCTCTGCTGAAGTAGACGATGAACGGGCCTTGTTAGAGGCCATCGAGTGTTTGAAAAAAGAACTGACACCATTAAGCGATATGCGTGCCAGTGCTTCTTATCGTTTAGACATGGCTTGCAACCTGTTACGCAAAGGATGGTTGGCGGTGAATCAAACTGACGTGGTTAGCTTTTCCGGTCACGGGGTGTCAGAGAGCATTTTAACGTCTGGTATGGAAGGGGAAGCCCATGCGTAAATTACCACAAGACTTTTCAGTTGACCGCCAGCGCACAAAAAAGGGCAACTTGCCCATGCATGAGTCTGCCGTAAAGCATGTTACGGGCCAAGCGGTGTATATTGATGACATGCCAGAATGGCCGAATGAACTGCATGTTGCCACCGGCAAAGCGACGCAAGCACACGCCGATATTGTGTCGATTAATTTGGACAAAGTACGAGCTTACCCAGGAGTGGTTGATGTCATTGTGCAGTCGGATATTCCAGGTGAAGTGGACGTCTCCCCCGTGTTAAGTGGCGATTTATTGTTGGCAGGGAATTTTGTTCATTATATAGGGCAGGCCATTTTTGCTGTGGCAGCCACCAGTTTGCGAGCCGCTAAGCAAGCGGTTGAACTGGCCGAGATTGTGTATCAAACGCGTGAAGCGACCTTACTGCCCCAGCAATCATTGGCTCGCCAAGAGTTTGTGCTACCCACTCATACGATTCAATCAGGTGATGTTAAAAGTGCGATGGCGAGTGCGCCCCATACTATTCGCTCAGATATGTACATCAAGGGACAAGAGCATTTTTATTTAGAAGGACAAATCAGTGTTGCCGTGCCGAACGAAGACGGTGGTGTGCAAGTTTTTGCTTCGTCTCAGCATCCGGCGGAAGTACAAAAGCTGGTGGCACGGGTACTCGGTTTACCCGTGGCTCAGGTCTTGGTAGAAACGCGTCGCATGGGTGGAGGCTTTGGCGGCAAAGAGTCCCAAGCGGCGGTACTGGGTTGTATGGCGGCCGTGTTAGCCGTACGCAACCGTTGTCCGGTGAAATATCGTATGCCGCGACAAGACGACATGGTGCAAACTGGCAAACGTCACGATTTTTGGAATGCTTATCAGGTGGGCTTTAATGAAGCCGGAGAGATTCTAGCCGCCGAATACGATATGGTCGGAAAGTGCGGTTGTACAGCGGATCTGTCTGATGGTGTGGTGGATCGTGCTATGTTTCACGCAGACAATGCCTATTATTTACCCAATGCCCGCATCAGCGGTTATCGAGGCAAAACTCACACGGTATCGAACACGGCGTTTCGAGGCTTTGGTGGCCCCAAAGGCGTGATACTGGCGGAAAATGTCATCGAAGAAATTGCTTGTGCCGTGGGTAAAGATGCCCTAGATGTGCGTAAGCTTAATTGCTATCAAGCGGGTAAAGACACCACGCCATACGGGCAAAAAATTAACGACGACGTTTTGCCGACACTCATTGAAGCGCTGGAAATCAGCTCAGACTACCGCGCACGCCGCCATGCCATACAGGCTTTTAATAAACGGAATGCGTTTTTGAAAAAAGGCTTGGCATTAACACCGGTGAAATTTGGTATTTCTTTTACGTCAAAACACCTGAATCAAGGGGGCGCCTTGGTGCATGTCTATACGGACGGCAGTGTTCACATCAGTCATGGCGGCACGGAAATGGGGCAGGGGTTATTCACTAAAGTAGCGCAAATTGTTGCTAAAGCGTTTGGTATTGATTATCAGCGGGTGAATGTCAGCGCGACTCGAACCGATAAGGTGCCGAATGCGTCCCCAACGGCGGCGTCTGCTGGAACGGATTTGAATGGTATGGCGGCTTTAGATGCCGTTCAAACAATCAAGACACGTTTATGTGATTTTGCTGTTGAACACTACGGCATTGAGTCTAGCGATTTCGCGATTTCTGACGACTTGGTTCATTTGGGTGCCGAGACAATGAGTTTCCCCGAATTTATCAAGTTGGCGTACATGAACCGCGTGTCTTTGTCGTCAACGGGGTTTTATAAAACGCCCAAGATTGGCTACGATCGCAAAGCCGCCAAAGGTCGACCCTTTTTGTACTACTCCAATGGGGCGGCAGTCTCAGAAGTCATCGTGGATACCTTGACGGGAGAGTACAAGGTGACTCAGGTGGATATTTTACATGATGTGGGTGACTCCATTAATGCCGAGTTAGACATTGGGCAAATCGAGGGCGCATTTGTACAAGGCATGGGTTGGCTCACGTCGGAAGAATTAAGCTGGGATGAAAAGGGTCGAATTACCACCAACAGTCCAGCCAATTATAAAATTCCAACGTCTGCCGATGTGCCAGAAAAATTCACCGTAAGATTGTTCGAACGCGCCAACAGCGAAGAGTCGATTTATCGTTCCAAAGCGGTAGGTGAACCGCCACTGATGTTAGGTATCTCAGTATGGTGTGCGTTAAAAGACGCCTGTGCATCGGTGTGCAATCATCAGTATTCCCCACCATTAGCTGCCCCAGCGACGCCAGAAGCCGTATTTTATAGCATGAAAGCGGCTCGTGATTATCAGGAGGCGCGGTCATGATGTCTTCAATGAACTGGATTACCGCGTTAGCGGACGTTGAAAAAGCAGGGCAAGCTTGGGTGATGGCAACGGTTATTGGGGCTCAGGGCTCTTCGCCGCGAGATGCTGCAAGTAAGATGATCATCACAGAGTCACACACCTTTGATACCATCGGTGGCGGTCAGCTTGAGTTTGCAGTCTGTCAAAAAGGTCGAGCCATGCTGAACGCAGGCAATAAAAATGCGGCTTATCAGCTAGAAAATTTTCCATTAGCGGCCAAGACCAATCAATGCTGTGGTGGAACAGTGACGATTTTAATGGAGTATTTTCCTGAACCCGCCGCTAAAATCACCCTGTTTGGCATGGGCCATGTGGCTTCTACCTTGATACAGGTATTAGGAAACATGAAAGCGAAGATTACTTGGGTGGACAGTCGAGTAAATTTAGTACATCAGCAAAGAGAGAATGAGGTATTACCTTCAAATGTTACCTTAGCCTGTTATGAGTCCATGCTTGAACACATTGATATCATGTTGCCAAATGAGATTGCTTTGATCATGACACATGATCACAGTTTGGACTACCAACTCACCGAGGCACTGCTTGATCGTAAAGACTGTCGTTTTATTGGCTTGATTGGCTCAAAAACCAAAGCACTGCGTTTTAAAAGACGCCTTGTCAGCGCTTCTTTTAGTCAAGCTGAAATTGATTCGGTACATTGTCCAGTAGGGATAAGTGAAGTCGAGGGTAAACAACCCTTTGAAATCGCGATCTCTATCGCTGCTCAGATTATTCAACTCACCCAAGCTGATACGACAACCGCGAAGAAAAAAACCAGTGGCTTGACTTGGAAGGAAGTGAATCAGGTATTTAGCGATGCTTGATTGAAAGCACTGGAAGCAGCAAATGACGTTATACGGAAAAAGCAGAAAACACCCCATCACAGCAGTCTACTCTGAAGTGATGGGGGCTGTGGGTAGGGTGTCATGTCTTAATTATGAGCAACCAACCATTTGTCTAAGTCTTTGATTTTTTCTTCAGACAAGTCACCAGTGACTTCAAGCAAATTAAGCTTTTTCAAGACAAAGTTAAAGCGGTATTGCTCATAAGTATTTTGAGCGTCGTAAAGATTGGTTTGTGCATCGAGTAGCTCAACAAGATTACGTGTCCCTACATCGTAGCCAGCACGAGTCGCTTCTAAGGCGCTGGTACGGGAGCGAATCAACTGTTTTTGTGCTTCCACCTGAGCCACCGCTGTTTGTAACTCAAGGAACAAGCTACGAATATTGAGTTCGATGGTTTGCAAAGAACTGGCTTTTTTCTCCATTGCAGCAACGGCTTCGGCTGTTGCTTGGCGAACAGAGGCGTTGATAGCGCCGCCGCTGTACAGGGGAATGCTCACGCCTAATTCAACCGATGAAGCATTGGTCACACCATCTTGGTAAGAGGAACTACTGGTGCTGTAGTTATTGTCGGTACGCGATAAAGCGCCACTGACTTTAACCATAGGCGTACGACCGCTGGCTTTTTGAATTTTAATATTGTTTTCAGCGCGTTGCACGGCAATCGCCGAAAGTCGCAGATCTTTGTTGTCTTTTTGTGCTTTAGCGAGTAAAGAGCCTACTGTCATGTTGTCATCGAGGCGAATAGGATAATCTTGCGATAACTGTGGCACACTAGAAATCTCACGCCCGGTTCTTTGATAGAGCGCTTTTTTAGCGTACGCCACATCAGATTCGGCACTCAATTGTGTGACTCGTACGGAGTCATACTCAGCTTGGGCATCTTGTAAATCGGTGATGGAGGCCAAACCCACTTCGTACTGCTTTTTCGCTCGGTCTAACTGGCTCGCAGTACTCTTCACCAATGCTTCTGTGGTTTGTAGCGTAGACTGTGCGATCAACAAGTTGAAGTATTCAGTTAAAGTGGTCAGTGCCAAGTTTTCTTCCGAATTATCGAAGCTGACTGCCGCACTGTTTGACCCTAGTTCCACATCATCCACAGCGTAATTAAGAGCAGGGGAGTAGATTGGGTACTCCAAAGTCAGTGCTAAGGTATTGGATGTGTTGCCGTAGTCAACAGAAGGACTGTCAACATCGTCATAGCCTAAGCTACCGCTAAAGCCGATACTTGGGTAAAGATTCCCTTTGGTAACCGTGACACTTTCTTTTTGAGCTTGGAGCGTAGCCGCAGCAGAGCGTAAGCCTGGATCGTGTTGCTTAGCAAGTTTGTATACTTCGTAAATGCTTTCGGCATGGACGGCGGTACTCAGTACGGACGCCGCGATAAGGGAGGATATAATATGCTTTTTCATAGATCTCTGTCGGCCTGTAGTATGAAATATAGTTATAATACTACCCCAAGTGTGAAACATGTGGCAGTGCCATTCTTGCTATATCTATTATGACTGCTGACCATATCATAACAAAGGCCGCTGACTGGTGGGCTATTGTGAAAACTTAACGCAAGACGCGCCTCATAACCTTGATGAGACGCTTTTGTATTCTTTATGAAACACTATTTTTCTAGCTCAATCGTGTAAGAAAATGTTTTGGTAGTGTGAGCTGGAATTTGTCCCGTTAGCATCAGGCCTCTTGCGTTAGTTTTTGCAATATGGCTACTTGTTTCTCTGAGGTCTTCTTTTAATAATGTGATGAGACCGTTGGTGTTTTGGTCTACAGCGAATTGTTGTGTACGATTTGAATGATTTTCTATTTTCGCTTCCCATACTTGCGTCGTCGGTAGGCTTTGAGAAGTGGCACTGACCAGTGTTAATGTCCCAGACAGGTCTTGGCTCTGATTTGTTGTGACGTCGATTACTGTATTAGCTCGGACCTTATCCAAAGACACGGTGTTACCGGGAATCAGTAAATCATCTTGTTTCCAAAAGGTACGATATTGGCCCGGGAATCCATCGTTTTGCAGAGAAAAAGTCACCTTGTTAAAAAAGCGTAAATCCATTTTATCTGAACGAGTGTAGTAAGTGCTTACATTTGCTGTGTGCACATGTTGATCAATCTTACTTTGACTGCTTGGCAAAGGAATCAAAGTGCTGGAATAAGGGGCAAGGGTGATGGTTGTTTCACCCAGTGGGTAGCTGATTTCGCTGTTTTGGTATTGGACCGCAGGAGAAGCATCGTTCATGGCCATTACTGCGCGTTCTGACTTGAGTATGCGTGGCGTGTTGTGGTTAGAATAATGTAACAGGCTATTTTCAAGCTCAATGGCATGGTTAGACTGGTTACTGAGCAACGCTTGTTGCGTTACAGTGACCTGGTCCTGATCAAAAATCAAACTCAGTTGCGGGCGCCAAGACAGGTCATTTGTTTGATAGCTGATTGGGGAGCGCTCAGTTGTCTTTGATGTTGAAGGTGCGTCCGGCGTCTGTGGAATCAAATAGAAATCGTTCATGGGTAAGGTCAACGCGGTGTCTTTAATGTTGAGGCGAAAAGACTGATTGGATTGATTAATGCTCGCCAGTGTTCCTTCAAATGTTAAGTCTCGATGTTTATGCTCAACACGCACTGTTTTTTCTATTTCGTTTAACCAGTGGCTGTTTGTGCTGCCTTGCAGCCCCGTTATGGGAGAGAAATCTTTGCTAAGGGGTAAAATGGTGCCTGTGTTCGCCGTAAGACTTAAAGAATGACTGTTTTCTTGCACTTGGCTGTTGTTGAGACCTATAACGGCCTGAATGGGCGTCGCGAAAGTTGGCGAGGTCATCATGGCCAGGGTTGTGCTTAGGCAAACATAAACAGAATGCTTTCTCATAACGTAATCCTTTTCAATTGTTCCCCAGCGATTTCGCAAGGTATCGTGATGAATATGACACATGGTAACCTATCATTTGTGCGTCTTTAAAACACGATACTGTAAAGATAAGGGTTTAGCTTGAACAAAAGATTACTCATTATTGACGGTTTAAACCTGATTCGTCGGCAATATGCCGCACTAGAATCTGAGCCCGATCCAGCGCGTCGAATAGAGCGAACCCAGAGCATTGCTGTGGATGCCTTGTCAAAACTTACCCATCAGTTTGATCCCCATTATGCGGTTGTGGTGTTTGATTCCAATGGTAAAACTTGGCGTCATCACGTGTTTCCAGAATACAAACTCGGCCGTGTGCCTATGGATGATGTGTTATTAGACGCATTGCCTGAATTTGCCAAGGCCTTTCGTTTTAACCATTTGCCCTGCTTGCGATTGGATGGATGGGAGGCGGATGATTTAATGGCTACCTTGGCAATAAAAGCTGCTCAGAACGACATTATTTCTTATATTGTTTCAACCGATAAAGGGTTTACACAACTGTTGGATAATGACCGTATTTTGCAATACGACTACTTTGCTAAGTTGGGTTACGATAAGCAATGGGTGCCTGGCAAGTACGGTGTGCAAGCGGAGCAATTGACCGATTACTGGGCTCTGGTAGGCGATACCACTAACAAAATCCCAGGGATAAAAGGCATTGGTCCTAAAACAGCGGTCGGTATTATCGAGCAACACGCTTCTTTAGAGGATATTTACGCAAATTTATCGAGTTTTTCAGAGCGTATTCAAAGCATGCTAGTGGGCGGCTACGAGCAATGCCTTTTATCAAGAACGCTTGTTGCGTTAAAAACCGATGTGGACATTGGTGTTCGATTATCGCAACTGCGTTACTGTAAAAGTAAAGTTATATAAATATCAAACTTCCGAACGGAAAAGATCTGTCGGACCACTTACCCATGTGTCGCCATGCGCTTATAATAGCGCCATGTCAGACAACAGCTAAATGAGATTTTTATGTCAGAGGTTAGAACACGTATTGCCCCATCGCCTACCGGTGATCCACACGTAGGAACAGCGTACATTGCTTTATTTAATATGGCGTTTGCCCGCAAAATGGGGGGTAAATTCATTTTACGCATCGAAGACACCGATCAAACACGCAGTACACCAGAATCAGAGAAAATGATTTTAGATGCGTTGCGTTGGTTGGGTTTAGATTGGGCTGAAGGGCCAGATGTAGGCGGCGAGTACGGTCCTTATCGTCAGAGTGAGCGTGGTGATATCTATGGTCAATACGCACTGGAGTTAGTAGAAAAAGGTCACGCTTTTTATGCTTTTGAGACCCCAGAAGAGCTGGATCAAATGCGCGCTGAGCAAAAAGAACAGGGTTTGCCACAAAAGTACGACGGTCGAGCATTGCAATTAACGCAAGAAGAAGTGCAGGCAAAATTAGACGCAGGTGTTCCTCATGTTATCCGTATGAAAATTCCTGAAGAGGGCACCTGCGTCGTTGAGGATATGTTGCGTGGCACCATTGAAATTGATTGGGCTCAAGTTGACATGCAAGTGTTGCTGAAAGCTGACGGTATGCCAACTTACCACTTAGCGAACGTCGTAGATGATCATCTGATGAAAATCACCCATGTTATCCGTGGTGAAGAATGGATCAATTCAGCGCCTAAGCATATTTTGTTGTATCAATACTTTGGTTGGGACATGCCAACCTTGTGTCATATGCCATTGTTGCGTAACCCTGATAAATCCAAGTTGTCCAAACGTAAAAACCCTACCAGCATCTTGTATTACCAGCGCATGGGGTACTTGTCTGAGGCAGTGATTAACTACTTGGGTCGCATGGGTTGGTCAATGCCAGATGAACGAGAAAAATTCTCTCTTGATGAAATGATCGAGCACTTCGATATCCAGCGCGTGTCCTTAGGTGGCCCCGTGTTTGATGTGGAAAAACTCAGCTGGCTAAACGGTATGTGGATTCGTGAGAATTTAACCGCCGACACATTTGCACAAAAATATGTGGAATGGGCGTTAAATCCAGAGTACTTGATGAAAATTTTGCCTTTGGTTGTGCCTCGTGTGGAGACTTTCTCTGATGTGGCTGACGTGGCTGGATTCTTCCTAAAAGGTCTGTTGCCGATCACGAAAGAAGATTTTGCAAGCGTTAAAATGGAGGAAGACACACTGCGTAAAGCCATGCAGTTTGCTCTGTGGCGTCTTGAAGCTCTTAACAAATGGGAAAAAGACAACATCTTTAATGAGATGAAAACCTTGGCTCAGACACTTGAAATTAAGCCGAAAGATTTCTTTGCGCCTTTGTTTGTGGCGATTTCCGGGACAACAGCGTCGGTATCTGTGTTTGATTCCATGGCGATTCTTGGTTCCGATATTTCTCGTGCGAGAATGCGTACGGCTGTGAATGTGTTAGGTGGTCCTTCTAAGAAGGAAGCAAAACGCTGGGAAAAAGAATTCGCTGCGCTTTGAGCGTGAATAGGGGTAGGGGCTGAAAGTGTCTACTCCATTTTCTGCGATAAAACACAAAAAACCGGTTTTTGAAGTGACCCCATAAAGTTGGACACTTTATTAACCGGTTTTTTTGTGCCTATTTATTGCTTTTTAGAATTTTCTAATGAAAGCCTCTGATTGAGTGACAGTGTTTTAAACATGTCGTGTTGTGAACACACTGGTTTTCTTATTGAGGTTTTCTACCTGGTCATGAATGTCCCGAGTGTTTCCCTCGATGCTATTAATGTAGCGGTTATCACTTTGAAGCTGCTGAGCGATCTTATCCATTTCCTCACTCATATGTACCGCGGTTTTTGCCACTTCCTGAATAGAGCGCGCCATGTCCACAGAAAAAGCAGAACTAGATTGAGCATTTTGTTCAATATCACGAATAGCCAGCTCTGCTTTTTCGCTGAACGCTTCAATAGAGTGCAGGCTTTCTTGTCCGTTTTGCATCGTTTCTATGGCCGTTTGTGTGGAAGACTGAATTGTGCTGACAATCTCAGTAATTTTTGACGTTGCATCCACTGTTTTTTCCGCAAGAGAGCGCACTTCATCGGCAACAACAGAAAAACCACGACCAGCTTCACCAGCACGAGCTGCTTCGATAGCAGCGTTAAGCGCTAGCAAGTTGGTTTGATTTGCCAAGTCATTGATCATACCGATGACATTATCAATGTTTTTAGAAAGCTGGCCTAGCTCATTGAGTTGCTCGCTGGTTTTGTTGACCACACCAATGGTGCTGGATAAATTAGATAACGCACCCTTGATGGTTTCAGCGCCAATTTTTGCGGAGTCATACGTATTTTGAGATTGGGTACTAAGGTCATTTGTGGTATCTGAAATACTAGAAATAGTCGTAGAAATCTCTTCTGTTGCCGCCGCTAAAGAGCTTGTTTGCTCACTGACAGAGCGATTACTCTTCGCAATGTTTGTGACTGACGTGTTGAGCTCTGTGACCATGTTGTTAACGCCTTGGGTTGTGTCTACCACATCACTAATGACATTGCCCAAACCGTCTGTCATGGCGTTGACCGAGTGGCACAAAGAGTCGAATTCGTCATTACGCTTATCGTTCACAGGCATACGTGTGGTTAAATCTCCCCCGGCGACCTTACCAAGATCTCGAGTAATTTGGCCCAGGGTATTATTCACACTGCGACCAATGCCCATCATCATTAAGGCGGCTGTCAGTGCAACGATAATACTGACGATAATAAGTGTGATACTGGCTTTTTGTGAACTGGCAGAAGCTTGCTGGCGCGCTTCTGCTACAGCCTGTGCCATATAATCAACCGCAACGCTTCGGGTTGCTGTGAAGTCACTTTTTGTTTGAGTGAATGCCTCTTGAAGATTGAAAAGTGTTTGAACTTGAACGCTGAAGTGCTCAACGGCATTTAAGTAAGCATTGATGGTTTCACCAAAGCGTTCTTCAAGTCCAAAGTTGATAACACGCTCATAGAATCTGTCGTAACGCTCCATAAAAGTCGCTTTATTGTCAGCATTAGGCTCGAAAATAAAGTTTTTCTCTGCTTCTCGTACTGGCAAGAACTCCTGTTTAATCAGACTCAGAAAAGAAATTTCTGCGGTGACTTTCTCGCCTAAATCGGCGATGACGCCTCTGTAGCCAGACGAGCCGTTGAAACCAATAGCGCGTTTTTGGTTAATCAACACAATAAGAGCATCGTTGTAAGTTTGCAGCGAGCTAGCCACCTTTGTGACGTTATTTTTGGCTTCAGGGTCAATCAGTATATCTTCATCTTTTTGCAGTGTTGCAATGAAGTTATCATGACTCTCTGAAAGCGATGCGAGGTAGTCCTCATAAGTGCTGTCATTGATACGGGACAGGGCTTCATACTGCTCCATAAGTGTCATGCTCAGTGTTGCAAGATCTTTATCGACAGCCGTTAACCGTTCGAATTTAGAGGAAGCGGTCTCTTGAATTTTTAATCCTTGTAGCGCAACAAAGGCAACAATGATAAACCCTAAAACAGCAGCAATGAGTAAAGAAAGTAATTTGGTGCGAAAGCTAAGGTTGTTCAGCATGATATGTCCTGCACTTTTCGTTGATAAACAAATCAGACAACACAGCGATAATGTGTATGAAAGATGTATTCATGGTATTAATGTTTATTATTGAATTATAAGTATTTACCGAGTCATTCTATTGCTTCGTGTAAAGCATTTGCAATGATATGACCAAAATAAGGATGAAATTGTCTGGCTATTGTCATCTGGACTAACGCATTAGCACGAATGGCATGGACTTTCCCGTTACACCCAGTAGATTAAAAATCGTGTGGGCTTAACCAAATAGAAAGCTGCTGATTGCCAAGATAAGTGATTTCTCCTGAGTAACGTGAGGTACCACTTGAACTAAATTCAAAGGTGTAACGTCGTTTGACTTTTATCATGCCACTGTGCCAAACGGGTCGCCAGCCAGAGCCTGCAACACTGCCATCAAGCAACTGTAAGTTTAAAGATTCACAATGTTTTTTCGCTCGTTTGAGTGCTTGTTCACGAATGGTGATATTGCACCACCAAGCATATAAGACCGAGGCCAAAGCAAGAAAAACAACAATATCAATGAGCTGTAGGTTCATAACGTCAACTGTGCAGAAAAATAAACTGCCTCTATCATAACGAATATAGAAGTTGAAAAGACATAGGAGAGAAAAGAAAAACGTGGCTACCTCCCAAGCAGGAGAGAAAAAGAAGGTAGCCACGGGCTTCACACGGAAAGAACAAAACAACTAATAACCTCATTGATTGTTTGCTAAATTTGGGCATTCGGGGCAGCGAATGTGGAGAAAACCAAATTTGAGTCGTTAGCGTCAATACAATGGCCAGTCAGGCGGTTATTTAAGCGGCTTCTACTGCTCTCTCTGCGTAAAGTTGGATAACCCACTGCTCAATACGTTGATCAGTAAGTTCAAACTGTTGATCTTCATCGATGGCTAGGCCAACGAAATGTTCCTTGTCATGAATACAGGCTCTTGATGCTTCAAAGTCATAGCCTTGGGTTGGCCACTCGCCGATGAAGGAGGCTTTCGTACCTTGTAGCTTTTCATAAAGCCAGCCGACAGCGTCAATAAAATAATCACCGTAACCGAACTGATCCCCAAGCCCATATAAAGCGATGGCCGTATTTTCAAGTGACAATTCACTTAAGCTGTCGCCGACATCCTCCCAGTCCGCTTGGATACCCCCAAAGTCCCAAGTAGGGATGCCTAATATAAGCATGGAATATTGTTCTAGTTGATTAATGTCGATATCTTTAATATTAAAAACATCGAGTTGTTCGCCAAAGTTTTCCCACTGTTTGGCTATTTTATAACCCACTTGTTCGGTGTTATTGGTATCTGTTCCATAAATTAGGGCAATAGATGCGTTTGCCATGATCAATACTGCTCCTGTTAACTAGTGAATTTGGCCATACTGATGAATGTCGATACCAAAATGTTGGATAAATGCCGCTTCAAATTGATCTTCAGAAAAACCACTTTGTGCAAGTATGTGTGTTTTAGCAGAAGGGTCTTGTCTAATTTTTGCCGCCGCAGATTGAATCCGGTTATGAAGACAGTAACGCTCAATAGATTGGCCTGTAATCAAATGAAAACCTATCTCTAAAGCTTCGGTGTTTAAGCCTACCTGTTGAGCCAAACGATGAATGTTTGGTGTGTCATGTTCTGGCATTTCGACTAAATTTTGTGCTTGAAATAGCTTACGCTGGCAGTTGTTACATTGTGATAGGTGACTGAGCAATTGCAATTGTTCAATTAAACCAAATATCAGCGAATAAATATGACCTGCTAAACTAATGGCATGGCCTTGGTGATTAAGCACAGGAATCAATGATCGTGTGGTGTTGACTGTAACAGACAGTTCGATAATGCCATTGTCTATACCCAGTTTCTCCTTCATGCCACTGAAATGTTGAATGATTTGCTCTTCTGTTTCACCAAGAACAGAAGCTAGAAGTGACGGAGTGATTCTTGCCTGTAAAATGCTTTTGGGTTGATTTTTTTCTACAAGGAATTGCCCATGTATACTTTTTGGATGATAACTAATTTGCACAGAGTCGATGTCGTTAACGCTGTGAATGGGGCCTTTACCAATAAAAGAGAAATATAATCCAGCTGGTGCGTCTTCTTGAATAAGTAAATCTACATGACTGTTGAGGTATTGGTTCACCAAACTAAGATTGGGTAGCAAGGCACTGAATCTTCGATGACCCTTTAGCCAAGAAGAAAACTCAGACTTAACCGCGCCTTGCTCACTATACACATCGCGCAAATGTAATTGCATTGGTGACCACCCTCTAATTCGATAATGGTTATCATTTAAAAGGTTTTTTCAATCTAATGCAAGTGGTTCTCATTAAAAAATACGTAAAAATTAATTCAAATAGTCTGCACGGTTAAGACCATATTTCTGCATTTTCTGGTTTAGTGTTCTGCGAGGCAGTTGCAGTTGTTCTAAAACAAGTTGGATATTGCCCTTTTGCTGCCTAATGCTGGCTTCAATAAGGCTACGTTCGAACTCTTGAACTTTTACGCTTAACGGTAGAGGAGATTGGGTGTCAATATCGTCTTGAGCTTGATAGCCTGCGAGTATTTTAGCGACGCTGGTGTTGGGCTCTAAAGCATAACGAAGCGCCACATTGCGTAACTCTCGAACGTTACCAGGCCAGCCGTAGAGAGTGAGGGTTTCATGATCGATTGGGCTTAATTGTCTGACATCGCCACCACGCTCTTTCACGGCAAGGCGACAGAAGTGCTCGAAAAGCAGTGGGATATCAGCGCCTCTGCAGCGTAAGTCGGGAAGGTGAATTTGAGAAACATTTAAGCGAAAAAACAAATCCTGACGAAAATTTTCAAGGGTCTGTAGATCGTTTTTTGCGGCAGCCACGACCCTTAAGTCAATTTTAATCGTGTGATTGCTGCCAATACGTTCCAGTTGGTTTTCTTGCAATACGCGTAAAAGCTTTATTTGCATGGCTAATGGCATACTTTCTATTTCGTCTAAAAAT
Source organism: Marinomonas algarum (assembly GCF_020532605.1). Lineage (GTDB taxonomy): Bacteria > Pseudomonadota > Gammaproteobacteria > Pseudomonadales > Marinomonadaceae > Marinomonas > Marinomonas algarum. The sequence goes on along the minus strand of NZ_JAJATW010000002.1, from coordinate 43,174 downwards.
AGTGTGCCGCCGCTGGCATGTTCAAGCTTGCCCACACGCTTTTTGTTGGCGCCAGTAAAGGAGCCTGCTTCATGGCCAAAGAGTTCGCTTTCAAATAGGTCTGCCGGTATGGCCGCACAGTTAATCGCGACAAAAGGTTGAGTGCTACGTGGACTGCAATCGTGCAGCGCTCTTGCGACCAACTCTTTGCCGCACCCTGTTTTTCCGTACACAATGACGTGAGTATCCATACTTGCAAAAGTACGAATTTGATGGCGTACACGAATCATTTGTTCATGTTGACCGATAATACTTTCTTCTAGCCCTTGAATATCGCCAAGGTATTGGGATTGGTTGGCATGTTGGCATTGAACTTTACGTAACTGAATGGCTTTTTCGACGGTTTGCAACAGTCTATTTGGATCAAAGGGTTTTTCGAGAAAATCAAAAGCACCATCACGTAAGGCGTTCACAGCGGTGTCTACATCACCATGTCCAGTGATGAGTATAAAGGGGAGCTCGGACTCTTGTGTCAAACAGTGGGTCATTAAAGTCAAACCGTCCATGGGTTCCATTCGAATGTCGCTGACAATGATGCAAGGCTCTCCAATAGAAAGGTGCGCTATAATGTCAGACGCTTCTTGAAACTCTCGTACCTTATAATCAGACAGGCGTAACCATTGAGCGGTTGTGGAGCGAACGATGTCATCATCGTCAAGTAGCCAGATTTCAATTTGATTATGGGCGTTTTTATCCATGGTTAGGCCTTCAACAGGGTTAAGCGAAAAACTAATTGTGCGTCGGTATTGTGTTTGGCTTGTAGCTTACCATTCATATCTTTGGCTAAATTGGCACTGATGGCCAGCCCTAACCCTAACCCTTTACCAATGGGCTTAGTGGTGAAAAAGGGCTCGAATATTTGAGTTAACTGAGCGTCTTCAATACCTGGGCCGTTGTCTTGATAGTTGATAATAAAGTGTTGATCTGTCTTTTCTAGAAAGAAACGAATCGATGGCGGAATAGACTGTTCGACACAGGCCTGTATGGAGTTGCTAATAAGGTTCGCAAAAATGCGCTCCAGACGAGTGGGTTCTGCGATAACGTAATCATTATCGTCTACCTCAATGCTGCATTCTATGCCATGTGCGTCATCGCCCAGACTCTTGATCGCTTTTTGAACGGATATTTTGATCGAGGTTGGTACTAATTGTTCAGGGCGTCGATAAGCCAGTACTTTGAGTTCTCTGGTTAAGCTCTGCATTCTGACGACGAGCGCTTCTAAATCCAGAAGGACTTTCAAGGCTTGCTCAGCGTCTTGGCGTTTGACCAATAATTCTGCCGTATAAGCTAGGGTTCGAATGCCTGTTAGGGGTTGATTAAGCTCATGGGCAATGGCCGCTGACATTTGCCCGATAGCCGCCAGCTTTTCAGTGCGTAATAGCTCATTTTGTGCGGCTTGTAGTGCTTGCGTCCTTTCTAGTACGCGTTCTTCTAGTCGGCTGTTGGCTTCTAATAAATTGAGTTCTGCTTTTTTTCGTTTGCTGATATTGATTAGGGTAACCAAGTAACCGTTGGCGTCGCTCCACTCTAAAGAGGAAACTGACAGTAGAGCGGGGAAGTGTTGTCCGTCATCTTTTCTGAGCAATACCTCTTGCTCTAATAGATTCGACGCAGAGAGCTGACGATGGTCACCTTTTTGAAGTTGCTGAACAAATGAAAGTGCGACCTCGTTTTCAGGACAATCAGGGAGAAACTCTTTTAAATCACGGTTTTTTAATTGTGCCGTTTTGCCAAAATAGCGTAATCCCATAGGGTTAATAAACGCAATTTCGCCGAATCGTGTCAGCTGTAAGAGACCAACATGTGTGTTTTCGATCAGAACGCGCTGTTGTTGAGCGCGATCAGCAATCAGTCTCTCGTTTTCTAATTTGGAGGCGATCTTGAGCGCTCGCTCTCGACGGTAAAGCCAGAAGAGAAAAAACAGCGCAAAAATCCCTAAGCTGACGAAGGCAATATTTTGGGCTTTCTTCTGTAGGCTTTGCAGATTAGACAAGTAGTGAATTTGCCATTTTAAATCGTCCAATGTGACATTTTGGACAAGGTGGTTTTCATGGTCAAACACATAGGTTTTAGCGCGAGTGTCATTGATAAAGGTGACATCGATAAGGTTGTCGAGCCAGTTTTGAACGATATTGCGATTGAGTTTGCTGGCAAGAAATGTGAGGTTGTTTTGGTCGGTAACGACGACTAAGTCATTTGAAATGTTCCAACGTTCTATTAAGTCACTGACATTAATGCGAACGGCAATGGCACCCGCTAAGCCTTTTGATGTATAAACGGGCGCTAAGACAAGGTGAGATGACTTGTTGTAGTCCGCGTTGTAACCCGATACTAGAATGTATTCACCTTGTTGCTCTTTTAAGGTGTTGCTGAGATCTTGCTTATTGAAGTAGTCGTCTAAAGAAAAATTTGGGGACTGCTCGCTGGAAACAAGTAAATCTCCTTGCGTCGATAGGATAAACCAATCTTGTGTCTTTGAAACATGAGTTAGATCTTCCAAATGACGATGAAGTCGCTGTGTGAGCTTGTCGTCCTTTGGGTTATCCATGAAGGCTAAGATGGTAGGGTTATCAACGAGAGCAAAGGGTAAAATGTGATAGTTTTTCAGCTCATTGCGTAATTCGATGACGTAGTCGAGTAGCTGGTCTTGGCCTTCAGAGTGCTTGCCAATGATAAGCGCCTGGTAGGCGATGCTGTTAATAGCAAAAAAGAGGGCGGTCAAAATAACGCCCCCTAGAGTGGAAAAAAACAGCCGATGTTCTCGAAATTGTGAAATCAAATAAAGTCTCGCGTGTTCTTACTAGCGTGTTTTTCTTAATTACATCAAGTTAAAACTGCGCAATAGTGTTACCCCAAGGCTGGTGGTAAATAACGAAACAATCGTGGTGATAACAATGATGTTGGCTGCTAAAGCAGAGTTGCCATTCATTGCACGAACCATGATGTAACTTGCTGATGCAGTAGGAGCGGATGACATCAGAAACAGCACGCCAAGCTCCATGCCACGATACCCTAGCAAAAAGCCACCGAGCGTGAGAGCAATGGGGACGAAAATAAGCTTGCCACATGAAGCAAGAATGGGGCCAGCGATCCCACTTCTTAATGAACTAAAGCTCAATGACGCGCCAGCGCATAACAGAGCAAGGGGTAACGTCATTTGAGCAAAATAGTCACCCGCTTGATACAAGGTGTGGGGGAGTTTTATGCCCGTTATTGACGTCGCGAAAGCAGCGACAATGGCAATAATTAAAGGGTTTTTGGCAATGCCTTTTAAAATACTTTTTGCATTGGTGTCTTTTCCCAAGCCACGACTTAAGCCAATAACAGAAAGAATGTTAAACAAGACCGTTACACCGCCTAAATACAACGAAGCGACAAGAAACACCTCATTACCGTATGCGTTGACACAATAGGCTAGGCCAATGATGCCCATATTAGAGCGAAAAGCGCCCTGAACGAGCACGGCACGGTCTGCTTTATCCGGCACCCAATAAGACATGATGACTTCAAGCGCAAGAAAAGTAACCACCACGGCGGCCATGGCATAAATAACCAGAGAAAAACTGGTGTCACTATTTAGATCTGTTCGGGAAATGCTGATAAATAAGAGAGCAGGGAGCGTGACATTGAACACCAGTTTAGACGCGGTATCAACGAAGTTGTCGTTAATAACGCGCATTCGGTACAAGATAACCCCAAGCACCAGTATCAAAAAGATTGGCATGGTGATGGAGAAAGAGAAAGCGAGTACGTCTAAAAAGTTGTCCAATGTCGTTCCTTAGTCATGAATCGAGTACAGGTAAAACGATCTATTGGTCGTTATTTTCGAAGCGATACCCAGCACCATAAACGGAATGTATAACATTAAGTTCAGGCGCCACCGTCGAGATTTTTTTACGTAATTTCTTAATGTGGCTATCGATGGTACGATCGCTAACAACACGGCTGTCTGTGTAGATACTTTTCATAATCAAATCGCGACCAAATACACGACCTGGTTCTTTGATCAGCAATTGCAGCAGTTGAAACTCAACGGTGGTTAGATCAATCAGTTCACCTTTATAGGTGGCGCGTAGGCGATCGACATCGAGGTCAAAGCCATCGGTTCTTGGGGATTCGGTTTGGTCTAACTCAACGCGGCGTAAGTTTGCTTTGACGCGAGCAACGATTTCACGTGGGCTGAATGGTTTGCAAACATAATCGTCGGCACCCATTTCTAAACCAATAAGACGGTCAATTTCTTCTGCCTTTGCTGTCACCATAATAATGGGAACACCACTGAATTGACGTACTTGTTTGCAAATTTCAATGCCGTCTAGACCAGGTAACATAAGGTCAAGCAAAACGATGTCCACTTGATTGTTTTTTATGTAGTTTACAGCAATGTCACCACGATCAAGGTGGTGATGCTCATAACCTGCTTGTTCTAAGTAAGCGGCCATCAACTCAGCTAATTTTGGTTCGTCTTCAACAATCAGTACTTTACTCATAAGGTTTATATTCCGCGTTAATTTAAAGGAAATTCTATTTTTATGCCTAGGCCGTCATCAGGTGAATGGTAAGCACTGATGGATCCTTGGTGACCGTCGACAATATTTGAGCAAATGGCCAATCCTAACCCTCTACCGCCCGTTGTTCGGTTTCTTGAGTTTTCGACTCGAAAAAACTGTTCGAAAATTCTTTCCTTGTCTTCGTCACTCACTCCAGGCGCGGAATCTTCAAAGCGCAAAACGGCTTTGTTTGATTCTTTGCTTAAAGAGACGGTTAGTCTTCCTGGGGCATTCGTGTATTTGAGTGAGTTGTTCATAAGATTTGAGAACAGTTGATGCAGTCGATCAGAATCACCATTCATGACAATGAGTTTCTTTAAAGCGCATTGATACTCTAAATCCAGACCTGCTTCATTAAACGGCAGTGTCATTGATTGAACTGTCTGCTCAATGATGTCATTGATGGAGACGTCCTCCATTTCATAATTTAAACTGCCTACATCATGCATGGATAACTGGTTTAAGTCATCTATTAGCCGTGCAATATGTAGGGTTTCTTGGTGCAATGAGGACAAACTGTCTGGTGTAGGCTTAATAATACCGTCTTGCATAGCCTCAATTTCACCTCGTAAAATAGCGACTGGTGTTCTTAATTCGTGAGCGGTGTCTGCTACCCAGCGTTTGCGAGCCTCCCTTGAGTGCTCCAAGGTACAGGCAAGATTATTAAAGTTACAACTTAGGCTGGCCAACTCGTCGCCACCTTTTACGGTAATCCGAGTGTCGTATTTTCCTGCTGCTAACTTCTTAGTCGCCCCTTGCATTGACATGATTGGGCGACTTAACCATTGCGCTAAGGGCCAGGTTAATAGCGCGGCAATGGCGAGCATAAAGGCAGAGATCAGTAAAAAAGCTTCCCCTTGCTGACGCACAAAGCGTAAGGTCTGATCTTGTACAAGTTCTCTTATTGAGCGTAAACCAACATACCCCACTACGTTACTGTCCACTTTGACGGCGTAGGTTTCCGCATCACTAAAACGTACCTTGCCGATAATAGGCTTACGGTCACTATCAAATAACAAAAAACGTTGGCGATAATATTGAGAAGGGTAAATAAGGTCGAGGTTAGGGGTGCTAGGTGGCGGAACAAGGTCACGAATATTTTCTAATTTTGCCTGATGCCACTCATGTTCCATACGACTTTCTTGTACCAGGAAATACCAGTCATCATAGTAGATATAGAGATTGGCAGTGCGATTTGCCATTTGCTCTAAAAAGTCTCGGTCTCGCTCTGTCGCGTAAGAAACAAATCCCTTATCAAAACTCCATTGAAAGACCTGCCACATAGACACAATTAATAAAATGTTGCTAAGAACAAAGACAGCAAACAGTTTATGTCGAATTTTTAACCCTTTGGTGATGGCCATAAATGGAAGTGGGTCCTGTTATTTAAACGGTATGATTTGCGTTGTAACGAATGAGCCATAGGGAAAATAATGTCGTATTTCCAGTGTTAAATGACATTATCATAACTATTAAAGGGTTTCATTCATCGAAGCTAGTGATTTTTTTACTATACAGTTTTAGGGTGAATTTTTACCACTTAGTTGGCGTGTAAATAATGAGGAATTCTTTGTTCTGTGTCACTAAAGTCGGTGTGTCAGGCGCAAAGGTATTTTGTTTTCTAGCATTTTAAGTGGGCTAGCAGTTCCTTCTTTTTAGGTGACACGTTAGAATCAGGTTTTTATGACAGTAAATTATAGGAATATGTAATGGGCAGAGCCTTTCAAAACCGCAAAGAGTCCATGGCAAAAACGTCTGATCAAAAAGCCAAGGTGTACAGTAAATACGGCCGTGAGATTTATGTTTGCGCAAAATCCGGTGGTATTGATCCGAATGGTAATTTGGCGTTGCGTTCTCTTATTGATCGAGCCAAAAAAGATCAAGTGCCAACTCATGTCATCGATAAAGCGCTGGATAAGGCGAAAGGTGGCGGCGGAGAAGATTTTGATACGGCCCGTTATGAAGGCTTTGGTCCTGGTAACACCATGGTGATTGTGGATTGCTTGTCTGATAACCCAAATCGTACTTTTGGTGATGTGCGTACTTGTTTTAATAAGGTTAAGTGCAAAATTGGCAGCCAAGGCAGCGTCAGCCACATGTTCGACCACAGTGCGATTTTCGTTTTTGCGGGGACTGACGAAGAGGTGGTGTTGGATGCTTTAATGATGGCCGATGTCGATGTAACAGACATTGAGCTAGAAGAGGGGAAGGTGACGGTTTTTGCACCGCATACTGATTACAATAAAGCCAAAACCGCCATCATGGAAGCGTTGGGTGAGATTGAGTTTGAAGTGGATGAGATCCAGTTCGTTGCCCAGAATATGACGGAGATCGAAGGGGACGATGTGGAGCAGTTTGATCGCTTCCTAGACCTTCTAAATGACTTAGATGATGTGCAGCGCGTTTATCATAACGCTGAATATTAAACGTTTTTACACACAGACACATTGAGTAAAACGCTCTGGTAAGTCCATTATCAGGGCGTTTTTTTACGGTATATGTCACTGTGATAAACCCGTCCGAAAAGCACATTTGAAGAGAAAAATACGAGAATATTATGCCAGAGTCCAAACCACAAATGACGTCGCCTTGTGTCAGTATCTGTCTATTAAACGACGATGATGTTTGTGTAGGTTGTTACCGCACAGGCCAAGAAATCAGTGTTTGGGGGCGATTAGACTACGATGCGCAATATGAAATAATGAAAAAAGTGCGCGAACGGGAAGCAAAAAGTCAGCTGGTTGGCTGACTCGTCTTTTACTTCTTGGTCGTCGTTTTGCTTTTCCTGTGTGGCTCTAATTCATCGAGTTTCTAAGGTTTACCCTTGTCTGAATTTTTAAGTTCAATCCACTGCGACATGTATTGGGTGCTCTTAAGGGTGTGATGACGAAGCATTAAGCCCAAAAAGTGCTTTTTTCGCAGTGTATCTTTTAGTGAATTTTGTAAAATAAGCCGATTGATTAATTTTGTTTGCCACTCTTTTGCTTGGTAACGCGCCATCAAGATGGCATGACCGTTTTTTTGCATCCACTGCCAACTGTCTTTGTCTTTATAAAGAGAAACCGCGGCGTTGATAAAGGTGGCGGTGTCATCACTGATCACACCGTTCCAAGGGAGCTCACCATGCATGGATTCTGCTCCAATTGTGGTGGTGATACTGGGCGTGCCTGTTTGCATCGCTTCAACTAATTTCCCCTTAATACCTGCGCCAAAGCGCAGTGGTGCCAAGCAAAGTCGTGCATTTTGCATAACCGCTTGAGCGTCTTCCGCCCACCCCTTTACGAGAAAGCCCTCTTTGGGGTTATGCAATTGCGTGGCTTTTGGTGGCGGATAAGCACCATAGATATGCAACTCCGCTTTAGGCAGTCGTTGGCGAATGCTTGGCCAAATATCGGATTTCAAATGCAGAACGGCGTCCCAGTTTGGCGCATGGCGAAAGTTTCCGATGCTAATAAAGTGCTGTCGTACCTCAAAGGTCGGCAGAGATTCTAAGGGTTCCGGTTCTGGAAGCATAAAGGGTAAATGGAAGACATGGGTTTCAGGCAGGTGAAATTCGTCAATTAACAGTTTTGTTTCCATTTCTGAGATCATCAACGTGAGATCGCAGCGATGAATGGCAGCGATCTCACGGATACCGTGTTCTGTGTACAGGTCATCTGTTTTAAAAGGGCGTTTCTGCTTTAGTGCTTGATGTCGTGCTTGTCGTAATGAGTGAAGGTCTTCCGTGTTCAAAACGCGTAAGGAATCAGGGCTGTATTTTTCGACACGCCAGCCAAACTGCTCTTCCATCATAAAGCGATCAAATACAACAATGTCAGGACGCTTATCGGCGATAAAGGTGTCAAAGGACGCATCATTAAGGACAATGTTTTCCGTGCTGATGTCGAGTTTGGTGAGGTCGGCCATGTGCTCAGTTTGCTGAGCGGGACTGGCGAAGGTCACTTGCCACGCTTGTTGGTGGAAACAAGTCAGTAACTGCATCATTCTGCTGCCGGCGGCAGAAGAGTTAGGTTCGGGCCATACATAGCCGATAACAAGTACATTCACGCTATTTTCTCACAACAGACGGTTTTTCAATTCTGTATTTGGCACAGAATTAGGACATATTCTGGTGGCTATTGTATCATGGTGGGCAGATTTGTATTGTCCGTTAAGCTTTTATAAAAAGTGGGGCAGTGCGGTAAGCAAACATGACATTGAGACAGTATTATGATCATCAAACCTAAAATTCGCGGATTTATTTGTACAACGACTCACCCTGTTGGTTGTGAGCAAAATGTACGAGACCAAATTGCCTTCACAAAGCGCAAAGGCTTGGTTGAAAATGGCCCTAAAAAAGTATTGGTCATTGGGGCATCCAGTGGTTATGGGTTGTCTTCTCGAATTGCGGCTGCGTTTGGCTCTGGTGCTGCGACGATTGGTGTGTTCTTTGAAAAGCCTGGTACAGAGAAAAAAACGGGCACAGCGGGTTGGTACAATTCTGCTGCCTTTGATAAAGCGGCAAAAGAAGAAGGCTTGTATGCAAAAAGTATCAATGGCGATGCCTTTTCCCATGAAGCGCGCGCCAAGGTCATTGAGCTCATCAAAGAAGATTTGGGTGAGATCGATATGGTTGTTTACTCCTTGGCGTCGCCTGTTCGTAAAATGCCAGATACGGGCGAAGTGATTCGCTCAGTATTAAAGCCGATTGGCCAGCCTTACCGCTCAACCGCGATCGACACCAACAAAGATGTGATTATCGAAGCGGAAATTGAGCCAGCAACGGAAGAAGAAGTCGCGGCTACCACTACCGTAATGGGTGGTCAGGATTGGGAATTGTGGATGTCTGCTCTGAACGAAGCCGGCGTATTGGCGAAAGGCGTACGAACAGTCGCTTATTCTTACATCGGTTCGGACATTACCTGGCCTATTTATTGGCATGGCGCGCTGGGTAAAGCAAAGGAAGACCTTGATCGTGCATCGGGTGCGATTAACGCACAGTTGGCGCCTTTGGAAGGAGGAGCCAATGTGGCGGTACTGAAGTCAGTGGTGACTCAGGCGTCTTCGGCTATCCCTGTGATGCCTTTATACCTAGCGATGGTATTCCGTGTTATGCGTGAAAAAGGAATTCATGAAGGCTGTATGGATCAGATTTACCGTATGTTCTCTGAGCGTCTTTACAATAATCATAACCCTGCCGAACTGAGCGATGATATGAATCGTCTGCGCTTGGATGATTGGGAATTGCGCGATGATGTGCAGCAGGCGTGTCGTGACTTGTGGCCACAAATCAATGACAGTAATCTTTTTGCTGAAACGGATTATCAGCTGTACAAAGATGAGTTCTTAAAGCTTTTTGGTTTTGGTATTGAAGGCGTGGATTACGAAGCCGATGCGAACCCTGAAGCGGATTTTGATGTGATCACTCTGTAACCTGTTATAGATTAGATTAAAGGAGTCTTAGCATCGCTTTGGCTCCTTTTTTATTGGTAGCATGTTGTTTGCATTATTGCCTGTCGGTGTTGTGAGGAGGTGTATGAAATACGCGTTTGCTTTGCTGTTTGTCGTCCCCTGCGTTGTGAATGCGCAGAGTGTTGAGCTTCAGTCTGTTGATATCATCTATGGTGATCGGGTGATTCATTCTCAGCATCAAGTTGTTTTGAGTACCGATGCGGATATTACCGTTATTCCAGCGGAGAACGCTCAGAACACGCTAGGGCCTAATCTCGTTATTTCTGCCGATGGAAAAACCTTGCCTTACTTGGAGCAAAGCCAAATTGCCGCTCGTGAGCAAGCTATTTTTGACGAAGTGAATAAAAGAACAGACGAGTCGCCTTTTACCGTATTATTTACCGGCACAATACCGGATGAAATCCAAGAAAAGCGCCTGCGTATGATGCCTGATATTGGTGTTTTTGCTGATGAGGTGAAAGGAATAAACAAAGAGCCCGACCTTAAACCGACAGTAGAAGAGGTTATGCCTGATGTGGGAGAATTTTCGGCCATTGATTCAAGTGCTGTTAATGCCAAATCTACTCAAGCTGATGATATTGAGCCACCCGCCTCAAAAGAGGATCAGCTTGAAGCTCTGATTGGCGGTTAAAGAGCGTGTTTTGACCGTTAATCTAAGCTATAAATGATTGTCGCTGGCTGATATGGGCTCCCATTTTTCTTGTTTGATTAGATCTTCAGGAAAGCGTTGATTATGGACAACAATCGTAGCGATGTCGTTTCGTTCAAGCTTGTGTTTTATATACGCAATGAAGTCTTTTCTTTTTATATTTTCCACATTTTTAATCCACTCTTGTTGAGTGTGAAAGTCTGGTTCTGCTTTGGCGATTTGACGCCACTCCGATAAGGCATTATCACTGAGGTTTTTCGCTGTCATTTTTAGTTCACCTAGCAAAGCGTGCTTTACTTGATTGAATGCATCTTCTGACACCTCGGTCAATGCCTGTGTTTGCTCATCTAGAAAGTGTTCTATGGCTTGAATCAAGGCTGCGGTGTCCTTATCAGGAGACTGCACCAGTAACCCGAGTATGGGCGTATTTCGGATGCTGAGATTTTGAGCGCCAACAATGTAGCCTAGCTGCTGTTGGGTTCGCAGTTCGTGATAAAAAGCACTGCCAATTAGGCGTCTCAAAAGGGAAAAGTAAGCTTTCTCTATAATGGCTTTACTGCGTGTTTGTGTGCTGGTGTCGATCAAAGTATATAAAACAACACTGTCATTACTGGTGGAGTCAAATCGATGGTGATATTTCTTATGTGCGGTAATGGTTTTTGTTTCAATCTCAATGGGCTTACGAGTGTTGAGGCGACCAGTAAAGCGTTGATACAGAGAATTCGCCAATTGTTTTGACTGTTGTTTGGTGACGTTGCCTGTGCTGTAGCCAACCACGTCAAAATCCTGTCTTGCCGATTTAATATAGTTGTTTAGCTCTTTTATTGTGACTGTTGGTAGTTCGTTGGCCAATGCCTCGATCGTCGAGCTGTCTTTGGTGATGAGGGTCGAAAATGCGCTGTTGGCATTTCTGAACGCCTGTTGATTGTTGTGATTCGCTAGGTCTTTATCAAGTTGGGATTTTATTTGCTCAAATCGCTCTTGTGTCGGTTGAAAGAGAAAAAACTGATCAATCAGCCAAGTAGTGAAGGTATTTTGTTTATCAGAATAGCCGCTGGTGCGCAGAGTAATGCCGTTACTGTGTGGATACAGAGCGTAACCTAACCCTGCAACATAGGGTGCGTAGGTTTCGTCGCTGACGCTGTCATTGAACAGTCTTGTCCAAAGTCGATTGAGTAGGGCGTTTCTAGCGCTATCAGCAGCATGATCAAAACGCAGGCCCACAAAGTTCATAGCCGTAGGTTTGCCAAAACTGTGACCAGATTTGTTCCAGTAGGTGAAGCCATGCTTTTGAAAGACAACGGAGGGGACGTCTTGCTGTTCTGTGATGAGTGCCAAGGAGTCAGGGATGAAGACATTCTTTTCAGGCAGGCTGACGTGTGTGTTCTTGATGTCGCGTTCCATCATGCTTAGAAAATCATGGCCCAAAGGCAGATTACTGTATTCGGTGTGGTACCAAGGTTCGGTTTGCCAGAGCACCGTCTGATCTGACCACTGTTCTGGAAAATGCTTGTCTGAGACCACTTGTATCAGTAGGTTCTGCGGTGTGAGTTGCTTTAGAAGTTGTTCTATATGCTCTACTGTTGCGGCTTTTTCAAGTCGGAAACAGCTTAAAATGTCGGTGGCAGGCGTTGTCAGTAGTCTTGCAGACAAAGAGCGCGCTAGGTCTTGTGGGTTGACATAGTTCTGGTTGTCAAACATCAGCTGACTCAGTTGTACGCCTTCGGTAAGGTACAGATTGTTCACCGGGGAAGACTTTAAGAGACTCAGTGTGGCGAAAAACTGTTGGGCGACACGGTCTATGTTATCGAGTCCTTCGTTTGTTAGGCGAAAAGCCACCTTTAAGAAGGCATGATTGCCGTAATCGGGTGTGATGCCAACGCTTAGTGCATTAATCAGGCCTTCTGATTTCAATTCAGCATAGAGTGAACCTTTGTTTTCATTGCCTAAAATATAGGAAAGATAGCGTGTTGGTTGCGTTTCGTAGTGTTTTTCTTGGGCATCAATTTGGTAATAAAGCGTCATGATATTGCTGTCAGCGAGAGAGCGAACAAACTGCAACTGAGGGGCTCTATTTGATTGAAGTGGACGGGGTGAAATGAGGGCTGGATATTGCAGTGGCTTCGTTTTCTTTTTTTGTGGAATATCAGAGAAATAGCGTTTTGCTAAGGCGGCCATGCGCCTGTTGTCTAAATTTGCCACCATGACCAAAGCCATATTGTCACTGTGGTAATAGGCGTTATATAAATCCAGTAACTGTTTGCGAAGTGCTTTATGTGGACGATCTTTAAGAGTATCTAGATTACCAACAGTGAAATGGCTGTAAGGGTGATCAGGATTGATTAGGGTTTTAAATGCCTGTGCATTGCGCCGACCTTCCTCTTTTAATTTTGCCTTGTATTCTGCATCCACGGCATTTTTTTCCCGTTGTGTCAGTTCTTCACTGAACAAAGGTGCGATGAAAAACTGTGAGAAGCGGTCAAGAGCACCCTCAAAGGCCAAAGGTTTTACATCAAAGTAGAAATTTGTGGTATCCGTGCTGGTGTAAGCATTGTGAGAACCGCCATGGGTATGAATATAGGTTTGATAACTGCCAGGGTCAGGGTATTTTTCTGTCCCTAGGAACAGCATATGCTCAAGAAAGTGTGCTAAGCCCTGCTGGTCGTCAGGGTCTTGGAAGTTTCCAACGCCAACGGAGAGTGACGCTGAAAATTGCTCTGCTTTTGGGTCGTTCACCAGCAACACTTTGAGTCCATTATCTAATGTCATGTGGTGGTAATTGTTTTGGTCGGTTAGGCTTTTCTTGAGTACAGCAGTCACTTTATCAAGGGGTAAGCTAGAGGGCATGTCCATCGCCGAGAAGTCGCTGTTAGTTAGATTTTGGGGGGGTGGTGTGGTCATTGAGTGGCGCGTTGTGTGTGCTTGAGCCGAAACAGAGTAGAGGGCTAAGCACAGCGAACAAATGATGAGGCGCTTTAAAAGAGTAATCATGTCATCAGACTAACTGAAGCAGCCCGTCAGGCGCAATGGTCTAAGACTAGACTTTTCATTCCTTTGCGACTGACAGATCTGACGGCCTGTGGTGTCGAGTGCGGCTTTCTATTGAGCGTTCAACGATTGACCGTTTATTTCCACACTGTCTTCTCCCATCAAATAGAGATAGAGAGGCATGATGTCATCTGGCGTTGCGAGCGTGTCAGGATTTTCGTCAGGGTACGCTTTTGCTCGCATGCTGGTTTGAGTTGCGCCAGGGTTAATAGCATTGGCACGAATCGAAGGCGAGTGTTCAGCCATTTCACTGGACATTAGCTGCATCATGGCTTCGGTGGCAAACTTTGATACGGCATAAGCTCCCCAGTTTGCCTTTGCATTTCGTCCAACGCCAGAAGAGGTAAAGACAATCGAAGCGTTCCGAGCCTTTTGTAGTAAAGGCATAAGGGCCTTGTTTAACATGAGTTGGCTGGTCACATTAACGCGCATGACTTGCTCAAATAGAACCGGGTCGTAAGTCGCAATGGGGGATCTGTCACCCAGAAGGCTAGCATTATGTAATATGCCATCAAGTTGGCCGAACTCCGCTTCTAAAGTATTCGCAAGCTCCATATAGTCGTGCTCGGCCGCGGTATCTAGATTCAATGGCACGATCGCTGCTTGAGGAAAGCCTTGTTGCTCGATGTGATCGTAAACTGCCTCAAGTTTTTTGAGTGTTCGACCAAGCAAAATAACCGTGGCGCCATATTTGGCGTACTGGATGGCAGCGGCTTTACCGATACCATCACCTGCGCCAGTCACAAGAATGACTTTGTCGTTTAGTAGTTGGCTTGGGGCTTGATAATGAAACATATCTCCTCCTTGTGCCTTTTTTGTTAGGCGTCGAGTTTTTGTGTGTGCATCATGTAATTAACAGACACGTCTCGTTCAGTCAACTTATAGACTTTTGTGATGGGGTTGTAAGTTAAGCCCGTCATGTGTGTCACGTCTAATCCAGCTTGGCGAGCAAAATTGCTTAGTTCTGATGGTTGGATAAATTTGGCGTAATCATGTGTGCCTTTAGGTAACATTTTTAGCACGTATTCCGCCCCTATAATGGCAAAAAGGTAGGATTTAGGGTTACGGTTAATCGTTGAGAAAAAGACGTGACCACCTGGTTTAACCAGTGTCATACAGGCCTTGATAACAGAAGAAGGGTCAGGGACATGTTCAAGCATTTCTAGGCAAGTGACCACATCGTATTGGCCAGCTTCACGCTCTGCGATTTCTTCAGCGGTGATTTTTTCATAATCGATATCGAGTTTTGATTCCTCTTTGTGAAGCTTGGCAACCGCCAGTGGTGCTTCCCCCATATCAATGCCTTTCACATTGGCACCCAGTGTTGCCATTGCTTCAGATAAAATTCCACCACCACAACCGACGTCGATGACTTTTTTGCCCTCTAAACCGTTGGATCGTTCATTGATATATTGTGTACGCAACGGATTAATGTCATGCAGCGGTTTAAATTCATTTTCTGTGTCCCACCAGCGGCTGGCTAGGGCTTCAAATTTTGCGACTTCGTCGAGGTCTACATTGGTTTGTTGATTTGTGGTCATTGTGTGATGTCCATATGTTTGTTTACTGATGATTAAAAGGGGCCTCCTTCGATGTATTGAAGGTGCCCAGCGTAAGGTCTGTTTTTTAGTATACCGTCAACCTATGGGTCGACCAATAGCAAACTTGCTTTGTTCGTTCGCCCTGTCTTATACGGTGCATTTTTCGACAAGGTGCTTTTGTTTTTATCTCTTCTTTTAAATAGCCCAAAGGGCAACAAAACATCCACCTTGCAGGAGTGTTATTTATTTCCTTATGGTATGATATGGCGCTTATAAAAAAGAGATTGGGGCGTCTTCTAGACTCCGAGGCATAAGGATCAATTGTATCTATGGGTGAATTAGCCAAAGAAATTATTCCTGTCAGTATCGAAAATGAACTGAAAGGATCTTACCTCGACTACGCCATGAGCGTTATCGTAGGTCGAGCATTACCTGATGTGCGTGATGGGTTGAAGCCTGTTCACCGTCGCGTTTTATTTGCGATGAATGAACTGAAAAATGATTGGAACAAGCCGTACAAAAAATCGGCGCGTATCGTCGGTGATGTTATCGGTAAATATCACCCTCATGGTGATTCTGCTGTGTACGATACCATTGTTCGTATGGCACAACCGTTCTCCATGCGTTACACCTTAGTCGATGGACAAGGTAACTTTGGTTCTGTTGATGGCGACAGTGCAGCTGCGATGCGTTACACCGAAATCCGTATGGCTAAAATTTCTCATCATCTCCTTATGGACCTTGAGAAAGAGACGGTCGACTTCGTGCCCAATTATGATGGCACGGAATTTATGCCAGAAGTGTTGCCAGCACGTGTCCCTGGTCTGTTGGTAAACGGGTCAGCGGGTATCGCTGTTGGTATGGCAACGAATATTCCCCCTCATAATTTGGGTGAAATCCTTGATGGTTGTTTGGCGGTTATCGATAACGCTGACGTGACCATTGATGAATTAATTGAGCATATCCCAGGACCTGATTTTCCGACAGGCGCCTTTATTAATGGTCGTGCTGGCATTGTTGAAGCCTACAAAACGGGACGTGGCCGAATTTACATGCGCGCACGTCACCATTTTGAAGACATGGAAAAAGGCAATCGCCAAGCCATTGTTTTTACTGAGATTCCTTACCAGTTAAACAAAGCCAAAGTCATTGAAAAAATTGCCGAGCTGGTAAAAGAGAAAAAGCTTGAAGGCATCAGTGAATTGCGCGATGAGTCTGACAAAGATGGTATGCGCATTGTCATTGAGCTGCGTCGTGGTGAGAATCCCGATGTTGTTGTTAATAATATTTTTGCGCAAACTCAGCTTCAGTCCGTATTTGGGATGAACATGGTGGCCCTGGTTGATGGTCGCCCACAGTTACTGAATTTGAAGCAGATACTTGAGTGTTTTGTAAAACATCGCCGCGAGGTGGTAACACGTCGTACGATATTTGAATTGCGTAAAGCGCGTGAGCGCGGTCATATCCTGGAAGGTCTGGCCGTTTCTTTGGCGAACATTGATCGTGTCATTGAGTTAATTCGTACCTCCCCAACGTCCGCTGAGGCGAAAGAGAAGTTGGTGGGCGAGTCTTGGGAGCCGGGTAATGTGGTTGCCATGCTGGAGCGCGCGGGCGCGGATGCGTGCCGACCTGATGATTTAGAAGCAGGCTTTGGTTTCGTTGATGGTTCGTATCATTTATCCCCAGAGCAAGCTCAAGCTATCTTGGATTTACGTCTGCATCGCTTGACCGGTTTGGAACACGATAAACTTCTTGGCGAATACAAGGCATTAATCGAGACCATTGGTGAGCTGCTGAACATTCTTTCTAACCCAGATCGGCTTATGGAAGTGATTCGTGAAGAGCTAGAAGAAGTACGTGATACCTTCGGTGACGCACGTCGTACAGAGATCTTAACGTCACGCCAAGACCTAACGATTGCGGATCTGATTGATGAGGCACCCATGGTGGTGACTATTTCAAGTACCGGTTACGCCAAATCTCAGCCTTTAGAGGAGTATCAAGCTCAGCGTCGAGGTGGTCGTGGTAAGTCTTCAGCGAGCATGAAAGACGAAGACCATATTGAGCATCTATTGGTAACCAGTAGCCATGACACCATTATGTTGTTCAGTAATTTCGGTAAAGTTTACTGGTTGCGTGTGTTTGAAATTCCGGTGGCAAGTCGTGGTGCAAAAGGGCGACCTATTGTTAACCTATTGCCATTAAGTGAAGGGGAGTGTATTTCGGCGCTTCTGCCTCTACCTGTTGTTGAAGACACGGAATCTGAAGGTGATACGACAGAGTCTGTAGATGAGGCGGCTTCTGAGACCGACAGCTATATCTTCATGGCAACTGCGAAAGGTACTGTGAAGAAGACGGCAATGCAGCACTTTGCTCGTCCGCGCTCTACTGGCTTAATCGCATTGAGTTTAGACGATACGGATGAGCTGGTGGGTGTCTCTGTGACCAACGGTAACAACGATATTATGTTGGTTTCGTCTTCTGGTAAAACAATTCGTTTTAAAGAGTCAGATGTACGTCCTATGGGTCGTACCGCAGCAGGTGTTCGTGGTATTCGTCTGAATGAAGAAGCGAAAGTGGTGTCTTTAATCGTGCCGCAAGAAGGCTTGGCGGTTCTGATGGCTTGCGAAAACGGTTATGGCAAACGTACCCTAATTGATGACTTCCCTGTCTATGGTCGTGGTGGTCAAGGGGTAATTGGTATCCAAGTTTCTGATCGTAACGGCCCCGTGGTTGGTGCGAAACAGGTCGACGAAACGGATGAAATTATTCTGATTACTGATCAAGGAACATTGGTTCGTACTCGTGTGACGGAAGTGTCCTGCCAAGGTCGAAATACGCAAGGTGTGACGTTAATTCGTCTGACAAATGACGAGCATCTCGTTGGTATTGAACGTGTTGTTGAAGATGAAGAGATCGCTTCCGAAGCAATAGACGATGATGCTGAAGTAGATCAAGTGACAAAGGATGCTGATGAGTCTCCTGATATAGAAGAACCTGAAGCAAACTAAGAAAGACAACGACGCACTTAGGTGCGTCGTTTTTGTTGTAGAGTGTGTTAACAAACAATGGCTGCAAACATCTAGAGGTAATACGCAGAATGAGCCGAGTATATAATTTTTGTTCTGGTCCCGCCGCTCTTCCTGAGGCGGTGTTAAAAAAAGCACAAGCTGAAATGCTAGACTGGCACGGTGCCGGTGTGTCTGTGATGGAAATGAGTCACAGAAGCACGGAATTTATGTCCATTTTGGCATCGGCAAAGGCTCGTTTAAAGCGATTGCTTAGCATAAATGACGATTATGAGGTTCTGTTTCTGCAAGGGGGCGCCTCAACGCTTTTTGCTCAGATACCAGCCAATTTAACGAACGGTTTTGAGACAGCGTGTTACCTAGATACAGGCGCTTGGTCGATAAAAGCGATCAAAGAAGCAAAGAAATACGCCAAGGTTAATGTGGTGGGTTCAACAAAAGAGCAAAACTACACTTCCGTGCCGGCATTTTCTGATTTAGAAATAGACGAAAAAGCCGCGTATCTCCATCTTTGTCCAAATGAGACCATTGGTGGGCTAGAGTTTTCTGAATTGCCTGACACTAGCTTGCCTATTGTAGCGGATTTATCTTCCACGATTCTTTCGCGCAAAATTGATGTCAGTAAATACGGTGTCATTTATGCGGGCGCCCAAAAAAATATTGGTCCTGCTGGTGTGGTTATTTGCATCATCCGCAAAGACTTATTGGTACGAAGCAGTGATCGTCTGCCGACCTTATGGAATTTTGCCAATTTAGCCGCTAATGACTCTATGACCAATACGCCACCGACGTTCGCTATTTACTTGGCGGATTTGGTATTTGAGTGGTTAGAAGCTCAGGGTGGAGTAGAAGCCATTGAAGCGATTAATATTCGTAAAGCTCAAGCGTTATACGATTACATTGATTCCAGCGCGTTTTATGCAAACCCTATCGATCCAGCTTATCGTTCTCGAATGAATGTGCCTTTTACCTTGGCGGATTCCTCTCTTGAGTCGCTCTTTTTGAAAGAATCTGAAGCGGCGGGTTTGCGAACGTTAGCAGGGCACCGCTCAGTAGGTGGTATGAGAGCGAGTATTTACAATGCGATGCCAATGGAAGGTGTTGAGGCGTTAATTGACTTTATGCGTGCTTTCGAAAAGCGTCACGGTTAATAGTAAAAGTTGGATAATAAGAATATGTCGAATTCAAAACAGGCCGTGCCCGATACACTGCCGTTATTGCGTGATCGTATTGATTCAATTGATTCGCAAATACAAAGCTTGATCAATGAGCGTGCTCGATGCGCTCAAAAAGTAGCCGAAGTAAAGCTGGCTGAGCAAGGCGATGAGGCGGTGGTTTTCTATCGCCCTGAACGTGAAGCGCAAGTGTTGCGACGTGTGATGGAGCGTAACGAAGGACCACTTGGTAATGAAGAGATGGCGAAGGTGTTTCGTCAAATCATGTCTTCTTGTTTGGCGCTTGAAAAACCAATGCGCATTGCTTTTTTAGGCCCAGAAGGAACGTTTACCCAGCAAGCGGCGTTGAAGCATTTTGGTAAATCCATTATCAGTGCACCTATGGCTGCCATTGACGAAGTGTTTCGTGAAGTGGAGTCGGGGGCGGCTAACTATGGTGTGGTGCCTGTAGAGAATTCAACAGAGGGTGTGGTTAATCATACCCTAGACAGTTTTCGTGATTCGCGTTTAAAAATATGTGGTGAAGTAGAAGAACGTATTCATCACCATTTATTGGTAAGCCCGAATATCAATGCGGACGATGTGACGCATATTTATTCCCATCAGCAGTCTTTAGCGCAATGTCGCGCTTGGTTAGATCGTTACTGGCCCCATGTTGAGCGTGTGGCAGTCAGCTCAAATGCAGAAGCCGCACGACTGGCAGCCGATGCAGGGCGAAGTGGTAAGGCCATTGCCGCCATTGCGGGTGAAGTCGCCTGTGAGCTTTATGGGCTGACAAAAGTATCGGCTAATATAGAAGATCGGCCTGACAATACAACGCGCTTCTTAATTGTCGGACATGAATACGTACCACAAAGTGGCAAAGATAAAACATCTTTACTTATTAGTGCTAAGAATGAGCCGGGCGCTTTGTACCACCTACTGGAAGCGTTTGAGCGCCACGGAGTGGACATGACACGCCTCGAAACACGTCCTTCTTTAATGAGTCGCTGGGGCTATATCTTCTATATCGATTTTGTTGGTCACTATCAAGATGAAGCTTGCCAAGTGGTGATTGAAGCGCTACGAAGTCGTGCGTCCGAGGTAAAGGTGCTGGGTTCTTACCCTGTCGCGGTGCTTTAATAATGTCGTATTACTTCGCGGTGTAAACATGTTGTTGGATGGGGTGTTTTGCTTTGACAGTTGAGGATAAGAAATTCGGTAATGTCATGATCATTGGTCTTGGCATGATTGGTGGGTCGTTTGCAAAAGCGCTCAAAGATCGTGGTTTGGCAACCTTATATGGCGTCGACCGTCGTGAAGGTGAGCTCGCCTTAGGTGTGTCGACGGGGGTGATTGATTTCCCTGCCGAAATAACTGCTGAATACGTGTCTAAGATGGATGTGATTGTCTTGGCGACGCCAGTGAGAGCAATGGAGTCTGTGATTTCTGACCTTCAGCCGTTTTTATCGAAGCGTACCTTGGTGACGGATGTCGGCTCAACAAAAGGCAGTGTCGTGGACGCTGTTCGTCGTGTATTTGGTTTTGTGCCTGGGAATTTCATTTTGGGTCACCCTATTGCGGGGGCAGAGAAAAGCGGTGTTTTAGCTTCAAATCCTTTGCTTTTTGAAAAGCATATGGCGATCGTCACTCCTTTGCCAGACAGTAATCCCGTCTTATTGGATAAGCTTCACCACCTTTGGCGAGCCGTTGGGTCAGATGTCGTTAGTATGGATGTCGAGCACCACGATCATGTATTGGCATCATCGAGTCATTTACCTCATTTATTGGCTTACACCTTAGTTGATGCCTTGGCGAATGGTGAACGCAGTCAAGATATCTTTAAATTTGCGGCGGGTGGTTTTCGCGATTTTACCCGTATTGCGTCAAGTGATCCTGTCATGTGGCGTGATGTTTTTATGGCCAATAAAGAGGCGACACTAGCGACGCTTGATCATTTTACAGATCGCTTGTCTGATATGCGTACTGCAATTGAGGAAGGTGATGGTGCGAGTATGTTTGGTGTGTTTACGCGCGCCAAATCGGCACGCGATCATTTTTTACGTTTGCTTGAGCAGCGTACCGGTGGCGTGGTGAAAGAGGTTCGTCCTGTCTCTATTTCAGTTTTACCCGCATCGGTTATCAAAGGTGAACTTTCTTTATTAGGTGACAAATCCTTGTCACACAAAGTGATTACCATAGCGGCTCTCTCAGAGGGAACCAGTGAGGTAAGAAATATAGACCTTGCTGGTGATGTGAGAATTACTATGCAGGCCTTTCGTGATATGGGGGTTGTGATTGAGGAGGTGGCAGAAGGCCATCTTCGTGTCCATGGCGTTGGACTAAGAGGCCTAAAAGCCCCTATTGCGCCTGTTAACGTGCATGAATCAAGAGAGAGTTTGTATCTATTGTTGCCTGTCTTAGCCGGTCAATCGTTTCCTGTATCTGTTATTGCGGAAGGCGTTTTACTAAAACAGTCCATGGGTGAGTTGTTTTCAGTTGTCCGTCAAATGGGCGGAGAAGTGACTTCAGAAGTAACGGATTGTCTGCCAGTGCATTTGTCTCCCGGAGAGTCTGAAAATTTGACGCTGAGATTAAATACAGGTTCTGAGCAGCTTCGTATGGCGGCATTGTTGGCGAGCTTGTATTCACCAACACAGGCTAAGGTAACGCCGTTTTTGTCTGGTCTATCTCACTGTGAGGTTTTGCTTCGTCAATTTGGGATGCAAATGTCGTTGGATGAGTCTGTTTTTCATGTTTCGCCTGCTCCTTTATTAGCCACTGATGTCGTGTTATCCGGCGATGAATATGAAATGGTGTGGTTGGTATTGTTGGCTAATATACTGCCAGGATCTGATTTAATCATGGATAATGCCGGTTTAGACTCAGTGTCTTATGCTCTGTTGTGTCTATTGCAATCCATTGGAGCGAATGTCTCTATTCCTCATTTAGATGAGTCTGGTCTTTATAAAGGCGACGTAAAAGCAGGGTTTGCGGAATTAAATGGCTTTACGCTGAGTGCGCAGCAAAGTTACCAGTTCCGAGAAGAGTTGCCGCTTTTGTGTGTTGCGGCTGCTTATGCAAGGGGGGAAAGCCGTATTCAAGGTTTAAATGGCCTGCCTTACTATCATGAGGATCGTATATTGGCGTTAGTCGATGCCTTAGGACACCTGAATATTGATGTAACCTATGAGCATGGCGATCTACTGATTCAGGGGGGAGTGCCTTGCGGCGGTGAATTAGACTGTGCCGGTGATGACAAACTGGCGTTGGCCATGATAGCCCTAGCAGCACGCAGTCAATCGGCGGTAAAAATCAATGATTGCCAAAAATTATTACAAGAATTCAATGAGTTAGAAGGTGTTACTTTGCAGTTAGGTTTTCATTGCTCGGTAGCGCAATAGTTATTTAAAGAGGATTAGTTATGATCAACCAAGGCCCAGTTATTACGATTGATGGTCCAAGTGGTGCGGGTAAAGGCACTGTTAGCCAGTTAGTCGCAGAAAAGCTGGGATGGCATATTTTGGACAGTGGGGCTTTGTACCGATTGCTTGCCCTTGCTGTCGAGCATCATGGGATGTCCACAGACGATGTTGAGACATTAAAAGTGTTGGCAGAGCATCTTGATATTCAGTTTAAACAAAGTGAGAAGGGTGTTGTTGATATCGTGCTTGAGGGAGAAGTGGTTACTCAAGCTATTCGTACGGAAGAGGTGGGCAATTGTGCTTCCAAGTTAGCGGCGATCCCCGAAGTAAGAGAGGGGTTGTTATTACGTCAGCGTGCTTTTTCTCAAACGCCGGGTTTGGTGGCGGATGGTCGAGATATGGGCACGGTTGTTTTTCCCGATGCTCAGATTAAAATATTTTTAACCGCGTCAGCACAAGAACGTGCTCAAAGACGGTTGAACCAGCTACAGCAAAAGGGCGATACGGTCAATCTTGATGAGCTAGTGAAAACCATTCAAGAAAGAGATGAGCGTGACGCTAATAGAGCTATCTCCCCCCTTGTTCCCGCCGCGGGTGCGCTGGTGGTTGACAGCACAGAGCTGACGATAGAGCAGGTGGTCGAGGCCGTTATTGCTGAAGCAGCAAAAGCCGGTCTTGTGTAATCTGAGTCTACTTTTTTGTAGGTAGACTGTGCTAGAATAGTATAAATGTTATTCAAGTCGATAAAGGTGCCAGCAAGCCTTTATCGCATCATCCAAAAAAATTGACCCGCATCTGCTGGCGGTGTGGAAATGACCTAGTGTTTTTAGGTCGACTATATAGGAAATACAATGACTCAAAGCTTCGCAGAACTGTTTGAAGAAAGCCTGTTAACCGTCGAAATGGCGCCAGGCTCAATTGTTACCGGTATTATTGTTGATATCGACAGTGAGTGGGTAACTGTTCATGCAGGTCTTAAATCTGAAGGCGTAATTCCTCGTTCTCAGTTCCTAACGGAAAGTGGTGAGTTCAACTTAAACATCGGTGACGAAGTAAAAGTTGCACTTGACGCTGTTGAAGATGGCTTCGGTGAGACTAAATTGTCTCGTGAAAAAGCGAAACGTGCAGAGACTTGGTCTGTGCTTGAAAAAGCTTACGAAGAAAATGCCATTGTTAATGGTGTGATCAACGGTAAAGTCAAAGGTGGCTTCACAGTTGATATCGCAAATATCCGTGCCTTCTTGCCAGGTTCTTTGGTAGATGTTCGCCCAATCCGCGACACATCACACTTGGAAGGTGTTGATCTTGAGTTCAAACTTATCAAGCTTGATCAAAAACGTAACAACGTTGTTGTATCTCGTCGTGCCGTTATGGAAGCGACTAACAGCGCTGAACGCGAAACACTACTTGCTTCTCTTGAAGAAGGTCAAGAAGTTAAAGGTATCGTTAAGAACCTTACAGACTACGGTGCGTTCGTTGATCTTGGTGGTGTTGATGGTCTTCTACACATCACTGACATGGCTTGGAAACGTATTAAGCACCCAAGCGAAATCATTGCTGTTGGCGATGAAATCGACGTTAAAGTTCTTAAGTTCGACCGCGAGCGTAACCGTGTGTCTCTAGGTCTTAAGCAATTGGGTGAAGATCCATGGGTTGCTATCAAAGCCCGTTACCCAGAAAACACGAAAGTGACTGCTAAAGTTACTAACTTGACTGATTACGGTTGCTTCGCTGAATTAGAAGAAGGCGTAGAAGGTCTAGTACACGTTTCTGAAATGGATTGGACTAACAAAAACATTCACCCATCTAAAGTTGTTCAGATCGGTGACGAAGTTGAAGTTATGGTTCTTGACATTGATGAAGAGCGTCGTCGTATTTCTTTGGGTATCAAGCAGTGCACCATGAACCCATGGGAAGAGTTTGCTACTTCTTTCAACAAAGGCGACAAAATCTCTGGCGCAATCAAGTCTATCACTGACTTTGGTGTGTTCATTGGTCTTGACGGCGGTATCGATGGTCTTGTTCACCTATCTGACCTATCTTGGGACGAAACGGGTGAAGAAGCAGTACGTCAGTACAAGAAAGGCGATATGCTAGAAACAGTGGTATTGTCTATCGATGCTGAGCGTGAGCGTATTTCTCTAGGTGTTAAACAACTAGAAGAAGATCCGTTCCTAGCTTTCGTTGCTGAAAATGACAAAGGTGCAATCGTAAACGGTACTGTTTCTACAGTAGATGCGAAAGGCGCTGTTGTTGTTCTTGCTGAAGGTGTTGAAGCGACGTTGAAAGTCTCTGAAATCAGCCGTGAGCGTATCGAAGATGCATCAACTGCATTGAAAGAAGGCGATAAAGTAGAAGCAGCGATCATCAATGTTGATCGTAAAGCGCGTACTATTGCTCTGTCTATCAAGCAGAAAGATGCGACTGAAGAAAAAGCTGCGTTGAAATCTCATTCTGAGAAACAGCAAGTTGAAGCGAATGGTCCTACCACTATCGGTGATTTGATCAAAGCGCAACTAGAAAACCAAAACTAAGTTTTAATTTTCTAGTTAGTAAAAAGCGGGCTTAGCCCGCTTTTTTTATGCCTATTTCTTTTGAATTCATTGACAGAAAAACTATACATATAACGTGTGGATAACCATGGGTATAGGCTTTGCGTATGTCTTAGTTAGCGTAAAGACCTAAGCAATACTTCGGTGTCTTCTTCGCTCCATTCTTCTTTTTCAAGCAAGTTTTTTAACGACTCACTTTGGCGGGCATTCTGCAGGTTTTTCTGGAATTTTGCATAGTGGAAGTCTTTTATCAGACGTTCATCGTATTTTGAGCGATAAATAGGCGGCTTCTGGCTTTGTCCTGTAGCTTCTTGCTTGAGTTCATCAACCTTCTTATAGGTGTTCAAAAACTGCTTTTTATTCATCGTTGGCTCTCTTGTATTGATTCAATGCACAAAATCTCAAAGTGATCATTTCTTGCACACCACTTTATATTGATGTCCCATAGAGTAATGCCATGTTCTCTGTCTGTCTGGTTTGTAAGATAAGAGGGCCTTGGATCTTGTGCGACGACTTGTTCAATCAGTGTGATGATGTTTTTATCGTGTGTGTTTTGATAGTTTTCGCATTGTTGTTTCGCTAGCTGAGAAAAACGTACGTTTTTTACGTTTGTTGGGGCCGGTGTTTTTTCTGCTGTCGCGTCAGTAATGTTATCAGCATAAGGCAAATAGGGTTTTATATCCAAGACAGGTGTGCCATCCAGTAAATCGGCCCCATGAAGATCAATAAAAACACGCTTTTCTTCTTGATAGATGCGACCTATTTTTACCACCGATAAGCCTATGGGGTTGGGTCTGTGGGTTGAGCGGGTGGCAAATACGCCTAATTTATCTTTACCACCAAGCCTTGGTGGGCGAACCTTGGCTTTCCAGCCCTCTGTGAGGCAAGCATGAAACACAAACTGAATCCAGATGTGGGAATAATCACTTAGCCCGTCTAATGTGTCTAGCCGATTAAAGGGCGGTAGCAGCTCAAGTCTTGCCGTTGCCTCTTTAACCAGTCCGGGTTGACGTGGAATGCCGAATTTCTCTTTATAGCACGAGTGTACTATGCCTACGGTGGAGAGTGTGTAAGTGTTTGGTATGGACAATGTGAGTTCCTTGAGACTAAATCGGCACTAAATGAACAAATATAGTATGGTAGTATACTGTTTTGTTGAAAGAGATTATGGGTTAGCCCTTATCTTTCGTTCGCAATTTCTTACTTTACCAGAGAGTTACCATGTCTTTAGAATCTTACATGAATCAAGTAGGCCAACAAGCCAGAGAGGCTTCCCGAGCTTTGGCGAAAGCCTCCACTCAACAAAAAAATCGTGCTTTATTTGCTATGGCGCAAGCATTAGAAGATGCTCGTCCACACTTGATGGAAGAAAACGCGAAAGACATAAAAAACGGTAAAGAGAAGGGATTAGATGCGGCGTTATTGGATCGGTTATTGTTAGATGATGCTCGTATTGATGGCATGATCAATGGGTTGAAGCAAGTGGCATCCTTGCCTGATCCTATTGGTGAAGTGTCAAATATGGTGTATTTGCCGTCAGGCATTCAGCGTGGCCAAATGCGCGTGCCTCTTGGAGTCATTGGTATTATTTACGAGTCTCGCCCTAACGTGACCATCGATGCGGCGAGTCTGTGTTTGAAATCAGGCAATGCAACGATATTGCGTGGTGGTTCTGAAGCGTTTTATTCTAATCAAGCCATTGCAGGTGCGGTAAAAGCGGGCATTGTTGAGGCAGGTTTACCAGAAAATGCGGTGCAGGTGTTAAATACCACGGACAGAGAGGCCGTAGGTAAATTAATTACTATGCCTGAGTTTGTGGATGTAATCGTCCCTCGTGGTGGTAAAGGGCTGATTGAGCGTATTAGTCAAGATGCGCGTGTGCCTGTGATTAAACATTTGGATGGCAATTGCCATGTTTATATTGATGATGAAGCGGATCTAGATAAAGCGTTCGCTATTGCCTTGAACGCAAAAACGCGTCGTTATGGTGTCTGTAATGCGATGGAGTCTTTGTTAGTTCATCAGTCTATATTAAACGCTATTTTGCCAAGACTGGTTACCGCTTATCAAGACAAGGGCGTGGCGCTTGTTGGCTGTGAAGCGATCCGTGCTATTTACTCAAACATCGAGCCTGCAACGGAGGAAGATTGGTACACAGAATACCTCGCCCCTAAGTTGTCGATCAAAGTGGTATCGAATATTGATGAGGCGATTGCGCATATTAATCATTATGGCTCACACCATACAGACGCTATTGTATCGAACAACTATGCTAAAACGCGTGCTTTTATGACGGAGGTGGACTCCTCTTCGGTGATGGTCAACGCTTCTACTTCCTTTGCAGATGGTTTTGAATACGGATTTGGTGCTGAGATTGGTATATCGACAGATAAGATTCATGCTCGCGGCCCGGTAGGTTTGTTGGGGTTAACCAGTCAAAAGTACGTTGTGTTAGGAGATGGTCATACTCGTGACAACTAAATCGTTGAACAGCCTCGCCATTATGGGAGGGACATTTGATCCTGTGCATAATGGCCACCTTAGAACCGCAGTAGAAATTCTAGACCGTTTTGGCTATTCATCGTTAAAACTGATCCCTTGTTTTCAGCCGGTACATAAGGGTAAGCCAGGTGTATCACCGCAACAGCGACTTGATATGGTGCGACTGGCCATATCGGGAGATGCAAGGTTGAGCGTCGATGCCCGTGAAATCGAACGAGAAGGACCAAGTTACAGTATTGATACGTTGAAAAATATCCGAGCTGAAATTGGCGCGGATACGCCCTTAATCATGGTATTGGGAATGGACAGTTTCTTGTCGTTACCTACATGGTCTCAGTGGCAGGAGTTGACGAAATACGCTCATATTTTCGTTGTTTCACGACCCGGTTGGGAGCCTGATTTAATCAGCGAATTAAGTGCTTTTTGCGAAAAATATCGTGCCAACTCCTCCTATGAGTTACAATGCGCGCCGTCAGGGCGTTTATGGTTTGAAACACTTACGCCCTTAGGAATTTCTTCTAGCATGATTAGATCATTGGCTTCTAAAAACGAGTCAATTGCGTACTTGTTGCCAGAGCCTGTTCAAGAATACATAGAGCAACATCAATTATATCGATAGGATAACAAAACAATATGAGTCAGCTTAACTACACAGCAGATCAAATTTTATCTTTTGCTGTGGAAGCACTGGAAGATGTCAAGGGTGATAAAATCACTGTTTTGAATGTTAGCAAGCACACTGACATGATGGATTACATGGTACTTTGTACTGGTACGTCCAAACGTCATGTAAATGGTCTTGGGCAAAACGTCTTTGAACATCTTAAGTCAAAGGGGCTTCAGCCATTGGGTTCTGAAGGTCGCGGTATGGGCAGCGATTGGGTGTTGGTCGATTTGCATGATGTGGTGGTTCATGTCATGACAGAAGAGGCGCGCGCTTTTTATGATCTTGAAAAACTCTGGGATATTCAACCCGAAAACATCTAAGGTTCCTGTGTAATGCGTGTTCGTCTGATAGCGGTTGGCAGTAAAATGCCGAAGTGGGTCGTTGAAGGGTATGAAGAGTATTCTAAACGTCTACCAAAAGATTTTGCTCTTGAACTGGTTGAAATCCCCATGTCACCTCGTGGCAAAAATACCGACATTCCAAAAGCCATACGCAAAGAGGGGGATGCCATGTTAGAGGCTATTCCTTCAGGTGATAAAGTGATTGCAATGGAGGTGTTGGGTAAAGAGTGGTCGACTGAGCAACTATCCGATCAGACAGAGCAGTGGCGTATGGAAGGGTACAATGTCAGCTTGTTAGTGGGTGGGCCAGATGGACTTGACCCTAGATGTACAGCGCGAGCGGATCAGGTTTGGTCTTTATCTCGCCTGACGTTGCCGCACCCTATGGTAAGAATCTTGCTCGCGGAACAAATTTATCGTGCTTGGACGCTGATGAATAATCACCCGTATCATCGATGAGGTGGGGTTGTTGAATCGCGGACACCAAAAATTTCGTAATTATCGACAAGAGCAACGGCTAACCCAACGACGCGTGTTGGCCGCCGCTGTGTTTGTTTTTCTATTAGTTTGTGTGTTGATCGGTCGATTGTTTTATCTGCAAGTGATTGAACATGATTTGTATCAAACGAAAGCCGATGACAACCGAGTGATGTTGGTGACTGAGCCGCCACCAAGAGGGCTCATTTATGACCGCAATGGTGTTGTATTGGCAGACAATCGCCCCATCCACAGTTTAACGGTCACACCTGAGCGAATCGCGGATTTTGACGCGCTAAAGCAAACATTAAATACCATCATCGATATAACCGAGAGTGAATGGCAAGATTTTGATCGCGCTCTTGAAGAATATCGCCGGCCTTACCAATCGATTACTTTAAAGTCTCAGCTGACAGACGAAGAGTGGGCAAAAGTCTCGGTGGATTTGTATAAACTCGACGGCGTTCAAGTCGAGGCGCAATTAACACGATACTACCCCTTCGGAGAAGCCTTTGCCCATGCAGTGGGTTATGTGGGTCGTATTACTTCTAAAGATCTAGAAACCGTCGACCGACTTGCCTATCAAGGGGCGTTATTTATTGGTAAAACGGGAGTGGAAGGGTACTACGAGGAGACCTTGTTCGGCCAAGCGGGTCTGAATAAGGTTGAAGTCAATGCTCGTGGTCGAATTATGTCTGAATTGGAAAGGCAAACACCCACTCCAGGAAAAGATGTTCATCTCCACCTTGATGCGCGATTACAACAATATGCCTATGATCTTCTGGGAGACTACACGGGATCTGTGGTCGCTATTGATCCTGAAACAGGTGGCATTCTTGCACTTGTTTCTAAGCCAGGTTATGACCCTAATTTATTTGTGCGTGGCATCTCTGTTAAAGATTATGGTGACTTACGAGAATCGAGAAAGTTACCTTTGTTTAATCGGGCGCTACGCGGTGGCTATCCACCGGCTTCAACGATAAAACCCTTTATGGCGTTGGCGGGACTGGAATACGGCTTTGCTTCTTGGACTGAGCAGTATTACGCCAAAGGTTATTATCAAATCAATCCTAATGGTCGTCGTTATCGTGACTGGAAACGTTCAGGTCATGGCTGGATTGATTTAGAACGTTCTATCATCGAGTCAGTGGATACTTATTATTATCAGTTGGCTAATAAGATGGGGATTACTCCTATTCATAACTTTTTAACCCGCTTCGGTTTTGGTCAAGGTAACTTGCTTGACCTACGGGGCGAGAGCCGCGGTTTGTTGCCTTCAAATGAATGGAAAAAAGCCAAATACAAAGAGCCGTGGTATCCAGGTGACTCTGTTAATGTGGGAATCGGTCAAGGCTTTATGGTAGCAACACCGGTGCAGATTGCGTCAGCGACATCGGCTTTGGCAGGTAAAGGTCATTATTTTTACCCTCGAATGGCACAAACCATAGGTGACTCTGAGGCGCAGTTTGAAGAGAACCTAGGTAAAGAACACAGGATTGTGCTGAAAGACCAAGGTAACTGGGATCGTATGACGAATGCAATGCGTAGAGTGATTACGGACTCAAAAGGCACAGCAAGACGATTGCGTGGCACGGAATACGATATCGCGGGTAAGACAGGCACAGGGCAGGTATTTAGTTTACAAGAAGACCAAGAATATGACGCAGACAGTTTGGATCGCCGCCTTCATGATCACGCATTATTTATTGGTTTTGCCCCAGCGGAAAAGCCGAAAATTTCTGTTTTCGCCATTTTTGAAAACGGTGGCAGCAGCTCAAAACCGGCTGATCTAACGCGTTCGTTATTTGATGCATATCTTTATGATGACTACCCAGCGAAATACGATTATTTAAAAGGCCGCAATCATGAGTGAAAGCTTGTATCAGCGAGCAATATCCTTCACCAACGCACGTTTATGGAAATTGGTGCACGTCGATGTGTTGCTGATTGCGTCGTTATTTTTATTGATTGGCGGAGGGCTTTTTATCCTGTATTCCGCCTCGGGTCAAAACACGGCGATGGTGGAACGGCAAGCGTTGCGTTTGGCTATTGGTTTGGTTGTGTGTCTAGTATTGGCTCAATTACCACCTAAATATATGCGCAGAGCCTCACCGGTACTTTTTGCGTTCTTAGCACTTCTACTTATTGGCGTGCTTTTGTTTGGTGTCGGAGCGAAAGGGGCGCAGCGATGGTTGCCGTTACCTGGTGGGTTACGCTTCCAACCGTCAGAAATTATGAAAATTGTGATGCCCATGATGATTGCTTGGTACTTTGCTCACAAGCCCTTGCCACCGACTTTTAAACAGATTTTAGTCGTACTGACTTTAATTGCAGTGCCGGTTGTTATGATCGCAAAACAGCCCGATTTGGGGACCTCTCTTTTGGTGGCGGTGTCAGGTATTTTTGTGTTGTTTTTAGCCGGATTAGGCTGGCGTTATATTATTGGTGCAGCGATCTCTGCGCCTCTGGCGGCATACACACTATGGCAATTTATGCATGAATATCAACGCCAACGAGTACGCACTTTTTGGGACCCTGAGAGTGATCCCTTGGGGGCAGGCTGGAATATTATACAGTCTAAAACAGCCATTGGCTCGGGTGGTATTCAGGGCAAGGGCTGGTTAGAAGGAACACAGGCACAACTTGATTTTCTCCCAGAAAGTCACACTGACTTTATTATCGCTGTTCTGGCAGAAGAGTTTGGTATGTTGGGTTGTGGCCTACTCATTTTGGCTTACTTACTCGTCATTGGTCGTGGATTGTTCATTGCGGCAAAGGCTTCAGACAACTATGCAAGATTACTAGCAGGCAGTTTAACACTGACTTTCTTTGTTTATATGTTTGTAAATATTGGCATGGTGTCAGGTATTCTCCCTGTGGTTGGGGTACCCTTACCCTTGGTGAGCTATGGCGGTACTTCTATTATTACCATCATGGCGACTTTTGGCATTTTGATGTCCATACAAACACACAAAAGGGCAATATGATGTTTAAGCACGTTTCTCTTTGCTTGATGGCAATCGGACTGACGGCCTGCGCTAACACAGAGCATTCTGTTATAACAAAAGCGTCGGGGGTCAGTGACTCACTGTTAGAAGAAAAGCCAGTAAGCGTAGCCGATTCTTATGCTGGGAACCCAGATGTTCAGCGCTTTATTTCACAACTTGTTGAACAGCATAACTACGATAAAGCGCGACTAGAGTTGGCCTTTTCACACATTCAAGTTAGACCAAAAGTCATCGAGAAGTCTGACAACCAGCCAGAAGTCATCACACCTTTTTATGAGTATAAAACGCGCTTCGTGAACCCCAGCCGTGCCAAACTGGGTCGAGAATTTGCAAAACGAAATGCGTTTTGGTTGCGTAAAGCGGAACAAGATTTTGGCGTCGATTCCAGTGTTATTGTGGCGCTCATCGGCGTTGAAACCTATTACGGGCGTATCACTGGGTCAAAGGATGTGTTCACGTCTTTGACGACCTTGGCGTTCGATTACCCAAGACGTAAAGAGTATTTTCAGAGTGAACTAGAGGCCTATTTGTTATTGGCACGAGAAGAAGGCTGGAACATCGGTGACACGAAAGGGTCATACAGTGGTGCCATGGGAATGGTGCAGTTTATGCCAAGCAACTACAGGAAGCTTGCAATTGACTACGATAGTGATGGTCACATTGATTTGTGGCAGTCTGATGCGGATGCGATTGGCAGTGTCGCCAACTATTTGAAGCATCACAAGTGGCAGACGGATCAACCTTGGTTTGTCACTGCGTATGTGGCTGAGCCGGATATGGTCGCTAAAGATATCAACCGTGGTCGAGTGCCTGACGTCGACATAACGGCTTGGTCTGCTGTAAAGGTGCTACCGACACAACCTTTTGTGTCAGAGAAGACCGGTCTAATTGGTTTGCAAACGGGGCCTGGTGAAATGTCCTACTGGTTGGCGTATGAGAACTTTTTCACCATTATGGATTACAACCCGAGTCGACGTTATGCCATGTCAGTGTTAGAGCTTGCTAAGAGTATTGGGCGTTATGAAGTGGATTAAGATACTGTTTGTTGCCAGTGTGAGTTTATTGGTACTGAATGGCTGTATGAGTACCCAGCATGTTTTGGGTAAAAAAGACGCGGACTATGAAAAAGCGTCTGGCGGCGGACGTTATTCTATCTTACAGGATCACGCGCCGACGGGAGATATAGAGGTAGATCATTTACCGGATTTGGTGCCTAAATGGGAAGCAAAAAGTCGAGGTGGAAACAAAAGTCCCTATGAAGTGTGGGGGAAAAAGTATTGGGTAATGGATTCAGCGAAAGGTTATACGGCACAAGGAACGGCCTCATGGTACGGCAATAAATTTCATGGGCATAAGACGTCAAATGGGGAAACATATGACATGTATGCCTTTTCTGCCGCGCACAAATCCTTACCGTTACCGACCTATGTGAAGGTAACAAACCTTGATAATAACCGCTCAATCATTGTGCGAGTGAATGACCGTGGGCCTTTCCATGGGGACCGTATTATTGATCTTTCCTATGCCGCTGCCGCTCGTTTAGATTACCACAAGAAAGGGTTGGCGCGTGTCAAAATAGAAGCGATTACACCGTCTCAAGGACAGTCGTACCAAGCACCAAAAGCGGTTGTTATAAGTTCTCCTGTCGCCTCTGAAGTCACACCGAATAAGGCTTCTGTCGAGTCTCACTCGAGTCAAGCGTCGACGCCAGACTTGATGGTTTTTTCACATTTACAGGTAGGTGCGTTTCGTGTCGAACAATCAGCAAATCAATTAAAAACACGACTTTTTGAATCATTTGATACTCAAGTTAAAGTAAGTACCAATCATCAAAACGACGGTTTATATAAGGTTTTATTGGGTCCGTTTGACAATGATACTGAGCTGTTGAGATGGCAGCAAAAACTGCAACAAGAGGGCTTTGGCAACGCGGTTAGAGTCGCGCTTGTTCCTTGAGCCAATCGGTTTGGGCTAGAGATTCCTTTTATGCTCTAGTATTATTCAGGCACATTTTTTAGAAGACGATATTTTTGAGTATGAAAACACTCCTAGTGACTTTATCCTTGCTTTTTAGCCTAGTTTCAAACGTGGTTACGGCAGCACCTTCGTTAATACCGGCACCGCCACAACTGTCGGCAAGCAGCTATATTTTGATGGATGCTTTTACCGGCGATATCTTAGTAGAAAATAACGCTGATGAGGCCTTGCCACCTGCCAGCCTGACTAAGTTAATGACGGCCTATATTGTTGAGTATGAGCTGGCACGAGGAAACTTGTCTTTCTCTGATATGGTTACCGTAAGTGAAAAAGCATGGCGTATGGAAGGTTCGCGTATGTTTATTCGCGAAGGGACTCAGGTTAGCTTAGAAGATTTAATGCGCGGCATTATTATCCAGTCTGGGAATGACGCAAGTGTGGCAGCCGCAGAATACGTTGCCGGGAGTGAGGCCGCATTTACGGATCTGATGAACCAGCATGCGCAACTGCTGGGTATGACCAATTCTCATTTTAAAAATGCAACAGGGTTCCCTGCAGAAGGACATTACTCAAGCGCTCATGATTTGGCTAAACTGTCTCGTGCGACGATTTTACAGTTCCCAGAAAATTACACCATGTACGCTGAAAAAGAGTTTACTTACAACAACATTCGCCAGCCAAACCGCAATCGTTTGCTATGGCGAGATAAAACAGTGGATGGCTTAAAGACCGGCCATACTGAAGAGGCGGGTTACTGCTTAGCGGCCTCTGCGGTTCGCAACGGCACGCGTCTTATTGCCGTTGTAATGGGAACCAAGTCCGATGCGGCGAGGGCTGCTGAGGCTCAGAAGCTATTGAACTATGGTTTCCGTTACTATGAGACACGCAAACTCTATAGCCGCGGCCAAGTGGTTAACAACGCGAAAGTGTGGGGCGGTAGTCAAGCGACAGTCAAAGTGGGCTTTGCTGATGATGTGTTAGTCACCATGCCAAGACAACAAGGCGATTCTATTCCTGCTTCTTTGGATATGCAGAAAGAAATCGTTGCACCTATTGCCGTTGGTGATGTGCTGGGAACCATTATCGTTGGCTCTGAAGGAAATGTGTTGCTTGAACAGCAGGTTGTTGCGCTAGAGGCTGTTGAAGAAGGCGGCTTTTTCAAACGCTTGTTTGATAAAATTAAACTTTTCTTTATGAACTTGTTTTAAGCTCTGATTTGAAAGGGTAAGTATAATGGCATTGATTACAAAACATGGTGACCAAGCAGAACAAGTCGCTGATGCACCAAAAATAGAGTTTCCTTGTGATAATTACGTGATCAAGGTGGTCTCATTAGATGCTGAGGGTATTCATACTGAAATCACAGAATGTTTACTTTGTCATGCACCTGAGATGAACACGACGGCAGAGAAAAGCAACCGTTCAAGCAAAGGAAAGTTTGTCAGTTTTAGTTTTCGGATTGTGGCACAAAGTGAAGAACAGCTTGCTGCTCTACACCGTGATTTAATGGCGATTGAACCTGTTAAGATGGTTCTGTAAATGAACATGAGTGTGGTCTGTCGTGACCTAGGTGTGATTGATTACAATGACACTTGGGAGCGTATGAAAGATTTTACACAAACGCGTTCTAAAGCTGACGCGGATGAAATTTGGTTGTTAGAACATCCGGCGCTGTTTACCCAAGGTCAGGCAGGCAAGGAAGAACACCTTTTGGCACCTGGTGATATCCCTGTTGTTCAGGTTGATCGAG
This sequence comes from Marinomonas algarum, assembly GCF_020532605.1. Classification (GTDB taxonomy): domain Bacteria; phylum Pseudomonadota; class Gammaproteobacteria; order Pseudomonadales; family Marinomonadaceae; genus Marinomonas; species Marinomonas algarum. The sequence continues at coordinate 7,014 of NZ_JAJATW010000002.1, read as the reverse complement.
GCGGTCAAGTGACGTATCACGGACCGGGTCAGCTGGTGGCGTATGTTATGGTGGATCTTAAACGATTGGGAATTGGCGTTCGAGATTTGGTGTCTGTGCTGGAGAATGCTGTCGTAAACACACTGCAAGAAAATCAGATTACCGCCTACCCCAAACCTGACGCGCCTGGCGTGTATGTTAATGAGCAAAAAATTGCTTCCTTAGGGTTGCGAGTCCGCAGAGGTTGCTCATTTCATGGATTGGCTCTTAATGTTGATATGGACCTCACACCATTTAACCGGATCAACCCATGTGGCTATCAAGGTCTACAAATGGTTGATATGAAAAGACTCAATAGCATAGTTTCGTTATCAGATACTAAGCGTCAGTTAGCGAATCAGCTGGCTGAGCAGCTAGGATATAGCTATCCTGCTATCCAACAAGGGTGGAATTAGAATGACTGTAGAACGCAAACGCGTTGTCCAAGGGGAAAAACTACGTGGTGCTGATAAAATGGCACGTATCCCTGTAAAAATTGTACCAACAGAAGAGATTCCACGTAAGCCTGACTGGTTACGTGTACGCATGCCAGCATCGCCAGAAATCGCTCGTATTAAATCAACACTGCGCGAGCACAAACTGGCGTCAGTATGCGAGGAAGCGAATTGCCCTAATTTAGGAGAGTGTTTCAGTAATGGCACAGCCACCTTTATGATTATGGGTGAAATTTGTACGCGACGTTGCCCGTTTTGTGATGTAGCACACGGACGACCAAATCCACTCAGCGTTGATGAACCAAAAGAGTTGGCGGCGGCAATTCGTGATATGAAATTGAAGTATGTGGTGATTACGTCGGTAGATCGTGATGATTTGCGCGATGGCGGAGCACAGCATTTTGTTGACTGTATCCGTGAAACTCGTGCTGAAAGTCCAAACATCGAAATTGAAACACTGGTACCGGATTTTCGCGGTCGGATGGACGTCGCGATTGATACCTTGTCAATTGCCCCCCCTGATGTTTTTAATCACAACTTAGAGTCAATTCCACGTCTGTATCGTCAGGTTCGCCCTGGCTCAGACTACCAATGGTCATTAGATTTGTTGAAAAACTTCAAAGATCGTTGCCCAGATGTACCTACGAAGTCTGGTTTGATGGTTGGTATGGGTGAAACGTTTGAAGAAATTGTTGAAGTGCTGAAAGATCTTCGTGCTCACAATGTAGATATGTTGACGATTGGTCAATATCTTCAGCCTTCTAAGCATCACTTTCCTATGGCGCGCTTTGTACCACCGGAAGAGTTTGCTCGTTATGAAGAAGTGGCCAAAGAGCTGGGCTTTAAGCGTGCAGCTTGTGGTCCTTTAGTGCGCTCTTCTTACCATGCAGACAAGCAAGCTCATGGTGAGCATGTTTCTTAACCTGTATATTTATTAAAAAAAAGCGGGGTTAAGTTTGTCTTAACCTCGCTTTTTTTATTTGGTTTCGTGATAAAGCAATCGCTTACAATACGGACATGACAATTTTGGAGATGATATGAAGCCTTGGTCAATTAAAGACTCAATGGAGCTGTACAACGTCAGTCACTGGAGCAGTGGTTTTTTTTCAATCAATGACAAAGGTCGTGCTATTGCCTTACCTGACAGAGAAAACAGTATTGATTTGACAGAGCTTTCTCAAGCGTTGAAGCAGCAAGGTATTCCATACCCTTGTCTTGTGCGTTTTCCTAATATCCTGCATTCGCGTATTGAAAAAATTACGAATTCCTTTCAACAGGCAATTGAACATTATAACTATCAAGCACAATATGCGATTGTGTATCCGATTAAGGTCAACCAACAGCGTCGAGTTGTTGAAGAAATAGCGGCGTGTCAGCTTGATAATACGGCCTCAGTCGGTTTGGAAGCGGGCAGTAAGCCTGAATTGATGGCGGTGTTAGCAATGCATAAAAACGCCGAAGGTATCATTGTTTGTAATGGCTACAAAGATCGTGAGTTTATCCATTTGGCGTTGATGGCTGAAAAAATGGGCCACCAGGTTTTTATTGTTGTCGAAAAAATGCACGAGTTGGATTGGATCTTAGAAGAAGCCGCTAAGATTGATGTACAACCTCGTATTGGTATTCGTATCCGCTTGGCATCGACTTGCTCAACACACTGGGGAAACAGTGGTGGCGAGAAGTCTAAGTTTGGCTTAACCACCTCACAATTATTACGAGCAATTGATCATTTGCGTGAGTTGGGCCTGTCGCATTGTTTGGAGCTGATACATTTCCATCTAGGCTCACAGATCACGCGGATCCGTGATATTCAAAACAGCCTTAAAGAGTGTGCTCGTTATTATGCTGAACTGCATGCGATGGGTGTTAAGGTGAAATGGGTTGATGTTGGTGGTGGCTTAGGCGTTGATTATGAAGGCACCCGTTGTCAAAATGACTTTTCAGCGAACTACAGTATTGGCGAGTATGCTAATAACGTTGTGTTCGCCTTTCACAATGTGTGTGAACAATATGACCTTCCACATCCACATATTATTTCCGAATCGGGGCGTGCCGTGACAGCACACCATGCCATGATGATTGCCGATGTCTTTTCTCATGGTGCCGAACTGTTGCCGATCGAAGAGCCTACACAGGATACGGAGTTAGAATTACAGCGACTCTGGTCGTCTTATCAAAGCTTAAAATTGGGTAATGACGAAGAAAGCCGCTCTTTGGTTGAGATTTACCATGATTTGTTAGACGATTTTAATGACAGTCTGGCTTTATATAATCACGGTCAGTTGAACTTGTCGCAGCGTGCTCAAGCTGAGAATCTGTTTTTGTCTGCCTGTCGAAATTTGCTGCCACGGTTAGATAATCGTAACCGTGGACATCGTGCTGTGATTGATGAGTTAAACGAACGTCTGGCAGAGAAGCTTTTTGTGAATTTATCTGTTTTTCAATCGATGCCAGACGCTTGGGGAATTGACCAGTTATTCCCCGTTTTGCCATTGCAAGGACTGGATCAGGCACCCTCTTTTCGAGGGAAGATTCAAGATGTAACCTGTGACTCTGATGGTTGCTTATACAGCTATGTAGACGGACAAGGCATTGAGTCCTCGTTGCCTTTGCCGCCGCCTCCGCCAGAAGGTGAAGACTACTTGATGGGGTTTTTCTTAGTAGGTGCCTACCAAGAAACACTAGGGGATTTGCATAACCTATTTGGTGATACTTGCTCTGTAGACGTTTATCTAACAGAAGAAGGATTCCGTATTGACCATGTGCTGAAAGGTGACAGTGTGCAAGATGTGCTCAAGTCGGTCAGCTATAACGAGCACGAATTGATGGCTCGTTATCAAGGGAAAGTGTCTGCAAGCACCTTGAGTCAACAAGAACAAGATAGCCTAATGGCAACGTACAAAAAAGTCTTAGCGGGCACGACTTATCTAACTTAGGTGCAAACTTGTATTTATAAAACATGCAGTCGGCCTTAAGTTTGTTGATTGAATACGGTGAGACGTTTTGAAAAAGAGACATTATGAAGGTGTATAGTGCTTCCACGCGTTTGCCGTACTTTGGCGTCATGTTGTCCAGTAAGTTGGCGTCAAATGAGGTTATGTATCGCGTCATGAGCGATAAGTTGATGGCGCTTGCACAGGATCTACCTGGCTACCTTGGTGCAGAATGGGCAGGTGGTGAGATAGACATCATGGTGACCTATTGGCAAACAGAAGAGGACGCTGCAGCGTGGACAGAGCATCCGGTTCAGCGCAGGATTTTATCGCTGGGTAAAGATTTTTGGTATCTTGCTTATTCTTTAAAGCAGTTTCAGGTCGTCACAGATGACCCTTTTATCAAGGCCGATCAAGCCAGTGGTGAAGGAGAGCGCTTTCCACGTGTGGTGACAAAAAGAGGGATATTGACGCTTCTAGAAGCGTCTCACACCCCGCTTTTGTATGATTATGTGAATCAAGAAAAAGACTTTTTGGCTCCCTGGGAACCGACCAGAAGTGACGCTTATTATTCCCTAGAAACCTGTCAGCTACGCATTCGTGAAATGCGTCGTGATTTTCTGGAGGACAGAGGGGTGGTACTTTGCTTTTTGTCGCCTGAGGAAGATAAGATGCTCGCTTATACCAACTTTTCCAATGTGGCGCGAGGTGTGTTTCAGTCTTGTAATCTTGGTTACAGCCTACGGCAAAGTGAACAGGGCAAGGGCATCATGCAAGAGGCGTTAGAGGCGGGTTTACATTATCTACATAAAGAATGGCATATTGACCGCATTCAAGCCTGCTACATGCCGAGAAATGCGCGCAGTGCCGCTGTGTTGCAAAAACTGGGCTTTGATAAAGAAGGCCTCGCAAAGCGTTATTTGAAAATTAATGGGCAGTGGGAAGATCATGTGCTTACGGCGCTCTTGTTGCGTTGAAAAAGGCTTCAATGCTTGTCGTGGCGCTCAACTGCCATAAAGTAAAATCAGTTAAACAGTGTGTGTTTATTGCTTGCATGCACCCTTGATCGAAGAAGGAAAGCTTCCTTGAGTGAATTGTCAAATTTTGAATCGAATGAAACGCTGTCATTAAAAGATTACACAGAAAAAGCGTATTTAAACTATTCCATGTACGTTATTTTGGACCGCGCTTTGCCGCATATTGGTGATGGGTTGAAGCCGGTTCAACGTCGTATTGTTTATGCAATGAGTGAATTGGGTTTAAAGGCGAGTGCGAAGTACAAAAAATCGGCTCGGACAGTGGGGGATGTGCTCGGTAAGTTTCACCCTCATGGTGACAGTGCTTGTTATGAAGCCATGGTATTAATGGCACAGCCTTTTTCTTATCGTTATCCCCTGGTTGATGGCCAAGGTAACTGGGGCGCGCCAGACGACCCTAAGTCTTTTGCTGCCATGCGTTACACCGAATCTCGTCTTTCAAAATACGCAGACGTTTTGCTGCGTGAAGTGAGTCAAGGCACAGTCGATTGGGTACCTAATTTTGACGGCACCTTACAAGAGCCTTCCGTACTCCCCGCTCGTCTGCCAAATTTGTTACTCAATGGTACAACAGGCATTGCTGTTGGGATGGCAACAGACATTCCTCCACATAACCTCAGAGAAATCGGTGGTGCCTGCATACATTTGCTGAACCATCCTAAAGCTGAATTAGACGATTTACTGAGTTTTGTGAAAGGGCCTGACTTCCCAACAGGTGGTGAAATTATCACGCCACGCCACGACATCGTTAAGTTGTATGAAACCGGTAAAGGACAGATTAAAGCCAGAGCACGCTTCACCGTAGACGAAGGTGAAATCGTGATAAGCGAGTTGCCTCATCAGGTGTCAGGAAGCAAGATACTAGAGCAGATTGCGGCTCAAATGCAGGCAAAGAAACTGCCTATGGTGGTGGATTTACGAGATGAGTCAGATCATGAAAACCCAACCAGGTTAGTCATTGTTCCCAAGTCAAATCGCGTGGATATTGAAGCCGTGATGACACATTTGTTTGCCACCACTGATCTGGAAAAGTCCTATCGTGTGAATATGAATGTGATTGGTCTTGATGGTCTGCCGCAAGTGAAGCCTCTCAAGAACTTTTTGACAGAGTGGCTACGCTTTCGCATTGACGTTGTACGTCGTCGTTTACAGTTTCGTCTTGATAAGGTGTTAAATCGTCTGCATATTTTGGAAGGTTTACTGATAGCCTACCTAAATATTGATGAAGTGATTGACATCATCCGAACAGAAGAAAAGCCAAAGTTAGAATTGATCGCACGGTTTGGTCTGAGTGAGATGCAAGCCGAATCTATTTTGGAATTAAAACTACGTCATCTGGCTAAGCTTGAAGAGATGCGTATTAAGGGTGAGCAAGACGAGCTTGAAAAAGAGCGTAAAAAGCTAGAAGGGTTGTTGGCCTCTGACCGTAAGTTGAAAAAGCTGATCAGCGATGAGATTCAAGAAGCGATCGATGCTTTTGGTGACGAACGCAGAACACCGATGGTTGAGCGTAAAGAAGCGCAAGCGTTCAGTGAAGAAGACCTTCTTTCTAATGACCCCATTACGGTGGTGATTTCTAAGCAGGGCTGGATTCGTGCCGCCAAAGGCCATGATGTGGATGTTGAAGGCTTAAGTTATAAGTCAGGTGATGGCTTTCTTGTCAGTACAAAGGGGCGTTCTAACCAGACATTGGTCTTGTTTGCTTCAAATGGTCGAACCTACTCTATTAAGGCACACACTTTACCTTCGGCTCGAGGCCAAGGCGAACCCGTTACGGGCCGTATTTCATTAGAAAAAGACGTGACGATAGTGTCTGCCGTGTTAGACAGCGAAGACGCGCATTATTTGATTGCCAGTGATGCGGGTTATGGTTTTGTTGCGCAACTACAAGACTTATACGCCAAGAATAAAGCAGGCAAAGCGTCGCTAACCTTGCCAAGAGGTGCGCGGGTTATGCCGCCTGTATTGGTTTCTAACCCTGAGCTTGGTCGTGTTGTGGCCATTTCTAATGAAGGTCGAATGCTTGCGTTTGATGTGGCTTCGTTGCCGAAAATGGCAAAAGGGAAAGGTAATAAAATGTTGAGTATTCCCAGTTCTAGAGCGGCAGACCGGGAAGAGTGGGTCGTTGCATTGGCTTGTGTACAACCAGACGATGTATTGACCGCTCACGCCGGTAAGCGATTTATCACTTTTGCTGAAAAGGATCTGGAAGAGTATCTGGGGGAACGAGGCCGTCGAGGATTGAAACTGCCTCGTGGTCTACAAAGAATCGATAGCTTAGAAATTAAGCTTCCATAAATGTTTAATACATAAAAAGTTGTACAGCAACTCGCTTATTTTGCAAAAGAGGGTTGCTGTCAATCTAAAGTTTAAACTTGAAAGTTTCGACTAATTTTTGCGAAAGGCATTGAGAGGATTGCTGAGCGCTGTAAGTATCTGTTTGGTAGTTGTCCCTGAATAACTCTCAACCTATTGAATTTATTGTGTTTTTATTAGATAGTTTATGTCTAAATCTTGCTGTAAATACAGTGTAAGGCCCAAAAAGTTGCAGAATCGGTGAGTTTTATGAAG
>NZ_JAJATW010000030.1 GCF_020532605.1 Marinomonas algarum | reverse complement strand
AGTTGGAGCTTTAAAGGCTTCAACTAGAGGATAAGACACACTAAAAACTGAGGTTTTGAGCAAATTGAAAAGCAAATCAAGTCAGTAGTGATTTCGTACTAACTAGCTGACTTAATCGCACGTTCCCTAGGTTTTCAAGCAAACTTTGAAGATGTTCTAAACGATTGTGCTTTGTGTCCATGCGAGCGTCTCTCCGTAAACAACCAATAAATAGATAAACGTAACAAACTTTTCTCCCTTTTAACCATCGGGCTTAGAAAATGGTATGCAGTCTGCTCCTTGCTAAACAGGAAAATGCTAAACAGACAAAAAGAGCCCTTTGTTTCATTAAAATAATACCGATTTCCTCCTGTTATATTTCAATAAAAACGTGATGATTTGTCAGCCTTTTTCGGGCTAACGTCATTTTATGTAAAGAAAACAAGATATGTTTGGAAATGTAGTAGGTGGGTCGTTTTTTTCTGCCAAGTAGGCGATAATGAAAGTTACAGACTACTTTATTAGGAAATACTTCATGTCTTTTTTATTGAATAAACGCACACTTCTAGCTGGTTTAGTCGCTGCTTCTACCGTCGCACAGGCTCAGCCAGAAGAAGGCTTCACTGTTGCACCCAGTGTTGGCTATTACAACATGGACAATAACCGCAAGGTAGATAACACCGAGGCGGCATCATTAGGTCTTGGTTACCAATTCGGTAATCCATGGGCATTAGAGTTTGTTTATTTAAATGCAGACAGTGAAGCATCATCAAATGGCAGCGATATTGATGTCGATCAGTTCCGCCTAGACGCTCTATACCACTTGGCAGAACGCGGTAAGTTAGTTCCTTATCTAGCCGCTGGTGTTGGTACAACCGATTTCAGTCCAGGGTCGAACAATACGCTTCTCAATGCAGGTGGCGGTTTGAAATATGCCCTCAATGACATTGTGGATTTGCGCGCTGACTTCCGCCTTGTGAATGATATTGAAGATCATGAGTTTGATAACATCACAACACTGGGCCTACATTTTGTTTTCGGCAACCAACCAGAAACAACAAACGAGCCAGTAAAAGCAGTAGAAGAGCCAGTAAAAGCGATAGAAGAACCGGTTAAAGCCGTCTTTATGGATGCTGACAAAGATGGCATTGAAGACGCTAAAGATCAGTGTTCAAACACACCGGTAGGCGTATCTGTTGACATGCAAGGCTGTGCGCTTGATGACGATCAAGATGGTGTTGCTAACCACGTTGACGCTTGCCCTGGCTCTGAAGCCGGTGCCGAAGTGGATGCAACAGGGTGTTACGTTGTCCTAGAAAAAGCACAAACGATTCGCCTAGACGTGCAATTTGCAACAAACTCTACCGTTGTTGATCAGCAGTACTATGCCAACATTGAAGAAGTGGCAGCTTTCTTGAAAAAGTACCCAGAAACAACGATCGCCGTTGAAGGCCATACCGATAACACAGGCGCAGCCTCTTACAATCTAGCCCTATCTCAGAAGCGTGCTCAAGCAGTGGCAGACGTATTGGTCAATGAACTGAACGTTGATGCAAGCCGTGTTACTGCTGTTGGTTACGGTGAAGAAAGACCTTTATTTGCCAATGATACAGCCGCAAATCGCGAAGAAAACCGTCGCGTTGTCACTGTTGTTTCATCAAAATAATCTTGTCTTAAAATGAAAATGCCCGGTGGTGCGAACCATCGGGCATTTTTTATGCGTTTACTTTGTAAATGGAGCCCTTAGTCATACAGGTTTTCAGTCGCCAATAAGGCATTGACACCTTGGCCCGCCAAACGACCGGTCGCAAAACATGCTGTCAGTAGATACCCTCCCGTTGGAGCTTCCCAATCGAGCATTTCTCCAGCACAGAATACGCCAGGCAAAGACTTGAGCATGAGACGCTCATCCACACTGCCTTCACATACCCCACCTGCCGTTGAAATCACTTCATCGATTGGTTTGGTTTTGTAGAAATGAACAGGCACTGCTTTTAAGCACCTTGCTAAAGTTTCTGGTGTTTGAAAGGCGTTTTTCTCAAAGGCTTCATACAATAAAGCCGCTTTTACGCCGCTGATGTTTACCGTGCGCTTTAAATATTTACTAAACGATTCTTTTGGCTTGGTGTTACGAAGCTTTTGCGTGACGTGCTCTGCATTTTGCAAAGGCAACAAATCCACATTCAGAGTGGCTTGACCAGTCGCCTTAATGCGATCTCTTAGGTATTTGGAAAAAGCATAAATCAAGCTACCTTCCATACCATCTTCGGTCACAATGCACTCCCCTTGCTGAGTGGCAAGGCTGCCGCCTTCTCGCTTAAAAGAAAAAGCAATTCCCTTTAAAGGACTGCCTGCGAACTTGGATTGTAAGTGCTCACTCCAACGACTGTAAAACCCACAGTTGGCACTTTCTAATGGTGCAATGTCTACCCCTTGTTCTTCTAAAACAGGTAACCATGCTCCATCCGAACCCAGTTTCGGCCAGCTGGCACCGCCCATAGCGAGTACGACAGCGTCTGCGCGAGTAATAACGTCTTCACCAAGGTGATCAAAAGTGATGTCTGTCCCCATCAGTTGAGTCATCTTATGACGCATATGGAACTGCACACCCGACTCTCGCAGACGCGTTAACCAATGCCGTAACAAGGGCGCGGCTTTCATGTCTTTTGGAAACACACGACCCGATGAGCCAACGAACGTCTCCACACCCAATTCGTGAATCCAATCACACAACGCCGTTGCATTAAACTGACTCACGGCGCTGTTTAACCAAGAGGCTTTGTCGTAGTAACGCTGAATAAACGCGGGGTACTCTTCAGAATGGGTAATGTTCATCCCCCCCACACCCGCCAATAAAAACTTCCGACAAGCACTGGGCTTGGCATCATAGACATGCACCTGATGCCCTGCGGCACAAATCACCTCTGCCGCCATCAAACCGGCTGGGCCAGCGCCTACCACGACTACTTTTCTTTGCTTTTGCATTGATTCTTGCTTACTGATCAAGGTCATTTACATACTTAATTTTGGGGATTGTTTAAAAATTTTAACTTTATTAATAATATTGCGTAGAAACGATTAATAGGTGCATTCATTTTGCCAAGTCACACCTTGCGAAACGACTTTCGCAGGCACACCAGCAGCCACAGACCCCGCATCGATACTCTTCGTTAATGTGGAGTTGATTCCTACGATACAATCATTTCCAATAGTCACACCTTTTAAAACAGTGACACTGTCTGCCAGCCAAACACGGTCACCAATATAGATACTCTTTGCCTGATTTATGCGAGTACTGTCCTTTAAAATATCGTGACCATCACTGGTCATTACGTTCACGTTACGAGACAACATACAGCCAGAACCCAAAATTAATTCTGTTCCATCTTCACGAGAGGATAGGTAACATCCTTCACCGATCACACAATTCTCTCCAATAACAAGAGTACAATTATTTCCAAGAATTTCTATATTAACACCGCGCAAATTAGCACCACTTAGTATTTTCAACGTATTGTTTTTACCATTGATATTAATTTTACACTGTCGAATTCGGGTGTTTTGTGCAATGTCTATTTTATGCTCCTTTTTAATTTTGATTTTATTTCTTAAAGAAAACATATATTTTGTGAAAAACTTCATTGTCTATTACCCCCAAATTTCAGTTATACATTCACCAAAAAACGCTTTATTAAATGAACTTCAACGCTATAATTTAGCATCCAGCAATGGTCTACTTATTCAACAAGAACCAGTGATAATTAAGACTAAATAAAGTATTTGATATCAGGACAAGACAATGAAGCATCCATGGCTGAAAAGCATGAAGAATCTTTGGTTTGAACAAGGAGCATTCGTTACTAAAAAAGCGAGAAACTACATCACTTCAGACCTTTGTCCTAAAAAAGTGCGAAAAATCACTGTTATCCGACATGCTGCGCTAGGAGACCAAGTTATTTTGCGACCTTTTCTTGTAGAAGCCCGCCGCTTTTTCCCTAACGCCACTATTACACTTGTTGGTGTCTCACATTATCAATACGGCATGCCTTATGATTTAGTCGATCAGACACACATAATGCTCGGAAAGAGTAAAGATGTCTCCAGTGGTTTAAAGGCTAGGCTCGCCAATATAAAAGCACTCGGCGAGCAAGACATCATTTTTGACTTAGCCGGTACAAATCGCTCTTACTGGATGACATTTCTCACAAAAGCAAAACTAAAGGTTGGCTTTCCTTATCGTTCTTTGCATCGAGGAACACTTTATAATCTTTGCGTGTTGCGGTCTGACTTTCAAGCAGAAGTTGAGACCATGCTCGATATGTTAAGAGTACTTGGACACAACCCTCCCCGTCGATTGGACTTTGCCTACCCTGATAATCAGGACTTCTGCAACAAAAGTGCTCCTTTTATTCTTTACTTTAATGGTGCCTCTCAACTGCGTAAGGTACTGTCAAAAGAACAAATGCGTGACGTTATAGAAAAAAGTATTAAGGCACTGCCCAATGTTAGACACATCTATCTAGAAGGTAAAAATGACTTCGAAAAAGGTGACTATTTGGAATACTTGACCAAACAACACACCCATTTCACCATCCAACCCTGCTTGGAACTAGATAAATTGGTTCAACTTATAGCACAGTCATCGTTGTTAGTTGCACCTGACACGGGCGTGCGTAATATAGGCATTTCAACTCATACTCCCACCGTCGGTATTTTCTTTTCAACGGTTCCTTTTCGATACACACCACGTTACGAGGATCACTACATCGTCATGAGAGATGACGCCACAGTTCCATCTAGTGACGAAATCGTTGATACAATTAGACAGGCAATTCGATGTGGTAATCCTATTAAGATGTTGAACTAATAATAAGCCAACGCCTTAATTGCAATCACTTTTCTTTCTGGCTCTGCACACCCGCAGTAAGGGCCAGTCTCATGGCTTCTTCTACGCCAATGTCGAGTTCGGTCAAACGATCTTTGGCAATGTACAAGGTGATGCCGCCAATTTGATAACTGAGTGGCACATAGACGCCAACAAGATCTTGATCACCAAAGAGGCGTTGCCCAGTTTGTTCTCCGGTGACAAAGCCAATCACTTGCGCACCGTTCCACTCGATGGATACCACGCTTTTCATTTCTTTCTTTTCCGCCAGGTTAAACACCATCATCATGTCTTTGATCGCACCATAAATGGATTTAACCAACGGTATTTGCTCAAAAATATTATGGCTTAACTTAACCAAATAACGAATACCATAAAGATTGACCAAAAAACCAATCAAGACCAAGGCACCCAAACTGGCAATTAACCCCAACCCTGGGAAATACAAGGCGTCAGGAATTAGCCACAGCAAAAGAGGCTGTGCAATGGCTTCTCCAGTCGCCAGTAACCAAAAAATAAGGTACACAGTTAAACCAATAGGCAATACTGCAACCAGTCCTTTTAACAACAGTGCAATCAGTTTGTTCATCGGGTTCTATCCTAAAAAAGTGGCCACAGCATACCGCAAGCCGTATGCCGCTCCTATTATTCTGCACGTAAATACGCATTTCTGGCGTGATTTTTACCTTGCCTACCAGAAATTATTTTTCATCATGACGAGTTACCCAACCAAATCAGCTTATAATAAAAGAGCAAGCATCGCCCATTTAACGCATTCAGAGACGCCTTTTATGACCTCATTGATACGATGGATTTTACCACTCACTGTGTCGGCACTGATCGCCATTTTGGCTGGATGTCAATCCGAAACAGACCATCGCGCAATGGGCACATTAGAGCGAGAACGCTTTGTCATGACATCACCCATAACGGAGCGAATCCATACACTTTTGGTCGAAGAAGGACAGTTCGTCAACGCCGGCGATGTACTTCTGACGCTTGACGATCAAGCCAGTCTAGCCTTAATCACGCAACGCCAAGCCGAACAGGAATACGCCGTACAAACACTCAACAGCCTGCTTGCTGGCACACGTTTTGAACAATTGAACGCTGCGCAAGCCATTGTCGATGCTGCCAAAGCCAATTACCAAGAGGCCACGTTGAAATACCACCGCGCTGTCGAGTTATACCAGAAAAAAGCCGTTAGCAAAGCCGATTTAGACACCGCCGAAGCCTCTAAAGACGCCAGTGCCGCCAAGCTAGAAGAAAGCCAAGCCCGTTGGTTGGAGCTGAAAAATGGCGCTCTGCCCGAAGCCATCGCACAGGCGCAAGCGCAGTTGAACGCAGCCAAGGCCGTCTTAGCATGGCAACAAGTCAAACACGATGAATTAACATTACGTGCGCCTGTTTCAGGCATCATCGACACCTTACCGTGGCATACAGGGGAGCGCGTTACCGCCGGCACGCAAATACTTAGCTTACTGGCAGACACTTCGCCCTACGCACGGGTTTATGTGCCCGCCACCGCACGGGCCGCGTTGCACATCGGCGATGTGCTGGATGTTTGGGTAGAGGGTATCGACACTCCGTTTATCGGCACCGTCCGAAACGTACGATCTCAACCCGCTTTTACTCCCTTCTATGCTTTAAACGAACGTGATCGTGCACGTCTTATGTATCTTACTGACATTGAACTACAACACGCCGACGAGTTACCCACAGGCTTGGCCGTTGAAGTGCGTTTACCATGAGCAATGCTGGAAAATTCGCCATAGAAGCACAAGGCCTAACCAAAGCCTTTGGGGAACACATCGCTGTTAACGAGTTAAACTTTCGCATTCCCAAGGGATGTATTTACGGCTTTTTGGGGCCAAACGGCTGTGGCAAATCCACCACCATTCGTTTGATGACCGGTTTGCTCACGCCAACTTCAGGAGAAATCACCATACTAGGCCAAACACTCGCTGGCCATGAAGAAGCCATTAAACAAAAATTGGGGTATATGACACAAAAATTCTCGCTCTACGACTCGCTCACTGTCTTAGAAAACTTACGCTTCGTGGCGGCGATTTATGGCTTCACCGGCACTCGACGCACCCAACGCATCGACGAACTTTTGCATTTATACGACCTGAAGAATCAAGCAAAACAATACGCGGGGTCCATGAGCGGTGGTCAAAAACAACGCCTAGCGCTCGCTTGCGCCACACTGCACTCACCCGAGTTACTGTTTTTAGACGAACCTACGTCGGCGGTCGACCCCGAAAACCGCCGTGAATTTTGGGAACGCCTATTCGATTTATGCGACGCTGGCACCACCATCTTAGTCTCGACCCATTACATGGACGAAGCCGAACGCTGTCATGCACTCGCTATTTTAGAAGATGGCCACCTACGTGCTGATGGTTCGCCAGCAGAACTAATGAACGCCATGCCCGCTAATGTGGTTGAAATAGGAGGCGAACAATTACGGCAACTTAAGCAGGCCTTACTGCAACAGAGCGAGGTGTTATCTGCGGCACAAATTGGGGCGCACCTGCGTGTTTTGGTTAAAAAAACGCAAACTGATCCCCTGCGTTTCTTGGCGCTATTGTGTGCTGGTCGTCCGATGCAGCTCGCCCGACCCAGCCTCGAAGACGTGTTCGTTACTTGCACAGGAACTCGCCATGATGAGTAATGCTTTATGTTAAACGCAGGGGCAAGTTGGGGGCGCATTTTTGCGGTCATAATGAAAGAGATCAAGCAATTATCCCGTGACCGAATGACATTTGGGATGATTATCATGATTCCTCTCGTGCAACTCATGTTGTTTGGCTACGCCATCAATACGGATGCGCGCCACATTCCTGTTGGTTTGGTCGATTTGAGTCAAACGTCTGAGAGCCGTGCCCTTGTTCAAGCTGTCACAGCCACTCAATCGGTCGATTTTCACGCCGTCTACACGTCCCTTCACGACGCGGAAGCCGCGATGACACGAGGCGATGTTCGAGCCACTTTGTATTTGCCGCCCGATTTTAGCGCTCGACTTATTCAACACCCCCGCTATGGAACAAACCCAACCGCCAGCGCCTTAACTCAGCCCGTCGGTCAATGGATCGTTGATGGTTCCGACACCGTGATCGCCGCCGCCATTAAAGCCCTACGCACTATGCCACTAGACGAGGTTGCCAATCGCACCGTCAGCCAAACCATACCGACCTTTGAAGTCGTGCAATATTTCAATCCTGAACAGCGCACCGTAGTGAATATTGTCCCTGGACTATTGGCGGTGATCTTGACCATGACGATGATTCTGTTCACGGCTACCGCCATTGTGCGTGAACAAGAACAGGGCAATATGGAATTTTTGATCACCACGCCCATTCGTCCGATGGAGCTGATGATCGGCAAAATTGCGCCCTATGTGGTGGTGGGTATGCTGCAAATTATGATTATTCTTGGCGTGGGATACGGTGTCTTTTCTGTGCCGATTGCTGGAAGCTTAATGGTTCTTGGTATAGCGTCGTTGCTGTTCATTTTTGCCAGCTTAACCCTTGGTTTGGTGATTTCGACCATCGCCAAAACTCAGCTTCAAGCCATGCAGATCACCGTGTTTATTTTATTGCCTTCTATATTGCTTTCAGGTTTTATGTTCCCCTATGACGCCATGCCACAAGGCGCTCAATGGATCGCGGAAGGGTTGCCCGCCACGCATTTTATTCGCATGGCACGGGCGATTGTATTACGCGATGCCGACTTGTTAGACCTACAAGCCGATGCCCTTTGGCTAGGCTTGTTTACTGTGCTTGGGGTGATCATCGCAGCGCGGCGTTTTCATAAAACATTGGGGTAATTCCCCTGTTGATTTCAGGAGTCATACGTTGAATTACAAACGCCTAGAAACTTTTGTTTGGGTCGCCTCGCTGGGCAATTTCCGCAAAGCGGCTGAGCGACTTCACACCACGCAACCTGCGATTTCAGCGCGTATTTCTGGTCTGGAATCTGAATTAGGTGTGAAACTTTTTGAGCGCGAAGGTGGCTCTAGTCCCATCACTTTGACGTCAAAAGGCAAAGAACTCTTACCTTATATCGAGAAAATACTCTATCAAACCGAGCAATTACGAAAGCGGGCGGGGGTCTCTAATACCTATACGGGAGTGCTGCGTTTAGGCGTCTCTGAGACCATTGTAAACACCTGGCTGCCTGACTTTCTAACACGTCTGCATACTGACATGCCTAACCTAGATGTTGAAATGACGGTTGATATTACAACCAACTTGGCTCTTGGAATTAAGGATCGTACCTTAGATTTGGCCCTACTAATGGGCCCTATTCCCGAGCCAAATATTGTCAACCATGAGCTCTGTACCTTTGCCTTGTCTTGGGTTGCCAGCCCAAGATTAGCCTTACCCAATCGTCTTTTATATCTTGAAGAGCTCACCAAATGGCCCATTATCACCTATGCGCGTGCGACCAGCCCTTATATCGAAATCAATCAAAAATTCCGTGAGCTAGACGGGCCACCAGCGCATTTTTTTGCTTCTTCTTCCTTGGCAGCGTGTCGCAGTTTGGCCATTGATGCAGTGGGCATTTCGACTCTACCTAACGTCATGATTCGCAAAGAATTAGCCGCCGGTTCGCTGCAAACCATCCGCTCGGTCTGGACACCCAGTGACCTCACTTTTACTGCCTCTTATTCTGATGACCCCTTCAACCCACTTGCGGAAGTGGCCACCAATATTGCAGTCGCATCGGCGCAAGCCTACACAGACAATCAAGACGACCAGCTCGCTTGATAAAATAAATTGATCAAATCCCCCAAAAAAACACGATTAGACTTTTAAGGCAACCTCACTCTACTCTTAACAACGTACATTGTGTCAACAATAAGGATAAATGTAATGACGTCTGCTTTGTTACCGCTATTAGAACAAACCTATGCGTTGCGACAAGCCATTCGCCGCCGTTCGCATACTGGTGTAACAAGTGGTCTCGCCCAAGGCGCCATGCAGGGCAATGTGGTCATCTTGCCTGCGGATTGGGCCAATGAGTTTTTACTGTATTGCCAAAAGAACCCCGTTGCTTGCCCCTTAATCGGCGTATCGGAAGTGGGCGACTTTACCATGCCAGAGCTGGGCCACGACATCGACATGCGTCACGACGTGCCAGAATATTATGTTTACCGTGACGGTGAAAAAGTAGAAAGCCGCAGCGACATCGAAGCGCTATGGCAAGACGACATGGTGGTGTTTGTGTTGGGCTGTTCTTTCTCATTTGAACTTGCCCTGACGCAAGCCGGACTCACACAACGCAATATAGAAGAAGACGTCAACGTGTCCATGTTTGAAACCAATATCGCTACCGTGCCCGCTGGGCGTTTTTTCGGAAATACTGTGGTGACAATGCGTCCTTATGTAGCAAAAGATGCCATTCGAGCGATTCAAATCACCACACGTTTTCCCAAAGCGCATGGTGCACCCTTGCATTTCGGTACACCAGCAGACATTGGCATCGACGATCTAAATAAGCCAGACTATGGCGATGCGGTCACGATAAAAGACGGCGAAGTACCGGTATTTTGGGCGTGCGGCGTCACGCCTCAAGTCGCTATCCGTAACGCCAAACCGCCGATTTGCATCACCCATGCACCCGGTAAAATGCTCGTGACCGACTTACTCGATACCGATCTGTCGGTCATGTAATACACATTAAAACCAAAACAACAATATAACCCTTAAAGAGGAATGAACCATGTTAAAAATAACCAGCGCTCTACTGATTGGCGGACTTGCTTCCGGTGCCAGCTTTGCCGAAAAATGGCACATGCCCACCCCCTACGGTGACGGTAACCTGCAAACACAAATCGCTTACTCTTTTGCAAAAGAAATCAAAGACAACTCCAACGGTGAACTAGAAATCAACGTGCACTCCGGCGGCTCTTTGGTGAAACACACCGAAATCCCACGCTCTGTGAAAACTGGCCAAGTGCAAATGGGCGAAGTCTTTATGGGCATTTTAGGTAATGAAAACCCCATCTACAAACACGACAACATTCCTTTTTTGGCCACATCGTTTGACGAAGCCAAACAACTTTGGGAAGCGGCCAAACCTGACATCGCCAAAGCGCTCAACAAAGATGGCATGATGTTGCTTTACACCGTTGCTTGGCCAGCTCAGAGCCTTTACAGCAAAAACGCAGTGAACAGCTTGGCCGACCTTGAGGGTCAAAAAATGCGTGCCTACAGCCCAACCCAGTCTCGTCTTGCTGACTTGATGGACACCACGCCGATGACGATTCAAACGCCAGACATTCCTCAAGCGTTTAGCACCGGCATCATCCAAGCCATGATCACCTCGCCTTCTACTGGCGTAGACAGTCAAGCGTGGGATTATGTAAACCATTACACCGACGTAAAAGCGTGGATTCCAAAAAACATCGTCGTCGTGAATAAGCGTGCCTTCCGTCGTTTAGACAAAGACACTCAAACCATCATTCTGGACGCGGCGAAACACGCCGAAGCCGCGGGTTGGACTCAAATCGCCGAACGTGCCGCTAAAGACAAAGCTACCTTACTGAAAAACGGCATGATGGTGACCGATCCGTCCCCTACCTTGGTGGCCGAATTAAAAGCCATCGGCAAAACCATGACCGAAGAGTGGAAAGCCGAAGCGCCTAAAGACATCGGTGCTATTTTGTCTCGCTACGAAAACTAAGATACACAGCAACACATCTCAACTAGACGCTTCCCCCTGCAAACATGAAGGGGAAGCGCACTTTGTGATCCTCAAAAAGTGAACCCTATGAGCCCATTAAAAGAAAAAATGTATCAAGCATCGGGCTTATTAGCCGGCTTATGCATCGTCATTATTACCTTATTATTACTGGCACAAATTGTTGGTCGCATGGCGGGGTTCATTGTCCCATCAGCGGAAGATTTTGCCGGTTACGCTCTCGCTGCCTCGACGTTTCTTGGCTTAGCCTATACCTTTCGCGAAGGGGGCCACATTCGTGTCACCTTAGTGATCGAGCGCTTTTCACCTTTTCCAAGAAAAATCCAAGAAACCGTGATACTGCTACTTTCTTTTACTTTGCTTTGTTACCTATCTTACGCCTGCAGCTATATGGTGTATGAATCCTACATCTACGAAGAAGTGTCTTATGGGTATGTGCCTGTGCCTTTGTGGATCCCTCAAGTGCCGGTTGCTGTGGGTGTGATCGCACTCAACTTGGCCATTTTAGATGCCCTAATTATGGTACTAAAAGGCAAAAAGCCAACCTACAGTGAACAAGAAGACGCTCTGTCTTTGGAGGAAATCTAATGGATATGATGTGGGTGTCTATTATCCTCGCAATGACCATGCTGGCCATGCTGGCACTGGGCGTGTGGGTGTCATTTACGCTGATCGCCATTGGCGGTCTAGGCTTAATTCTTTCTGAAAATTACCAAGTGGATTTGCTCTTTGCAACGTCCAGTTGGGGCGCCAGTACCGCCTGGTCTTTAACCGCGTTGCCGTTGTTTATTTGGATGGGCGAAGTGTTATTTCGAACCCGCTTATCAGAAGATTTATTCAAAGGCTTGTCTCCTTGGCTGGGAGGCGTACCGGGCAAACTCTTACACGTAAACATTTTAAGCTGTGGCATTTTTGCCGCGGTTTCCGGTTCATCGGCCGCCACCGCCGCGACGATTGGCCGCATGACACTGCCTGAACTGCGTAAACAAGGCTACAGCGACCGTATGGCGATCGGCACCTTGGCCGGCTCCGGCACCTTGGGCTTGCTGATCCCACCGTCAATTATTTTGATCGTATACGGTGTGGCGGCAGAAGTGTCCATCGCACGTCTGTTTATTGCTGGCGCCTTACCAGGTTTATTGTTAGTAAGCTTATTTATGGGCTTCACCATGATCTGGGGTCATCTGCACAAAGACGAATTGCCCAAAAGCACCGGACACGAAACCAGCTGGTCAGCACGCATCAAGGGCTTGCGTAAACTTTTGCCTGTGGTCGGTTTAATTGGCTTTGTATTGGGGTCCATTTATGGCGGCATTACTACGCCAACCGAAGCCGCGGCCATCGGTGTCACGGGTGCCTTAATATTAGCGGCCTTAACCGGTTCACTCAGTCGTCACAGTTTTATGGACAGCTTACTCGGTGCGGTAAAAAGCTCCTGTATGATTGGTTTTATCTTGGTCGGGGCACACTTTCTGACCTTGGCAATGGGTTTTTTAGGCATTCCAAAAGCGCTCGCGGTGTGGATTGCGGGCATGTCATTGTCGCCAATGGAATTGATCTTATATCTCACCGTATTATTCGTCATATTGGGTTGTTTTTTAGATGGTATTTCTGTGGTCGTGCTGACCGTTGCCGTGGTATTGCCCATGGTCGAAGCGGCCAACATTGATTTGCTGTGGTTTGGTATTTTTATCGTCTTAGTGGTGGAAATGTCGCAAATAACTCCGCCGGTGGGCTTCAATCTCTTTGTCATACAGGCGCTAACAGGGAAAAATATTTTATACGTGGCCAAAGCCGCCTTGCCGTTCTTTTTATTGATCGGTGTGGCGATTTTGCTCATCAGCGTGTTCCCTGAAATCGTCACCTATTTACCGACCACCATGTCACAAAACTAAACGCTAAGCGGTTACCGGTAGCCACTTTTGAGAATACGCATAAGGAGTCAACAATGAAATTAAATTGCGATATGGGCGAAGCCTTCGGCGCGTGGAAAATGGGTCTAGACGATCAGATCATGCCGTTTGTTGATCAAGCTAACGTGGCTTGTGGCTTTCATGCCTCCGATCCGCTCACCATGGCAAAAACCGTCGCCTTAGCAAAACAACATAACGTCACCATTGGCGCGCACCCTGCGTACCCTGATTTGGTGGGCTTTGGCCGACGTAACATGGACATCGCCCCTGCTGAGCTCAAAGCCATTATTCAGTATCAAATTGGCGCGCTCAAAGGCATTTGTGAAAGTCAAAATACGCAGATCGACTATGTGAAACCCCACGGCGCCTTGTATAACACCATGATGGCGGATTTTTCCGTGCTCGACACCGTCATGCAGGCGGTCAGCGAACTCGACGCCACTCTCACTTTAATGGTGATGGCGGTGCCGGAAGCACCTGAAATCAACGCCATGGCGAAGAAATACGGCCTAACCATTTGGTTTGAGGCCTTCTCCGATCGCTTATACACAGACGAAGGCCGACTCATGCCACGCAAAGAGCCCAACGCGGTACACGCCAGTTTCGACTTAATCGAACAGCAAGTTGTGCAACTGTGCGAAAGCGGCACCCTGACCACCGCCTCAGGCAAGACTCTAGCCATTCATGCCGACACCATTTGTGTGCATGGCGATGGCGCTCACGCGCTGGAAGCCGTGACGCAGATTCGTCAGCTCGTCGATCGTTTAAACAGCCACGCCGGTGAGAAATAAACCATGAGTCAATGTGCCGCTCCAAGCATCGATATGGTCAGTAATCAAGCCTGCCTACTGACCTTCGGCCAGACGATTAATGAGTCTACCTCGAACCACATTGCCCAAATCACGCAAAGCCTGAAGCACCTTGAAGGCGTCGTGGATCTTGTGCCGTCTTACACCACGTTATTGGTGGTATTCGATGACGATTGCTACGATCGCTTCGCCATTGTTAAAGCAATTCGTCATGCCATTGCCACCATCGACCCTAACAAGTCGACGGTAGCAGACCAACGCGAGGTGGTGATTCCTGTGTATTATCACCAAGAAGTCGGCCCAGACATCGACGACGTGGCTCGCCATTGCCAGCTCAGCGCCGACGAGGTGATTCAGCGTCATCACAGCACGACCTACCGCGCCTATGCAATTGGCTTCACGCCAGGCTTTGCCTTTTTAGGCAATACACCGGATGAGCTGCATGTGTCGAGAAAATCCACGCCGCGCTTAAAGGTGCCGATTGGCAGTGTGGCCATTGCGGAAAACCAAACGGCGGTATACCCAAGCGTCACCCCTGGCGGCTGGCAAATCATTGGTCGTACGCCGATCAATTTAATCGACTGGGGCAGTGAAAATCTCGCCCTCATCGCCATGGGCGACTCGGTTCGCTTCGAGCCGATTTCCAAAGAGGAATTTTTGGCGTTAGGAGGTCAACTCGATGGCTTTTAAAGTAATCAAACCGGGCCTACTGGCACTACTACAAGACTTAGGCCGTCACGGTCATCAGTCTATTGGCCTCACCACTGGCGGCCCTATGGATGAAGTGGCGTTTCGCTGGGCAAACGCCCTATTGGACAATACTCCCAATGCCGCTCAAATAGAGATCACCTTTGGTATGCTGTCTTTAGAAGCCCAAGCGGACACCAGCATTGCCATTACTGGCGCCGATTTAGGGGCCACGCTCAATGGTAAAAGCATCATGCCTTGGCAAACGTACCCTATGCGAAAAGGTGACCTGCTCGCGTTTCATCAACCCATCTGGGGGCTAAGAGCGTATTTAGCGGTGAAAGGAGGCTTCTTATGCGAACCCATTTTAGGCAGCGTCGCCACCGTTCTGCGTGAAAAGATCGGCGGCCTAACAGGTAAAGGCGATAAGTTACAAAAAGGCGACGTGCTAACATACCCTACCGGGCTATCACATCAGCAAAGATCGGTGCCTCGTCGGGCGATTCCAAATTATGGCCTCAAGGAAATCGCCGTGATATTAGGTTATCAATATCAATCCTTTTCCCCCCTAGAGCGGGCGCATTTCTTCTCAAGTGACTATGGCATCTCATCAAACTCAGACCGTATGGGCTATCGTTTAGAAGGAAACGCGATTAACAGCGCCACAAAAGGCATTATTTCCGAAGGCATCGCTTATGGCGCCATTCAGATACCAAAAGACGGTCAACCCATTGTGCTGCTCCGAGACCGTCAAACCATCGGTGGCTACCCAAAAATAGGCTGTGTCACGCGTATCAGTGGCAGCATCTTGGCACAACAAAAACCGGGGGATGTGATTCAGTTCACGCCCATCACCGTGGATCAAGCGGAGCGCGAACGTTGCTTACACATGGCTCGACTGGCTCAGTGGCGCTAACCCGACAAGCAACGGATCAATCGACCCTATTCGATTAAGGGAAGCGACTCTGCTTTCCTTTTTTGTATGTGACCGTTAATCATCGCCACTGATAGATTTTAATAATCGAAACTTTAGTCATATACAATTTTCTAAATAATCGCCTGTCGTCTACTATAGCTCCTGTTGGTAACACACACTTAAACACAACTAGGAGAAACACCATGATCAACACACAAATCAAACCATTCAATGCAACGGCTTTTAAAAACGGCGAATTCGTCGACATTTCTGAAAAAGACGTACTAGGCAAATGGTCCATCTTCTTCTTCTACCCAGCTGACTTCACCTTTGTTTGCCCAACAGAGCTTGGCGATGTTGCAGACAACTACGCTGAGCTTCAGTCTCGTGGCGTTGAAGTATTCTCTGTTTCTACAGACACTCACTTCACTCACAAAGCATGGCACGCAAGCTCTGAAACCATCGGTAAAATCCAGTACTACATGGTAGGCGACCAGTCTGGCAACATCACTAACAACTTCGGTGTAATGCGTGAAGGTCAAGGTCTGGCTGATCGTGCAACTTTCTTGATCGATCCAGAAGGTACGATCCAAGCAATGGAAATCACTGCTGAAGGCATTGGCCGTGACGCGCAAGATCTTCTTCGCAAAGTGAAAGCAGCACAATACGTTGCCGCTCACCCAGGTGAAGTTTGCCCAGCGAAATGGAAAGAAGGCGAAGAAACATTGACACCTTCTCTAGACCTAGTTGGCAAAATCTAAGCTGACTGTTCTGATCCCTTCCACGGTTTAAGTGGAAGGGAAACGTAAAAGGGAGTAGATCCCCTACTCCTCTTTTACATCGACATCACAGTACATCACTCAATCAGAAAGCGGGTTTACATCATGTTAGAAGCAAACATCAAACAACAGTTGGGCACATACCTACAAAATATCGTTAATCCGATTGAAATTACTGTGTCCACGAACAAAACAGCAAAATCAGACGAATTACTCAGCTTGGCTCGTGAAATCACCGAGTTAAAAAGCGACAAAATTACCTTATCAGTCGACGAAAACGCGACCGGTCGTGCGCCACAAATGGCCATTGGTCCGGTAGGGCAAGCGCCTCGTGTACGTTTTGCTGGTATCCCGATGGGCCACGAGTTTACTTCTCTTGTACTGGCTTTATTACAGGCCGGCGGTCACCCATCAAAAGTTGCTCAAGAGATGCAAGAGCAAATTAAAACCCTAAGCAACGAATTGAATTTTGAGGTGTACATTTCCCTCTCATGCCACAACTGCCCAGACGTGGTACAAGCGGTTAACCTAATGGCCGTGCTAAACCCTAACATTACCGCCACCATGATCGACGGCGCTTTATTCCAAGACGAAGTGGAACAACGTGAAATCATGGCGGTGCCCTCCGTTTACCTAAACGGCGAGTTGTTCGGCCAAGGCCGTATGACACTAGATGAAATTCTAAACAAGGTTGACACCAGCGCGGCCGACAAACAAGCCGCGAGTTTAGCGGAAAAAGCCCCCTACGATGTACTTGTCGTTGGTGGTGGTCCTGCAGGTGCCGCAGCAGCGATTTACTCAGCGCGTAAAGGCATTCGTACCGGCGTAGTGGCAGAGCGTTTTGGTGGCCAAGTGGCTGATACCATGGCAATCGAGAACTTTATCTCGGTGAAAGCAACAGACGGCCCTAAATTGGTCGCTGGTCTTGAGCAACACGTTTTAGATTACGATGTTGACCTGATGAAGATGCAAAAAGCGGTACGCCTAGAGAAAAAAGAGCTTATCGAAGTCGAGCTTGAGAATGGCGCTATTTTGAAAAGCAAGTCGGTTATTTTAGCAACCGGTGCCCGCTGGAGAGAAATGAACGTGCCTGGTGAAGCCGAGTACCGTAACAAGGGCGTTGCTTACTGCCCACACTGTGACGGCCCTATTTTCAAAGGCAAAAAAACGGCGGTTATTGGCGGTGGTAACTCAGGCATCGAAGCCGCGATTGATTTAGCAGGGATCGTGGAACACGTTACCGTATTGGAATTTGGCGATACATTACGTGCCGATGATGTCTTGGTGAAAAAAGCGAACTCTTTACCCAACGTGACCATTATTAAAAATGCGATGACGACCGAAGTACTCGGTGATGGCCAAAAAGTGGTGGGATTGCAATACACAGATCGCACCACCAACGATTCTCACACGCTCAACGTGGCGGGTATCTTTGTGCAAATCGGTTTGGTGCCTAACAGTGAATTCTTAAAAGACACACTGGAATTGACCCAGCGCGGCGAAGTTATCGTCAATGCTCATGGTGAAACGTCCGTCCCTGGCGTATTCGCAGCAGGCGACGTCACCACAGCACCCTACAAACAGATCATTATTTCTATGGGGGGTGGCGCAAACGCGGCTCTTGGTGCATTTGACTATTTAATCCGTCAATAAACCAACCTTGATTTGTCACTGACACAATCAGTGATTTAAAACCGTCTTCAGAGTGTCTGAAGGCGGTTTTTTTGTTGAAGTAACATCTTTTTTATTGAAGCAGCATGAGTACACCCAAACTATCCAAGAGGTCAATCAATGATTGCGCTAGACAAAAATGGACCTAAAAAGACACAAGAAACACCGCCGATATAAAGTCTGTGCTTAATGCCTGTTGACATATGTATCAATTTGACTAAATTAGCATGTTATAACATATCGAAATAAGCAAAGGCGCATTCACGATGATTAATCGTTACCACTATTTCCTCATGGCCATATTACTGGTCCTATCTGGCACACTCTCTGCCTCCGAAGACAAAAGCAAACCTTCCGTATTTGTGAGTATTTTGCCACAAAAAGGCTGGGTCGAAGCCTTAGCCGGCGATTGGGTGGAGGTTACTGTCATGGTGCCACCAGGACAAAATCCAGCCATTTATGAGCTTAGCCCGCAAAGGATGACTCAACTGAGTCAATCGTCGTTGTATTTCAGTATCGGGGTTCCTTTTGAAGAAAGCTGGCTGCCAAGAATGAAGGAAGCCAGTCCTAAAGTCCGCTTTATTGATTCCGTTGCAGGCATCGAGCGCCAGCCCATCGCCAACCATCTTGCCGCCATACCGCTTGATCAACTGCCCCCACCAGAACGTCGCGACAGACATGTTTGGCTCAGTCCTACATTGGTCAAACCTCTGCTTGCCAATATAAAAACCGCCTTAGTTGAGTTTTTGCCAGAAAAAGCGCCGTTCATTGAAGCAAACTATCAATCTTACTTACGCGATCTCGACGCTGTTCAGGCGGAAATGCAAGCCAATCTAAAACCCGTCGCAGGGCACAGCTTTATGGTTTTTCATCCTGCATGGGGGTATTTGGCTGCTGACTTCCATTTACGCCAAATTCCCATCGAAAAAGATGGTAAAGAGCCTTCCCCTCGACAATTAACAGAACTGGTCGCTTTGGGCCAACGAGAAAATGTTCAGGTGATCTTTGTTCAAAAACAGCTTAATCAAGATGCCGCGCGCTCTATTGCCGACGCGTTGGATGCCGAGATTATCCATTTAGACCCATTGGCAGAAGATTTCTTAGCCAACATGCTCTCCATTTCCAAAGTATTGGCAGAGAAGCTTTAATGAAAGGCCCAATAATTGAGATGCAAGCAATGCACTTTGGGTACCCGCAAAGTGAAGCCGTGTTTGAAGGCATAAACTTCGCTGTTTTTGAAGGCGATTTTTTAGCATTAATCGGCCCTAATGGGGGCGGTAAAACCACATTGCTCAAGTTAATGCTGGGGTTACTAACCCCTAGTAAAGGGCAAATCACGGTGTTTAATAACACGCTCAGCAGCGCCAACCCTAAACTCGGTTATGTCCCTCAATTCGCCAGCCATATTCAGGACTTTCCTTTGACTGTTTGGCAATTCGTTTCTCAAGGACGCTTAAACTCTGGTCGCCATAATTTTTGGTTAACCAGGACGGATAAAAAGCAGATACAACACGCTTTAAAAGCAACCAATACGGAACACTTTGCAAAACGTTCTCTAACGCAATTATCCGGCGGGCAAAAACAACGCGTACTGATCGCACGCGCCTTAGCATCCGAGCCACAGGTTCTTTTGCTTGATGAACCCACAGCCCATCTTGATACCTCTTCTAGTTTAAAAATCTTTGATTTATTAACAGAATTAAACCAACACACAACCTTGGTCTTGGTTTCCCATGATATGGAGCTGGTTAACCGTTATGCCAATAAAGTGGTGAATGTGAATCATGGTTTAAGCTGGCAACCGTCAAAAAATATGAATAACCTTGAGGCGAATCATCAATGAATTTTTTTCAGGCGCTTTGGGAGTTTCAATTTTTACAACTCGTCGCGATTGCCGGTTTGATCGCCGCCGTTAGCAGTGGTGTGATTGGCTGCTTGGTGGTAGTGAAACGCATTGCTTTTATGGCAGGGGGTATCGCCCATGCGGTACTGGGCGGTATGGGCATTGCTCACTATCTGGATAAACCTCCGTTAATGGGTGCCTTTGTCTCAGCTATATTAGCGGCGTTATTGATTGGCTGGGCACAGATAAAATGTAAGCGTCAGAGCATCACCACCTAGATGCGTTTGATATTCCATGGCAGCAGATCATCAAGACTTTCGTTGGTCTGTCGTTTTGGCAGCTCTTCGAAGAGTGTTACTAAGTAATCATACGGGATTAGCCCATTGGCTTTAGCGGTTTCGATGATGCTGTACAGTATCGCACTGGATCGTGCACCATTACCTGTGTTAGCAAACAACCAGTTTTTACGTCCGATGACGAAGGGTTTGATGGCTCTTTCAGCTCGGTTGTTGTCGATGTTGATTTGCCCATCTTTAAGATAAACCGTGAGTTTCTCCCATTGATTCAGATTGTATTGAATCGCTTTTCCAAGCAAGGATTTAGGAGGAACTTGAAGGGCCGACTTCTCTAACCAGGCTTTGTACGTCGCTAATATAGCAGGGGCTTTTTCTTGCCGGATCTGGAAGGCTTTTTCTTCTGTCTCCTCTTGTTTGGCTAACGCTTCAACGGCGTACAGCTTCTTAATATAGCTGATGGCCATGGTTGCTTTGCCCGATTTCCCTTTGGGCATGCTCTTTTCTGCTTCTATAAACTTTCGACGTGCGTGTGACCAGCAACCGGCAAGCGTTGCCTTCGTGGACTCATAAGCTGAGTAA
>NZ_JAJATW010000029.1 GCF_020532605.1 Marinomonas algarum | reverse complement strand
TAATGCCTTCTTGTTCTGCAAACTCACGTCTCGACAATCGGCTTTGGTAGAGTTTTTGTAAAATGGCTTCTTTAAAGGCACTTGAATGTCTTTGGTAATCCACTGGTTTTCACTTACCGTCCCCTGTCTATTTATAATAACAAATGAGGCGACAACTATCCTGACACAGGGGGTAAGTGCCACATTAACCATGCTATAAATGTTGGAGTTGAAATGGCAGAAGTTTTTGAAAAGTACGTTAAATAAATGGGTATCAAGAAATTTTAGAGTTTGGGTCAGATTAAAAATAGCTCTGTCGTCGTTCCATTAAAAGAGCTTATCGGCCTAATTCAATCATAGCGCATGTACCAAACCTAAATCGCACAACCAGGGAAGATGCGAGTAAGTGCCGCACATGGGATAATTCATTTTTAACCTTCAAGCCTGACTATGTCACATAAACTTACTTTTGCCGACAGCGAATTGAACAATAAGCGTCGTAAAAAACGCAAAGAGTTTTTTTTGTCTCACACGGATGAATTGATGCCTTAAAACCAGCTTAAAGTTTTCCTTTTCAGGATCACTTTTGCACGTAGTCAAATAATATCCCTCTCCCCTTCCAACCAACCCACTCTTTTCTTCCCTACACTCCTTCTCTTTTTACGCCCCCCACTCCTCTGTTAACTTAACGTACTATTGAGCCAGGTCTTTCCTTTGTAACACCATCCTAACTTACCCAGTTAATACAGAAGTTACGTCTGCATCCCTATTCAACCTTTCTCGTTTATCGAGACAACAAAAGAAGCAAAAACAGAAACAAAAAGAAAAAGAAAAAGAAAAAGAGAGAAAAAATAGAAAGAAAAGAAAAAAAGAAAGATAAAGACAGAGAGATAATCTGTACTTTTTCGTGGACGCAGGCATTTAAAGCGTCAGATGAAAAAAATACGATGGATGATAGTTAGTTTGGTGGTTTAAAAGGGAAAGAGGGACATTGGTTGAATAGTGTGATTATTTTGACTACGTACTTTAAAATTAGTTTAATGGGTAATGATCGCTCATGATTCCAAGTACAGAACTGGTTTTTTACATAAGCGGGGGACACTCACGATGATTCATAACATTCAAACGACCTTGTCTGACCTTACGTTCGCCCTTAATGAACTTCGTCAGATCTGCCTTCTTTGCGATCACTGCAATCTACAATACTTACCGCCCTTGTTTACCAAGAAATCCGATCTTGATGATTCTCCGTATGATCGCATTATTGATTTCGACGGCACTCAGTTTACCCCACAGCCCGTTGTATTGCGTGAACGCATCAAAGACATTTGGGGCTTCTCTACTCCACCGAATCGGCTGAAAAATTCCTTGCCACGCTACTTAGGTCATTTTGCGTTACGGCCTCAAGACGCCGAGAAAGGCCTCAAACTGATCCACACCATCAACGAGCTGAAGAAACAGTTCTCTGTTGAGGCCACTGCCCTCTTTAAAGAACATGGCTACGTCCATAAAGAAAACCGACTGACTGATGCTCTGATCGATCTCGACGTTATCACCGAAACCGACAACGCAGAAATGATCATCCGGCCAATACTGTCGTCTTATTATGATGTTGTGACCAAAGCCTCTAATCGATGGGTGACGAAACCTTCACAACCCTGGGCGGCGAAAACGTTTGAAGATGCCATGGCGCTTTTGGAGGCAGACGACACACCTAATCCAGCGTTGAGTCGTGCCATGCAACAATTCGAAGCCCATTACCCAAACAGCAAATACGCCATTCGTTATGAGAACTTTCCGGCGCCCGAAATCCGTTACAACTACTATACCGACACAAAAGAACGTGGCCTTGGCCTAAAGCGCATCGCCAATGCCTCGCCTTTGATCATCTGTTTTTGGGATAACACAGAAAGGTTTGATACGTCGCTTCAGCCCCTTGAGTGTCGTTTTAATACCACCACCAACGTCATTTCAATGGCAAACGCCAAGGTGAAATTCACTACGCCGGTAAGACTGTTGGACACCGAGAATTGGTTTGGATTTAGAGACAAGCTATTGAACGGCGCACACTAACGATGCCTCACGTGTAAATATTTTCAAGGAACAGGATCATGATCAGCGACAACCTTCCAAAGAACATTGCTAATGAGCTAAATAAGAAGGGATTAACGGCCGACATAATTAATCCGCTAACACCGGACAATATTTTTGTTTTGTACTGCCAACGACTCAGCGCCCCATTCAAAGCCGAAGACCTTATTGCGCTTTATGATGGCGTGAGACTGTCTAACAGCAATCCCATGCTGAGTACCTTAATGCAGCAATACGGTATACCAACCGAGAGGCCCTCCTTTGGTGATTTAGATGCTATGAGCTTTGTTCTTTCTTACGTGCGAGCAGAGTACGAAAATTGGGGACAAGCGCTAACCACATTACTACTGACGTTGCGAAAAGCATTTAAGCCGTATGAGACCCCTAAAACCACTTACGCATCGTGCCCAGAAATCCACACATTAGAAATCAACAACAACGCCGTGTTCTTTTCCTTTAACTGTAAAAAGAAATTGTTTAATGACGAACAGAACGGCGTAAGCACCCGTCAGTTATTTATGTCAGTAGAGAGTCGCGCCAACAATCAGTATTTATCCAGCCTTCTTTCTCTTACCGAGATCACACAATTTCTAATGGCCTTGGAGGACAACAGCAGTCCACGGAAAACAGAGATAGCCAAACGCGCAACAAGCTCGGTTGTCTTTGAAATACGTGATGATATGAGGGCGGCCTTGTATCACAACAGCAAGCAAGGAAACCACTTCATCAACTTAACGCCATTAGACCAGCTCATGTTAAAGGGCAAATGCATCGAAGTATTGAAGCGCGGGTTCAACATGACCAGAGGAGAGCTTTATCATCTTATAGAAAGGTAGGTGTAAAGTTGCTAAGTAAAACATGATAAATGGTGTTGTCTGTGACTTGATAAACTAAACCGCTCCTGAAGAGGCGGTGTAATTGACGTCAGCTCAGAAGATATTTTTCATATCGCGATAAAAATTCTCATGAGAACCTAAAGCCATCAGTTCGAGAGTAACGGTGCCATCTTCGTAACTATAACCAAGTAATATAAGTTGTTTCACCATTTTAAATTTATACACGCGAAGGAAGGATAAATCGCCTTTCTTTTGCTGACCTAGAAGCGGATCTTCAATCACTTCTTTGATCGCGTTATCTAGATCCGCTTTTTGGTTTTTGTGTAGTTTTTTGACCGCTTTTTTAAAGGTAGGTGTTTGAAGAACTTGAGTAATCTTAGCCAAAGTTGTATTCCTCAAGTTTACCGGCTTCTTTTTCGGCTTTGGCAATGATTGCTTGTTTTACGAATTCATAGGGTAAGTCGGGGTTATCTTCCATCATTTCACCGATTTTAGCCCAGTGTTCAATTTGTTTTGGTGTTGTCCGGTTTAGAGCTTTAGCCATAATAGCCGCCTTATCAACCAAATTTTGGTCAAGTCGAATACTTGCAGTAGACATAATAAAACCTCCCTAGTGTGGTAAAAGAAGTGTAGCGGATTGCTACATTTGTAGCAATGCAAGTCATAAGAAAGCGTTCCAACTGAGCTCATACTGTTACGAGTTTAGGGTTCCCAAATTAGCGTCAGCAGTCGGCAAATGAACTTTGCGTTGTACGCGCATGCGCGCTATTGGAGTGTTATGCCTGAATTCAAGTCCGAAGTGCGACACTCTTCATTTCAAGAACCAAGCACATTTCTTTAAACACTACTGCTGGTTGCTTAAACCCTAAACACTTTTTAGTACGAATCGTTTCTTCGTTTTATTGCGAAGTCTATTTTTTCTTCTGCAACACTTCTTAAATCAATACTTTTGGGCACATATTGCCTGAGAAAGCTGTTGCTATTTTCATTTGCCCCACGCTCCCAAGAGCTATATGGATGAGCAAAATACACTTTCGTATCTAATGCTTCCGCTATCTCAGCGTGATAGGCGTGAGCGTCCGGCCATTCCCACCTAGATGTGTTTAATATTCCATGGCAGAAGATCATCAAGGCTGTCGTTAGCCTGTCTCTTTGGCAGTTCTTCGAAGAGTTTTACGAGATAATCATAAGGAATAAGGCCATTCGCTTTCGCTGTTTCGATGATGCTGTAAAGTATCGCACTGGATCGTGCGCCATTCCCCGTATTCGCAAATAACCAGTTTTTACGACCAATAACGAAGGGTTTGATGGCTCTTTCCGCTCGGTTGTTGTCAATGTTGATCTGCCCGTCTGTTAGATAAACAGTGAGTTTGTCCCATTGATTAAGATTGTATTGGATCGCTTTACCCAAGAGCGATTTTGGCGGCACTTGCTGAGCAGATTTTTCAAGCCAATTTTTATAAGATGCCAAGATCTCAGGCGCTTTTTCTTGCCGGATTTGCAGGGCTTCTTCAGCCATACCTTGTTGCTTGGCTAAGGCTTCGATGGCGTACAGTTTTTTGATGAAGTTAATCGCGACCGTTGCTTTACCCGCTTTAACTTTGGGCATGCCTTTTTCCGCTTCAATGAATTTTCGACGCGCGTGTGCCCAGCAACCGGCCAGCGTTGCCTTCGTGGATTCGTAAGCTGGGTAGCCATCCACATTCAGATAGCCATCGAACCCTCGTAAAAAATCGATGGCACATTGAGCACTTCGTGTCGGCTGGAAGTCATATAACACAATATTGGGTATTGGGCTTTGCCTATCGGGCTGATCTTTCCCAGTGCAATAGAGCCACATGTAGCAACTTGAACGGGTCTCTTTAATCACATTGAGTGCACACTTTCATCCGCCTGGATCACGGGTTGTTCAAGCAAGATAGTATGAAGTCGATCATAAAGGGGCTGTAATGCGATTGAGCATATTAACATCCAATCTGACATCGTTTGTCGACTCAGCTCAATGCCATATTGCTTGAACATGGCTTCTTGCCGATATAAAGGCAGGCTGTATTGGAACTTACCGGTAATCACTTGGCTTAACAGGCTAGGTGTCGCGATGCCTTTAGGAATAATACTGGGCGGCATGACAGCTTGCTTGATCGTTGTTTTCGTTTCAGTTTTTTCACACTGGCGGCACGCGTACTTAGGACGGATCGTTTCGATGACTTTTAGCTGAGCAGGAAGAAACTCTAATTTTTCAGACGTGTCTTCGCCGATGCGATGCAGTGGTGTCTGACAGCAAGCACAGGTTTTGTCCGATTCAGATATATCCACGACAACCGTTTCTCGAGGGAGATCTTTTGGTAGAGGTTTGCGCTTAGGTTTTGTACGCGTATAGGACACGGTTTGTGTGTCTGGTTCGTCAACGGAATCGTCGTCTTGCGAGTCACGATCGGATTCATCAAACAACTCCCCTTGGCCGGGTGACACTTCGGAGCCTTTACCAAACTGTTTTTGTTGAGCCAGACGCCATTGTTCAAGAATGAGCTGATACTTAGACTCCCATTCCGCAATTTGGGTATCTTTTTCTTTTAATGCTTTGTCTTGCTTTATTAATGATGACTCTTTTTCACCCAACAACAACGACTGCTCAAGTAAAAGAGCCTTAAGCGATTCAACATCATTGGGTAAGTCATCAGGAAGTATTGTCATGGCTTGGATTATACCAAGCGAATGCCCTAATCGTCATGGTATCGGTAGGTTAAATGTGGGTGAGCCTCTTGTAAGTTAAGCGCAAGACCATCTAGTAACCAATTTAGCTGACGGGGTGAGATCTGAATCGATAATTGGTCGTCATCAATACCAGGCCATTGAAAATGCCCTTTTTCAAGACGCTTATAATGTAGCCAGAAACCGTTCGATGCCCATTGCAATATTTTGACTTTATCGCGAGCTCGACCGCAAAAGACAAAAATATGATCGCTACAAGGCTCTTTTTCCAGATCGTACGCGACAATATTGCACAGCCCATCAATCGCTTTACGCATATCGGTTGGCCCACAAATGAGGGTCACATTAAGTTGAGCAGACGCGGTAAACATAAGTCTTTTATTCCCATGAAAGAAAACAGAAGACTTTATGGTTTTTGTCGGAGATTAGAAGGTGTGGTTTAACCGACGCTTACGTTTAACCGCGCCTGAAATTTCTACCTTTCAGTGGATTTCTATCATCATGTGTACCCTGCTCGCCGGTGGCGGTGTGTTTTGGGTCGCAGCAGAACCCATGGCGCATTTCTCCTCTCCTCCACCGTTATTCGGTGGCGAAGCAGGCACGATAGACGCGGCCTACAATGCACTGGCTCAAAGCTTTATGCATTGGGGCTTTCTCGCTTGGGCTATTTTAGGCAGCCTAACCGGCATTGTGTATATGTATTTGCATTATGAAAAAGGCTTGCCGCTGAAGCCTCGCACCCTTTTATACCCTGTGTTTGGCAATCGCGTGATGACAGGGCCATTTGGTGCTATCGTTGATACGTGTTGCGTTTTGGCCGTGGTAGCCGGAACCGTGGGTCCTATTGGCTTTTTAGGTTTGCAAGTCAGCTTCGGGCTAGAAAAACTGTTTGGCATTCAAAATAGCTACTCTACTCAGCTGTTCATTTTAGTCGCACTTATTGTTATTTATACCCTTTCCGCTGTCTCTGGTGTGGCGAAAGGCATTCAGTTCATGAGTCGAATGAACGTCGTTTTGGCTGTCGCTTTGATGGCTTTTATTCTTTTGTTTGGACCGACTGCCTTTATTATTGATGGCTACATTCAAGGCTTTGGTCTTTACCTAGATAACTTTATTCCTATGGCCACCTTTCGTGGCGACCCAGGCTGGTTAAACTGGTGGATAGTGTTTTTCTGGGGCTGGTTTCTTGGCTATGGTCCTCTTATGGCGATGTTTGTTGCCCGTATCTCACGTGGTCGCACCATTCGTGAAATGATCATATTAGTGTCCGTCGTAGCGCCTATTATTACCTGCTTTTGGTTCACGATTGTGGGCGGCAGCGGATTAGCCTTTGAATTAGACAATCCAGGGGTTATATCTGAACCTTTCACCGGTTTTAACTTGCCAGCGGCCTTGTTGGCCATCACTGAGCAGCTTCCGATGGGCTTTATCGTTTCGGTGCTCTTTTTAATCCTTACCACCATTTTTGTGGCAACAACGGGCGATTCCATGACCTATGCCGTGTCCATGGTGATGACAGGAACAGACCATCCGAAAAGCTCGATTCGTATTTTCTGGGGCATTGTAATGGGGGCGATGGCGGCCATTTTAATCTCCATCGGCTCCGGCGGTATTTCAGCGCTGCAATCTTTCATCGTGATTACCGCAGTACCCGTCTCTTTAGTCTTGCTGCCTTCCTTGTGGACAGCGCCGCAAATAGCCAAAAAAATGGCCGATGACCAAGGTCTATAACACGTAAAAACACCGCTAGCATTAGGCCAAAAAAGCCTGCTGTTAGCGGCCTAATAAGTGGCGAATGTGTTTTTCCCTTTTTTATACTTTAGGCATTAGAGAACACCATGATAGATGAAAAGATCACTGTCTCACTGCAGGATATTGAGTTACACACTACCCAAGCGCTGATATCACATGGTGCCGCGCCTTGGGTCGCGGCGGAAGTCGCAAATGCCGTCAGACAAGCCGAAGCCGAAGGCAATCTCATTTGCGGTCTGTTTTATTTAGACAGCTATTGCAAACAGCTCACATCAGGCAGAGTGCAAGGTAACGTGGAACCCATTGTCACCCAACCAAAAGGGTCGGCGGTTCAAGTGGATGCTCAGCTCGGCTTCGCACAAGCCGCTTTTGCCAAAGGCTTTGATAAGGCCGTTGAATTGGCCAAGTTAAACGGCACCGCGTCGTTGGCAATTTGTCATTCGCATACCTGCAACTCTATGGGGTATTTTACCGAGCAAATAGCAAAAACTGGCTTGATCGGCATCGGCATGACCAATGCACCTGCTTGCGTCTCTCCACCGGGTGCATCAAAAGCCGTGCTAGGCACGAACCCCATCTCTATGGCCGTCCCATCAAAAGAAGGCGGTGTCGCGTTTAAATTTGATCAGTCAACCAGTGCGATTGCCATCGGGAAGATTCGCATTGCCGCCGCGGCAGGTGAAAAAATCCCCTTCGGCTGGGCCGTGGATAAAAACGGCGAACCGACCGACGACCCCGTAGCAGGGTTAGAAGGCTCACTGGTTTCCGCGGGAGGTTACAAAGGCTATGGATTTGGCTTGATGGCTGAAATACTGGCCGCCGCTGTGACAGGGTCTAATAACAGTGTCGACGCGCCCGCACTTAAAACCACAGAAGGGGCGCCACACGACCTTGGTCAGTTTTACTTTTTACTCGACCCAACCCTATATTCAGGTGATGCCTTTTGGGAGAGGCTAGAAACACTACAACACGCCGTAAACAGCCAAGAAAACGCTCGACTTCCAGGTTCACAACCAAAAGACGTCACCGATGTGTTGATCAGCAAAACCTTATGGGACTCGGTTCTTAACAACATGCCCTCCTAGCGATAGCGATCCACATCCTATTGCTCACTGCCGCATCAAGGACGATGCGCCATTTTAAACACGCCACGGCCAGAGCAACATAATTCGCTTTAAGCGGCTATTCTTTTGTCTGCAACAATAAACATAGAAGAATCAAAACCACCCCAATCCAGCCCAGTACAGGAATAGACTCCCCCACCACAAACACCGCTAATACTGCGGCCACCACTGGCTCGAAAAGCGTTAACACATTGGCATTACTGGCTTTTACGTACCGCAAACCATAACCAAAACCTATGTACCCTAAGCACATGGGAACCAATGCCATGTAGCTGATGACCGCCACGTTCACCGCCGAGGCAAATAACGCATCGCCAGTAAAGACCAAAGTAGGCAGTAATAAAATCGCCCCTAACCCAAAAATACTCCCCATGACGGTCTGCGATCGAATCCCATCGTTGATCATGGTTTTCGCCCCCCACGAATAACCCGCGTAAGTGAAACCGGCCACCATACCCAGTACAACGCCCAGCGCCTTAGTATTCGACTCACTATCTGCTTGCTCTGATGACTCGCTAAACACAAGTAACGCCATCCCTACAACGCCAATAAAAAAGCTCATCAGCCAACGCCGAGAAATGACATTCTTTTTGCCAAAAAGACATTCGAGTAAAGCAGAGAAAAAGGGCGCCGTCGCAATGGATATCACCGTGCCTATGGCCACACCTGCCAACGCCATAGAAGAATAAAATGCCAATGGGTAAACAAAAAGAGCGAGGGTACTCAATACAAGGTTGGCCTTATGTTGACGCAAACGACTGACATCAAACTTAAAATATCGACAGGCTAAACAGGCTTGAATTAACCCTCCAACCCCCATAGAAAAAGCGCCAATCGCCAACGGGCTAATGTCTGGCGCGAAACTCGCAACCGTCCCCGTGGTTCCCCATAGCATGGCCGCAAATAAAATACATACGCTGCCATACTGATACGGCGTTAATCGATTCCTCATCATGATGTCGAGATTCCCATTGGATATGAGTGTAAAAACGAACCCAGATAATATCGAAAAGAAGCATGCTAGATTGTGCCGAAAAGACGCAATAATAGATCAAAAGGACGATTTTAATTACGCCCGTAAAAAAGCACGAGGAGAAACACCAAAGTACAAAGAAAAGCGACGACTGAACGCCGACAGATCGGTATAGCCTACTTTCTCGGCAACCATAAAGACAGGCAAGTCCGTATGCGTTAATAACGCTTGTGCTTTTTCCATACGTTGTTGAATGATGTATTGATACACACTCATCCCGATACAACTTTTAAAGCGCTTTTTAAATTGCGTCGGACTCAAACAAGACACAGCCGCAAGCACTTCAATACTAAGCGTGTGCTCAAGTTGTTCTGTGATCATTGCCTGCGCAGCACGGATACGAGCATCCTGAGCACCGGCGGTATCTTGCTGCTCTAACAACTGATAAAACACCGCCGTGATCGAGGACTCAAGAGTAGAGTCCACGTGATGCTCAAGTTGTTTCTCAACAAAATAAAGAAAACTCAATAGAGGTGGGGATACCGAGAAAATAAATGAGGTAACGTTCGATAGACAAGTCGGCAAAACATCGACATCGGCGACAATAAAGCGTGCGGCTTCATCCGCTTGAAAGGCATGACTTACGCCCGCTGGAATCACCACACACTCGCCCACCATGGCACGACCAAGCTCACCCATATTGATACGGCCTTTTATCGGCAAAACCAACTGATGATAAGCATCGTGAGCATGACAGTGTAATTGCTTAGTGTAGGCGCGGATACTCAAATTCATTGTCATAATGGCGCTATAATCATGATAAATAAACAGATTATCACACCGTGTCAAAAGGCCCATTACTTTTTGCAGCAACTGGGTCACGTGCGTAAGTTAAAGCGCACACTTACCTTACTGGCGTAATTTATCGATGAACCATCGTATTGCTCGACCCTTGTTATTCATGTGCCAACCCATAAAAACCGGCGTAACGGGTGCGTCTTTATTGATTGGAAGAGCGATCAGCTCTCCGGTCTTAAGTTGATTGCTAATACGATGAGTAGGTAAGAAACCTATCCCTAATCCTCTAATTTGGGCTGCTATTTTTTGTTCTAAAGAAGCAACACGTAAAACGGTTTGCTTCTCAAATAGTCTATGAGTTATTGGTGGGGACTTTTTGGAGGAGTCTTTAATGATTATTGAATGAAACGGTTCTGTGTCTTCCTCTGTTAGAGGACGCCGATACTCAAGTAATGGGTGATTTTTTCCTACAACAAATTGCCAGTCAATTACGGCAATTTCTTCAAATTTAATGCCCTGTAAGTTTGCTTGTGGAGAGGGAGCACCAATAACCAAATCCGTTCTGCGCTCAACAATGGCCTCCCAACTTCCAGCTAAGACTTCTTCTGTGATGTTAACTTCCACGCCCGTGTTGAGCTTGTAAAACGCTTCAATGACTTTGTATAACTCATTAACATCATAAATAGTATCTAAGGATATGTTGATTTGAGATTCCCAGCCACTGTCTACTTGTTTGGCGTTTTCTACAACACTTTGAGCGGCCTTAAGTAGCTCTCTACCCTGCTCTAAAAGCACTTTTCCGGCCGGGGTTAAAATAGAACGACGACCTTCTCGGCGATAAATAATGATGCCTAGGTCTTCTTCTAATTTTTGCACGGTATAGGTAATTGTGGATGGCACACGGTATAACGCAGCGGCTGCAGCAGCAAAACTACCTTTTCTGTCTATCGCATCTAGCACTTCACAAGCATCTAAAGATAATTTCATTCGCTCACCTATTTATATAGATATTTTCAAGAAAAACTGTTCAGTAAAATCGAACATAATTGTCAATATTACTCGATTTTAATTAAAAAAAATGCAGATATAATAGCTTTACAGTTCGAAAATACAAAACAATAAGTTGATCTTGTCATCAACGCTATATCAACTTAACAAAGAATAAGGTAGTTCATATGCAAATATTAAGTAGAGACTCATTACACAGAGGTGGCTTTGCAGGATTAAGAGAAACTCGCCTTGTTGTTGATGACAAAGTTGGCGGAAAAAACGATACATGGAATGGAATTGGCAACTTTATCTATTTAGCGGATGCGCGTTTTGCACCTAAAGGTCAAACAGGCATGCATCCACATAAAGAGCTAGATGTTATTTCTATTATGCTTGAGGGCAGCATTGAACACCAAGGTTCTATGGAAAATGGTAAGTCTATGCACACCAATCAAGCACAGGCACAACGTGCCGGCGGCGAAGGATTTGTTCACAATGAAATCAACCCAGACAACGCTGAAAATAGAATGCTGCAATTGTGGGTATTACCTGAAATATCCGGTGAATCTGCAAGCTATAAATTCCATGATCTTAAAAAGGACCAAATGGTTACAGTCTATGGTGGCAGTAAATCACAAAATGTCACACTTGATAGCCATACGATTATTGAAGTGGGTTTACTCACCAAAAATAAGAATGTCACGCATGAAGGCGAGTTTATTGCTTATGTCACCGGCGGTGAAGGCATTTTAAATGGTGGTGAAGTAAAAGATGGCGACCTAGTGCGTGATGAAAAATTAGATTTCACAGCAGTAAGCGATCAAGTTCACCTAACACTTATTTATGTAAATAAGGCTCATTAAGATGCTTTTTGCATAGACAATAAAAGCATTAACCCAATACATAATTATTAATGAAACCACAGGAAATTTACTCATGAAAAAAATACTGACCGTATCTGCAAGCAACAGCAAACATTCTATTAACAGAACGTTATTAGAGTTGGCCGCTAGCAAAGTAGAAGGGCATGACGTTGCTATGTTGGATGTTCGGGACTACCCAATGCCTTTTTTTAGTTTAGATAGAGAAGAAAATGAAGGACATCCTGAAGCAGCTAAGCAAGTACGTGCATTATTTGCGGAATATGATGCGTTTATCATTTCCTCTCCAGAGCACAATGGCGCAATACCAGCAGAGTTTAAAAATCTAATAGATTGGGTTTCACGTTTAGGTGACTTACAAAATCCAATGTTTGCTACAAACAAACCTGTATTTTTGCTGAGCGCTTCGCCAGGTCCAAGAGGTGGTGCAACCAACCTTCAAACATTAACGCAACTAATGCCGTTTTGGGGTGCTGATGTTAAAGGGTCGTATAGCTTAGGCAGCTTTTATGATTACTTTGTAGATGGAAAATTAAACCCTGAAAAAGAGCAAGAACTTACGAACTCGATAACAAACTTTATCGATGGAATTTAACTATTAAAACTAAGTCTCTAATACTTACTACAGAGTACTTTTAAAGCTGTTTAAAAGTAAATTGACTAAGTGAAAATCACCTTTGTAGTACACAAGCTATTTATGACTGGTGTACTACTTTCCTAGCTATGAAGAGCGCTAGATGTATCTGTGATGTCATGATTCAAGCTAGTTGAATGTCGTACAAAGAGCATAAGTCTAACCTGCTCTTACATACACACTTTTAAACCAAAAAGTAACAACTCACCTTCCTCTTAAAGCTTACCACCATCATGAAACAGGTTCAGCACCGAACTCTTTTAAAGCCAATAATGCTTGCTCTGCTTTTTCAGTCTGCACAAATACATGATCATGATAGTAAGCGGCAATTACGTTTGCGCTTATACCGTAAGATGATAATTTATTTGCTACGGCCGCAGTCAATCCGACTGCTTCTAAACTTGAATGAACAGTAAGAGTTATTTGCTTAAATGTGCCTTCAAAGTCCAAATTTTCATTCTTTGCCGCCTTGGCAGAAACGATAAGTGTTAAGCCTTCTGACTCTTTGAATGAAGCGAGTGGACTAAGATGTTTATAATCTGAATAATCACCAGCAACCGTACAAAATACATATTCACCATCTTGCATTTCTGGTGACATCGATTTTAATAATTTATCTAACTCAATAACACCTGACATAATTATAGTTCCCCCTGAAGCGCTACCAAATAGTCACTCACAACACATCAAGTTAAAGATCTGGTCATTTTAATCTCTAATTAGTAGTTGGTATGTATAATAGTGCGATCTGATATCCCTACACGTAACTTACTTAACATTTCTTTATTGTCTTCTAAGGAAGATACGAATAAGTCCCATGCATGAGACAATTTACTTTTAACCTTCGAGTCACACAATGTTACATCAACTTACCTTTACCGATACAACGTGTTTAGAGTTGATCAGGTGATCCGAGCCACAAGGGATTAATTCGTCTAAAAGACCGTACACAAGGCAGAATGAGCTTGTTTAGAGGCTAAAAGTACAGAAATGAATAGTATTTTGTGTTTTTAACCAGAATCAGACATCTTAATTATAATACGAACTTTTAGTCGCAATTTTCTTACTTCAGTACAAATTAAGATCTGCCTTTGCGGGAAGCTTAAGCAATGGGCGCGTTATTGATTATAGACAGCGGAGTGTTAACATCAAAAATTTGACCGCGTACCTCTTTTACACCCATTTCTTTTAAACGAGCGGTATGCATGGCTAAGTAAGACTTTGCTGATGCCTCATCTTCAAATAAGTAAATACCGCCGGCGACTTGGCCAGCTTGGTTCTCTGTCCATACTTTCCAAATAAACCCAGGCTCGTTGTTGATTGATTTGGCCAACCCCACCAGTGCATTGGACATTTCTTCCCCGAAGGGGCCAGCGAAGTCAAAATCAACTTGTAGCAGTTTTTTCACGTTTTTCTCCTATTGTATTATGAACCTATAACGTCATTACTTTGCAACGTTCGAGTATTTTACCGGATGTGTTGTTTGTTTTGTGTTGCAACAGTGTCCCCTCGGAAGCCGAGTTAAGCCCTTTACTCCACCATTCGTATTGTGGACTGGCATAGCGGGCACCGCTGCCTGATATCGCTCTTGTCATCGTGTGTTCTGTGCCTTGGTGCACAACTAAAATCTCATCTCCAGTTTGGTAAGTGACTCGGATAGTTTCACCGCTTATACACTGATAATCCAACGTAAGGGCGCGTTTACCCGACGCACTCGAACAAGCGCTGACTGATACCGCTAATGTCACTATGGTAAAGGTAAACAGTAGACGCATGTTATCTCCTTTGGTATTTAACAACTTAGGGTCAATGCCGCACCCATGATAGCAAAAGTGCCACTGCAGACTCGATTAAAGCGTTTTCCCATTTTTTTCTAGCCAAGGTCGAATTTTGTATACATTCCACTATAATTTCGCCCTACACAAAAATAAGCACCATCACCACAAACTGACTTAGCAAGGGCTGACTGATAATTTGCTTTCTCGCATAGCTTCGCTTGTCTCAGAGTCGATCCATAATTGGGA
This sequence comes from Marinomonas algarum, assembly GCF_020532605.1. Taxonomy (GTDB): domain Bacteria; phylum Pseudomonadota; class Gammaproteobacteria; order Pseudomonadales; family Marinomonadaceae; genus Marinomonas; species Marinomonas algarum. The sequence continues at coordinate 8,127 of NZ_JAJATW010000029.1, read as the reverse complement.
TACTCACTCTAAGAAGAGAAATTATGAATTTCTCTTCTTCAGTCACATAAAAATTATAGTTGATATTCGCCAGCTCTTTCGGGCTGAAACGTCACTTGTATGATTTTGATTTTCAGGTTTCCACCGCCTGGTTTTGGCCACTCGATCTCATCACCGATAGAAAGACCAAGCAAAGCACTACCTACAGGCGCTAAAATTGAAATGGTTTTTCCGTTTGAATCCATATCTTTTGGATACACTAATGTTAATTCAAACTCTTTGCCTGTTGCTTCAACAATAAACTTAACCGTTGAGTTCATGGTGACAATGTTGTCAGGTACATCTTTCGGAGCAACAATCGTTGCACGCGTAAGCTCTTCTTCTAGTTCACTCACACCAGCAATATCCGTTTTAGGAAGTGAGTCTATTAGGTCTTCTAGTCTCTTCAAGTCCAATGAGGAGATAGTTATATCGGGTCTTGTTGTCATTTTTTCCTCGTTATTATTCATAATATTTGCTTAATACTTAGAGCAACTGCTATACAAACATCACTTACTAATACCATCGTTAATAATACGACGAGTAAAGTCTAGGAAGTCAGAGAAGATGTGGCTGAATCATTGCCCTAAGGTTCCCCATTGGAATCCGATACTAAAATTACATAAGTAAAGACGGCCAACAAAGATCATTAATAGCTGCATATTCATTAGCAATGACTTGTATTACCATGCACCAAGTTTGCACAAATAAATAGCAGCGCACCAAAATATCACAAATGTAAACATTACGCGCTGATAAGTGAAGTCTCTTGATAGAAAGTTAAGGATAACGAATGCGTAATAATATGCCCATCACCAGCAAAGAACACACTTTTGACAACGATACGAAACTCATTACTGTCACTGACAAGGCAGGTATCATTTTGGAGTTCAAAATAAAAACGCTAGCATCTCAATCACAACTTGACTTCGTGAACTACTCGTGGCTGAAGCCGACGAGCTTCCAAGTTATCAGCTAAGCGGCTAACTCTTCTTTTTTGACGCTTCGTTGGACACCGCTATTCGAGCTTCTGACTCGGATAGTCTTACGATTGCCTCCACGTACACTGTCTGGTTTTGTGCGTAATACGCCCTCGCCAGACAACACCGTTCCAGTGTCTAGTATTAAATTAACGGCCCGTTTCTTAATGACCAGTGATGCGTTGTTATCTGCATTGTCAGTGTTTCCACAGCAACCGCACACAAATAATTCTTGTGATGGACGGTTGTCGGGGTGAGTGTGACCGCACTTGGCGCACTCCTGACTGGTGTAGGCTGGATTTACTTTGAATACGGCTTTTCCTGCTTGGTAAGCCTTGTATTTTGTATAGGTTTCTATGATGTGCCAACCAACATTTAGGATGGACTTGTTTAGTCCTGCCTTTTGCTTGGCTTTGTTGGAAGTGTATCGACCCTGTTCGTCTTGCTTCGCCTTTGGCTTGCGCGTCATGCTTGAGGTTTTCAGTGCCTCAAACACAATAACCTTCGCCTTGCTGTCTACCAAAGATCGGCTTGTTTTATGAGCAAAGTCATTTCTAATATTGGCTTTTTTAGCATGATGATGAGCAATGCGATACTTGGTCTTTTTTCTTCGATTTGATGTTAATTTTTGGCGCGCCATTTTGCGCTGCAGACGTTTAATATAACGGTCAGCTTTGGTCATGTTCTTTTTTTGGTTGACGCAGAAGTCAAACGTCATTGACCCAGCGTGAACAGGAATAGCGACACCACGGTCTACACCAATGGTGTGTTCTTCCAGATACGCTTTTGTTGAGCCTTGCAGAAAGGCCAAGTGTTCAGAATGGCTTGATAGCTCTGCCTCGTCCTGACCGTTCTCATAGCAGAAAGACACATAATATTGACCGCGCTCTTTGCGCACATAAAGCGATTTTGGGATCTCAAACTGACTGTGAGCCTTAAAGGATAAGTAGCCAATATTATTCGTCTTAGGTTTGCGCTTAGGTCTTCCACAGGCGCCTTTCATGAACTTTTGGTAAGTCTGATACCAGTTAACCGCACTGTTTCGGATAATCTGACTAGGACATTGATAGAGCCAAGGGGACAGCTCTTTAGATTTAAATTGAGCGGTCTTGGTGTCAATTGGCGCATATGTACCGACAACACAAAACCGACGTGCGAACGTGCGATAGTACTTTTCTTCGTCTACTTTGGCGTTCCAGATACTACGCGCACACCCCATCCACTGGCTTAATACCTGCTTTTGACTGGGTGTTGGGTGGGCGCGCAGTTTGATGCCGACTAACAAAAAGACCTCTAATTTAACTGTATATATATAAGGGCTATCCATTTAGAGCAACCAATGTCAATATATAGTGATGATCATAAAATCTTCATCACTCAAAGCGGGTATTGATTACCCTAAAAATTGGAGTCAATTTGTTGACTGGTTCCACGATGAGCAAGCTTGTCGTGATTATCTGTACACGCTTCGTTGGCCTAATGGTTTCATATGCCCCAATTGTCTGGTGCATAATGTGCCCTATACTCTTCCCAAAAATAAACTTAAATGCGTTCAGTGTCGGAAACAAACTTCTGTCACAGCAGGTACTATTTTTGATAAAACAAGAACGCCTCTTAAAGATTGGTTTGCTGCGACTTGGTATCTCACTAATCAGAAAAATGGCGTTAGTGCACTTGGTATACAGCGTTTACTCGGACTTGGCAGTTATCAAACTGCTTGGGCTATATTACACCGATTACGCTACGCAATGATTAATCCTGAAAGAGATAAGTTATCTGGACTTGTTGAGGTGGACGAAACCTTTGTTGGTGGTATAGTCGATATAAATCAACAAGATAAGAAGAAGTTTGTTGTGTTGATTGCAATAGAGTTAATAGAACCAAAAAGGTTTGGTCGCATTAGATTACGACAGGTCGATAGAGCGACAAAATACAACGTTGAGCAATTCATAAAAGATGTAATTGAGCCTAACAGTCAAATTCACACAGATGGATCTGCGGCTTATGGTTCCGTTGATAAAATGGGATATTCAAGAAAAAAGACCGTGCATCTTGGTTCAAATATACCAGCCCACGAAACCATGCCAGGTGTACATCGAGTAGCTTCTTTGCTGAAGCGCTGGTTGTTGGGAACCTATCAAGGTGCCGTTCAATCTAAACAGCTAGATTACTACTTGGATGAATATACCTTTAGATTTAACAGAAGAAAATCTCGGTCTAGAGGGCTATTGTTTTATCGATTACTTGAGCAATCAGTGACAACAAAACCCCTAACCTATAAGGGCATTAAAACCAGATAAACACTAGATGTAGTGTCTGGTTGCTCTAAATGGATAGCCCTTATATATATCCAGTTAAATTAGATACTTCTAAACCGAAAGTCAAGCCCATTCGCCTTGACTCGTAGCTAAAGCAAACGAGTTTGCGGCGAAGACTTGATCAACAGTCTATTTCCGAGCTTAGACATCATGTCTTCAACAGATTATCTATCTATTGTTCGTTCCGGTGTTAGTGGAGAAAAGTTGCAAGCTATCGTTAAGATGACAGGTGAAAAGAGCTGATTCCTCACGCAATCGGAAAAAACACCTCATTTTTATCTATTATTATATAGCTATGAGATGCCTACAAAAGTGGGTCCATACCAGATCTCAAGGGACACACTCTGGTTATCTAGTGTGCTTAGCAACAAGCAACGTGTTGGTGGCAACTACGCATGGCAACAGCGCATTATCAAACCTGCACGACGCATTATTGATATCGAAATTCGAGCACGAAAATCAGCCCAAACTAAAGGTAAAGAAGCAGAAGTTGAGCAAGCGGTGCCTTCAACCGATGACGATATCACTGAAGAGGAAACAGATAACCCCGCCAACTAGGCTCCCATCAACGAGCCCCTCTCGAAGGGGCTTACAACAAACTATATAAAGTCCCAAAATGGTTACTCTAATAGATTAAAAGTCATTTAATGTCACCAAAAAAGAACACTAAAGAATAATTTGACAATATTACCTTAAAGTTCTAGATTAAGAACATTAGGTAGGAATATATCGCATAGTATAACCAAATAAGGACTTTATAATGAAAGGCGTGACAGCTACAGCATTAGCAGAAGAGATCGGCGACAGATTGAAGCAAGCTCGACTAAATCGAGACCTAACACAATCTGAAGTGGCGGAGCTTGCTGGCATTGCCCGCAAAACGGTTTTAAATGCAGAAAAGGGAAAAGTTCAGCTCGACATCATGATTGCTATATTAATGGCATTAGACCTCACGCAACAGATTGATCTATTTCTCCCTAAACAAGAAATTTCTCCCTTACAGTTAGCCAAACTGCAAGGAAAGAAAAGGCAGAGAGCCTCTGGCCAGCGCAGTAACAAAGATGAGGAAACACTAGAATGGTAATGGAAGTCATTAAAATAACATACCAAGACGATGTTGTTGGTGCGGTGAGTTTTGACACTGAAAAGGGACTTGGGTCATTTGAATATGATCCAGGCTTCATAAAAAAAGGGATAGAGTTGTCCCCGATCAAAATGCCATTATCGAATCGCATTTATAGCTTTCCCGAACTGGATTTCAATACCTTTAAAGGACTACCGGGTTTAATAGCTGACTCCTTACCGGATAATTTTGGTAACGCAGTTCTCAACGCATGGGTTGCCGGTCAAGGTCGTTCACCGAGTGACATTACACCACTTCAACGCCTCCAATATACGGGAAAGCGAGGCATGGGAGCTCTTGAGTATGCGCCAGCTACAAAGTTACGAAGTTTAAATGCTTCACAACAAGTAGAAATCCAATCGCTCGTTTCAATTGCACAAGAAATCTTAGATTCACGAGGTCATTTTGAAGTAGAACTCAAACAAAATGACCAAGACGATAAAGAAGCAATGATGTCTTTATTATCTGTTGGCATGAGTGCGGGAGGAGCACGGCCGAAAGCCGTATTGGCATTTAATGAAGATTTTAATCAAGTCCGCTCCGGCCAAACCAAAGTGCCAGTTGGTTTTACTCATTATTTGATGAAATTTGACGGCGTTAGTGAGCATAACAAAAATCAAGAAACCTTCGGTGACCCATTAGGCTATGGAGCAATGGAGTTTGTTTATCATCTAATGGCTAACAAATGCGGTGTCGATATGATGCCATGCCGCTTACTCCATGAAGGCAATCGACGCCACTTTATTACACAACGGTTTGATCGAATTAAAAACAGCAAGGTACACGTACAAACGCTAAACGGGCTTGCCCACGTTGATTATAAAAAGCCGGGGGCATTTTCTTACGCAGAGTTATTTGGCATTGCCAGACAGTTGAAGCTTTCTGCTGTTGAAGCTGAGCAGCTATTCAAGCGCATGACATTTAATATCATTGCTCGAAATCATGACGACCACTCAAAGAACTTTGCCTTTATTCTGAAAAAAGACAAATGGTCTCTCGCACCAGCTTATGATTTAGCTTATAGCTATAAACCAGGCAGTAAATGGGTGAACAGCCATTGGATGAGCTTGAATGGTAAAAGAGATAACTTTACACGCAGTGATTTCTATAGTTTAGAGAAACTTAGCCCTGTTTTTAACAAGAAAAAGATCGACGATATTATTGATGCAACGATTGAGCACGTATCAACTTGGCGTCAGCTTGCTGAGGAATGGAATGTACCAAAAACATTGATAGATGAAATACAAGAAAACTTGCGGCTAGATATTTAGTTAGGGAAACTGCGATTAAGAAGTTTCACAGCTGTCAGTGTTTCTGACTTGGTTGGAAAATCGCAAAATATCACCCATTTCAGTACTTTTAGCCTCAAAATAAGCTATTTTAGCCTTATTTAGAGGCTTTTAGACGGATTAACCCCTTGCAGCCCTTATCATCTGGTCAATCCTGAACACATTGGCTAAGGCAAACAGCATCGCCAGTTTGTTATCATTTTTCTCTAGGCCGCGATAGACGACTTTCCTAAACCCAAACTGACGCTTTATGATCCGAAACGGGTGCTCTACTTTTGCTCTGATACTGGCTTTTATGTATTCCGTTCGGATAGGTTGCTTGTTTATTCTTGGATGTTTCTTGAGAAGGCGCACCTTGCTTGGCATTTCAGCAATCAACCAATCCGCTTTGATGTCTTTTAGCTCTTCTCGTTTTTGAGCGCCTCGATAACCTGAATCCGCCGAGATAAAGCATTCTTCACCATGAAGCAGATTTTCTGTTTCTGTGATGTCGTGTACGTTGGCCGCCGTTGTGCTTAGACTGTGCGTTAGCCCTGTTCTAGCATCAACGCCGATGTGAGCTTTTAACCCGAAGAACCATTGTTTCCCTTTTTGAGTCTGGTGCATTTCTGGATCGCGTGCTTTCGCTTTATTTTTGGTTGAACTGGCCGCTTCAATAATGGTGGCGTCGACAATCGTGCCTTCTTTTAGATAAATCCCAGCGCTGGACAACCACTTGTTGACCTCTTTGAACAGCTGACGGGAGAGCTTATGCTTTTCAAGTAAGTGCCTAAAATTCATGATGGTTGTGTGGTCCGGAATAGCATTGTCCACCGACAATCCAGCAAACAAACGCATGGAGGTGATTTCATAAAGCGCGTCTTCCATAGCAGGGTCACTCATGTTGTACCAATGCTGCATGCAGTGGATACGAAACATGGTGGATAACGGATACGGTCTTCTTCCTTTTCCTGCTTTGGGGTAAAAAGGCTCAATCACGGCTTCAAGCTGATCCCACGGCATCAATTCATCCATGCGAGTTAAGAAAACTTCTTTGCGTGTTTTACGACGCTTGTTGTTGAATTCGCTGTCAGCAAAGGTAAGTTGATGTGACATGGTCAGACTCGAAGGTTAAAAATTAATTGTCTCATGAGAAGGACTTATTCGCATCTTCCCTAAAATAGCTTGCTTAGAGGCTGAAAGTACTGAAATGGATGATATTTTTCAACCAAGTCAGAAACACTGACAGCAGTGAAACTTCTTAATCGCAGTTTCCCTAGAAGAATAGCTTACCGTCAAATATGACCTTGAAGAAAATTGCTATTTAAAACACCAAAATAAGAGAGAGTTTATCGGTTAAACTCTCCGGCCATAATACAAATTGGATCATACAGATGCCTCATAACTACACGCCTACTTTGAAAAACTGGCTTTCTCTGCTATTGCTTACTTTACTGTGGGGGACGTCATTTATGTTCACCGCTGTCTCACTACAAAGCTTTAGCCCTTTGGCGATTGTCTCTCTAAGGGTTTTGATTGCAGCGATTATTCTCACTCTCTTTATGTATGCTAAGGGTTGGCGCTTGCCAGTGGAACCGTTGGCTTGGGGCGTATTTTTGTTGTTGGGTCTTGCGGGTAACTTGTTGCCATTCTTTTTGATTTCCACCGGGCAAAAGAATATTAGCTCAGGCATTACCGGGTTGTTGATGGCATTTATGCCGCTGGCGACCATGATTTTGGCGCATTATTTTGTGTCAGGAGAAAGTCTCAATCGCTTTAAAATCTTCGGTTTTTTGTTAGGTATTACTGGCGTGGTGGTTGTGCTTTGGCCGTCATTAGTTGGCGCTCACAGTAACTTACTGAGTGGCTTATTGATTTTACTCGCCACTTTAAGCTATGCAATAAATGCCATTTTGGTAAGACGATTACCTTCTTATAACGTAAGCGTCAGCTAAACCACACGTTTTAATCCTTGTCAAAAAACATAAAGTCTTTTTTTTTCTTTCATGGGAATAAAAGACTGATGTTTACCGCTTCTGCTCAACTCAATGTGACCCTCATTTGTGGGCCAACTGATATGCGTAAAGCCATTGATGGTTTGTGCAATATTATCGCCTACGATCTGGAAAAAGAGCCTTGTAGTGATCATATTTTTGTCTTTTGCGGTCGAGCGCGCGATAAAGTCAAAATATTGCAATGGGCGTCAAATGGTTTCTGGCTGCATTATAAGCGGCTCGAAAAAGGGCATTTTCAGTGGCCTGGCATTGATGACGAACAATTGTCTATTCAAATCTCACCTCGTCAGCTTAATTGGTTGCTAGATGGCCTGGCTCTCAATTTACAAGAAGCACACCCACATTTAACCTATCGATATCATGACGACTAGGGCATTCGCTTGGTATAATCCAAGCCATGACAAT
>NZ_JAJATW010000028.1 GCF_020532605.1 Marinomonas algarum | reverse complement strand
CATCAAAGAATGTCCATAAAAAGCCCACGAGTTATACGGCGAAAAAAGCCAATGAGGTGTGGAGTTGGGACATTAGCTATCTGCCAACCACGGTGATTGGGCAGCATTACTACCTGTACATGATAGAGGATATTTACAGTCGAAAAATAGTGGGTTGGGAAGTACACCCTCAAGAAACGGGAGAGCATGCCGCCGATTTACTGGAACGCAGTGTTTGGGCAGAAAGATGCGTTAAAAAAGACCTCGTCTTACACTCAGATAATGGTGCGCCCATGAAGAGCTTAACAATGAGAGCAAAAATGTATGATCTCGGCGTTGTGACCTCCCGCAGTCGACCAAGGGTGAGTAACGACAACCCGTACTCAGAGTCGCTGTTTAGAACGGTGAAATATCACCCTAGATGGCCGTCAGAAGGGTTTAAAACCCTGGAAGATGCGAGAGAGTGGGTAAGAGAGTTTGTGTATTGGTACAACCATGAGCATCGCCACAGTCGAATCCAGTTTGTCACGCCAAACCAAAGGCATGCAGGGCTTGAAAAAGCAATTTTAGCGAAGCGAGCGGACTTGTATCAGCAAAAAAGGAAAGAGCGCCCTGAGCGTTGGTCAAAAGCAGAAAGAAACTGGCAGCCAATAGGTGATGTGGAATTAAATCCAGAGCAACATAAAGACGCTGCTTAATTATTTTAGGCGACAACTACCTTGAAAAACGCCGCTCAAACGCAAGCAAAAAGCATTATCAAGAGCCAGAAAAGGCTCCAAAGGAAGAGCGAAAGCCCGTTTACTGGTTGCCAAGGCACATGAGCGCGTTGCCAATGCTCGAAATGACTTTCAGCACAAATTGTCCAAGCAGGTTATTGACGAAAACCAAGCGGTAGTTGTTGAGACACTGAAAGTGAAAAACATGCTAAAAAACCATAAGCTCGCAAAGCATATATCGGATGCAGGCTGGTCATCATTCTTTGCAAAACTGGAATACAAGGCCAAACGATCTGGATGCTATTTAATCAAAATAGACCAATGGTATGCCAGCTCCAAAACCTGTCATTGCTGCGGCTACAAGGTGGAAGAAATGCCTTTGTCGGTACGTAGATGGGATTGTCCTAACTGCCAAGAAAAAGACATAGATCGAGACATCAATGCCGCGATCAACATTCGTGCTCAAGGCGTTTTGAAAATAAAGGCGGAAGGGCTGTCCGTCTCTGCCAAGGGAGGCAAGCGTAAGTCTAGTGTGCTACTAGCGGCTGCCTGAGAACTTGGAAGCCCCTACATTTATGTAGGGGAGCAGTCACCCACGAGTAGTTCACAATTGCTCTAGTCTTTAGGGATAACGAAAAACTCTGCTTTACCTTGGTTAAGAATGTAAGGGTAATTTATGAGTTCTCCTTCTTGGTTCTTTACTTTTTTCGGAGCTAGATACAGATACGTCCACTCTGGCAGCTCTTTACTGATCGCTTTGTATACTTCATTTTCAGGGACTTTATGCTTTTCTGAACTAACAACGTGAAGCTTGTGAAATTTACGTTTATGACTTGAGGTGAAGGTATAGCGCTCCTCAAACTCTTCACCTTCCGCTCTTTCTTTTGCTCCAGCAATAAAATCAGCAATCCCAAACGTGTAGGGTTTAAATAAATGAGCTTTCACATAACAGGAGTCATCCAACCGTGCATTTACAGGACAACTCCATTCATCTTTAGTGATTCTCAGGAAGAATGCGCCGTCAGTTTCATAAATAGACGACACTTTTACGCCCATTCCCTCTAAAGCTTTTGTGGTACTGTCTTTCACATGTGAAAGAAACACGGGTAGGGCCTCCTCTTCTGAGGCGGCTTCTGAAAGAGGCATCCAAGCAAAAAGACTGCTTCTTTCGCCGTGGGTGTCTGGCTCTAGTAAATTACCAATCAAGTTAAAGCCTGCTGTTCCCCAGTTTGTCAGTCCAAGTTGAGGTCTAAGGTAGCCAAGTCCTACCCAACTCGCGTCTTGCATAGACTCAGTAATAGAGCCGATTTCATTGGCAGGTACTCGCGTATCCTTTATGTCAATGATTAACCCACCGGCATGAGCTAGGTTGTACGCTTTGCTGTGGCTATCATCGTAGGCTCTCGGATTTACGGAGCATCCTGTTAGCGTCAATGCTGAAAATACAAAGACCAATAAAGCTAATTTAAGCATCGAATTTTTCTCCAGTTGTTTATTTGTAATCACTTTATCACGCTTATTTAAAATGCACCCCGGCACTTTTGCGTAACAAAAAAAACCCTTCTAGGTAAAAGCTAAGAAGGGTTTTGGTGACTTTTAGGTGTGTTCTTTCAGCACAAACTTCACTTCAGGACTCATTTTCAGTGTCGTCTTCCTGTTCGTCTTGTTTTGGCGCTTCTCGTTCTACCTCTTTTTCTTTTCCTTTGTTCCTTGCAGAGTTACGCGCTCTTCTTTCCATGCCAATTATTTTGCTGGCAAGATTTAAAAGTCGTTGCTGCCACTGGTATGTGGCATCAGATCGTTGCTTGCCTGTTAATACGCTGTTTAGCCACAGCGTATCAACCAGTATCATCAGATTGTCTAGGCTTCTAATTAAGTGTGCGTATTGAGCTATTTGCGGTGATGTGATCTCAATGGAATACGAAGTTGGTGCGCTATAGCCCGGAATATCTTCAATGCCGTTGTCTTTCATGAGCTTTTTAAGCTGGTTAGAGGATTCCATAATGTCATCACTCGCTTTCTCTATTTGATTCCGAATGATCTCCTCAACCTCGTTTACTTCGTCTCTATCGCCTATGATCCTTAAAATGACATCGGTTGAAAAAAGCGCTTTCGCTACGCGGTCAAAGTTACGATCCATCACCCTTTGAGCTTGAAGACTGTTAATCTCTAGCTTTTGGTGAAAAGTTGGTCGGGAAATAGGGCGCTTATCGCCTTCTCTCGACTTTCTTTTTTTTCTTGCTTCTACTTCTGCCATGGTGCAATCCTTCCATTAAGAAATGTGTCAACGTACTTATTAGGTTAAAGTTGTTAAGCGTTCTTCTGAAGTTGCTTTTTCCCCAAAAAGGGAAGATAGACGGTTTAATTCAAAAAAAATATTAGGTATAGTCTTTGTTATTGGTAGCTTAATTGCTGCATTGATTTTTTAAGTTTTACTCTCCGTTGAGGGTGAAATGAGGTAGCTGGCTTCTATAAATAAACAGCAAATTTAATTTACCGCCGTATGGCGCAGGTTTTTTAACCTTATCTCTCACCGGGAGCAATCCCGGATGGGCTTTGCTCTCGATAATTTAATTATTTGGAGCATCGTAATGAATCTATTTCTATTTGTTGTCTTTCTAGCGGCGTTAGTTGGTTTGATGGGTTTTAGCGTCTGGATGTTTGTTCAGGCATTTAAACTCTCAATGCAAGCCTTAGCCCTAATTGTAAAAAAAGTCTTCTTTTGCCCCATTATTTTTTTGTTAAAGGCGTTTGCCTTTGTCTTGAAAGTAGTGGGAAGAACATGTGTTTTGTCGTTTCGTTTAATACGAAAATCGATAACACATATTTCTAAAAAGATTGCTTTGTTTGTTCGTTTGTTTGTTCGTTCAGTACAGAACTCGTTCAAGCGCATAAAATTGCAAAGAAAAGAAACGTCAACACGTCCTGAAGAGGTCGTCATTCAAAGTGGAAACGAAAAGGAAGAAGATCTTCCTTCAGCATTCTCATCTCACCTTGATGATATCGATTGGAGTGTTTATGACACTCCGACATTTGTCCGTAAGGGCATTCTATTTTGGTGAGTAAGAAGATCCCCTAAAAGCAAAAAATTAAGCTTATAGGCTTCTCAAGTCTGCAAGCATTAAGGGTTGGCGCTCTTAATGCTTCGTCTTACTTGGTCGTAAGAATGTAAGGTTTAAGGATTAAGAGTGGCCCTCTTTTTCCTTAAGTCTTATTACCAGTATTAATTTCTAAAAAAAGATAGTGGTAATAAGGTTTTACTCTCTGTTGAGGGTGAAATGAGGTAGCTGGCTTCTATAAATAAACAGCAAATTTAACTAGCCCAAGAGGTACACAACACCTCTTGGGGGGACGTGTGCCTCTAAATTAATCCCTTTTTTTTGGAGACACACTATGAAAAACATAATCAAGTATTCAGTAGCAGAGACATTCAACCTTGAAGGTGTACCTTCTAAGGTGTCTGCTCTTGGATATGAAGAAAATGACAATCCTTTCATCCCTTCCAAGGATGAAAACTATACCTTCCGAAAGGAAATTATTCGGGAGGTGACAGCTTTTCTCAAGTCGCCTTTTGGCGATGCCTTGTACGTTACTGGCCCTACGGGGTCAGGTAAAACGTCGGGTATCACTGAGATTGCCGCCCGGCTTCATTGGCCGGTTCAGCAAATCACGGCCAATGGCCGTATGGAGCTATGTGACCTTATTGGTCATCACGCCTTGGTATCACCCAATCCCGGTGATACTCCAATTATGAAGTTTATGTATGGCCCATTAGCTACGGCTATGAAAAACGGTCACATACTTCTCATCAACGAAATTGATCTCGCTGATCCCGCTGAGCTTTCAGGGCTAAACGATGTGCTAGAAGGGCGACCTCTAGTTATATCGCAAAACGGCGGCGAGATAATCAAGCCTCATCCAATGTTTAGAGTTATCGCTACGGGTAACTCTACGGGTTCTGGTGACACTTCTGGCTTATACCAAGGGGTGATGATGCAGAACTTAGCGGCAATGGATAGATACCGTTTTATCAAAATTGGCTATGCCGATCAAAGCACAGAGATGGACATTTTGGAGCGTGTGGCTCCGTCCTTAAATGACAATCTTCGTGCCGGTATGGTGAAAACGGCCAATGAAGTGAGGAATCTCTTCATGGGAGAAAACGGCGATGACGGTCAAATTTCCGTCACTATGTCCACTCGAACTTTGGTTCGATGGGCAAAGCTAACACTCCAGTTCCGGGGTGCGCCTAACACACTCAAGTACGCCTTGGATCAAGCTTTACTGACTCGTGCATCTAAAGAAGAGGGAGAAGCAATTCTCCGCATTGCTAAAGATGTATTTGGTGATCAGTGGCGCTAAGGAGTGTTTATGAGTAACCGTGCAATAAATTGGCTTATTACGCCGCCTCGATCTTTGGGAATAAACGCTAAAGAGGCTCTTTTGAGCCTCATTAAAAGCGCTTTCCAAGAAGGGCAGCGTTTGCTTACCGAAAATGAGGCTGATGCCTCAAATGATGAAGAGAAGTCGTCAGACTTCTTGATGGATATAAACGGTTTTAAGTTGGAACTATGTTCGTCTTTAAAAGAAAACACCTTAGATCCTTCGTCTTGCGAAGGCGCTGGGGAGTTTTCCCACTTAGATGGTCATTACCCTCTTTTAATCTTTATTTATCTTGAGAAAAGGTTTCGTGAGGAATGGAAAGATCAAGATGAGAACGTGGTGTCTCTTTGCGATGAGCAAGGCAACATCATTTATTATCGCGATTTTAATTCTCTGGAACCTGTTATCGCTGATATGGGGTTTGACTATGACGAAGTTCGTAACGACGCTGCAAAGCTTGGCTTAACAACGACGTTGGTGAATTTTTCAGAAGTCACATCTGAAATCGATGACTGTTTTTTTTAAACATTAAATGAATTGGGAGAAGTGTTAGCTGTTTCATGGCTGGCCTTCTCTTCTATCCAAAATAAAGGATGAACACTATGAAAGGCATCAATAAAGTAACTTTGATTGGTAACGTTGGTAATGACGCTGAAGTGCGTTTTATGCCATCTGGTGCAGCGGTTGCGAATGTAAGTTTGGCAACCACAGAAAGCTGGCGCGATAAACAAAGCGGTCAAATGCAAGAGCGTACAGAGTGGCATCGAGTCGTACTTATGGATCGTGGCAACTACCGTCTAGGTCAGATTGCTGGCGATTTTATTAAGAAAGGCTCAAAAGTCTACATCGAAGGTTCTTTGCGAACACGCGAGTGGGAAAAAGACGGCGTTAAACGCTACACCACTGAAATTATCGCCAACGAAATGCAGTTGCTTGATAGTCGCGGTGATAGTCAGCAAGGTCAACCTCAAGGCTTTAATCAGCCTCAAGGCCAAGGTAATCCTCAAGGATTTAACAAGCCACAAGGAAATCCGCAAGGATTTTATGGAGGTCAGTTAGATGGGAAGAATCTTCCTTTTTAAGAATTGACACTAAGAGCTAAAGCGAAATGCTTTAGCTCTAATTAACCCTAAAGGGGGTGCTACTCCCCTTTAGGGGAGCATAGTGCCTCACGTTTAATTTTCTGAAAATATAAACTGGAGAAATCTATGTCTGATAATAAACCGCTTGTTGCTCGTATCGCTGAAAAATATGGCGTTGAGTCGCAAAAGTTTTACGACAGCTTAAAAGCAACAGCATTTAAGCAACGCGACGGAAGTGCGCCGACGAATGAGCAAATGATGGCTCTCTTAGTGGTTGCCGACCAATACGGTCTTAATCCATTCACTAAAGAGATCTACGCCTTCCCAGACAAACAAAACGGGATAATTCCTGTAGTTGGTGTCGATGGGTGGTGCCGTATCATTAATGAACACTCTCAGTATGACGGTGTTGAGTTCGAGTATTCGGACAAGATGATTCTCATGCCGGGTTCCAAAGTGGAATGCCCTGAGTGGATTGAAACCGTTATGTACCGCAAAGATCGGGCGCGGCCAATCAAGATCAGGGAATTTCTAGATGAGGTTTATCGCGAACCCTTCCAAGGTAAAGGTCGTAATGGCCCTTACACAATAGAGGGGCCGTGGCAGACTCATACGAAACGCCAATTGCGACACAAATCTTTCATTCAGTGCGCTCGAATCGCGTTCGGCTTTGTTGGGATCTTTGATCAAGACGAAGCGGAAAGAATACGTGATATGGGTGATGCGGAAGTTGTGCCTATGGTCACTCCTGCGATTAATCCTAACAATGATCAGCCTGTGAAACAGATTGATTATCAAAGGCTTGATCCGATACTGGAAAAACTGGCGGATAGAGCTTCACAGCAATCCGCGTGGGGCGCTGCCCTACAGTATGTGAATGAAAGGTTTAAAGGCTCAGAGAAAGAGTACGCTATACAGTTTCTTAACGATAAAGAGTCAGAGCTTATTGCTCTAACTCATGTTGATGAAGAATCAAGCGAACTTGAGCTTTTAAGCACAGAAGTTGAGGATGATGAAAAAACATCTCAAGCTATGCCTGAATTTTCTGACGAAGAAGCTGGCAGTTTTCATTAATTAACGATTATTTATAGTCGTTTAACCCTATAGGGATTTCCTCCCTATGGGGGGATCTCCCTTTAAATTTGGAGATCTTTATGAAAATCATCAATCTGGTTCAAGGTTCTGACGAATGGCTTGAATGGCGAGAAGGTGGCGTTACGGCCACTGATGCAACGATCTTACTAGGTCGTTCACCTTACAAGACTATTTGGCGCTTGTGGGCGGAAAAAACGGGCTACGCTCGTCCCGAAGACCTTAGTTCAAACCCACTTGTTAAAAAAGGGATTGAAAATGAGGATAAGGCTCGTATCGCTTTTGAAGAAAATCACGACGATATGGTTCTTCCTGCTTGCGTCGAATCTGATGAAGATCCAATTTTCAGAGCATCTTTGGATGGCCTGAATGGAGACTGGCAACCGGTAGAGCTGAAGTGTCCAAGTGAATCCACTTGGAACGATGTTTGTACTAACGGTACAAACAGTAAACCGTACCACCTTTACTATGCTCAAGTGCAACATCAACTGATGGTCACAAAGGCAAAAAAAGGATGGTTGGTTTTTTGGTTTGAGGGAGAAGTTCGAGAATTTGAAATATTACCTGACCAAGAACTTATGGATGAGCTAACGCTGAAAGCCCATGAGTTTTGGGATCAAGTAACAAACAAAATCGAACCGCCGAAAGATCCTGAAAAAGACACCTTCATTCCCAAGGGGGATCAGGCTACTGAATGGATTAGGCTGGCTGAAGAATACCGTTTCTTCGAAGATCAGGTTCAAGAAGCTAAAAAGCGTCTTGACGATCTAAAAACCAAACAGAAACCTCTTCTCGAAAACCTAAAAGGTTTAATGGGAGACAATTTTACCGCTGATTACGGCGGTTTAATGATCACTCGCTACAAAGTGGCGGGTAAATTGGATTATAAGAAAATCCTGAAAGAAGAAGCCCCAGCGTTAAAAGCTGAGGATATAGAAAAGTATAGAGGTAACGATTCTGAACGATGCCGGGTAACGGTATCTGAATCTGTAAAACCAAGAACCGTTGTTGATGAAGAGGCTGTTGCGCCTCTTTTGAACATGGTTGAGGAATTTGAAATCTCTTACTTTTGATGACTAGCAGAACCAAGTGCGGGGCAATCCCCGCTTCTTGGTTTTTCAATCTAGCCTGTTTACAACGTTACTGAGAAAGTTTGTTTTAAGTGACTCTGTAAGCAGGTTTTACTCTCTGTTGAGGGTGAAATGAGGTAGCTGGCTTCTATAAATAAACAGCAAATTTAACTAGCCCAAGAGGTACACAATGCCTCTTGGGGGACGTGTGCCTCTAAATCAATCATTTTTTTTTTGGAGACACACTATGAGTAATATTACGCACCTAGAAAGACTTTGCGTTTTTCACTTGGATTTTGACATCTGGAGCGGCCAAACACGTTTGTTTGCTTCAGATTTAAAACTTGGTGAAGGCGGTGAAATTCCGTCTGAGAAGGTAACTCAATTGGGTAGCAAGAGGATCTGCGATCCTCAAAGGTTGAAAGACTTTAATCGCTTGAAGAGTGAGGCGAGAAGACTTCTCACTTCACACGGAATGCCATTCATGAATGGCTTTGCCGTTCCCGCTCAAAAGGTTCAAGAGATCTGCGATGAGCTTGATCGCATTGAAAGGGACTTCAAGGACGCGAAAGACGCTTTCATTAGTGGCTATAGTGCTGCTATTGAAGAGTGGATTAACGACAACCCGGAATATGAGGATGCAATCCGTGCCGGTGCGCTGCCTCAATCAGAGGTTGAACGAAAAATAGGGTTTGAATACGAGATATTCATGATCCAGCCTGTTGAGGGCGAAAAGGAAAAGAGCCTTAGCCGTAAGGCTGAAGGCTTAGGTGGAGATCTGCTTGATGAAGTAACTCAACAAGCACAAGATTTCTTTATAAAAAATCTTTCTGGGAAAGACCGCTGTGGTGTAACCACAAAACTTTCTCTAAAGAAAATTCGAGACAAAGTGGATGGGCTAAGTTTCCTAAATGGAAATCTTGTCCCTCTGGTTGACTTGCTAGATCAGACTTTAAATGTCTATGAAGGCAATGCAATTGGACGGAGCATAATGGCTCCACACTTCTACCAAGTGCTCGCTTCTGTTCTCATTATGGGAGACAGAAAAAAAATTGAAGACTACGCGAATGGCGCGGTCACAGTTGAGAGTATGGCGGATTCGGTAACACCTAGTGATAAATCTAGTGAAATTACTGAAGTTGCTGAAACTGAAACGGATGATGTCTCTGATATAGAAGACGATATCGACCGTTTCTTCAGTCAAACACCGGAAGGTGGCTCAGACTCTTCAGAAGATGATTCTGAATTGTACGTTAAAGACAAACCCTCTTTGGAAAAAGAGGTTGTTATACCTGATTTTGATGATGACGACGAAAGCGCATTTTTCTAATCAGATAAAACCCATAGGGGGCGTTGCTCCCTCTGGGGGGACGCTCCTTTTTTTTACTAATTTTTTAGGAGAAAAGAGATGTCCAAACAAAGAACGATACACAATGCACTTCCAATCGTCGCCGCTGCTTATGCGGAGAAATTCGGCGTGAAAATCAATATAGGTGGTGATACTGCTTATACCGATGGAAAGAGCATTAATATACCGAACGTCCCTCATGACTATCCACACATGGATGTGTTGTGGGGGTACTTAGCTCATGAGGCTGCACATGTTCGATTTACTGATTTTTCAGTACCTCGTCGGCGTGGCATTCATGCAGACTTATCTAATATCCTCGAAGACTGTCGAATTGAGCGTGGGATGATTCATGCCTACCCCGGAACCTCAACAACGCTGAATGAGGTGGCTAGGTATATGGCCCAAGCGGGTCATTACCAGCATCCTACGGTTGAGTCTTCACCAGCAATGGTTCTTGAGGCTTACTGCCTGTATTGGCTGCAAACTAAAGCTGTGGGGCAAACTGTCCTTCAGCCTTTCTTGGATTCGGCTAAGACAGCTCTTGAGGGTGTATTCCCTCGTGGTGTGGTTGTACGCCTAAATGCTTTGCTCCGCAAAGCGGTTAGTACTCAATCGACGGCGGAAGTCATATCTCTTACTGAAGAGATAATGAAGATGCTCGAAGAGGAAAAAGAGAAGGATCAAGATCAAAATCAGGATCAAGATCAAAATCAGGATCAGGATCAGGATCAAGATCAAGATCAAGATCAAGGTCAAGGCTCCAGTCAAGGTGATCAATCAGATGATTCGTCCCAAGATGAGGGAGGAAACGACACGAAAGGACAATCTTCAAAGTCTTCTGATGAAGATGATGAAGATGATGAAGATGATGAAGAAGGTGATTCTGGTGATTCTGGTGATTCTGGTGATTCAGATGATTCTAGTAATTCTAGTAATTCTAGTGATTCCGGCGATTCAGATGATTCTAGTAATTCTAGTGATTCTGGCGATTCAGATGATTCTAGTAATTCTAGTGATTCTGGCGATTCAGATGATTCTAGTAATTCTAGTGATTCTGGCGATTCAGATGATTCTAGTAATTCTAGTAATTCTGGCGATTCTAGTAATTCAAGCTCTAAAAACTCTGGTGGTAGCAAAAGCGCCTCTGAGGTCATTCAGAGCGTCTTAGACGCTCAAGATGACGAGTTGCTTGGAGATGCGCGTGATCTACTGAAAGATGAGTTAAAAAGCTCATCTGATCAGTCTGGAGACGCTAGTTACCAAACTGTACGAAGTGCTATTGACTTGCCTAAGCATGATGGTGGCAATTTGTTAAGTGAGGTAAAAGGCACAACGTCAAAAGTTAGATCTCAGCTATACGGGTTGGTTCAGGCCAGCCAAAGAACAGATCGGAGAACATCAAGATCTGGTAAACGTCTAGACTCAAAATCGCTTCACCGGGTAGTTAGTGGAGATAGTCGAGTCTTTCGGTCTGCTAGTGTTAAGCGCAAGCCTAACACTGCTGTTCACATACTTGTGGATATGAGCGGGTCGATGATCTATAGAGACTCCCATAAGGTTGCGCGTGAGGCTGCATTGGCTTTAGCACTATCTTTGGAAAGTATTCAGGGTGTTAACCCTGCCGTGACTTTCTTTATGGGGATTTACGGTGACTCGATTTACTCTGCCGTAAAACATGGTGAGTCTGTGGTTAAAAATGCAGGCAAATTCCTTGTTGAGCCAAACGGTACTACACCTATGGCGGAAGCTATTTGGTATAGCGCGTTTGAACTCAGTAAGACCAAAGAAGATCGTAAGATGATGGTTGTTATAACCGATGGGGCGCCGGATCAACCGGCACCAACGGAGGCTGTCATTGATCTTTGTAAAAACAGTGATATTGATTTGGCCGGTATAGGTATCGGCCCAAGTTCAGTAGCACAGTACATTCCTAACAGCATCCTTATCGATGACGTTCAGGATTTGAAAAAGACTCTGTTTGGTTTAATGGCGCAATCTTTGTCATTGTCTTAAGCAGGAAACTGGCGGCCTCTATTTGAGGTCGCCTAATTTTAAAGAAAGATTCAATCTTTTATGTCCAATCTTTTAACCCTAACAGGGCAATTCGCCTTGTGGGGCGTGTTGCTCTTCTATTATAAGGAGCATCCAATTATGAGTTTGGCTAATAACACCGAATACCAACAGTTATTTTTTAACTTTGATGAACCGGAGCCTTCTTGTGATCTAACAGAAGGCTTGACTGAGCCATGGTCTGAAGAGCAAATCACGCGATTGCGTGAAAGGTTTTTAAATCAAGCTCTTCGGACGTTGGTTGATGGTCGCAGAAGTAATGAGTCAAAACGAAAAGCAATGGAATGGCTGGAATCTAATGAGATTGCGCCGTTTTCATTCATCGTGTGTTGTCATGATTTAGGGTTTTCCCCTGAACAAATACGTGACAAAACAGCGTACTTTTTAACTCAAACCGATAAATCTTCGACCAAAATTAATTAAAAACAACCCAGCGGGGCCGTACCCCGTTGGGGGTATGTGTCTCGCTAATTAGGAGGCACTATGCAAGACATTGTCATTAAGCACCTGCAAACACGATTATCTGAATTGGGATATCCGGGATGTAGGTTCGAGCTTGAGTTTAAGTTTGATGGTACAGAACAAAGTGGAGTAGCTTTTTTTGGTAGTATCGAGACGAATGATCTGAAGATAATCACGAAAAGACTTTTCTCGGCCAATCAGCATGACACATCTGTGCAAAGAGTTAGAAAAGTCATAATGAGAAGATTCTTGGAGAAAACTTGGGCGATATTAGGTGATAGCCCGTTGGATATCACTATAGAAGCACTCGATGCTGGTTCTCGTGAAGTGAACCAGATGATGTTAATAGACGACTCGGAGTTGCCTTTCGACTTCGATATAAGAGACGTTGAGGACTTATATCAGCACCAAAGATGCTGGACTTTCCTTATTCGCGCTTTGAAAAAAGACATGGTTGAGGTGGCAAAGACTCTTGAAGAAGAGTGTTATTTGCTCATACAATCTGAAGAGGAATAAAGTTTAAAGCAGGGGTATTTCCCTGCTTTATCTTTCCTTCAAAGTCTCATTACTCATAACACTACAACGTTATTAGTAATCAGATTTTTGTCCTTTAAGGACGAAAAGTGCGGTAGCTGGTCGCCAAAAAGAAACAGCAAATTCAAATTAACCCAGAGGGTGCATCACGCCCTTTGGGAACGGATGCCCCTTAAATTTATATTTAGGAGAGCATTATGAAGACTTTTATTGTTAAGGTCGAAATACAAGCTGGTGAGTACCAGAAACAAGCAACAGCCTTGGTTAAGGGAAAATCACAAACCGAAGCGGAAGCCATCGCACTCGAAGGAGAGTGCCACGGAACGCTTGGTGATAACGCTGAGTGGACTCAAAGTGGAATAGCCGACCTTGGTTGGCAATTTCATTACTCTGTTCACAGCAGCACAGAAGTAGAACCTGAACATGTTTCTATTTTGAATAAATATCTCTAATCACCCCGCAAGGGATAGTGCAGTTAGAGAAGGTCATTAGACCTGAATTAACCCAGAGGGTGCATCACGCCCTTTGGGTCGTGGTGTTCCCTGAATTTCTTTTTAGGAGATACGCCATGAACCATCAATTAAATCAGATTAAATCCGCTATGGCGGAACTGTCTGAAACACTTCAAATTCCAGAGATATACAAATCCGACCTTGAAATGGATTATGCGGCTTTAGAGCGATTCAAAGGGGCTAAAAAGCTTGTTTGGTTACTTAGAAGCTACGGCACGGTACTTGTTCCCGCTGGGATAGGGGTCGATCCAGTTTTCATAACCCACTGGCTCAATAACGATCATGGGCAAGTTGTTGTCCCGTTTGTGATTGATATCGAGACAGCAAAGGTCGAAAAGGTCTCTTTTGATCAAGCCAGAAAGGTTATTGCTCAACCACCATTAAAAATTAATGCAACTATGTCACGAAACGACATAGTTCAAAAAGTAGAAACGATCCTTGAGAAAGGTCGTGACTTGAAATGTTGGGGGGCTAAAGAAAATACTTTTGGGTATTGGCCTGAATGGAAAAATCACTTTGAGGCTTGCGGAAATCACATGATGTCTGACCTTATGGGTGATGCTATTCGCCAATTGAATAGCAGACCTTAATCTAAAAAACATTATTAACCCTGTTGAGGTTTGTTGACCTCATCAGAGGTTAGCTGACCTCCTAAATTAACTATCTGGAGATCGCTTTGTTTTTAATTAAGAGTTTTAGTGATGATCACAGAGTTAACTCTGTCGATAAACTAGAAGAAACTTTGTCCCAAGAGTACAAAGAGAGACATATTAGTGTTGCGTATTTCACAAAGCCTCACGGTTTGCAGCATATTATTTATGTCAGCGTAGATGCGTTTGGCAATGTCACGCACAGTTATGGCCAAGGAAAACCAGTGGATTTTTCAGCCATACGAGATGAAGTGGTAATTAGACGATAAACCCAATAGGGGAGTTCTCCTATTGGGGGAGTTCTCCCTTAATTTTTAGTCCCGGTGTCGGGGTTTTTTAAAACCTCAATGGTTGGGGCTTTAAAAAGCCTCGATGCTGGGGTTTGTATTTAAAGGAGAATCAAGATGCCTTTTTTCAAAGCAGAAAAAGTAAGACCAGCAGCCTACGGCAATTGGGCTGCAATTGTGTCTTGTTTGGCTCCTCATGCAGATGAGGCTATCGACAAGGCTCCGCGACACGTTCCTTGCCCCATTCATGGCGGTAAAGATGGTTTTAGATTGTATAAGGATTTCAATCAAACAGGTGGCGGTGTATGCAATACGTGTGGCGCATTTAAAGATGGCTTTGGCCTTCTTATGTGGCTTAACGATTGGTCATTCAAAGACGCTCTAACAGAAGTTGGGGAGTTCTTGGGTGTTGAGAAAGAGCTAACGTGGGCAGAGAAAAAAGAGCAGAGCAATAGTTACCGACATCAAACGAAAGATGCGGGTGCAATTGTACTACCTCAAACTCAAACACCTACAGTTAGCGAAAAGAAAGAAAAGTGGTTGGCGGAAGTTAAGGATCGAATGGAAGCGAACCAAGAGAAGCAGAAGATCTACAAGGCAAATCTAAAGAAAAAGATTGATGCTGTTTGGTCTGAATGTGTTGCTCTTAAAGAATCTGGTACTGATCCAGTGAGAAAGTACTTCATGCAACGAAAACTAATTTTCGATTGGGCGGCAATAGATGAGTCCGACTGCGTGAGATTCCATCCAGCTTTGTCATATTTTGATGGAAATGGTGAGAAGGTAGGTGATTTTCCAGCCATAGTTTGTGCAATTAGAAATGCCGACGGTGAGTTAGTAACTCTTCATCGGACTTATCTAGATCAAGAGGGCTGTAAGGCTCCTGTTGATAGCGCAAAAAAGATGATGTCCATACCTGACGGCATGAGCATTACTGGCGGGGCAATCCGTCTTGGAAGCCCTAGAGAAGGCATTCTGGGGGTCGCTGAAGGGTTGGAAACAGCCTTGTCAGCCTTTCGAGCAACGCACATACCTGTGTGGAGTACAGTAAATGCAACGCTTATGGAGTCTTTCGAGGCTCCTGAAGATGTTCATACGGTACTTATTTGGGCAGACAAAGATCTGTCGAGAACAGGCGAAAACTCTGCTAATGCTTTGGCCTCAAGGCTTAAGGATTCCGGGGTTAATGCTTACGTTTTACTTCCTAAACTGCCTATTCCAGAAGGTGAAAAAAGCCTAGATTGGAATGACATGTTGGTGTCGCAAGGTATTTTTGGCTTTCCAAGCTCAAAGTACCTACGTGATTTCATTAAAAGTAATGGAGGTAAACGTGCCTGTAATTGATGTTTCTACCGTCGATACAAACTTGGGAAATGAGTTAGTTTGTCCATTTTCTCCGCCCTCTGGGTGGGAAGGTGGGCCGACTGACTACACGGCCTTAATGCGATCTAGATATCTCGATCTTATGCACGGGCAAAGGATGATAGTTATGTCATCCTTTGCTAAAAAGCACGACATTAAATATGTTGGCCCGTTTGCAGAAGAGGCAAAGGGGATAATAGAAGCATTGAAGAGGAATAAGGCGAAACCCGTTAAGGGGGAGCATGTATAAAAAAAGGCCAGCATCACTATTGCTGGCCTTTTTTTATGTGTGTGTCTAATATGCTACGCCACCGCATCAGGCTAATTTCAAAGTATCAAGTTATCCATTCAGAGATCTTTGCGCGAATCATAAAAGTGATGCCACCTACGCGACATTAGATAATAGCCTCGCATATTCAAAATCTTTCGAGAACGATGCATTAAAAGAACTTGACGACGTGCTTGTTGAGCTGGAAAGAATTATCCGTTTATGCAGATGGTGTTTATAAGAGAAATTTTCATTATAAATGGTAAACTAAAAGAAATATTAAAACTAGAATTATCAAATGAGGATATCGAAACCGTAAACGTTTTAATCTGATGTAAATGGTACACAACATAAAATCAAGCTCATTAAATAATTAATTTATTTGAAAAAGTGGAAAGTATGCTGAAAAATCTGTGAATTAGCTTGACTAATCGCAACAGCTATATTTTTCAAAAAATAGAATGCTTGAAAAGCATTACATGAATAAAGAGCTTCTCACTTAATTCGTGTTAAGCTCTCAATAAATAAGAATTTATCTATAAAGGATATGAAATGCCAATTTTACAGTGGCTAAATAAAGATGATGCTGTCATGGCAGCAAAGAAGTCCAGCTATAGGTTGCTAAAAGAAGTACCTAGTTTTTCTTATGGTGATTCAGACACTGAAAACATGCTCATTCAGGGTGACAACCTTGAGGCTCTAAAGGCTTTGATCCCTTATTATGCGGGACAAGTTAAGGCGATATTCATTGATCCACCATACAATACAAAATCGGCTTTTGAGCACTATGACGACAACCTAGAGCATAGTAAATGGCTTTCATTAATGTACCCAAGGCTTGAGTTGCTTAGGGAATTATTGGCTGAAGATGGTTCAATTTGGATAACCTTAAATGACAACGAGTCTCACTACTTTAAAATAATAGTCGACGAAATCTTTGGTCGTTCAAATTTTATAGCTAACTTTATTTGGCAGAAGAAATTTTCACCTCAAAACGACGCAAAGTATGTTAGTGACATGCACGATCATCTGTTTTGTTATGCAAAAAACAAGCAAGAATTTAAAATTAATAAATGGGTTAATACAAATAAAAAAGATAGGTCAAAGAATTTAGATAATGACCCCAGAGGTGATTGGAACTCAGTTGATTATACTTGCAATAAAAATAGGAACGAACGACCTAACTTATATTATGCAATTATACAGCCGAATACTGGTGAAGAAATCTATCCTAAGGAAACTGCTGTATGGAGATACTCACAAGAGACTCATTTAGAGAATGTTGCGGAAAATTTAGTTTATTGGGGTAAAACTGGTAGTAATCGAGTTCCTAGATTTAAAAAATTTAGATCAAAAGAAAATGGTTTAGCTCTTGGGACAGTTCCGGTTTCAATCTTATTTCACACTGATGCAGGCAATACTCAAGAAGCCAAAAAAGAATGTATTGTTTTTAATTCAGATGATCCCTTTTCGACACCCAAGCCAGAAAAGCTGTTGAGGAGAGTTATTCATATGGCAACCAATAAAGGCGATTTGGTCTTAGATTCCTTTCTCGGCTCGGGCACAACTGCCGCAGTTGCTCACAAAATGAATCGCAAGTACATCGGTGTTGAAATTGGTGAACACGCTAAAACTCACTGCCAGAAACGCTTAAAACAAGTAGTGGATGGCGAGCAGGGCGGTATTTCCGAACCTGTTAATTGGCAGGGCGGCGGCGGCTTTAAATTCTATGAATTAGGCGAAGCTATATTTAATGAATACGGTTCACTTAACTATGAAATCAAATTCCCAACATTAGCAGCTCACATATGGTTCTTGGAGACTAAAACACCGATTCATATTAAGAGTCCTTCACCACTTTTAGGTATCCATAATGGAACTGCTTATTATCTACTTTATAACGGCATCCTTGGCGATAAAAGGCCACAGGGCGGTAACGTCCTGACCAGCAAGGTTTTAAATGAGCTTCCTGACATTTTAGAACATGACAAAATTGTGATCTACGGAGAATCCAGCCGTTTAGGTGAAGCCCGGTTAAAACAGCACAGCATTACTTTCAAACAAATTCCATACGATGTTGGTTCAATTTAAAGGATAAAGACCATGTTTCAATTAAAAGGCTACCAACAACGTGCCGTTGATGTTTTGCAATCATTTCTAACCAAGTGTCTTGATAATGATGTTGAAAAGGCATACCGATTAGCACTCGAAGAGCAAGAATTGCCTGAATTTGAGTATCGAGATTATGGCTTTGGACAGGTGCCTTATGTCTGTTTAAGAATACCAACAGGGGGCGGCAAAACCGTTCTTGGTTCCTATGCCATTGATATTGCATCTAAGAGTTTGCTGGATACCGAAAACCCCATTGCATTGTGGCTTGTGCCCAGTATCACAATTCGAGAACAAACCGTTGAAGCTCTAAAAAAACCAAGCCACCCATACCGTCAGAAGCTGGATGAAGCCTTTAAACGTCAAGTGTTGGTGTTAGATATTGATGAAGTCACTCAAATTCGACCACAAGACTTAGAAAACAAGGCAATCGTTATTGTTTCAACGCTTGCCAACTTAAGGGTGACAGACACATTAGGGAGAAAAATTTATGCGTACCACGAAAACTTTGAACCGCATTTTGCCAAAATCCCTGCAAACCATCCATCAATGTACCGACTCGAAAAAGTCTCCGAAAATGATGTTCAGGAAAACGGTTTAAGTACATCAGAGGTCGGTAAAATCAAATTCTCATTTGCCAATTTGCTTGCAGTACACAGGCCAATTTTGATTGTGGATGAAGCCCATAATGCTAGAACCGCATTAACATTTGAAACTCTTCAGCGTGTCCACCCTGCCGCCATTGTCGAATTAACCGCTACTCCAAACACCAGCAAGGAGAATGGTAGTAACGTGATATTCCATGTTTCTGCTGCTGAACTCAAAGCTGAAGAAATGATTAAACTTCCGATTATGCTGACAGAGCATCAAAACTGGGAAGATGCCATCCAAGATGCTGTCATAACGCGAAACAAACTTGCCATAGATGCACAAAAAGACCAAGACTACATCCGCCCGATTGCTCTTTTCCAAGCTGAAAATAAAAACGGTGAAGTTACGGTCGAAAAACTAAAAACACACCTAATCGAACAACTGAAAATTGACGAAGAAAAAATTGCCGTAGCGACAGGCAATCAGCGTGAATTGGATGGGTTAGACTTGTTTTCTCCAAGTTGCAAGATTGAATACATCATCACAATTGAAGCCTTGAAAGAGGGCTGGGATTGTCCATTTGCTTACGTTTTTTGCTCAGTTAAACAAGTATCATCCAGTAAGGATGCAGAGCAGCTTTTAGGTCGTGTTTTACGGATGCCTTATGCTAAGCGAAGGCTAATTGAAGATCTAAATCGTGCATACGCTCATCTTTCAACATCAAAATTCAGTAAAGCCGCTCAAGAACTGACTGACAAACTCATTGCTATGGGTTTTGAAGAAATGGAAGTCGCTGCTTTTTTAAGGGAGACAACATCAAGTATTCATAACCCTAACCAGCAAGACTTATTTGGTGATAACGGTGACTCTGCGCCTGTCAAGCCAGCGCAGAAGTCGGTCGTCGTGGAAACCGAAACCATACCGGATCTCTCATCACTGTCTGATGAGGAGAAAAACCAGATTACAATGTCGCATGATACGACAACCGATACTATGGTAGTAAAAGTAACTGGAGAAGTTTCAAGTAATATTGAGAACGCTCTGTCAAAACACGTCAAGAATGGCAAAAACACAACGGCTTTTAAACAAAACATCCGTATCCACAATCAATCTTTAGATGCTGAAAAAGCCCCGTCTGAAAAAGGTATTTCTTTTGGATCACTGCCCTACCTCTGTATGCAAGATCAAGGGGAATTAGACCTGATTGAGTCGGAAGTCTTTCTCCATGCCCACGGATGGAATTTGATGAATTACCCTGCTGAGTTGAAGAACTTTAGCTTACATGAAACCAATAACAGCTTTTCTATCGACATCGATGGCCAAGAGGTGACATACGGTATATCTAAGCAACAAAACGTGATTACTTTTAACCAAGGTTTTCTAGGCGTCACTGAGCAGGATTTGGTTGGCTGGCTTGACCGTGAGTTAAAGCAGCCTGATATTGTTCAAAGCCAGTTGATTGCTTTTCTATCGCGAATTGTAAAAAGACTTCTCCAACAGCCAAACATGACCTTGACGGCATTGGTTAGAAACAAATTCCCTTTTGCCAGAGCTGTTAGAGATTTAATCAAGCTTTATCGTAAACAAGCCCAAAGGTCAGCTTACCAAGAAGCACTTTTCAGTGATGACTCTAATGCCTGTCTATCAGATCAGTTTATGTATGAATTTAATCCAAGTAGATACCCTGCAAGGCCGCCCTACTATTCTGGAAAATACAAATTCCAAAAGCACTATTTCCCTCAAGGAATGATTGAAGACCTAAAAGCCAGAGGCGAAGAGTACGAATGTGCAAAGACCATTGATAGCTTACCAGAAGTAAAACACTGGATTCGCAATCTCGTTCGACGAGATCAAGCTTCATTCTGGCTCCCATTGGCTCACAGCAAATTTTATCCTGATTTTGTGTGTGAGCTTGAAGACGGAAGAATGCTTGTCGTCGAATACAAAGGTGAAGCCTATGTGTCCAATGATGACTCAGCAGAGAAGCGGAGCGTTGGTGATTTATGGGCAAAGTTGAGTGGAGGAAAGTGCCTTTTTATAATGGCCGTTGAAAAAGACAACGATGGTCGAGATGTTAGGCAACAAATTATAAATCTAATAAAAAAATAGGCTATAGTTTATCTTACTCTAAAAAGCCAGTAAGGGAAGCAACGATGGTATGAAAGAGTCAGTATTGGAAGAAGTTTGATGGCTTAATTCAGGCGGTACATTTTTACAGCTTTGATTCGCTTTAGCCGTTTTGATCTTGTGCATGTAGATAGGCCAGCAATGTTAGTTGTTGGCCTTTTTTACGTGTCTAATATACTCTAGATCAGCTAGGATTTCTGAGAGATATTGAAGCGTAGTACTAATAGCTGAAGTCCTTTTTTGCTTTCTGCTTTAAGGTCTTTGTCTTCAATGTGTATCGTGCGAGGCTCTGCGACAGCTTTCATAAATCGTCTTGATGATTCTCTATCTTCAATTACAAAGCTCTTATCGAATGATGTAGTTGCCATATATTGATCACTTCCTCTGTAAAAGGGCTTAAAAAGGTTACATAATAAATTCTTCCTAATGGTGGCGGATTATACATTGCTCAAATATGGATTAAAGAAAAACACAAATGAGTTATTACATATAGACTCAGATTATGTGAAAAATGGAGTGAAATGTGATTGCATTTGTCCTGAATGTAAAGACAGTCTTGTAGCTAAAAATAGGGGTGAATTTAAAGAACATCATTTCGCTCATCATTCACGCCCTGAAACTGAAAAATGCCGAATGACTCAACTGCACTTAGTTGCGCAAGACTTTTTTTTTAATTCAAAAAAATTCATAATACCTGAAGTCCTTTTTGAACATAAAAGTGAGGGGCTTACCTACCCAGAAACAAGTACAGTCATAAATAGTGCCCAGAAAGAATATAGGGTTGATCGTTACTCAGCTGATGTTTTTCTTTGTACAGACCATACCGATATAGCTATTGAAGTTTGTGTTACTCATGAAAATGAAGAAGAAAAAACAGCTTATTACTGTGACAATAAAATCCCTTCAATTGAATATGACCTCAGCTCCTATTTAAACCTTAGTATTGATGATGCGATAAAAGATCTTAAAGAAAGCAAAGTTCCCTACAAGTGGCTTTATGAATGGTGTCGAGAGTCTTTAATTCAGGAATTTGAAAAAAAATTAAAAAAAGAAATCGAAAGGGTAAAGAGGATACGCCTTAAAAATGCAACTAATTATTCATATTCATTAATTAAAAATAAAGAAATTGATCTGCCGCCTTTAAATGAAAAGTTTAAAACCGAAGTAAACGGTCGTCTGTTCCACGGAAGCTTTACCTTTTACAAAGGGGGGGTTAAAAAAATCAGTAAAGTTGTCCATATAAATACCTCTAACGAGTACTTTTTATTAAAAGGAACACATGGCCCTCGTGAAATTTGGATTGTGCTGCTATTGGTTGATTATATTCCAGAGTTTATTGAAAATCTAAAAGGTAGTATTATAGTTCGCAATACTCCCGCTTCATCTAATGAAGGATTTACTATCAGGAAAGTAAAATATGATAACTTAATTAAAAAAATTGAATCAAAACGATTAGATTTTTTTCAGGAATGTAGTAAAGAAACTAAAAAAATAGACTCTGCAAAAGCGGTATTAAAAATTATAAATCAACATGTTGATTTATATTTAAAAGAGGAAGAAAAATTTTCTTATAAGAATTATCGAATCTGGAAGCGCTGGATGGAGAATCAAAAGCTATTTAAAAGTACTGCTAGTATGCCCAATCCTAAAATACCTCAACCACTAAAGTGTGTTCGGATTTATCCAAGCTTGTGGGTTTTTGATACGTGGAAGATACTTTCCCTCAGCTATCTGGCAGAGATAATTGATAGCTACCCATTAAATGAAAATATTTCACTTTATGAAATATTTGAAAAATTAGCACAAGTTACTAACCGGCGTTTTTCAAGGTAGTTGTCGCCTAAAATAATTAAGCAGCGTCTTTATGTTGCTCTGGATTTAATTCCACATCACCTATTGGCTGCCAGTTTCTTTCTGCTTTTGACCAACGCTCAGGGCGCTCTTTCCTTTTTTGCTGATACAAGTCCGCTCGCTTCGCTAAAATTGCTTTTTCAAGCCCTGCATGCCTTTGGTTTGGCGTGACAAACTGGATTCGACTGTGGCGATGCTCATGGTTGTACCAATACACAAACTCTCTTACCCACTCTCTCGCATCTTCCAGGGTTTTAAACCCTTCTGACGGCCATCTAGGGTGATATTTCACCGTTCTAAACAGCGACTCTGAGTACGGGTTGTCGTTACTCACCCTTGGTCGACTGCGGGAGGTCACAACGCCGAGATCATACATTTTTGCTCTCATTGTTAAGCTCTTCATGGGCGCACCATTATCTGAGTGTAAGACGAGGTCTTTTTTAACGCATCTTTCTGCCCAAACACTGCGTTCCAGTAAATCGGCGGCATGCTCTCCCGTTTCTTGAGGGTGTACTTCCCAACCCACTATTTTTCGACTGTAAATATCCTCTATCATGTACAGGTAGTAATGCTGCCCAATCACCGTGGTTGGCAGATAGCTAATGTCCCAACTCCACACCTCATTGGCTTTTTTCGCCGTATAACTCGTGGGCTTTTTATGGACATTCTTTGATG
>NZ_JAJATW010000027.1 GCF_020532605.1 Marinomonas algarum | reverse complement strand
TTGATCACTCATAACCCACCTAGTAAACTAAGCAAACTATGTCGATCTTCCGAAGACTCCAGCGAGCGCCCACACAAATTATCTGATTATCTATTTTAAAGAGCGTTGCCAATTCACTTAAGCGACTCATCTTCTTAACTTAGTTTAGTAAGCTAAGGCTTGAAGCCCTGTCCGTGTCAGCGAGGGCGTATATTAAGGATCTACAGATTTTGTGCAACCCTTTTTTGAAGAAAAACACGATTTGTACAAATTAATTTGAAACAAAGGTAAAACAGATCAAGGAACGATCAGAAAACGAAGGAACCGTCTATCTTTTAATCGGCAAAGAGGTTAAAACAGGAACAGACTGATCAATAAACATCTCTTTCTGAGAAATAGCCACTTTATAAGCGATCACCTCAACACCTTGATCAATGACGCTTTTAAACGCTTCTGCATATTTTTTGTCTATATGTGCTGCTGGAGAAACAGAATTGATCCCTTCATGGCTCACACAAAAAAATAATACTGCCCTATGCCCTTCTTGAACCATTCTTAACAATTCAAACAGATGCTTACGCCCCCGTTCAGTCACGGCATCAGGAAAATAGCCGCCCCCATCACTCTCCAAAAGGGTGACATTTTTCACTTCCACGTAGCATTTCTTACCTTCAGCATCGGTTAACAACCAATCTATTCGACTATTTTCACCATATTTCACTTCTGCTTTTTGTTCTGAATACCCATTTAATTCATCAATAACGTTGTTGGCAATCGCCTCCCCCACTAATTTGTTTGGCCATCCCGTATTAATACAAGCGAGATACTCACCATCTACCTCAACTAACTCCCATGTGTAGCCTAGCTTTCGCTTTGGATTATTACTTTTAGATAACCAAACACGAGCTCCATCCTGCTGACACCTCCTCATTGAACCTGTATTAGGACAGTGGGCGACCACCTCACCGTTTGGCAACTCAATATCAGATAAGAACCTCTTATAGCGCCTAAGTAACTTGCCCTCAATTAATGTAGATGGAAATTTCACATCAACTCCTTAAACCTTTATCAAAAAACAGTACAGCAGATACAAGAGCGGCCCTCTTTCTATTAAAAAGAGAGCCGCTTAACTCTAAATATAAGTCAGAGGGTATTTTATTCCCACTCAATGGTAGCCGGTGGTTTAGACGATACGTCGTAGGTCACGCGAGAAATGTGTTCAATTTCATTGATAATACGACCAGATACGGTTTCCAACAAATCGTATGGGAGGTGAGCCCAACGCGCCGTCATAAAGTCGATAGTTTCAACCGCACGAAGTGCAACAACATATTCGTAACGACGGCCGTCACCGACCACACCGACCGATTTCACTGGTAAGAAAACAGTAAAGGCTTGGCTTGTTTTATCGTACCAACCTGAGCGACGCAGCTCTTCGATGAAGATAGCATCAGCACGACGAAGGATGTCGGCGTATTCTTTTTTCACTTCACCTAAGATACGCACTCCAAGACCAGGCCCTGGGAATGGATGACGGTACACCATGTCGTATGGCAAGCCCAACTCTAGGCCCAGTTTACGCACTTCATCTTTAAACAATTCACGAAGCGGCTCAACCAGCGCCATTTTCATGTCTTCAGGTAAGCCGCCTACGTTATGGTGAGATTTGATCACGTGCGCTTTGCCTGTTTTAGACGCAGCAGACTCAATAACATCTGGGTAAATCGTACCTTGAGCAAGAAAATCAATGCCATCCAATTTTGAAGATTCTTCGTCGAAAATCTCTATAAAGGTATTACCAATAATCTTACGCTTCTTCTCTGGATCGCTCTCACCCAACAACTTACCAAGGAAAAGATCTTCTGCATCGACACGGATAACTTTGACTCCCATGTTGTCCGCAAACATCTTCATCACCTGATCACCTTCGTGCAGACGCAACAGACCGTTGTCTACGAACACACATGTTAACTGATCACCGATGGCTTTATGCAACAAAGCCGCTACAACAGACGAATCCACACCACCAGACAAAGCCAGCAAAACCTTCTTGTCGCCAACTTGCTCTTGCATACGCTCAATCGCATCTTGAGCAATATTAGCCGGTGTCCATAAGGTATCACAGCCACAAATATCGACGATAAAACGGGATAAAATACGACCACCTTGGAGAGTGTGCGTCACTTCCGGGTGAAATTGTACACCGTAGAACTTCTTCGCTTCGTTCGCCATCGCAGCGATTGGGCAGCTATCGGTAGAAGCCATTAATACAAAATCTTCTGGCATGGTAATAACTTTATCGCCATGACTCATCCACACGTCCAACAAGGCCACACCATTATTGGCAATGTGATCCTCGATGTTTTCAAACAAAGCAGGACCATCGTGCTTACGAATTTGTGCATAACCGAATTCGCGGACGTCAGACCCTTGGACTTTGCCGCCAAGTTGTTCTGCCATGGTTTGCATGCCGTAACAAATACCAAATACCGGCACGCCCAAAGTAAATACAGCCTCTGGTGCACGAGGAGAACCTGGCTCAGGTACAGATTCAGGGCCACCAGCAAGGATGATCCCTTTAGGGTCGAAGTCGATAACCTCTTGATCTTCCATATCAAAAGCACGGACTTCACAGTAAACACCAATTTCACGCACGCGGCGCGCAATCAATTGCGTGTACTGTGAACCAAAATCAAGAATAAGTATTTTATGAGCGTGGATATCTTGCGACATTGTTAGCCTGTCCTTTCACTCTAATTCAACAAGACGATCTCTTTTGACACTAGAGTAATGAATAATAGTAAGAGCAATCAAATAAAGATGGGGCGTAATATACGCCCCATCTCGCTGACAATTTACCCGCGATTAACCCGCGTGATAATTTGGTGCTTCTTTAGTGATCGTCACGTCATGGACGTGGCTTTCACGCATGCCTGCACCCGTAATTTTTGAGAACTGCGTTTTCGTGCGCATTGTCTCAATATCGGCAGAGCCAGTGTAGCCCATAGAAGAACGCACGCCGCCCATCAATTGATGAATAACAGACGCCATTGGTCCTTTAGAAGCAACACGTCCCTCAATGCCTTCTGGCACCAACTTCTCAACACTGCTGGAGTCTTGGAAGTAACGGTCACTAGAGCCTTGGGCCTGAGACATCGCACCAAGCGACCCCATGCCACGGTAGGCTTTATAAGAGCGACCTTGAAATAATACCACTTCACCTGGCGCTTCATCCGTACCGGCCAATAAGCCACCAACCATGATAACGCTCGCGCCTGCTGCAATCGCTTTACCGATATCACCAGAAAAACGAACGCCGCCATCAGCAATAACAGGGATGCCACGTGGGTTCATCGCTTCGGCCACATTCGCAACCGCACTGATTTGTGGAACACCCACACCAGCGACGATACGAGTGGTACAGATAGAACCAGGACCAATACCAACCTTCACACCATCTGCACCGGCATCAGCCAATGCAATGGCGGCTTCAGCCGTGGCGATATTGCCGCCGATGACTTGGATGTGAGAAAAGTTTTCTTTTACCCAACGAACGCGATCGATGACACCTTTTGAATGGCCGTGGGCAGTATCAACAACGATGACATCAACACCCGCATCAGACAATGCTTTAACGCGATCACCAGTGTCAGCACCTGTACCGACTGCAGCACCGACACGTAAACGACCTTGATCATCTTTACACGCATTCGGGTAGGTTGTTGCCTTATTAAAGTCGGTTACCGTCACCATACCACGTAGCTCAAACTGCTCATTCACGATCAGCACTTTTTCAATGCGGTTTTCATGAAGCAACTTACGAATAGAGCCTGCTGACGCACCTTCCAGTGCCGTCACAAGACGATCTTTGGGCGTCATAATGTCTGAGACTTTTTTATTGAAGTCTTTAACAAAGCGAACATCACGACTAGTAACAATACCAACTAAATCCGTACCTTGTACAACGGGTACGCTGGAAATATTATTGGTTGCCGTTAAAGCCATTAATTCATTAATACTAGCTTCTGGGTGAATCGTCACTAGATCGCGAACGATGCCGCTTTCAAACTTTTTCACTCGACGGACTTCTAACGCTTGCTCTTCAATGGTCAAGTTTTTGTGCACAATGCCTATGCCGCCTTCTTGAGCCAACGCAATCGCCATACGATGTTCCGTCACGGTATCCATCGCAGAAGAGGTCAGTGGAATGTTGAGTTCAATGTCTTTAGTGATTTTCGTTTTGAGGCTAACATCCTTAGGAAGAACTTCAGAATAGCCAGGGATAAGCAAAACGTCGTCAAACGTTAAAGCTTCTTGCACGATTCGTAACATAATGGGGAGTTTCCAATGCCAACAAGGGTGTTAAGATGGCAAGTAATTCTACGCCTTTAGTTGCACTCGGTAAATCAAAACCACGAGAGATTGATGAAAAATTTTACAGCACCGCCAACACAAGAAACCGCCTTTACCGTCTCGCAACTAAATAGACAAATTCAGCAGCTGCTTGAAGCCAGTTTGCCTTGGATTTTGGTCGAGGGCGAAATATCCAATCTAGCTAAGCCAGGCTCAGGCCATTGGTACTTTTCTCTCAAAGACGACAAAGCGCAAATTCGTTGCGCCATGTTCAAAAGCAAAAACAACGCCGTGCGTTTTCGCCCAAAAGAAGGCGACATGGTACGTTTGCGCGCTCGGGTCACTTTTTATGGCCCCAGAGGCGATTGCCAACTCAGCGTAGAAAGCATGGAATCTGCTGGCGAAGGCGCATTACAACAAGCCTTTGAACGACTCAAAAACACACTGCAAACCGAAGGCCTGTTTGAACCAAAACACAAAAAAACCCTACCCAGTCAGCCAGAGCGTGTTGCGATTATCACCTCACCTATTGGGGCCGCTGTTCGCGATATGATCATTGCTTTTCGTCGCCGCTTCCCCTTGACCGAACTGACGATTCTGCCATCGCTAGTTCAAGGGAAAGAGGCTGCCAAAAACATCCTCAAACAATTACAACGCGCCGGTTGTAGCGGTCACTTTGATGCGATTATTCTTGGTCGTGGTGGCGGCTCACTGGAAGATTTATGGAGCTTCAACGACGAAGCATTAGCCAGAGCCATATTTCATGCTCAAACGCCTATTGTATCTGCCGTAGGACACGAAACCGACTTTACCATTGCCGACTTTGTCGCCGACGTTCGCGCCGCGACACCCACAGCGGCCGCCGAACTATTGAGCCCAGACCGGAATCAGCTGATTAGACAAATCGAGCAGCAAGAAAAACAACTCACTCGACGCATGTCTCGCATTCTTGAGCAATGCCAACAGCAGCTCGATTTCACGACAAAACGCATTCGTCACCCGAAAGAACGTATTGAGCAACAACAAAACCAACTCGACCAACTCAAGCGCCACTTACAACACGGCATTCAACGACATTTATCACTTCATCAGACACAAGTAAAAAACACTGCTCTGAGATTAGAAAAGAGCAACCCCACTCACCGCATCACACGAGACAAGCAACAATTGCTCGACATGGAAAAACGCCTATCTCGCGCTTTAAACAACACCTTCGCTCACAAACAAACCGCTTTTGCTCGAATCATTGAAAAACTCAACCTCGTTAGCCCACTCAATACCTTGTCTCGCGGTTATGCCATCGCCTCAAAAGACACACACGTAATTCGCTCTATTAATGATGTAGAAAAAGGT
The DNA here is from genome assembly GCF_020532605.1 of Marinomonas algarum. Lineage (GTDB taxonomy): Bacteria > Pseudomonadota > Gammaproteobacteria > Pseudomonadales > Marinomonadaceae > Marinomonas > Marinomonas algarum. The sequence continues at coordinate 23,891 of NZ_JAJATW010000027.1, read as the reverse complement.
GACGCATTAACCGTCCGAGTTCAGGATGGAGAGGTAAATTGTACGGTAAAAACAACCAAAGCCATCAGATAATCAGACACATCAATAGCAATCACAACCCATATCGCTCAATCTTCTTAATCAACCCTTGTCGTGAGATACCGAGCTGTTTCGCGGCTTGCGTGCGGTTACCTTGTTGTTGCGACAACGCTTTGTCAATAAGGCGGATTTCCAATGCTTTCACCTGTTCATCTAATGTGGCGTTGCTTAAAGGGAGTACCTCATTTGATTGAGTCGAGCTCTCTGATGGCGCTTGTCGGCCCATCGACGCATTCGGGTACAACAGCTTGATGTCTTCAAGGGTAATTCTCCCTGTAGGGCAAATAGAAGCGACGCTATCAAGCGTGTTTTTAAGCTCCCTTACATTCCCAGGCCATGCCTGTTCACGAAACCATTGCACCGCATCGGGACTAAGCTGCAAGGACTTACCATGTTGCCGCTGTAGCCCCGATAAAAATGATTGTAAAAGAACCGGCACATCTTCTAGACGCTCAGAAAGGGACTGAGTTTCAATATTGACACCTTTAATCCGATAATAAAGATCTTCACGAAAGTTACCCTCTCGGACTTTCTCCATCAGGTCTGCATTCGTTGCAGAAACAACCCGTGTATCAATATGCTTTTGTTCACGTCCACCAACAGGGAAAAAAGTGCCTTCTTGCAACACTCTTAGCAACTTCACCTGCATCGCCAGTGGCATTTCGCCGATTTCATCTAAAAACAAGGTGCCGCCGTCTGCAAGGCTCAACAACCCTACCTTATCTTTTTCAGCGCCCGTAAAAGCCCCTTTAACATAACCAAATAACTCACTTTCCAACAGTTCTGCCGGTATCGCGCCACAGTGAACAGACACAAACGGCTTCGTTGCACGCTGACTCAAATCGTGTAACGCCCGTGAAATAACTTCTTTGCCTGTGCCTGACGGCCCTGTTACCAAAACGCGTACATCCGTTGGTGCAATGCGCTCAATAAGCGCTCGAACTTTTTGAGCACTTTGAGAATGACCGATATAAGCCGCAGCCCCTCTAGGTTGCTGGCTAGCACTTTTAAGCTGAGTGAGCTCTCGTTCTAGCTTGGTTTTGGTAATTGCTCGGCGCACCACAACCGCCAACATATCAGGATCAATTGGCTTTGCTATGAAGTCCCAAGCCCCCATTTCTATGGCCTTCAATGCCAATTCACGGTCTGCATGCCCAGTAATAATAATGACTGGTCGCCCTTCAAATTTTGGCAAGGCATCGATGGTTACTTGGGGGTCAAAATGTGGCGGCATAGACAAATCAAGTAGAACAAGATCCGCATCAAAAGACGCTATCTTGTCACAGGCATCCTCTAAACTGCCGGCCGTTTCTACATGATAACTCTGGTTTGATAACCACCGACTCGCTAACTCTCGAAATGCGGGCTCGTCATCGACCAAAAGTATTTTATTCTGTGCCATAACTGGGTCTTCCTAAATGGGCAGGCGCATGATGGCGCGGTAAAACAAGTTCAAAAGTAACAGGCCAAACAGCGTCTGTTTGATGCTGAATATGCCCACCATGGGCATCCACAATACGGCGAACAATGGCCAAGCCTAATCCGCTGCCACCAGCACGCTTAGTCACAAAAGGCTGGAACAGCACCTCCCCTTGCAAACTTTCGTCGATCTTTGGCCCATTGTTATGGACATGAATAACAACCTGATCGGCATACTCTTGAGCGGTTATACGCAACTTTCCTTTTTCTGTATTACGTAAAAAAGACAGCGCATTATCAATTAAATTAATAAACACTTGCTGAAGCCGCTGAGGGTCCGCTTCTAACTCTAGTTGTTCATCTATGTCTACTTCACAAAGCACATTGCCAACGGGGGACTGCGTCAGAATGCTCTCAACTAAAGAGCGAAGCGGAGTAACCGCAATTTGTAAAGACAAACCACCCGAGTAAACCAACATGTCGCTAACTAAACGATCGGCACGCTTTAACTGCGTTTGAATATGCTGTCGCGTTTCCGCGGGCGCATCGTAGGCAGCCATGGCTATAATATTTAATGGATTGCGCAGTTCATGGGCCATTGCCGCCGACAAACTCCCTAATTCAACTAAATGCTGTTCATCCAGTCTTTTACGCTCTGCCACGGCAAGCGCTAAAGAACGCTCAAGCAATCCACAACTGGTCGAAAATAAGGAGGCAAAGACTTCAGCCGTTAAGCGCATTCCTGGGCTTGCATCTTCCCAACCTATTAACGAGAAATGCCAACCGGCTTTTGAGCGCAACAAGCGAATGGCAAGTGCGTTATTGTGTGGCGTTACTTCAAATGACGGCATTTGCAGTTGTATCGCCACAGGGCGCCGTATCTGCGCTGACAATAATGCTTCGCCCACTTCAATGAGCTGAGCCCAATCTTGCGCTTCTTTTAACTTGGTTGACCAAGTGTCCAAAACCGCTTCATTCAGTAATGCACCAGGGTAAATAAGCCGAGACACTAACCGACTTAGTGGTTGATACACCAAAGCAGCGACAACAAGGATCAACAGAGAATACAACCACAACTGCCAACTCGGAACATTGGAGAGCGCCTGTAAGCCTACTCTTCCCGAGACGACACTGATGACGGCAATAACACAGAGAATGACCATCATCATGGCAAACCACAACAAGGCACGGTTAGCAAAAGCGTTTACTGATAAAATTTGATAACGCACTACCGCATAAACAAGCAAAAGCAAATAAGTCGGCAATAACAACATTGGGTAAGGGAACCAGCTGATACCAAAAGAAGGAAACACAAAGCTGGTAGCTAATAAAAGCCCCCATGCCCCTACGCCACACATGGCAAGAATAGAGCGTTTTTTATTACCCGAGTGTCGATACCAACCAAACATGAGCACACCGTGTGCCAATACGCCCATCAAGACGGTATACACCAGGTTCCATAGACCCGCGTCGGTAAAAACAAAAAATGCCCCTGTATATAGAGTACTGATCGCATCCCCTGCCCCCATCCACCAGCTCTGTAGCACAACCGCAAAGCTGGTCAGATAAAACCAAGGAAGTAGCTGATACAGCCGATCCAACATGACCTCCTTTGCCGTACCTGAATTAACAAAGAGAATGGCGAAGTGCAGGAAAAAAGTTGGCATGAGTGGATTCGCTAGGATGATATAAATTCCGACTCGCTCCCACCCTTGAAACAACACCACATGACCAAAGCACCAAATCGCCATCATGATAGCGAAGCCTGCTAGCGCCTGCAGATCACTTTGTTTACGTGCGCGCCATAACAGCCAGCTAGCGACTAAGACACCGCATACGCTGGACACCAACATGGCAATTTCAAACATTAAAGAGAGTGTCAATTCGTCAACCTCGTTTACACCTAGTGATAAGAAAATCGTAAACTTTTTTTACACTCCAAGCAAAGTGATATTTTTCTCTATAAAAATCAATAAGATAAAATTTATAAAAAGTTGGCCTACTCATTGCTTACATTAATAATTACTGATCTACATCAATACTATCTTTACTAATAGGATAACCACTATGAATACTGGATTTTTCATGACTGAAGTCATCGCACTTTTTAGCATTGTAGGTTTAGCGATTTTGCCATTGGCGTTTCAGCAACTACGTTCCGCCAAAAATAAAAACAATGCCTAGTCGCTAGCCTTATGTTTTTCAACTTAATATTCAAAGGTAGAAACTAAAATGGATATAGATGTTGCTATCCTCTCAAGGATACAGTTCGCGTTTACCGTGAGCTTTCATATTATTTTCCCCAGCATCACCATTGGTTTGGCGACGCTGATAGCTATATTTGAAGGGATGTGGCTCAAAACGCACAACCCTTACTACTTACAGCTGGCTAAATTCTGGATTAAACCCTTTGCCATTACATTTGGTATGGGTGTTGTCTCCGGTATCGTTCTTTCCTACGAATTTGGTACCAACTTTTCCAAATTCTCGGAAATAACAGGGGCCGTGCTTGGGCCATTAATGGCATACGAAGTATTGACTGCCTTCTTTATGGAAGCGGGCTTCCTCGGTGTTATGCTGTTTGGTTGGCAACGAGTAGGACGCAAGTTACATTACTTCGCGACATTAACCGTGATGGTAGGTACTTGGGTTTCTGCTTTTTGGATCATTGTGGCCAACTCTTGGATGCAAACCCCAGCAGGTCATAAAATTGTCAATGGCAAATTTGAAGTCGAAAGCTGGATGGAAGTCATTTTTAACCCATCTATGCCCTACCGTCTTACTCATATGTTGATGGCATCTTTGATCACTGCAACATTTGTGGTTGCAGGTATCAGTGCTTACTACTTGTTGAAAAAACAAAACATTCCTTTCGCGAAGAAAGCGATGTCTATGTGTATGTGGTTCGCATTGGTCCTAACACCGTTACAGGTTTACGTGGGTGATTTGCACGGCTTAAATGTACAAGAACATCAACCAACTAAATTGGCTGCAATGGAAGGTATATGGCCTGAAGAGGAAGAAAGCGTTCCACTGTTGTTATTTGCTATGCCAAACATGGAAACAGAAACAAACGACTATGAATTAGGCATTCCAAACTTAGGTAGCTTGATTCTGACTCACTCCTGGGATGGTGCTGTACAAGGCCTTAAAGCGGTACCACCAGAAGATCGTCCAAACGTACCGTTAGTATTTTGGTCTTTCCGTCTTATGGTCGGTATTGGTTTCGGTATGGTTGCAATTGCTCTGTTTGCACTAATCTTGCGTCGCAGCGGCGGTTTGTATGAGAACAAGGCATTCCTATCTTTGGTAACCTTGTTTACACCTATGGGCGTCATCGCTGTTGTTGCAGGCTGGTACGTGGTGGAAATTGGCCGTCAGCCATGGATCGTATATAACCTAGTACGCACATCTGAGATTGTGTCACCACTGCCACCAGAGCGTGTACTCTTTACCTTAATCATGTTCGTGATTATTTACAGCCTGTTGTTAGGTGTTTACCTCTACTTCATGCGTAAATTGATCAAAAAAGGGCCACCATCTATGGAAGCGCTTGAGCAACAATTGATTGGTATGAAAGCACCAGGTTATGCATTAGCTTGGGTGAAATCTCTAAAAGAGAAAGACAATAACGCAACTGTTAAGCAAGGAGATAAGTGATGGATATTGCTCTTTTTTACTTCCTTGTTCTGGGCTTCTCCATCTTCATGTACGTGTTACTGGATGGATTCGATCTAGGTGTTGGAATTCTGTATCCTTGGTTTAATCAAGAAGGCGAGCGCGATCATTTGATGCGCTCTATCTCCCACGTCTGGGACGGTAATGAAACTTGGTTGGTGTTTGGTGGCGTTGTACTCTTCGCTGCCTTCCCAGCCGCCTATGCAGGCATTACTTCAACATTTTATTTGCCTATTATGTTGATGTTGTTTGCTTTGATTTTCCGTGGTGTGGCGTTCGAGTATCGTTTTAAAAGTAATACTTCTCGCCCATATTGGGATCTTGCGTTCAGCGGTGGTTCAGCCGTTGTGGCCTTTTGCCAAGGAATGCTATTAGGCTCTTTGGTGCAAGGTGTGCCTGAAGGAACAAACAGTTTATCCAGTTTTCATTGGGTAACGCCCTTCTCGGTATTCACAGGGTTTGCTGTTATGGCCGGTTATGCTCTTTTAGCGGCTTGCTACTTGTTTATGAAAAGTCGTGGTCGCATACAGCAGCACGCTGCTACTATGGCAAAACGCTTATTAATTATTACTGTATTCGCTATGGTTGTAGTTAGTTTATGGACCGTATTAAGTCAGGTAGAAGTACGTCAACGTTGGTTTGATAACTATAATTTCTTGTGGCTATCACCCCTACCGATTGTAACTTTACTGGTGTCATTTTTGGCATGGAAAGACTTGAGCGCTCACACATTAAATGGCACTTACCGTGAGAGCCGCCCATTTTGGTATGCTGCGACATTGTTCCTATTAGGGTTTGCTGGGTTAGTAGTTGGTTTGTTCCCATACCTAATACCAAGACAACTGACTTTTATGGAAGCCGCGTCGCCAGACAGTAGTTTGTTCTTTTTAGTACCAGGTATTTGCATCTTTATCCCGCTCATTGGTGCTTACACTCTTTGGGGATATCGTGTATTTTCAGGTAAAGTTGAGGATTATCAGGAGGGCTACTAATGTCTTTCAAATCGCTTAAAGAAAAAACTGAAAAGCTTAAAACATGGCAATGGTTCTTATTGTTTTATGGCATTGGCTTCATTGTGCTAGTCAGCATGTCATACGGTATTAAATTGCTCATGCTAGGGTTGCCTTAGGCTCATATATCCAGCCTACGAGATTACCCTGATGACCTAATAAAAAAGCAGATCATTAAAATGATCTGCTTTTTTTGTTTCTGCTTTAACATTGATGCTTTATTGCCTTAATGCTCGATTTGTTTTTGCAGTCGCTTCTGCCTGAAGAGGATTGTCTGGCCAGGGGTGTTTTGGATAGCGGCCGCGCATTTCTTTTCTAACGTCTGGGTACACCTCTCGCCAAAAAAACGCTAAGTCTAATGTCACCGCTAAAGGACGCTGTCCAGGTGACAGTAACTCAATGCGCACTGGATGACCCAATACATTAGGGCTCACAGTACAACCAAACATTTCCTGCAACTTCACCCTTAATGTCGGCTGACCCTCTTCATAGTCAATGACATAACGGGAACCCGATGGCACGCTCATTTTTGCCGGCACAAGCTGATTCAACTGTTGCTGTTGATCCCAAGTTAATTGGTTCAATAAAATGTCGCTTAATGCCAGTTTGTTCATCGCTTGCTGATTATTAACCGTACCCAAATAAGGGCCTAACCATGTATCAAGCGTCAATAACAAACCATGATCAGAGCAGTCTGGCCATTGGTTGTTACCATCGTTTAAAAAAGCAAATTGCAGTCGTGCACGTAATTGTTTACTGGCCGCGTCCCATGACAGCACGGAAAGCCCTTCCTGCTGAATATACTGACAAACAGCGGTACTTACCTCAGTCAATGAAGGGCTGACCAATTTGCGTTTTTCAACACAAATTCGACCCAGCCAATGCTGCTCCTCACTGAGTAAACGCGCGTCTTTTTTTGACCACGCCAAGTGAGATCGTGTAACCAATAAATCACTAAAATCTTGCTGCAACGTGTGTAGCGATAGGGGATAGGCAAGAAAAATACGGTCTTCTTCTTGGCCATGATGACCACCTATTTCTAACACAATAAGCCACTCATGCTGGACACAAGGGTCTAACGGCGACAAACTCGCCATACGTCCATTGGACAATTTATAGCGCACTTTATCGCTACTTTGATCTGTTCGTCGTGCAATTCGATCACTAAAAGCACGAACCAGTAAGTGTGAGACTTCTTTTTCAGGAGACTCTTGTACCGGTGAAGAGGCAACAGTGCTTTCTGTTTCCTGCTCTGTTATTTTTAACTGCGCACCGCGAACTTGCCATTGTCGTTGCGCTTTTAAATAAGCCGATTTAGGTCGTTTACCTGTCGCCTGATAATGGCCGGCTAACCAGTACAGGCGATCCGATAAGTCACTATGGTGATGAGCAAAAGGGTCACCTTCTGACAAAATGGCACAGACAGCACTGGCGCGTTCGAGTTGGCCTCTGTGCTGACCATCGGATAAAAGTCTGGCCAATCGCGGCTCAACACCAAGCAGACTCATTTGTTCACCTAATGGACTCAGCTCAAATGGATGACTTAATGCCTTCAGACTAACCAGCAAATCAATCGCCTGTTGCCAATGACTCTTAGGAGGCGCCGTGATCCAGTCCAACTCCAATCGATCTTGTACACCCCATTTCGCTAAATCCATCACCAAACTGCTCAGGTCACTAATTTCAATTTGCGGCTGAGCCTGTGGCGCTAACTGGTGTTGCTGAGTGTCACTCCACCAGCGATAGCATACTCCCTTGTCCGTACGCCCTGCTCGTCCCATTCGTTGTACCGTTTCCGCTTGTGTCGCACGACGAGTATGCAAACGTGTGGTGGCGGTATTCGCATCAAATCGAGCTTCGCGGCTTAAGCCACTGTCCACTACGACCCGAATGCCCTCTATCGTCAGACTGGTTTGGGCAATCGCTGTCGCTAACACAATCTTTCGCGCAGGCGCTAACACGGGTTGAATAACGGCCTCCTGCTCCTTTAAATTGAGGTCGCCATAGAGTGGTAAAATAGTCACCTGTGGATCGGCCCCCAAACGCTGTTGTAACTGAGTCGCTGCGTAACGAATCTCCCTTTGCCCCGGCAAGAACACTAAAATACTGCCCGTCTCATGAGCAAAAGCATGACAAGTTAAACGAACAACCTCGTCCGTCACCTGCGCTACCTTTAATGACTTATTGCCATAATGCGTCGTAATCGGAAAATAGCGTCCATGGCTCACTAAAGTAGAGCAACCAAGTCGTGCCTCCAATAATTCGGTATCAAGCGTAGCAGACATCACCAGAAGTCTGAGGGGGTCCTCATCACGATACAATTCACGAGCTTGCAAACACAAAGCAAATGCCAAATCAGAGTGTAGATTTCGTTCGTGAAATTCATCAAAGATGATTAAGGCGACATCTTCTAGACTAGGATCATCGTGGAGCATACGTGTCAACACACCTTCTGTCACAACGAGAATTTGTGTCTCTTGGCTGTCTTTGCCCTCATGACGGATGCGGTACCCGACACGTTTACCTAATGGCTCGTTTAATGTCTCGGCAAGACGCTGGGCAGCCGCCTTAGCGGCCAATCGACGCGGCTCTAGCATGATCATTTTTCGACCGCCTAGCCAGTGTTCATTGAGTAACGCAAGGGGTACAACGGTTGTTTTTCCGGCTCCCGGAGCGGCCTCAATAATGGCTTCGTGACCTTGTTGAAGCTGTTGTTTCAGCTCTGGAATAAGAGAATAGATAGGTAATTCGGTGATCATAAACTCACTCATTTGACGACTGCGTTTATCATAACGTTTTTTATGCCTTTCTGCGCGAACGCACATTTATGCAAAAACGCGAAATAACCATGTTGGTGTTTATGGCTAAGGGCGTTAAGCTAGTGCCCTTAAAAAGGGGCTATAAATGGATACATCGGCGCTATTTTCACAAATTTTCAATACAGTTTTTCCGCTTGCCAGCATTGTCTTGGTGGGTTTTTTGTATGCTCGTACGCAATCCACCGACATGACCATTGCGAATCGCTTGAATATTAATGTCTTTTGTCCTGCGTTAATTTTTTCGGTTATGTCCTCAAGCGATTTCCATATTGCCCAGTATGTTGATCTTATTCTCGCCGCGACCGCAGTGGTACTCGGTTCAGGGTTGCTAGTTTGGCCTTTGTGTAGATGGCTGAATATCTCCCCTAAGACACTGATTCCTCCAATGATGTTCAACAATAGCGGCAACCTAGGCATTCCACTCATTCTACTGGCTTTTGGTGAGTCGGCATTGCCCGTTGCTGTTGTGTTGTTTCTTACTGAGAATCTACTGCACTTCACCGTTGGCATTTACTTAATGAACCCTAGATCGAACCCGCTGAATGTATTAAAAATCCCCATGATAATCGCGACCTTACTGGGTCTAGTATGGAGCTTACAAGGCTGGACTCTGGTGCCAGCGGTTAAAACCTCAGTGGATATGATGGGGCAAATCGCGATTCCATTGATGCTCTTTGCGCTAGGAGTACGCATGACGAGTGTTGATTTCAGCCAGTGGAAGCTGGGCGTTTTCAGTGGCTTTTTAGCCCCTTTGAGCGGCCTGATTATGGCCTTTATTTGGCAATACACTGTCGGTATGTCAGCAGAGAATTTTGCCTACTTACTGATTTTTGCCTGTTTGCCACCTGCGGTACTCAATTATATGGTGGCCGAACTTTACCAACAGGAGCCTCACAAGGTGGCTTCTATTGTCTTAATCGGTAATTTAATGAGTCTGGCGATCGTGCCTTGTGTCTTGTTTTACGTACTATAAACAGACGCTTAGAGAGGGAGTGTAAGAATGATGGTTCAAGTTGCGTTAATCGTACTACTCATTGTGGCGTATGCCATTGTTTCTCGGTTGCTGAAGTCCAGCATTGCTCTTTTAGGACAAAGAAAGTCGGTAAACGAAGTACGTATTACCTACGTCTCTAGAATGCTCAATCTTGGTTTTACCGCAGTCTTTGTGCTGCTGGTTTGCTTGGTATTGGGCATCGGCTATGGGCAACTGGCGATTTTCTTTTCATCCGTCTTTGCTGTGGTGGGTGTTGCCTTATTTGCCCAATGGTCCATCTTGAGCAACATTACTGCCAGCCTGATTATCTTTTTCGGCTTTCCTTATCGTGTCGGTGACTGGGTAAAAGTGGTCGATAAAGACGATGAAATCCTAGGACAGATTATTGAAATTTCGACGTTTCACGTTATCATCCAGCGCTTATCTGGCGATGTGGTCACCTATCCAAACAACCTTATTTTACAAAAGCCTGTTGTACGTTTTACAAATCGTGACGCGGCCCAAGCCATGAGTCAATTTAGCCCGAAAGATTCCTAAAAAAACAGCCCATTGACTCGTTATAGGGTCAAGGGGCTGTTGCATAGAATCACTGAGTTATTGTGCCCAGCTACAGACAGGCATTAGCCGCACTGTGTGGCGTGTTTAAAAGTAAACACGTAAGCCTCCATAGACATAAGTGCCCACATTTGAGCCGAGTGCTTTGTCCACTTTGGTATCTAAAATATTGTCGATACCGGCAAAAAAGTCTGTGTTATGAATGGCTTCTGGGGAATAACTGAGTTTGACATTGACCGGCGTGTAGGCATCCGCCGTTTTGCGCTTATTTTTCTCTGTGTAGTCTTGATCGCCAACATATTGCGCAATCAACATGGTACTGAGTGAGGGCGTGACTTGGTAGTCTAGCGTAATGCTATAAAGCTGCTCAGGAGTGTACTCCAAACGCTCGTTTGTATCGTCATCCTTGGTGTTCATGATATTGGCATATAAATCTAAGTACAGAGATTCCATCAGCTGTTTACTCCCAGAAAATTCAAAACCGGTAATGCTCACTTTACTGGCATTTTTGAAGGTTCTGTAGTTTCCGTTAGAGTCATCCGGTTGAATGCTGTCGGTAATTTGATTTTGGTAGATGGCCACATTATAAGACCAGTCTTTGCCGCTTCCTAATAAGCCGATTTCATAGTTGTCGCTGTGTTCGGACTCTAGATCAGATGCGGTATTTTTGCCGTAAGCGGAATCGATGACTTCCGTTCCCAGCAAGCGTTTGGAGTTTGGCATAAACCGATTCATATAAAGCTCTTGACTATCGGGTGCACGAAAGCCTTGTGCGTAGCGCAGACGTAAATTAGCCGCTTTATTAAATTGATAAATACCACCCGCATTAAAAGTTACCGCATCATCACCGCTTTTGCGATCGTCAGAGCGAAGGCCATATACAAATGATAAAGGGTCTGTCGCCTGCCATTCGTGTTGCGCAAAGAGCGAGGTGGTCTGAATGGTTTGAGTACTTGTTGAACCATCCGAGCTGAAGAAGTCTGCTTTACGCTTGTCTTCCACATATTCGCTCCCGACTAACACACGGTTTCGTTCATTAGGCGTCCAAGTGGAGGACAGCTGATGATCTATTGCGGTCGAGCGACCGGTACCTGCCGTTGCGCCTTCGCTGGATTGCGATTCAGATGTGTACCCAAGTTGCTGCCACATCGGCGTAGTAATGGTGTCTTCTTTTTTATAGTTTGACTGACTGCTTTGCCAATTAATGGTAAGAGTGTCAGTAACGTTATAGTCAGCACCAATACTGATGTCAGTACGTTCATTTTCCAATTTTTGATGGGTTTCAACATTTAGAAAAGGAACGTTGAACGCAGGTTTTTTGGGATTGGCGATGTTACTGCGATATGCATTAGCAATACCTACGGCATCCCGTGACTCCTCCATATAAGAGGCACTGACTTTTAGCAGTAGATCCTTGGTGACATCATGGTTAAGTTCACCGCCTATATTGAAGATTTCCGAAGGAGCTTGGTAGGTGACATTTACATCGGCTGGACTGCCGACATTTTTTGGTGGCTGACCGCCTTTTTGTAATTGAGCCGTTTCAGTTTCGGTATAGGATTCAGTATTTTGTGCGCTAAACCATGCGCTGAATCCGGTTTTTCCACTGCGACCACGGACATCGCCACCCACTTCTGTAACCTCTGCCTGGCCTTCTGAGTTCATACCGCTTTGTGTACTGATCGAGGCTTCAAGTTCATCTTCTGGCTTTTTAGTAATGATATTGATCACACCGCCTAAAGCGTCAGAACCGTATAAAGCGCCAGCAGGTCCTTTAATGACTTCGACTCGCTCAACACGGTGAGCAGGGATACGAGTAGTGTCATAAAAATTACTGTATTCAGAGCCTATGCGACGACCATCAATCAGTAATAAAGTGCCTTTGCCGCTTACACCACGGATAGACATGCTGCCGCCGTTGGGTGGGAGATAGATACCAGGAATATTATGAAAGATATCTTTTAAGTTTTTTGCACCAACGGCTTCAATCTCAGATTGCGTATAAACCTCAGTAGAAACAGGGGTACTTGAAATATCACGCTCTGTTTTAGTGGCAGTAACAACCACTTCATTTAAAGTCACTCTCTGAATGTCTTCAGCAAAAGCAGGCATGGTCGCCATCATACATAACAATAAGGGAGTTCTTGTTTTCATATCAATTCCTTTGTATCAACAAGGTAAATGTCTTGCCCAAAAAAGTTATGTTATAACGTAATAAATAAGAAATCTATAATATATATGATGTAATTAATAATGGTTTTCATTATTTTCAATATCCATACCCTCTTAGCCTGAATACAGTATTAAAAAATACGAATTGAGCAAAAAACCAACAACTTTTTTAGAATGAGCGATTCTGTGTCATACTAAAATGCTTTCATAGCAAACAAACGGAAGCCACTTGTGAAATCTGACCCTGAATCCCTATTAAAAAATAATGATGCTTTGATTCATTCCGACGCTCTCAAAGTCAAATCCCATGCACAACGCCCCCAAGAAGATTGGGTACTTCATACCCTCATGATAGAAGGTTATGACGTGCCTTTTCGTTTTAAACGCCAAGGAAAGTATCGTACTTTACGGGGTGCACGCGTCAACTTGACCTATTATCCAAGCCAAGAAATGGTTGCCGGTATTCCTGTTGAAATTATGAAGGTCGTGCGAGTAAAGCGAACCTAGCTCGTTGACACAACGCTTTCTTTACGCCTACTTTTATTCTTTACCAGATGAACTTAATATATCGCCACCTGTCTTTCTTTCAGGTTTTTCATGATGACATATTAGGTGTAAACAATAATGGAAATGAGTCGTTCAGGTAATTGGCTTGCTACGTTGAAACGCATCGAGCGCAGCGTTTGGTTTCAAGGGTTTATCATCAGTATTATTGTCATTGCCGCCTTAACGGTAGGGGCAAAAACGTACGCGTTACCCTACGGTATTGATCGAGCAATTACGTATTTAGATAACTTTATTACCGTCTTTTTCTTGGTTGAGATTAGCCTGCGTTTTATCGCTTGCGACGACAAACGACGCTTCTTTAAAGACCCATGGAATATTTTTGATACGATTATTGTCGTAGGCAGTCTGATGCCAGTCTCTGAAACTGAGATGATACTGGTCGCTCGTTTGCTTCGTGTGTTTCGTGTACTGCGTTTGGTGTCAATTATCCCTGATTTGCGTTACTTAATTAACGCCTTACTAAAAGCCATCCCAAAGATGGGCTATATCGCCCTGCTCATGTTCATCATTTTTTATATCTTTGCGGCGGTTGGCTCGATCTTTTTCCATCACGTCAACGAGACGCTTTGGGGAGACATTGCCATCTCCATGTTAACGTTATTCAGAGTGGCGACATTTGAAGATTGGACTGATGTAATGTACGAAACAATGGAAGTGTATCCATTTAGCTGGATGTTCTACATTGTGTTTATCTTCTTAACAGCATTCGTGTTTTTAAATATGATGGTGGGTGTGGTACTGGATGTCATGACCCGCGAAACAGCGGAAGAAGAGCACGAAAACCAAGAAAACCACCACCAAGCCTTGGTCACACAGATCTCAGAACTCCAAGCGCAAGTAGCGCGCCTTGCCGATAAGCTTGACGCACAAGACAACAAAAAGCCGTAACGGGTTAAAGTGGACGCTGACTGATGGCTCTCAGCCAGCGTCCACCGAATGTGTTTAACATCAATCCCGTCAACACAATCAAAATGCCAACCCATTGCATGGGACTCACCGCCTCTGATAAAAATACTTGAGCCGAAGTTAAGCCCACGACAGGAACGCCTAATGTTAAAGGAGCAACCGTGGCGGCAGGATAGCGCGACAGTAAATAATTCCATAAACCGTACCCCGCCAATGTGGCAAAAATAGACAAATAGGCCAAGGTACCGAGAGTTTTCCAATTCAGATTAACGATATTGCTCCACATCACGTCGCCACCCTCGATAAAATAGGCGCACAAAAAGAAAGGTACAGGCGGCACCCAACTAGACCACACAATCAAGTTCAAATTGGCGTCGTAGCCTTTTCGACTGATAATTTTGGTCACAATATTCCCCAAGGCCCAACTTGATCCAGCGGCCAAAGTGAGGCCAAAACCAATCGCTGTCATGGTTGTGTTATCGTTGTCTAAACCGATCACGGCTAAACCGCCAATAGCAATGCCGATGGCCAACACCTGATAAGGGCGAACAGTTTCTTTGAGCAACAACACGGCAAACAACAGGGTGAAAATCGCCTGAGATTGAAGCACCAAAGACGCTAAGCCGGCCGGCATACCAAACGACATAGCACTGAATAAAAAGCCAAACTGTCCAAAATTGAGTGCTAAAGCATAGCAGACACACCAGATTAACGGCGTATTAGGTCGGGCAAAGAAAAAACAGCCAATTAAGCCAATGACCAAAAAACGTAACCCGCCCAACATCATAGGCGTAAGCTCATCCAACCCCCAACGCATGACAATAAAGTTAAAGCCCCACGCGACAATAATAAACAACGCCAGAAACATATCTTTGCGAATCATGTTGAATCCTTAACAAGGTCGGAACAGGGAACATATCAGTGGCTCACTGTACGTGCTTTTATTGTCATTGCACATAGAAAAAATAACGCTAGGCGGCTTTTACCCGACTAAAATACACCCCCACTATGGTCACAACGAAGCCAACGATTTGAATGGTACTCATGGATTCGCTGAATAAAAAATAACTCTCAACCGCTGCCAAAGGAGGGGCTAACAACAGCATGGTCGACACTTGAGAGGCACGAACTTTTCGTAACAGCCACACCATCAAAAATAATCCACAACCTGACAAGACCACTACGCCCCACATAATGAGCAAAAAGGATTCCCACTGAACAACGAACAAACGTTCGCCCAATAACAGCACAAAGCCACAAGACACTACCGCGGCAGCGAAGTTCTGCACGGCCATGGAACTGAAAATATCTGAGCTGGAAATGGACAGTTTTTGGTAGGTCACACCAAGGGACAACGCCAATATAGCCGCGCAAGCCAAGGCGAGCGTAACCAGCGTCACGCCACTGCTAGCAAGATTGATGTCTAACGCTGGGCTGACTACTAAAATCAAGCCAACGATGCCTACCAGCATTCCAACAATGCTTTTGAAAGAGGTTCTTTCTTTGATAATCAAAAAAGCCAATAAAGTCACCAACGCCGGCTGCAAAGCACCGATCAACGCCATCATGCCAGCGGGAAGCCCTTTTGCTATCGCAACATATGCCAACCCAAGGTAAAACCCATTCATTAACATGCCGGCAATGATGTGTTTAGTTAGGTCACGCTTTGGAGGAAAGTAGCGTTTTTGCCACAAGGTAATCCCTAGAAACATCAACCCCGCAAGGAAAAAACGAATACTGAGGTACACATTCGGATCGATCAGACCCACAATGAGTTTACCTGTGATAAAGCCCGTCGACCAAATCACAACCAGCAACACAAACAACAACGCCACAGCCTAACTCCTTCTATGCGGACAAATCCCTTACTTAGAGACAAACGCCCAGCCCGTCATAGTCACTAACGGATGAAAATCTCTTTGATCTCGCCGCTTTCTAAGCCTAAGCCAATCAAAACATGCAACCTTACAAACGCCGCCTCAAACGTTGAGTCTTTTCCAGAGACAACCCCTGATTTAATCAAGGGGACACTTGTCGCGTAAGCCCCTGCGGCAACACTGCCCGCGCCGCACTGGCTAACGTTAACAATCACCACACCGCGATCAGAGGCTTGTTTCAATATAGCCAACAAGGCAGGATTTTTGTCTGGCGCATTACCCGCCCCGTAACTTAATAGCACCGCTCCCTTGACCTTATTATTGAGCAGGCCTTGCCAATGCTCTGCCTGCACACCAGGAAAAACCGGCAAAATAGTCACAGCGCCTTCTTCCATCTCTGGGATACGGAACGTCATCGGTGAATTACTAAGCAACGGTATAAAATCACTGTCTCGCCAGATCCAGTCGATCCCTAATAGGCCAAATTCAGACTTATTAGGTGAGCTGAACGCTTGCCAATCTTGAGTGTGTGACTTATGCGCTCGATCGCCTTCAATCAGACGATTCGCGAAAAACAAAAACACACCTTTTACCTGTTCTTCACAAGCTGAAACCGAGCCCAGAACATTATTTAATGCATCACTACGTGCGTGGAACATGGGTACTTGGGAACCTGTCACAATAATCGGTTTATTACTCGGCGCAATCATGTAAAACAAAGCTGCGGCGGTATACGCCATGGTATCCGTGCCATGCAAAACAATAAAAGCGTCGAAACCTGCCCATTTACTCTCGACATCACGGGCAATTTTTTGCCAATCTTTAGGCGACGCATTGGAGGAATCTATTAAGGTGTCATAGCCTTCTACAACAAACTCGTGCTCGTATTCCTTGAACTGATCTAGTGTGCCTGCAAGCTGTTCTGCAAAAGCCGCATCTGGCACCAAGCCATGTTCTGATGACACCATACCGATCGTACCGCCGGTGTAAGCGATGTAGATTTTCATAAGACTTTTCGCCTTTCTCACTGTATTTTCATTAAAAAAGGCGCTTTCTCTGCAGAAAAAGCGCCTCTTATATTATCTAGCTCTTCTTGATAATGTGTTCATCACACATTACATACGTTCCAGCGTTTCAATGCCCAACAAGGATAAACCGAGCTTTAAAGTAGATGCGGTGTTTAACGCCAACTGTAAGCGGCTAAGTTTCACTTTTTCCTCAGCGTTCAAAATTGGACAGGCTTCGTAGAAGGTCATGAACGTACCGGCCAAATCATACAAGTAAGCACACAAGAAATGCGGCATACCATCGTTCGCCACTTGCTGAATAGCTTCTTCAAACTGGCACAACTTTATTGCCAAAGCACGCTCTTGATCGGCTTCAATGGAAATATCACCTGTCAAACTTGCTACATCGATCTCAGAACGTTTTACAATGCTTGCCACGCGCGAGTAAGCGTAAAGCAAATAGGGTGCTGTATTGCCTTCAAAGCTCAGCATGGTGTCCCAGTTAAACACATAATCACTGGTACGGTTTTTTGATAAATCGGCGTATTTCACCGACGCAATACCGACGACACGACCGATGTTACGCAGTTCGTCTTCGCCCATATCTGGGTTCTTCGACGCCACAAGTTGGTAAGCACGCTCTTGCGCTTCTTCCAACAAGGAAGACAATTTCGCCACGCCACCCGAACGGGTTTTAAACGGCTTGCCGTCACTGCCCATCACGGTACCAAACGGCATATGCTCAAGCTGGGTTTCTGGTTTTACAAAGCCCGCTTTACGCGACAAGGTAAAAATCTGCTGAAAGTGCAAAGACTGACGTGCATCGACAAAATACAACACACGATTCGCTTGCAAGGTATGCTGACGAAAACGCACTGCCGCCAAATCGGTTGTTGCATACAAGAAGCCACCACCGGTTTTTTGCACAATAATCGGCGTTATCTCGCCCTCTTTATTGGCAAACTCTTCCATAAACACACATTGCGCACCATTCGATTCTTGTAACAAGCCTTGCTCTTTTAACTCGTTAACAACATTTTGTAAATCATCGTTGTAGGCGCTTTCCGGCATCACATGCTGACGCTCTAACGAGACACCAAGCATCTTATACGTTTCTTCACAGTGGGCCATGGAGATTTCGATAAACTCATCCCACAAGGCTAAGCATTCTTCGTCGCCAGATTGCAACGCAACAACCAATTCACGAGCACGAGCCGCAAAGGCCTCGTCTTCATCAAAGCAGGTTTTCGCCGCTCGGTAAAAAGTTTCTAAGTCAGACAGAGCCATACTGATCTTGGCATCTTGTGCGCGTAGACGTTCCATATAAGCTAACAACATACCAAACTGCGTACCCCAATCACCAACGTGGTTCTGACGTACCACTTGGTGACCGAAAAACTCCAGAGTACGCACTACCGCATCGCCAATCACCGTAGAACGTAAATGCCCAACGTGCATTTCTTTCGCCAGGTTTGGTGCAGAATAGTCAACCACTACGGTTTCTGGCGCAGCTACTTCTTTAACATCTAAACGCTCGCTGGTACGCAGCACAGACAATTCTTTGCTCAACCACACGTTTTTCAAGAAGATATTAATAAAACCAGGGCCCGCGATTTCCACTTTATCGGCTAAATCCGACAAATCCAGTTTCTCAAGAGTCGCTTGGGCAAACTCACGAGGGTTCATTTTTAACGCTTTGGCCGCGCCCATTATGCCGTTGGCTTGGTAATCGCCAAATTGAACTTTTGCGGATTGACGAACCAACGCAGGCGCCGTATTGGAAGCACCTGCCGCGACCATCGCAGCTTGAATGCGCTGATTTAGAAGAGTTTGAATATTCACAGAAGAAGAGCCTTTAAGCAGTCGAGATGTCGCTGTATCAGCGACATCAGAGAATCAAAAATCAAGAAAACAGTGCGTTTAATAATAACCGATCTGACCGCGTTTAGCGAAAGAACAGCTTACAAGCATCATTGTTATTTTCATCTTGGTAAGGGTAACCCAACTCATCGAGAAAATGAGTCACATCCACCTCCTCACCTACAGCCTGTAAACCCACTAAGACACGACCATAAGCATCGCCATGGTTGCGATAGTGGAACATGGAAATATTCCATTGTCCGCCTAGCGTATTAAGGAATTTCAACAGAGCACCTGGGCGTTCAGGAAACTCGAAGCTATACAATAACTCGCCTTTTTCGCTGCGCAAATGACCGCCAATCATATGACGTACATGTACTTTTGCCGTTTCATCATCAGTCAAATCGACAATCTCATACGCACTTAAGTCAGCGAGTAATTCTTTACGACTGTGAGGGCTACCGCCCAAGGCCACACCGACAAAAATCACCGCTTTTTGATCATCACCATAACGATAGTTAAACTCGGTGATATTACGCCCAACCAATGCCTGACAAAAATCCTTAAAACTGCCCGGCGACTCGGGGATTTTCACCGCAACAATGGCTTCGCGCTTTTCGCCCAGTTCCGCACGTTCAGACACATGACGTAAACGGTCGAAGTTCACATTGGCGCCACTGTTTATCGCGATCAAAGTTTGCCCTTTGGCATCTTCACGTTCGATGTATTTTTTCAATCCTGCCAACGCACAGGCACCAGCCGGTTCGGTAATAGCGCGAGTATCGTCGTAAATATCCTTAATCGCCGCGCACATTTCATCGGTCGTCACAGTGATCACTTCGTCGACGGTATCTTTTGCAATCGCAAACGTCTTTTGACCGATCTCCGCCACGGCAACACCTTCGGCAAAAATGCCCACGGTTGCCAAACGCGTCGGTTCACCTTTTTCCATCGCAATCTTCAGACAAGCCGCGTCTTCTGGCTCGACCCCAATGATCTTAATATCAGGACGTAAATACTTGATGTACGCCGACACGCCAGCAATTAAACCGCCGCCACCGACAGGAATAAACACCGCATCAATATTGCCTTCGTGTTGATGCAGAATTTCCATACCAATGGTGCCTTGTCCGGCAATGGTGTCCAAATCATCAAAAGGGTGAACATAGACCTGGCCCGTTTGTACCATAATGTCACGAGACTTAGCCGACGCTTCATCAAACGCATCGCCAAACAACACTACTTTGGCACCATGATTGCGTACTGCGTTAACTTTTACTTCTGGGGTGGTCGCCGGCATGACAATCGTCGCTTGAATACCCAACTTTTTCGCCGCTAACGCCAAGCCTTGAGCGTGATTTCCAGCAGACGCCGCGATCACACCTCGAGCACGCTCTTCTGCGGTTAACTGACAGATCTTGTTGTAGGCCCCACGAATTTTGAAGGAGAAAACCGGCTGTAAGTCCTCTCTTTTCAAGATAATCTCGTTACCTAATCGAGTGGACAGCTGATTAGCACGAGACAATGGTGTTTCCACCGCCACGTCGTAAACACGTGACTGCAGAATCTTTTTGATCATGGTATGGGGCATAGTGTTTCCTAAACGAAATTAAAACGACAAGGCGACGCTCTTGTTGGCATCTACACAAGGTTTGCTAGTCAATAAAATGAGATAAGAAATATACTCCTTCCCCTCCTTTGGCGCAAAGATGGATCCCTTTTTAAGCAGATATTAAAAACCTTCTTAATCAACGCCACTCTGCCTTATCAGACTAACAATCCCGCTTTGTTATGCTTATAATTCTTGTTAGTTATAACAACGTAACGTCACCCGTAAACCGCACTCTAAAAAAGGCGATCAACCCATGACTCAAGACGAACTCAAACAAGCCGTTGCAGAAGCTGCCGTGGCTTACATACTGCCTTTGCTTGAAGACGACACCATTGTTGGTGTAGGAACAGGCTCTACTGCTAATTTATTCATTGATGAATTGGCAAAACATAAAAACCACTTTGATGGTGCTGTTGCCAGTTCTGACGCCTCTGCTGAGCGCCTAAAGAAACACGGTATCCCTGTGTACGATCTCAACAGTGTAGACAGTATTCGCGTTTATGTTGATGGTGCGGATGAGTCCAATGACAACTTATACTTAATCAAAGGTGGTGGTGCGGCGTTAACACGTGAAAAAATTGTCGCGGCTTGCAGTGATGAGTTTGTGTGTATTGCAGATGAATCAAAGCTGGTGAAGATCTTAGGCGACTTTCCATTACCGGTTGAAATCATTCCGATGGCTCGTGGTCACGTTGCGCGTGAATTAGTAAAGCTTGGTGGTGATCCGGTGTACCGCGAAGGTGTCGTAACCGATAACGGTAACCATATTCTAGACGTGTACAATCTAGATATTTTAGATCCTATTGCTCTAGAAAAAAGCATCGATGGTATTGTCGGTGTCGTCACCAATGGATTGTTCGCAAAACGCGCCGCTGATGTGTTGTTGCTTGCCACCAAAGATGGTGTCAAAACCTTGAAGAAGTAAGATAAGATTTGCCGATCCAAAGCAGAGCCATTCGGCGCTGCTTTGATCTTTAAAACACTGATTAGAACCAACGGCTCTTTCTCATCAGAATAAACTGCCCTCCCCCTAGCGCCACTAAAGCGATACAAAACAACCAAAATGCGTCACCATTTTCAGTGCCTGGCATGCCGCCGATATTGATGCCAAATAAACCGGTTAAAAACCCCAGTGGCATAAAAATTCCCGACAAGATCGACAGCACGTACATGCGTGCATTCATCTTTTCAGCTTGTAAGTTGGCGAACTCTTCTTGCATCAACAAACACCGCTCACGCAAAGATTCCAGTCCCTCCACATAACGGGTGATATCGTTGGCTGCTTCATGTATTTGTGCCGTTTGATGTGCCGTCATTAAACTCAGAGACTCCTGTGCAAGCTTGATAATGGCTTCTTTTTGAGGGATTAGAAAACGGCGTAAGCGGATGGTTTCTAAACGTCGCTGTACTAAAGAATCTCGTTGGTCAGATTCAATGCCTTCCCCAATACTCTCTTCTAAATCCGCTAACTCATCTTCTAGACTTGTCAGCACTTTTGCCATACGACCAGTCAAGGTTTCGGTCAGAGTTGCTACTAAGTCGGCACTGCCTACTGGCCCCTCACCCAGTAACAAGCCACTTACAATATCTTGAACGGACAATAACGTACGGCGTCGACTAGACACAATAAAATTAGGCGTCACCCATAAACGCACAGACACCATATCCGAAGGGTTTGATTCAGGGTTTAAATTCACACCACGCAGTGTCAAAAGTAAGCCTCCCCCCATTCTTACGGTACGAGGGCGAGTCTCTTCTGCAAATAAAGCCTCTACTACCGTATCAGGAACACCACTTACCCCCAGTAGCCAGTCATGACCAGCCTCAGCAAAACAATCAAGATGTACCCAACGGCAGCCTGTCTCAGGTACAACCATAGGTAATTCAGAATCGGATCGCTGAGTTGCACCACCCTGACCGTCTAACTCGAAATGATGAACAACAAATGACGACATAAGATTCCCTTTTAATATTTTGTGTAGATTATCTGAAAAACTCAGTATTCCCTATTTATTTTGATACTACTGGAACACCTTGGCTGACACTCTGCAGATTGAATGGCATAATTTCAGACACTTCAAATAACAAGGATATGCCTAACCATGCAGAACTTATCAGATGTTTTAGCATCTAGCACAACACCAGATGCCTTAAAAACAGTGCTAACAGTCACAACAGACACTTGTGTCGATATCTCAAATGCACTGAAACAAGGTTCACTGGCGGGTATCTTGGGCATGGCGGGTAACGAAAATGTTCAAGGAGAAGAACAAAAAAAACTCGATGTCATATCTAATGACATGTTAAAAGAGGCGCTCATGGCTTGCCCAGCGGTTAGAGCCATCGCATCTGAAGAAGAAGATTACATTGTGCCTGCAAATACCGATGGTGAATACTTCATCGCATTCGACCCTCTTGATGGCTCATCAAATATCGACATTAATGCCATGGTTGGTACGATTTTCTCGATTTATCATAATACAGGGGATGCTCCTGCAACTGAGGCTGACTTCCTCATTCAAGGCAAAGAACAGGTGGCTGCGGGCTATGTCCTATATGGACCATCCACTATGTTGGTACTTACAACAGGAAATGGTGTGAATATGTTTACTTACGACCCAATAAACAGCCGTTTCGTTCTTACCCATGACAATGTTCAAGTGGCAAAAGAGACTCAGGAATTTGCCATTAATATGTCCAACCAACGCTTTTGGTCTAACAAGATACAAAGTTATGTTAGTGACCTTGTTCAGGGTAAAGAAGGTCCTCGTGATAAAAACTTCAACATGCGCTGGGTGGCCGCTATGGTGGGCGATGTTCATCGTATTCTTTGCCGCGGTGGCGTTTTCCTTTATCCATGGGACAATAAAGACCCCTCTAAGGCAGGTAAGCTTCGCTTGATGTATGAGGCTAACCCAATGGCTATGTTACTTGAACAAGCTGGAGGCAAAGCCCATACTCATACGCAACGTATTCTAGATATCCAGCCAGACGCCATTCACCAACGTGTCGCTGTTATCCTTGGCGCCGCAAACGAAGTGGATAAGTGTTTAAGTTATTAACATCTCCTGACGATCTTCCACCGCATAAAAGTGGATAGATTCATATTAGCCTCGACTGCTACAGCACTCGGGGCTTTTTTGTAGCGTATTTCTATGGCGCTTATTGAGCATTATATTGAGGAATGTGAGGGGTGCAAAACGAAAAAAGCCCTGACAGCGTATGCTATCAGGGCTTCTCGTGTTTAAAGCTTGACGACGACCTACTCTCACATGGGATCCCCCACACTACCATCGGCGATGGCGCTTTTCACTTCTGAGTTCGGGATGGGATCAGG
>NZ_JAJATW010000026.1 GCF_020532605.1 Marinomonas algarum | reverse complement strand
ATTCACTTAAGCGACTCATCTTCTTAACTTAGTTTAGTAAGCTAAGGCTTGAAGCCCTGTCCGTGTCAGCGAGGGCGTATATTAAGGATCTACAGATTTTGTGCAACCCTTTTTTGAAGAAAAACACAATTTGTACAAATTAATTTGAAACAAGGACAAAACAGATCAAGAAACGATCAGAAGTAGGCCGTTTTGATCAAATAACAACCAGAAAGCACATCCAATTAGCAACCACACCTGTAAAAAAGACGCCAAAGCGTCTTTTAATATTGCCAGGTAGAAACTCAACACCTATTTTACAAATAAATGATGCTTTTTCTTACCCAATTTAACCAAGAAGTATTTCCCGTAGTAACCAAGCTCTGAACTAAAAATTTCAGCCGCTTTCATATTGTCATCTAACCCTTTTGCCACGCCATTTACGAATACAGAATTACGCTGCAATGCGTCTTTCACTTGTTTACCACTGGCAGCGAGGCCCGCATCCGCCATCAGACTAGTAAGCGGAGTCGAAGACAAATCAATTCCCTCAAGTGAACTGCTTGGAAGTCCATCTTGTTGGATTTGCTCTAAGTCTTGCTCACTAAGTGAATCGACATCGCCACTAAATAAAGCCAAGGTGATGCGTTCTGCCGCTTGCAACCCTTCTTCACCATGAACCAGCTTAGTCACTTCATGAGCGAGTATCGCCTGGCCTTGTGGTTTACCTTCACTTTCTTGGTCTGCTTTTTCTATGTCGCTCACTTCGTCGAGCGACAAGAAAGTAAAAAACCTTAAGAACTTATAAACATCAGCGTCAGCAGTGTTCATCCAAAATTGGTAAAAAGCATATTGGCTTGTCTTCGCAGGATCTAACCAAATCGCACCAGATTCTGTTTTACCAAACTTAGTACCATCAGACTTTGTTACCAAAGGAACCGTTAAACCAAAAGTTTGCGCTTGGTTTTGACGACGAGAAAGGTCGATGCCGCCAACAATGTTACCCCATTGATCGCTACCACCCACTTGAAGTGTGCAATCATACATTCGGTTCAGTTCGGCAAAATCCATTCCTTGCAACAACGCATAGGAGAATTCGGTAAAAGATATACCCGCACCTTCTCGGTTAAGTCGCTGCTGCACTGATTCTTTGTTGATCATGGCATTTACCGAGAAATGTTTACCAACATCTCTGAGGAAATCCAGCATGCTCATTTCGCCAGCCCAATCAAGGTTGTTGACCACTTTAGCTGGGTTCGTCACACCGTCGAATTTAATGAATTGGCTCACTTGACCTTTAATTTTCTCTGCCCAACCAGCCACCACATCAGAAGTATTTAACTGACGCTCTGCTGCTTTAAAGCTTGGATCACCAATAAGCCCCGTTGCGCCACCTACTAATGCGATCGGATTATGGCCAGCATCTTGAAAACGTTTTAACACAAGGAGTGGTACCAAATGCCCTAGATGCAAGCTATCTGCAGTGGGATCAAAACCACAATACAATGTACGACTGCCACTTTCTAAGTGTTTTTTAAGCTCATCTTCCGACGTCATTTGGGCGATAAGTCCACGAGCTTGCAAGTCATTTAAGAGGTCGTTATTGCTTACAGTCATTATTTTGATCCATATCCTGATTAGTTTATCTTTCTTTAGCATTCAATTATAAAAGTAATATTGATAGGATTATAAGGCTTTTATAAAGATTTTTTGGGTATACATTTTGAGAAAGTTACTACCAACAAAACACCTTCTTCTTGTCGCTGCTGTTAGTACAGCCATTCTTGTAGGACTTATCGTACTCCCAGAGGAAAAAAAACAGCAGACTTTCATTTCGTTGGATGCGACGCTTGACATCGTCGAACCCTCCACTCTTACCGTTACAGACCTTCAATTACCTCACAACAGGTCATACGAAAATAATATTGTCACGCAGACAAAACAAAGTGAAGATTCTAATCTTGCCATTGAAGGTGCAACCTTTGCCAAGACAACGCTTCCACCTTCTTTTTTAGAGACTTCTGTCAAAATCAAAAGCGGTGACTCGTTATCACGTATCCTTTCAAAAGCGGGCATCTCTGCTCAGGATATCTACAAAGTCTCTTTAGCAGATAAGGAGCAAGGCTCATTGCTTAGAATCAGACCTGGGCAAACCTTAAACTTTACGGTCAACAACACTTCAGGAGAACTCACACAGTTGACCTACATTAAAAATCGCATTAGCAGCGTTGTCTTTGAACGAGACACAAACAGTTTTAATAGAACTAACGTTGAAAAAGAGCCCAACATTGTCCAAACGTACAAAGAAGCAGACATCAACAGTTCACTTTTTATAGACGGGCTGAAGTCTGGTATAAGCCAAGCACTGCTTATAGAGTTAGCCAATATTTTTGGTTGGGATATCGATTTTGCTCTTGATATTCGAAAAGGCGATAGCCTAAGTGTCTTATACGAAGAGAAGTACCTTGAAGGTGAAAAAATTGGCAATGGAAACATCCTTGCCGCGCAGTTTATTAACAACGGTCGGACATTCCAAGCAATCCGTTTTGATACCAAAAAAGGAGCAAACTATTACACACCCGATGGCTTAGCAATGCGCAAAGCCTTTATTAGAACGCCTGTAGACTTCACTCGCATCTCGTCAAAGTTTAATCCGAATAGATTACATCCTATATTTAAAACCAGCCGCCCACACCGAGGTGTCGACTACGCTGCTGCCAGCGGTACGCCAGTAAAAGCAGCAGGTGATGGAAAAATCACCTTCGCAGGGAAACAGAATGGCTATGGCAATGTGGTTATTATTGACCATGGTAAAGGTTATGAAACGCTGTATGCCCATTTACGAGGGTTTGCTAGAGGAACAAAACGCGGTGCACGCATTCAACAGGGTGAAACCGTTGCCTATGTTGGGCAAACAGGTTGGGCTACAGGGCCTCATTTACATTACGAGTTTAGGGTGAATGGAGTCCATAAAAACCCTGTCACGGTCAAACTACCAAACGATGATCCTATGCCCAAAAAAGACCTAGAAAACTACCTTCCCTATGCAAGGCAAATCACAGCCACACTGTCCAACTCTCACTCACCCGACTTTGCTCAAAAGCTAGCGCTACTAAAAAAATAACGCACTAGAACAAGAAAAGCAGCCATCGGCTGCTTTTTAATTTTTACCAGTAACAATCAGCCCATCTAAAAATTAGATTGCGCTGTCGACAAAATCAACCAATTGAGATTTAGAAACCGCACCCACTTTAGTAGCTACCACTTCACCACCTTTAACGACAAGCAATGTAGGAATACCACGAACATTGTACTTAGGGGCTGTTTCTTGGTTCTCATCAACGTTAAGTTTTACCACTTTAACTTTTCCAGCGTATTCTGCAGCAACTTCTTCAAGAACTGGCGCAATCATTTTGCAAGGACCACACCAAGGCGCCCAAAAATCAACAATAACAGGCATGTCTGAATTCAACACTTCTTCTGCGAACTGGGCATCTGTAATTTGAACGGTATTTTCACTCATGTGTACATTCCTTTAAATCTATTTAGCTAATGAATGGCATAATCATACCATTAAACCTTTGGGGTAAAAACGCGTTCTCATCAATTAAAGCAATAGAAAAAGGCTATCTTGTCAGAGTACGAATGGCGGTAGGCAACTCAAGCAAAGAATGCACTTCTGCATCGAAGCGCCCCTCCCAACTGTCATGCCAGCGCTGAGCACCGTGACGATTAAACCAAATACTTTGAGCACCAACATCGCTTGCACCACGAATATCGTCGATTGGGTGATCACCGATGTGAATAAGCTCTGAAATATCCGAACCTGCCTTATTTGCAGCCATCAAAAATATATCTGCATTTGGCTTTGCTATGCCTGACTGATCTGCTCGGACAGCAAAATCAAAGTAGTGACCGAGGCCCACATGGGGATGAAAGACGTCAGCATTGCCGTTCGTTATTACTGCTAGGGTATAGTGTTGGCTTAGCATTTCCAACACATCCACTGCATGCGGATAAAGATCGACTTTTTGACGCCATTCACAAAAATGCGCCAATGCGGCTTTTGCAATTGCGTTTGCCTCTTCCATTGGCAAACCAAACTGCTTCAATGCTCGCTCGTACATTATTAGGCGTAACGCAGTCAGGTTACTGCTCATTTCAGGGAATTCAATCAATATTTGACGCCTTAACTCCTCCCTGAAAGTACTTGAGAACAATGCATCAAACCTAGGAAAACGTTCACCAAACCAAGATTCCATTGCGTACTCAGCACGAAGAATAACGGGCGACACATCCCATAACGTATTGTCTAAATCAAACGTAATCAAGGTACTCATGGAATTAGCCTCAGCAAAATAGCACTCAATAGATCTGCTAGATATTGTAAAAACAAGGTTCCCTTACCTTGATCAAAAGCAACCTTGCTTTCAGCTCCTAACACCAAGACACCACAACTCTTCACATCTCCACCCGAACGGGACTGTAATGGAAGCACAGCCACTGATTCCATTTCTGCCCAATCATCAGGGAAGAGAAAGCGCATTTCATTTTCGGGTAGCGCACCACAGTAACATGCCTGAAAACTCGAGGTATTTGATAAAATACTCTCATTCTCAGACAACCTATGAGTACGGATTGAGCTGTCTATACTTTCATCGTAAAGAAGCAAAGTATGATGGGATAAGCCAAAGTCATTTCGCACTAAGTCATCAATAACACCAACAAAGTCATCCAAAGAATCGCACGCCAAACTCGCTAATACCAGTCGTCGACTTTTTTGCATTGTCTCTTCATTTTCGCGCGCTACTTGTACTAAACGCTCAAACTGAGCTTTGTAATCCGCTGTCGACTGACGCAACAAGGCAACCTGATACTCAAGCAGAGAAACGACTTTGCCACTCACAGGGTGAGGAAGAGACATACTCTCTAGCAACTCAGTATGTCGAGCAAAGAAATCGGGCGTTGTTGACAAATACTGAATGACTTCCTCTTCGTTCATACACCCTCTATAAATAGATTTGACCTTCAAATACTTTTTCTGCCGGCCCTGTCATTAAGATAGGTTGCCCAGCACCTTGCCATTCAATTTGCAAATCACCGCCGCGTAGATGCGCGATCACTTTGGGCGATAACCAACCCTGTTTAATACCCGCTACAACAGCCGCACAAGTTCCTGTCCCACAGGCTTGGGTTTCCCCTGAACCTCGCTCATAGACTCGCAAATTAATTTCTTCCGGAGAAACGACTTGCATAAATCCAACATTCACTTTCTGTGGGAAACGCTCATGACATTCTAGTAGACTACCCACTTTGGCCACTTCTTCGTCTAGCAATTGATCGACTTTAATCACCGCATGCGGATTGCCTACTGATACCGGCGTAAGAAGGTACTCTTTGTCAGCAACCAATATAGAATAAAGTTCATCGGATGTGTCCGCCGTAAAAGGCAAATCACTTGGCTCAAAACTTGGCACACCCATGTCAACCGTCACTAATCCATCATCCATGACACGCAACTGAATTGCACCACGTTTGGTTTCTACATCAATAACGCGCTTATTCGTCAGTTCACGATCCAAAACAAACTTTGCGAAGCAACGAGCACCATTACCACAATGCTCCACTTCACTACCATCTGAGTTGTAAATACGGTATCGAAAGTCCATATCCGGCTGAGTCGGCGGCTCAACCACCAAGAGTTGGTCAAAACCAATCCCCCAATTGCGATCACTGAGTCTCTCAATTTGTCGTTTATTAAAAAACACTTTACGAGACACAGCATCAACAACCACAAAGTCGTTCCCAAGGCCGTGCATTTTAGTAAACTTCAATAACACAACAGGCTCCTTATTCTTGCAAAACTTGTTCACCAGCTAGCTGATGCTCAATCGTTTCTCGCGCTCGAATAAGATGCGTTACATCACCGTCAACCATCACTTCAGCGGCACGATTACGGCTATTGTAGTTTGAAGACATAGTAAAGCCGTAGGCGCCCGCAGAGCGTACCGCAAGCAGATCACCCGCTTGAATATCCAATTCTCTCTCTTTGCCTAAAAAGTCACTGGTTTCACAAATAGGCCCAACGAGGTCATAGGTACGCTTACCCTCTGGTGTCGGCACTAGAGAAACAGGCACGATATTCATCCAGGCACCATACAAAGAAGGACGAATCAAATCGTTCATTGCACCATCAATGATGGCAAAATTCTTATGGGGCGTACACTTAAGAAACTCTACCTGCGTCAATAACACACCCGCGTTAGCAGCAATGGAACGGCCAGGTTCAAAAGCTAAAGTAATGTCGCGACCCGCCACTTTTTCTAACAGTAAATTCGCGTAATCCGCCGGTTCTGGAGGAACTTCATCACGATAACGAACGCCTAAACCACCACCTAAATCAAGATGCTTGATGGTGATACCCACCTCGGCTAATTCGTCAATTAAACCAATCAATCGATCAAATGTGTCTAGGAAGGGTTTTAACTCCGTCAGCTGAGAGCCAATATGACAGTCGACACCCATTACATTTAGGTTAGGCAAAGTATGGGCAATTTTATAAATGCGCACCGCATCTTGAATATCAATACCGAACTTATTTTCTTTCAGACCCGTTGAAATATAAGGGTGTGTTTTAGCATCCACATCTGGATTCACACGCAAAGACACAGGAGCCACTTTGCCCATTTCACCTGCAACCTGATCGAGTCGATATAACTCAGCTTCAGACTCGACATTAAAACAGTGGATGCCCACTTCTAATGCTCGACGCATTTCTGCAGCTTGT
The DNA here is from genome assembly GCF_020532605.1 of Marinomonas algarum. Classification (GTDB taxonomy): domain Bacteria; phylum Pseudomonadota; class Gammaproteobacteria; order Pseudomonadales; family Marinomonadaceae; genus Marinomonas; species Marinomonas algarum. Next base: position 31,381 of record NZ_JAJATW010000026.1, on the reverse strand, counting down.
TTGCCTAATCCTGAAAACATGACCTTAGCTGGGTTACCACCCGCTTTAAGCACACGCTCAAGTTCACCAACAGAAACAATATCAAAACCTGATCCCAATCGTGCTAGTACGTTTAAGATCGCAATGTTAGAACACGCTTTAACGGCATAACAGATCAGCGTAGGGTGGGAAGCAAACGCACTGGCATAAGCATTATAATGACGCTCCAGTGTTGCTCGAGAATACACGTAACACGGTGTTCCAAACTGAGCCGCAACGTCTGGTAAGGACACGTTTTCAGCGTGCAAAGTTTGATTAGAATAATTAAAAAAATCCAAAGGGGAATCCTCAGTTATAAAGACGATGTTTGTTGTACTTGTGTCGTATCATCTGGCAGATAAAGTGCACCTTTATTACCACAGGCCGCTAAGAGCACTGCAAACACACACACTAAAAGCCATCTATACATCGTCTTATCTCTTCTATATTTGATTTTTTACAGTATACCTTGCTGCCAGTTCGTTTCCCAACCCTCAGTAGATCAATTACACAGATAAACACTCCTCCACATTTATTGCCTGTGATAAGCGTGATTCTTTTCTTGGATTTGTTATATTTACTCCTAAATTCAGATAATAAGTTCAGGCATTACTGGGTACTATAGAAAAAAACCTAAGAAAGAGAGGGTCTATTGCAAACAAAAACAAACACTCGTATTTTAATTTCTGTATGAAAAAAAACACCTCAACCTGGGTCATAGCATTACTTTGCGCAGTCTTACTGCACATCGCTTTTTTTAGTTTGTCTGACAAGCTGGAGTGGCTGACCTATCAACCGGAAATGTCCGCGGCCTCGGTAGAGCTATTCTTGTTACCAGAAAGAACACCAATCGAACAATCCTCTGAACAAGCGAACCCACTGGTAAAAGAAACAGATCGAGCAGTCAGTACTGCCCAAAGTGAAGAGAAGAATGTTAGGTCTGGTGGCTTGCCAGCGGTAGGCTCCGTGAACACAACCCATGAAACCACCGTTCATACAGAAACGGCCTTTGATATTACACCTAACAAAACGGGTCAGCTTAATCTTGATCCGCCATCGGACACCTTAATACTGGAAGAAGACCTAACACTGCCCCCCCAATCTTCTCTGTCTGAGTTTTCTAACCAACAAATTGACAGTAAAAAGCCCCATAACCAGGCATTAAATAGCGACGAAGTTAACCTCACTAAACCAGACTTATTAGATTTATCCAACGTATCGCTGGCACCCAACACTCAAGATGCGGCACTCACTGAGGTTTTTTCAAAAGAATTACGAGATAAGATTGCTGAGTCGCAAGAGGCGCAACAGAACTACTCAAAGGGCTTAAATAAAGAAGTTGATTATCCGATAACCGAAGACGCGGACGGCACACGATATGTCAATATCAAGGGCGTATGCTGGCGTTTACCACCTGAAGAAAACGCTAAAGGTGAAGGATGGGCAATTGTGTTCGATGGCTGCGGCATTGAGAATAAGTTATTTCATTTCGAACTCAACATCTCTCCCACTATTTTCACCAATGAGTTACTTGGCCCAGACTCTCCTTTTAATATTGATCAACCTATAGAGTGAGTTGTCTAAAACTAAAACAGCCGCTTTTGATAATAGCGGCTGTTTTAATGCGTACTTATTTTCTGTGACTAAACAGCTTTATTAGCGTTGCGCTAAATCCGCTTTAGCACGCTCTACTGCTTTTAGCACCTGAGCAGGTGCCGTACCACCAACATGATCACGAGCCGCGACGGAACCTTCCAACGTCAGCACATCAAACACATCAGCCTGAATCATACTGCCAAAACCTTGCAACTCTTCTAGCGTCATTTCGGACAAGTCTTTGCCCTCTTTCACGCCGTAACCCACGGCTTTGCCGACCACTTCATGCGCATCACGAAACGCAACACCTTGACGGACCAAGTAGTCCGCTAAATCCGTTGCAGTGGAAAAACCACGACGCGCCGCTTCATACATATGCTCTGGGCGTGATTCTATCGCTGGAATCATGTCAGCAAAAGCGCGCAACGACCCTTTCAATGTATCAACCGTATCAAACAACGGTTCTTTGTCTTCCTGATTGTCTTTGTTGTACGCCAGACACTGAGACTTCATCAGGGTCAACAGACTCATCAAATGACCATAAACACGACCCGTTTTACCACGCACTAACTCTGGAACATCAGGGTTTTTCTTTTGCGGCATAATGGAAGAGCCCGTGCAAAAACGATCTGGCAGATAAATAAAATTAAATTGTGCCGATACCCACATGACCATTTCCTCTGCCCAACGAGACATATGCATCATGATGATGGATGCTGTTGAGGTAAACTCAATCGCAAAATCACGGTCACTCACAGAATCCAATGAGTTGTAAGTGGGTCGTTCAAAACCAAGCAAGTCAGCCGTCATATTACGATCAATGGGGTAAGTCGTTCCCGCTAAAGCGGCAGCGCCAAGAGGAAGAATATTGATGCGCTTACGGCAATCAAGTAGACGCTCATAATCCCGTTGAACCATCTCGTACCATGCCATTAAATGGTGACCGAAAGTAACGGGCTGAGCCGTTTGCAAATGGGTAAAGCCAGGCATAATCGTATTCGCTTCTTTTTCCGCCAAACTCAAAATACCCTGTTGCAAACGAGTAACTTCTTCTAGCAAGAAATCCACCTCATCGCGCATGTACAAGCGGATGTCCGTTGCCACCTGATCATTACGCGAGCGACCCGTATGCAATTTTTTTCCCGTAATGCCAATTTTTTGCGTCAAACGCGCCTCAATGTTCATGTGAACATCTTCTAACTCAACAGACCAAGCAAACTCACCGCGAGCGATTTCTTCTTCAATTTCTGTCAAACCTTGAATAATCTGATCACGCTCTTCTTCGGTCAGTACGCCCACATGGGCAAGCATTTTTCCATGGGCGATGGACCCTTGAATATCTTGTTTGGCCATACGCTGGTCAAATTCAACAGACGCCGTGAAACGTGCCACAAAAGCATCTACAGGCTCAGAAAAACGACCACCCCATTGCTGGTTCGTGGTTTTATTAGTATCAGTCATTCAGTCGGTTCCCACACAAATTCAAACAGTCGCCAAGAGTACAGTATGCGCCCAGACTTATAAAGCATTCGAAGATGACGAACTCCTCTTGAGCGAGTATCATAAAACGATAACAGGTATGACTATTTGTCCAAAGACAACACACTAGGAGACGATGTGAAAGATAAGATTGTGATTGCCACCCGTGAAAGTAAATTAGCACTCTGGCAAGCAGAGAACATCCAGGCACAACTCAAGTCTTTGTACCCAGAACTGCTCGTAGAGTTGCTTGGCATGAGCACAAAAGGCGATCAAATGTTGGATTCGCCATTGTCCAAGATTGGCGGTAAAGGCTTATTCGTTAAAGAACTGGAAACCGCACTGTTAGATGGCCGCGCCGACATTGCCGTTCATTCTATGAAAGATGTCCCTATGGCCTTTCCTGAAGGACTTGGTTTAGCGGTTATTTGTGAGCGAGAAGACCCAACAGATGCTTTTGTGTCTAATACTTTCTCATCAATTGATGAATTACCCCGTGGCAGCATTGTGGGCACCTGTAGCTTACGCCGCTCCTGTCAATTACGTATGAACCGACCAGATCTGGTTATCAAAGACTTACGAGGCAACGTAAATACCCGTCTGCGTAAATTAGACGACGGAGAATACGATGCCATTATTCTAGCGACAGCCGGACTACTCCGTCTTGAAATGAACGACAGAATTCGCCAAAGAATTCCAGCAGAAACCAGCCTTCCTGCCGGTGGCCAAGGCGCAATGGGAATCGAGTGCCGTAGTGATGACTCAGACACATTAGCGCTGCTTGCTCCGTTAAAACATGAAGAAACAACGATAAGAGTCACCGCTGAACGCGCCGTTAATGAGCGCTTAAATGGTGGCTGCCAAGCTCCCATCGCTTGTTTTGCCCTTTTGGAAGGCGACTCAATCTGGTTGCGTGGTTTAGTCGGAAGCCCTGATGGTAAAACCATGATTGAAGGAGAGATCCGTGGGCATAAAGCAGAGGTGAGATCCCTCGGCATTCAACTGGCAGATGACCTACTGGCTCGTGGCGCAGACGTTATTCTTGACGCTATTTATCAATAAGACTCAGCAATAGGCACGCTTTTTATGCAAGACTGTCGCATACTGATCACACGGCCTGAACCAGAAAATACCTTAAGTCGAGAGCGTCTTCACGCTCTTGGCTTAGCGTCTGTTCCCCTACCGATGCTTAATATCGCACCGATAAAAGGCCCTCAAGAACAAGCGGCCATCCGCGCACAAATCTTCGATATCGATCAATTTGATTACGTTATTTTTGTCAGTAAAAATGCGGCTCGCCTTGCGTGCGACTGGCTGGATGCGTGCTGGCCCATGTTACCTGTCGGGGTACACTGGATTGGCATTGGACAAGGAACAACCCAAACTCTGTTAGAAGAGGGTGTACCAGCACTCTCTAACCCGGGCCATACCACTGAAGCGCTATTGGCATGGCTTAAGCCTGCCAAAATGACAAATCAGAAAATCCTGATTGTCCGAGGAGCTGGCGGACGTCCTGAACTTGGTGATAAATTGGCTGAGCGAGGCGCAAAAGTCAGCTATCTATCACTCTATGAGCGACAAAAGCCAATTTACACTGCGCAAACGTTTTTTATGTTGCCCGATGTTCATCTAATATGGGTCACCAGTGGCGAAAGCTTAACCAACCTCACAGACTACGCTGAACAACATAAACCGGAGTGGAAATGTTTACCCATCCTAACACCCAGCGAAAGAGTCACTCTTCAAGCGAAAGAAATGGGCTGGGTAAACGCGCGTTGCGCACAGGGCGCTGATGACAACAGCTTGATCAAAGCGACAGAACTTCACATAGGAAAACAGAATGACTGAGATAAATAACCAAGACAAACACTCAGAAAAAAGCACGGACTCCACACCTGCTGCCCCTCGCCCTCCTCAACCACGCTCGAATGAAAAAAAGCCGCCGTACACAAAACTCTCAACACTTGCCCTCGGCGTATCCGTTTTAGCACTCGCTACGAGCGGTTGGCTGTATGTTCAAAGCACTCAAAGTTCTCTTCATCAAGATGTTCAGCGACTGTCAACACAACAATCGCAGCTCAACACAGCATTAGCAAAAAGCAACCAAGATCGCGCGCAATTTTCTCGTTTAACACAACAAGTCACGAGTGCGACTCAACAAATTAAACAGCAGGCAGAACAAAAAAATCAGCTTACCGCCCAACTGTCGGAGCAAAACACCCAACTTGCCGACTTAGAATCCAAAATAAATCGCCTCAACAATACAACCAAAGAAGACTGGAAACTTGCTGAAGCCGAATACCTCATTCGTCTAGCAAACCAACGTTTACTGCTCGAATCTGATGGTGCAGGCTCTGCCAGGTTATTGATCAATGCAGACGACATTCTGAATGCACTGGAAGACCCCATCGCATTTGATACGCGTAAAGCGTTGGCTAATGACATCCAAGCACTAAAATCCGTCAGTGAATTTGATCTGGAGGGCGCCTATCTAAAGCTTAATGCTTTATATCAAAGCGTTGAGAACCTTCCTCAACGAGAGCCGTCACAAGAATGGCAAAACAAATCAACAGCACAAAGTGAACCCGCAGAAAGCACGACGTCTAACCATCTAGTGTCTGTCCTCAACAGTTTTTGGGCATCTTTACGCTCACTCATTGTGATCAATTACGACCACAAGCCCATCAAAGCCTTATTGCCACCAGCAGAATATCAACAGCTCGTAACGGGCATACAATTGCAGTTAGACATTGCACAAGTTGCGCTGATTAAAGGTGAAACCGTCATTTATCAACAGGCATTGTCACGCGTTGCCAATGCCACAACGATACATTTCGACACACAAGCCAGTACCGTCATGTCCTTCTTATCTAGCCTCACAGCATTGCAAGCGCTAAACCCGGCACCAGAACTGCCGCTTCCTAGCGCCTCCCTTGTTGCTATGAAAGCCTTAACGGATGAGTGGAATCGTCGTCGCGACACAAGAAACCTAATTGAAGTAGACCATGCCACACCAGTCGATAATGAAAAGGCGACACTAGAGCCAACGCAAACAGCAACGCCCATTGCAACAGAAACGACACCCGCCACAAACGCAACGGAGCCTGAAGCAGCGCTCGATTCAAAACTTGGGTCAGAGCCGAACTCAACGCAACCCAACACTGATAAAGGAGCAGAGGCATGAGAAAACTCCTCTTTTTATTGGTCATCATGATGGCGTTTGGTGGGGTGTTAGGGCTGCTGATGCGCCAAGACAGTGGCTATGTTTTATTAGCGTATAACGGCGTCACTGTGGAAACCAGTATTTGGGTGTTAGCCGCAGCGATGATTATTACCTTGTTTGCTCTTAGCTGGATTAAGCGCATTCTTTTCATTGCATTAAGACCCAGTAACTCACTGGCTAAAGTCACGGGTAACTTGGCACAAAAGCGTGCGTCTCGAAACACCATTCGCGGCATGCTAGAGCTGGTTGGAGGCAACTGGAATAAGGCAGAAAAACTTCTAACGAACAGTGCAGAGAAAGTCCCTTACCCTTTAATCAACTACATCAGTGCCGCTTATGCAGCCAGTGAGCAAGACGAACACGAACGTTCAAAAGCGTTATTGCGCGCAGCACACAAATCCACACCAGAAGCCGAATTTGCTATCGGCTTTGCACAAAGCCAGATTCAAATAAAACAAGAACATTACGAAGGCGCTCTAGCGTCATTGTTACGCTTGCAAAAACTGAAACCCAAACACAAGCAAGTACTAAAAATGTTGGTTACCGTGTATACCAAATTAAAAGATTGGGACGCTCTACTCACACTGACCCCCATGTTAAAAAAAGATGGCATTTTTGATGAAGACAACATGCTGGAATTGGAGAAAAACGCCTTTCTCGCATTGTTGGATAAAATCAAATTTCGCAACAAGCTAGGGCAAAATAGCAAAGAGTTAGTCTCGGATGTTGAGCGCTTATGGAACAAACTGGACACCCTATCGCAGGATGACAGAATGCGTCAGCTTTATGCTCAAACATTGATTCACTTTGGTGACAACGACAAAGCGGAGCAGTTTATACGCAATAGCTTAGGTCAAAAATGGTCAGAATCGCTTATTTATGAGTATGGTAATGTGCGCCAACAGACAGCCAAAAAACAACTTACTCATTGCGAGCAATGGCTAAAGAAAGAACCGTCCAGTGCGACTCTCTATCTTGTTTGTGGTCGTTTAAGTCAGTCACTGATGCTTTGGGGCAAAGCACGAGATTATTACGAGCAAGCCCTGAGCTTAGACGCCCACAACGAAGCACTCGCTGAGTTAAGCCGTTTACTCAAAGCCATGGGAGACACAAAAGCCAGTCAAGAGCTGATGATGATTAACCTGAATCAAGCCAGCGAGCAACTAAAACCACTTCCCCTGCCCACTCACTAGAGCTCTTCTCATCAAACGCGGTTGGGTCTAACAACCGCGTTTATGAAACCTATTCTAAGGTAATACTTTATTCAACCAACGCGTAAGCACTGGCAATAGATACGTAGGTATTTGTAGTGCCCCTGCTAATGGCAAGAACGCAGGCCCCAACAAAGCCCCAGCAATACTGTACGTTAACAAAACATTTCGGTTTCCCGACGTGATCGCCGCCGTCAATGCTTCCGCTTTTCCTTGTTTGCGATAGGCAAAATACGACAGGGTAAAAAACAGTCCACACAACGCCGTTGCAATACCAAAATACTTTAATGCCATCATTGGGTCTTGATCGAACAAAAGGCGAAAGCTGCCCACCAAACCAAATGGGAAAGCAAACACCAATAAAATGGTATAAGGGGAAATTTTCAATAAGAATCGCCCTAACACCTCATCCGGTGTGACCTTATGCACCATGAAAGAAAACAGCATAGGACCAAAAATAAACACAATCAGGCGCGTAAAATAGCTTGCCCAGTCTAACTCTACCGACTCAGTTTGAAACAACACTAAGGTTGCAAAAATGGATACTGGCAACACCAGTGTCGTGGCAATGGTCATGGCCATCGCGTGCAGGCTATCAAAACCTAATGCCCTTACAATTGCTGGTGTCGCAAACAAAGAGCCCGTAGCCGCCACAGCCACCATTGCCAACAACAAATTTCCATCAAGTTCTAGCCACCAGCCAACACCACCGACAATGGCCATCAAAACAGCGGAATGCAACAGGGAATACAACCAAACTCCCAGCGTACTCAGTCGCTGAATCAGTTCATTTTGCTTCATACCAAGCAAAGTTAACGTCATAAGCGTGAAAAGCACAGCAGGAAGAAAAGGAAAAAACGCAATAGAAGCAGAGGGAACCAGAAAGCCAAGGATGGCAAACGCAAACATAAAGGGGAGCGAGTTTCGAACGATGAATAACAACATGGGGGATCACACCTTCCGTAGACAGCCCTGTTTTAAATTCAAATTAAAATAATCCGATTATTTTTTTGAGCTGCTGTAAATTTTATTATTTTCAGGTAACTCAGCAATTTCAATTACCCATTTAGTGCGAGCTTGATCAAACGCAGCCCGCAGGGCAATAAGTCTATCACTTTGCGCAAGAGAAACCTCTTTTTCATCCTCCGTTAGCCCCTTCTCATCATCAATCTGACAAGGTACTGGAAATGGTATCAGATTATTCTTCATAAACTCTCTCTATTAAAGCATTGTCTGGATATCTATCGGCACTCTATGGATAATCTTTACAACGCATCACTTTGAGCAGACGGAGTTCACCATGAAGTTTCTAATATCACCGGCAAAAACACTGGATCTGACGTCCACCCCCAGCATCGACACTTACAGCTTGCCAGAATTACTGGAAGACGCGCAACAACTCATTAATACGATTAAACCTGCAACACCTTCCGACATCGCTTCCTTAATGAAACTGAGCGACAAACTGGCCACTCTGAACGTCTCCCGCTACCAAGCTTGGCAACAAGAACACACCACGACAAATAGCCGACCTGCTGTGTACACTTTTATGGGCGATGTTTACACCGGGTTGGACGCTTACTCTCTCAGTGAAAGCGACATGGCTTATGCGCAAACCTCGCTGCGTATCTTAAGCGGTTTATACGGCGTGCTTAAGCCTTTAGACTTAATGCAAGCCTATCGTCTTGAAATGGGCACCAAACTTGAAAACGAGAGAGGCAGTAACTTATATCAATTTTGGGGAGACATCATTGTCGATAAACTCAATACCTCTCTTGAAGAAAACGAGCTATTGGTCAATTTGGCATCCAATGAATACTTCAAAGCCGTCAATAAAAAGAAACTCCAAAACACCTTGGTCACACCAAACTTTTTAGATGAGAAAAACGGCCAATTTAAGGTCATCAGCTTCTATGCTAAAAAAGCCCGTGGCCTGATGGCGCGCTACCTAATAGAAAATCGCTGTGAAACACAGGAAGATATTCAAGCATTCAACCTTGCTGGCTATCGTTACGATCCACAACAGTCGACTAAAAACAATCCAGTCTTTATTCGTCCGGAAAGTGCTCAGCCACAAAAATAATCAGCTTTTTTTGCTGGGCCACTGGCCAATTGTCACACGATCATTGCCGCCTAAGTCTTGAAAGCTTTCGACAGCCACAAACCCTGCCGTACAGAGCGCTGTTTGCACAGCGTTCGCTTGATCATAACCGTGTTCAAACATGAGCCAACCTGACGCCGTCAAGAAACGGGGAGCTCGATGAATAATATGTTCAATATCGGCCAAACCGTGATTGTTTGCCACTAAGGCACTTTTAGGTTCAAAACGCACATCCCCCTGGGATAAATGCTCATCTTCAGGGTCAATATAGGGTGGATTTGACACAATAAGATCAAATACAGCCGTATTGTCTAGCGCATCAAACCAACTACTCTGCAGAAAACGTGCATTCATAAGACGGTTTTGGGCGGCATTACGTTGCGCTAATTGCACCGCGTCTTCGATTAAATCAACGCCTAACACCTCTGCGTTAGGGCGCTCTGCTGCAAGCGCTAGTGCCACGGCTCCCGTGCCTGTCCCTAGGTCCAAAATACGCAAGCGCTCTGAAGAGGCGCCTTGCTCCTGTGCTTCTAACACCGACAAGGCCACTTCCACAAGACGTTCAGTATCGGCTCGTGGAATCAAGGTGCAAGGCTCAACCTCTAATTCAAGCGTCCAAAATGCCTGATAGCCCAATAAGTACGCGACAGGCTCACCCATTTCTCGACGAGACAACAACGCATCAAACGAAGCATATTGTGCTTCGCTCACGATTTTTTCAGGCCACGTATAAAAATATGAAGTGGATACCTCTAGCACTTTCGCTAACAACAACTGAGCATCCAGCTGTGGTGTATCAGTAACAAAAGTAAGGCGCTTATAAGCGCCTTTTAATACATCATCTATTTGCATGTACAACGGTTACCCTAAACCTAGTTATCGCCACTCAATGCGGCAAGCTGCTCAGCTTGAAATTCGTTTACCAAAGGATTGATCAACACATCCAAATCACCGGTGACGATCTCGTCCAACTTGTACAGAGTCAAGTTAATACGATGGTCTGTGACCCGCCCTTGAGGGTAATTGTAGGTACGAATTCGCTCCGAGCGATCACCGCTACCGACAAGTGATTTCCGTGTTTCAGACTGTTCACTGGCGGCTTTTTCTTGCTCCGCTGCCTGTAGTCGTGAAGCCAGTAAAGACATCGCCTTAGCACGGTTTTTATGTTGTGAGCGCTCTTCCTGACATTCCACCACCACACCCGTTGGTATATGTGTTAGACGGATTGCTGAATCTGTTTTGTTAACGTGCTGACCACCGGCACCCGATGCACGGAAAGTATCGATGCGTAAGTCTGCTTTATTAATGATGATGTCATCCACTTCATCCATCTCTGGCATAACCGCCACCGTACACGCCGATGTATGAATACGCCCCTGAGACTCTGTGGCTGGTACTCGCTGAACTCGGTGTGCACCCGATTCAAACTTAAGCTTGGAATACGCGCCATCCCCGACAATACGAGCAATCACCTCTTTATAGCCGCCATGCTCCCCTTCATTGGCACTGATGATTTCTACCTTCCAGCGCTGCGTTTCTGCATAACGGGAATACATTCGGAATAAATCACCCGAAAAAATAGAGGCTTCGTCGCCGCCCGTACCTGCCCGCACCTCTAAAAAGACGTTACGTGAGTCGTTAGGGTCTTTTGGCAACAATAATTTTTGCAGTACAAGCTGCAAATCTTCTTTTTGTGCCTGGCCTGACTTGTACTCCTCTACTCCCATTTCTTTGATGTCGGGATCAGCGTCCGTCATCATCAACTCGGCTTCTGCGATGTTTTCGTCAATTTGCTGGAACTCATTAAAGCACTTTACAACAGGCTCAAGCTCAGCATATTCCTTCGAGTAAGCTCGGAACAGCTCTTGGTCCATAATGACTTCCGCAACGCCAAGCAATGCGGCCAATTCATCATAACGGTCGGACAAACTTTCTAGTTTTAACTTAATGGATTCTTTCATTATTTAGTGGTCTTTTTCTTCGTAGATGCCCAATACGTTTGAGGCAATGGTTAATGCGTCTTGATCGGCGTCAGCACCCGCGTCACGTAAATAGCGGGTTGGCGCATGGATGAGCTTATTCATCAACCCATGTGCCAATTTGTTTACAACTTGCTCTGGCGACTGCCCCATTTCCAGGCCTTTCAATGCTTTTTCTAACTCAGCTTGTTTGGTCGCTTCAGCAGATTTTCGGAAGGTGACAATTAAATCGGAGACTTTTCTCGACTCAATTGCACGGCGATATTCGTCTAGCCCCTCTTCAATCATTTGCTCAGCCGCTTTCGCTGCATCTTGCCTTGCCCGAACATTTTCTTCAATCACTGAATGGAGGTCATCGACACTGTATAAGTAAGCGTCATTGACGTCTTCAACTTCGGGTTCAATGTCTCTGGGTACCGCAATGTCGATTAACAACATAGGCGCATGACGACGCTTCGCTGTGGCACGCTCCACCATACCTTTACCGATAATAGGCAACTGGCTCGCAGTGGATGAGATGACAATATCGGCTTGCGACAAGTAATCGCCTACCTCTCCCAACATAATCGCTTCTGCATTCAGCTCGTTGGCGAGGGTTTCAGCCCTTGCCAACGTACGATTGGCCACCACTATACGCTTGATACCGTTTTCTTTTAAGTGCCTAGCCACCAGCTCAATGGTTTGCCCTGCTCCTATTAATAAAGCCGTATTTTTACGGATATCCGCGAAAATACGTTGCGCTAAACTCACCGCGGCAAAAGCGATCGAGACGGGGTTTTCACCAATGGCCGTATCAGTACGAACACGCTTAGCCACCGAAAAGGTGCGTTGGAACAAAGATTGTAACTCAGGTCCAATACAATCCCCTTCTTGAGATACCGCATAAGCGGACTTCACCTGACCTAAAATTTGCGGTTCACCTAGAATTAAAGAGTCCAGTCCAGAGGCGACGCGCATGACATGACGTACACAATCGTCATTGAGGTGCGTGTAACAGTATTGCTGTAAGTCGGCCAATGCAATATTGTGATAATTGGCCAACCAAGCAATAACGTCGTTTACTAAGTTCGAATCAGCGACAGAGCAATACAATTCTGTTCGGTTACAGGTCGACACAATGACCGCTTCGTTGGCTGTTTTTTCAGCGATTAAAGAGGACAGGGCGTCTATCATCTTTTCAGGCGCAAAGGCCACACGCTCACGTATCGAGACTGGCGCAGTTTTATGATTTACACCTACAGTAATTAGCGGCATTCAGGACTCTTTTCAAAGATCGAGATCTTAAGGGAATGACAGGAGCAAGTATTGCCCCACATGACTCTTTACATAAAGGAAACGTATTATACGAGAAAATGGCTTTTTTTCGCACCCTATATCCTCAATTAAAGTCATAGGATTCGTTTATAGTCAGTTCTAACAGACAGTTACACCTGACAGGACGCGTCGCTAACGATACCATAAGGGTTATATGAATTTCGCATCGAGAAAATACATGCCTGCAACATCAGGTCAATACCAAGTAAGGACACTTCCTTTTTATCTCGCAAGTACTCACAAAGCACTGGTACTGCTGAGCGTATTTTTCCTTAGCGCCTGTGGTGTCCAAACAACAAAAGAGGCAGTGAATCCAGCAGACGCGGTATCACCTTCCTCCCCATTAATAACCAGTGAGTTTAATCGTCACTCTGCAGCAAAAGACCAAATTGGCGCTCTACTCAATGCGGAGTTTATGTTGCAAAGAGAAGGCCCAAATAAAGCGTTTGGTGCTTTTTATCAAATTGCCCTTTCCTCTAATTCAAACGACCTCCCTTGGATAGAAAGGTTGGTGCGCATTGCTGTTGCATCTCAAAACCTCATGCATATTGAAAAAAGCACCAACCTGTGGCTGGCTGCCGCCCCGGATGCTGAAGCCGCCTACGCACTCAAATTTCAAGTGTTGATAAAAGGCAATCGTATTCCAGAAGCCACAACGTTACTTACAACAGCACAACAACTGTCTGTGTCTTTGCAGTTTTTGCCGCGTTATCTTGAAGACAACATTCGTGACGGCGAACAAATTGATGTTATCGAAAAGACGCTAGCGGCATTGCCCGTCCAATCTAAACAAGACCCATATGTACGACTGAGCCAAGCACATCTGTTGTTACTTTCCGGCCAATATCACCAAGCCATTGAGGCTTCAAACGCATTGCTGCAACAAGAAAATGTGGAAAAAACGGAAGCACTCTATTTAATAAAAGCCTTTAGCTTAAGAAACATTAACCAGATAAAAAGTGCTATTGAAACACTGGAAGAAGCCACCACTCAACTACCAAACAGATCTCAACTGATCACTCCTCTTGTAGACTTTCTTGTCATTGACGGGCGAGGAGAACAAGCTTTAGAGCGCTTCAAAAGCACGGACCTAAAGGCAGTAGAACAGTTTCAAGTTGGCATTAATCTCATGCGGGCTTTTATTGAACATCAACAACCGGAACGAGCGTTAACCACCGCCAACCAATTGCCTAAAGAACAAGCTGAACTGTCGGATCAAGTTCAGTACCTGACGGCCATTGCACTTGCTCAACAAGACAAAAGAGAAAAAGCTATTCAAATCATGGAGGGGGTGACTGGCACTTTACAAGCCAATGCCACCAACCAAATAGCCATTTGGCTCTATGAAGAAAATAAGCCCGAGTTAGTCAACACCATGGTATTGAAAAGAACACAACGCGCAAACATGCCAGAACAAATCGACGTTATCAGCATGCTTCATGAGGACGAAGGAAATATTGATCTGTCATACGACCTGATTTGTCGTGCGCTCGACTTATTGCCTGCTTCTAATGTCTTACGTTACCGTAAAGCGCTGTTGGCAGACCTTATTGGTCAATGGAAAGTCACCGAAAAAGAACTAAGCATCTTGGTTGCCAAGGAGCCAGATAACGCCCAATACCTCAATGCATTAGGTTACACCTTGCTAACACGCACACCTCGACTTGATGAAGCCATGGCCTATATCGAATCCGCTTATGAAAAGTCAGATAATGACCCTGCTATTATCGATAGCCTTGGCTGGGGGTTCTTCTTACAAGGTGAACTGGAACGATCCTCTTATTACCTCAAAAAAGCATGGTCCATTTTGCCCGATGCCGACATTGCTGCTCATTATGGTGAATCTCTGTGGGCGCAGCAGCATTACATGGAAGCCATGACCGTCTGGCAAAACGCCTTAGATGCTTCTCCAGAAGCCCCTTTATTACTCGACACGATAAAACGACTGTCACCGTCGTTATTAAAAGATTCCACATAGGACCTCGCTTATGACCTATCGTACGCTTTGTTTACTCACACTGACCGCCGCCATTAGCGCCTGTAGCACCAAGCCAACGGGCCCCATTACGCCACCGCCAACCAGTGCCAGCGCTATTTCTAAATGGGAAACGTCTGGACGCGTTGGTATTCGAACAAAAGAAGATGCCATTTCAGGAAATTTTAACTGGCAACAGGACCCCGCAACTTTTGCTCTCAATATCGTCGGTCCTTTTGGCCAAGGAGCCATCAAACTGTCCAAAAATATGGAAGGCATTGTCACCCTTGCCTATGATGATGTGATCCGAGTCGGCAGTGACCCCGCCATACTGCTGCAACAAGAATTAGGCTGGGAATTTCCAGTAAAACAAGTCACCTATTGGATGCGTGGTTTACCCGCGCCAACCTCAACAGCTCGGATCACCAATGACCCACAAACAGGTCTTGTCAATCAATTAGAACAAGATGGTTGGCTAATCACTTACAGCAACTTCACCGACGTGGATGGCCTATTACTGCCGCAGAAAATGCAAGTATCAAATCCACCCTATAAGGTAAATTTGATTATTAACCAATGGACTATTCAATAAAGATGATGCGCTTACCTTCCCCAGCAAAACTCAATTTATTTTTGCATATCATCGGCCAACGAGATGATGGTTATCATGAATTACAAACACTGTTTCAATTTATTGATTTATGCGACACATTAGACATCACTCTAACAAGGGATAACGCCCTCACCCTCACACCGACCATTGATGGCTTACCAAGCGAAGATAACTTGATTTACAAGGCCGCCAAACTGCTCATGCCATTTCGTCACGACACAACATTCGGCGCTACGATTCATCTGACAAAACAACTGCCCATGGGAGGCGGTATTGGAGGAGGCAGTTCTAATGCCGCCACCACACTCTTAGCGTTAAATACCCTATGGCGTTGCCAACTCTCCCTAGAAGAACTTGCTCACCTTGGCGTGCAGTTAGGGGCCGATGTCCCCGTCTTTGTGATGGGGAAATCGGCTTTTGCCGAAGGCGTTGGCGAACATCTCTACCCTGTTGAATTAGAAACACCTTATTATTTGCTAATAAAGCCGAATAGCCATGTCTCAACAGGTCAAATTTTTACTGATAAGTGTTTGACAAGAGACACCCCGCCCATCAGAATATCGCACGCTTTAACGCTGGCTGGCCATAATGATTGTCTAGACGTCGTATTAAAGCACTATCCTGATGTGAATGAAGCTTACCAGTGGTTAAAACACTACGGTGATGCCAAACTCACTGGGACGGGTGCTTGCCTATTTTTGGCCTTCGATAGCCTAAATGAAGCGCAAAAGGTAAAAGCAGACACACCGGAAAAATGGCAGTCTTATGTTTGTCATGGTTTAAATGCATCGCCAACACACGATGCACTGAAGCAATGGATCAAACAAGTTGATATCGATGATGGGTCTGAACAGCATTAACGATACAATCAAGCCATAAAACACCCTATATTTTGTGCTTAATGAGTTGGTCGTGACTAATACCGACTGATTAATGCCTGAGGCGCTTTATCGCCCTCAAATACGCCGACAGTCAATCATTGACTAACAGCGGGACTCAGCCGTCACGTTTGTGGTAGCGGGTTTTAGTGCCATGTTTGAGGCCGAAATCAAACAATAACGCTCGGAGCGGGTCGCATCTCTGGGCACAATTTTTATTTATTATTAGGAAAATATCATGTCATTATCTATTAATGCCGTTGCACGTAATCATGAAGGTAAAGGTGCGAGCCGCCGCCTTCGTTTTACAGGCCAAGTACCTGCTGTAATCTACGGCGGTGACGTTGCACCACAGTCTATTTCTTTCAAAGATAACGAACTTCTAAAAGCAGTTGGAACCCCTGGTTTCCTAACAGGTCTTGTTGAAGTTGTTGTTGAAGGCAAAGCAGAGCAAGTTCTTGTTAAAGCACTTCAGCGTCACCCATCTACTGGTGCGGTTATGCACATGGACCTTCAGCGTGTTGAAGCGGACAAAACCATCACCACTCGTGTTCCGTTGAACTTCATCAATGCAGCGCAAAGTGAAGGTGTCAGCAAGCAAGGTGGTCGTTTGACTATCGAGTCTAAATTGGCTGAAGTACGTTGTTTGCCAGGTAACCTTCCTGCGGCACTAACAATCGATGTTATCGATGCTCAATTGGATGATATTTTCCACCTATCTGATGTGACTCTGCCTGAAGGCGTAGAATTGGTTTCTTTGTTGAAAGGCGAAGACCACGACCAACCTATCGGCCGTATCGGTAAGTCTAAACGTTAAGATTATTCATTGAAGGCAGTATTGTGGCAGGTTTCAAATTATTAGTCGGCTTGGGCAACCCAGGCAGCGAATACGAGAACACTCGCCATAATGCAGGCGCTCAGTGGATTGAAGCATTGGCTCGTCAGAGCCAATGCTCTCTTCGTACAGAAAAAAAGTTCTTCGGCCAATTCGGCAAAGTTTCTATAGCTGGTGAAGAGTGTTACCTTCTCATTCCCACCACCTATATGAATTTAAGCGGTAAAGCGGTTCAGGCTGTTTGCCAATTCTATAAAATCCCTCCAGAAAACATTCTTGTGATACACGATGAACTCGATATCGCTCCTGGCACCGCGAAGCTTAAAAAAGGCGGTGGGCACGGTGGTCACAATGGGCTCAAAGATATTATTGCGAAGCTAGCGAATAACCGTGAATTTGGTCGCCTCAGAATTGGTATCGGTCATCCCGGACACGCTAGTCAAGTGGCAAACTATGTACTCAAAAAAGCCGCCCCTGATGACTACGCAAAAATTGAACAAGCAATTGACGAATCATTACGCTATGTAGAAGATATTGTTCACGGCAATTTAAATACCGTGATGAACCAGCTACACAGCTTCAAAGCATAATCACTTACTTATTAGGAATCTCACTATGGGTTTTAATTGCGGCATCGTTGGGCTACCTAACGTTGGTAAATCGACTCTATTTAATGCATTAACCAAAGCCGGTATCGGCGCAGAAAACTTCCCATTTTGCACCATAGAACCAAATGCAGGCGTTGTTGCCATGCCTGATCCACGCCTTGACGCGCTTGCTGAGATCGTTAAGCCAGAGCGTGTATTAGCAACCACCATGGAATTCGTCGACATTGCCGGTCTTGTGGAAGGTGCGTCAAAAGGTGAAGGCTTGGGCAATAAATTCCTTGCTAACATTCGTGAAACGGACGCTATTGCCCATGTGGTACGCTGCTTTGAGGACGAAAATGTGATTCATGTTTCTAATCACGTTAACCCAAAGTTAGACATCGAAGTCATTAACTTAGAGTTGATTTTTGCCGATATTGAATCCATTGATAAACAGCTTCAGCGTACTGCCAAAAATGCGAAAAGCGGTAACAAAGACGCCATTGCACACAAAGCTTTTTTAGAAACCATCAAGACACATTTAGAAGATGGTCAACCTGTTCGCTCTATGACGCTGTCTGATGATCAAAAGAAAGAAGTGCGCGCTATGCACTTGTTGACCACAAAACCGACCATGTACATTGCTAACGTCTCTGAAGACGGATTTGAAAAGAATCCGTACCTAGATCAAGTCCGTGAGATCGCTGAAGCCGAAGGCGCAATGGTGGTACCTATTTGCAATCAATTAGAAGCAGAGATTTCCGAGCTAGACGCCGAAGAGATGCAAGAGTTTCTTGATGAAATGGGCATGGAAGAGCCAGGTCTAGATCGTGTTATCCGTGCTGGCTATGAATTGCTTGGACTGCAAACGTATTTCACAGCCGGTGTAAAAGAAGTTCGCGCTTGGACAGTCAAACAGGGTGCGACAGGCCCACAAGCCGCTGGCGTGATCCATACGGACTTTGAGAAAGGCTTTATTCGCGCTGAAGTCGTTGGTTACAGTGACTTCATCCAGTACAAAGGCGAAAGCGGTGCAAAAGAAGCCGGTAAATGGCGTTTAGAAGGGAAAGACTACATAGTAAAAGACGGCGATGTGATGCATTTCCGTTTTAATGTGTAATAGATTTAAATTCTTTTAAGAAAACACTTGACCCATAAAGCACTTATATGAATAATATCGCGCCACAGAGGCAGTAGACCATTTTATGTAAGTTGCTTCTTGTGTCAGTCTGTTGGGGTATAGCCAAGCGGTAAGGCAACGGGTTTTGATCCCGTCATGCGTAGGTTCGAATCCTTCTACCCCAGCCAACAGACAAGGCTATGTAGCTCAGTTGGTTAGAGCACATCACTCATAATGATGGGGTCACTAGTTCGAATCTAGTCATAGCCACCACTTCGATAATGTTGGGGTATAGCCAAGCGGTAAGGCAACGGGTTTTGATCCCGTCATGCGTAGGTTCGAATCCTTCTACCCCAGCCATCGAAATTTTATTCAGCGTTAAAAAATTGTAGGCTATGTAGCTCAGTTGGTTAGAGCACATCACTCATAATGATGGGGTCACTAGTTCGAATCTAGTCATAGCCACCAGTTAAAAAGATGTTTTAATTGGGGTATAGCCAAGCGGTAAGGCAACGGGTTTTGATCCCGTCATGCGTAGGTTCGAATCCTTCTACCCCAGCCATCTAAATCAATATTCCTCCTAATACTTTCTCTATTTTCCTTATTTGATTTGATTTTGAATTCCTTCAACCTATAATTAGACGAAATTTATCCTATCTGATAATTGGACTCTCATTATGAAATCTACAAAGTTAGCCTTTGCTTTATCCACCGTTCTAGCCGCTGGCGCTGCTAACGCTGATATTATTGGCGCAAACGCCGAAGCCGGTTTTTTTGATGGCGACGACGGTTCTGCTACTTACGCAAGCCTAGATATACAACATCCTATCCCTTTAATTCCTAATGCACGTGTCGATGTGTGGGAGTTTGAGTCAGACCCTTCAGGAGAAGAAATCAGTCATCTAGACTTTACCGGCTATTACGGCGTGGGCATCTTGTGGGCAAGTATTGAAGGAGGTCTAACTTTCCGTCAATTAGACATGACAAGAGGAGCAGACGAAGAAAGTGAATCCGTTCCTATGTTGTTTCTAGCCGCTTCTCTTGGCATTCCAGGCACAGGCATCACTTTAGCAGCAGAATCTAAAAGCATTTCGTCTTTTGATGACGTTACCATTACCGATCAAGCATTCAAAATACAGTATCAGCCACTGCCTATTGTCGGCGTGGAGTTGGGTTACCGCTCAATTGAGCAGGAAACCAAACCTTTTGGTGAGACAGACTACGATGGTTACTTCATCGGCGTAACAATCGATATCTAATAATCCTGTACTTTATTAGCGCAAAAAAAACTCTAGCCTGACATCAGACTAGAGTTTTTTTGTGCCGAAAGGATTTACTCACTTTTAGTAAACACTAACTCATCTTCTTTTACATCCGCCACAATCTGATCACCTGTTACAAAGTGACCTGACAACAGCTCGTTAGCCAATGGGTTTTCAATCCATTTTTGAATCGCACGCTTCAGCGGACGCGCCCCATAAACAGGATCATAACCCACTTCCGCCAGCTGATCGGCAGCGGCCTCAGTTAAGGTCAATGACATGCCCATTTCCGCCAAGCGATCGTTCAAATGCGCCAATTGAATGGTCGCGATACCTTTGATTTGAGAGCGCATCAAGGGATGGAACACCACTGTTTCATCAATTCGGTTGATAAACTCAGGGCGGAAGTGCGTACCGACAACTTCCATCACTTTCGATTTAATCTCTTCGTACTGATCGGATGATTGATACTCTTGAATCAAATCGGAACCCAAGTTTGATGTCATCACAATGACCGTGTTTCTAAAATCGACAGTACGGCCCTGACCATCAGTCAAACGACCATCGTCCAACACCTGCAACAAAATATTAAACACGTCCGGATGCGCTTTTTCCACCTCATCCAGTAGCAATACAGAATACGGGCGACGACGAACCGCTTCAGTTAAGTAGCCACCCTCTTCATAACCAACATACCCCGGTGGCGCACCGATCAAACGAGCAACCGAATGCTTCTCCATAAATTCCGACATATCGACACGCACCATGGCTTGCTCGGTATCAAACAAGAACTTAGCAAGCGATTTGCAAAGCTCTGTTTTACCGACACCTGTTGGCCCTAAGAAGAGGAAAGAGCCGTTAGGACGATTGGGGTCCGCCAAGCCTGAGCGAGAGCGTCGTACGGCATTAGACACAGCGACAACCGCCTCTTCTTGTCCCATCACCGATTCATGCAGTGCGTCTTCCATGCGCAATAATTTATCACGCTCACCTTCGAGCATTTTGTCGACAGGAATCCCCGTCCAACGTGATACCACGGTGGCAATTTCTTCCTCTGTGACTCGACGCTTTAACAACTTGGTTTCTGTGCTTTCTTCTGCTTTACTGGCTTTCTCAATTTCGGCTTCCAACATAGGAATGACGCCATATTGCAACTCAGACATCTTCGCCAAATTACCACTGCGACGCGCTTCTTCCATTTCATGACGAACGGATTCAAGCTCTTCTTTTAGCTTTTGTGCGCCTTGAACAGCCGCTTTCTCAGAATTCCAGATTTCTTCCAAATCAGAAAACTGCTTTTGTAACTGGTCAATTTCAACGTTCAATTCGTCAAGACGTAATTTAGACGCCCTGTCTTTTTCTTTCTTCAACGCTTCTTTTTCAATTTTGAGCTGGATCAAGCGACGCTCTAAACGATCCATGTCTTCGGGTTTGGAATCCATTTCCATACGAATGCGACTGCCCGCTTCATCAATCAAGTCAATCGCCTTATCTGGTAACTGGCGATCGGTGATGTAACGCTGTGACAATTTCGCCGCAGCAATAATGGCGGAATCGGTAATATCCACACCGTGGTGCACTTCGTAACGCTCTTTCAGTCCACGTAAAATGGCAATAGAGTCCAACACACTTGGCTCTTCCACCAATACTTTTTGGAAGCGACGCTCTAAGGCCGCGTCTTTTTCAATAAACTGACGGTACTCGTCCAGTGTAGTGGCCCCCACACAATGCAGTTCACCACGCGCCAAGGCAGGCTTGAGCATATTACCAGCATCCATAGAGCCTTCTGACTTACCTGCGCCGACCATGGTGTGAATTTCATCAATAAATAAAATCACCTGACCTTCTTGCTTGGCCAGTTCGTTCAAAAGCGCTTTGAGGCGCTCTTCAAACTCACCTCGATACTTAGCACCGGCAATCAAAGCCGCCATGTCCAACGACAAGACACGCTTATTTTTCAAGCCTTCAGGCACTTCGCCATTGATAATACGCTGAGCCAAGCCTTCCACGATGGCGGTTTTACCCACACCCGGCTCACCTATTAATACTGGGTTGTTTTTGCGACGACGCTGCAACACCTGAATAGTGCGGCGAATCTCATCGTCACGACCAATCACAGGGTCTAATTTGCCTTCAGCAGCACGTGCTGTCAGGTCAACGGTATATTTATCTAAGGCTTGGCGATTTTCTTCTGCATCAGGGTCGTTAACGGCGTCACCACCGCGAATATTATCAATGAGAGAAGCAACATCGGCCTTGGTCACACCACTGGCTTTAAGCTTTTTCGCCAAATCATCTTTGCCGTCAAACATCACCATCAATACTAACTCAGAAGAAATGTACTGATCCTTACGCTTTTGCGCTTCTTTATCAGCAAGATTTAACAACCGACCTAGCTCTGGAGACATCTGTACGTTGCCATCATGGTTTTGAACAGCAGGCAAACGTGTTAACAACTCATTAAGACTCTCACGGAAAGTCGTGACGGGGATACCTGACTGTTGCAGGATAGGTCTTGTACTACCCCCTTGCTGGTCAAGCATCGCCATCATTAGATGAAGCGGCTCAATATAAGAATGATCTTGTCCTAGCGCGATGGATTGAGCATCAGACAAGGCAAGTTGTAATTTACTGGTTAAACGATCGATACGCATAATCTGGCATCCTTTACAAATAAGAAAAATACATCGGTTAACAGCTTAATAGTGATCAAATAGTGCTTTTCAACTCCATGAGTGTCATTTTTTTGACACCTATCAATTTAAGTCGACATTGCGGCATTATTTATCCAAATAACAGACGCCATACGCCCCGTTTTACCGTCTCGTCGGTAGGAGTAGAAACGCGCCTTGTCCGTGTAAGTGCAGTAGTCCCCGCCATAAACCTGTTGAACACCGGCCGCATTCAGTCTCTGTGTCGCCAATAAGTATAGATTGCCTAACCACTTGCCTTCCTTGTCACTCGGAACAAATGCTGCCCGAGCCTCTGGCAATTTAGATTCAAAGGCCACTTTTACTTCATCACCCACTTCAAAGGCCGCCGGACCGATGGCAGGCCCTAACCACGCCATGACTTGGCTCTTATCATCAAAGCAAGCTAAGGTCGATTCTAGTACGCCATCACACAGTCCACGCCATCCAGCATGAGCAACCGCCACTTGTGTGCCTGCCGTATCACAAAAAAATACCGGTAAGCAATCTGCCGTCAGTACCGCACACACTTGCTGGGGAGCAGGTGAATAAGC
Organism: Marinomonas algarum; assembly: GCF_020532605.1. Taxonomy (GTDB): domain Bacteria; phylum Pseudomonadota; class Gammaproteobacteria; order Pseudomonadales; family Marinomonadaceae; genus Marinomonas; species Marinomonas algarum. The sequence continues at coordinate 7,946 of NZ_JAJATW010000026.1, read as the reverse complement.
AGCATCCGCAGAGTCAGGCGCGGTATGGTTCGAAGAGGAGTCAGACAAGGTCACTACACGCGTGCCATGCGTCTGGTTTAACCAATGAACCGTATCAGGCAAAGCAATATAGGAAGTGAATAACTGCCTATTTTGTTCTACGGCGGAAGGATCATCATTGACATGAAGCCCCAGGTTTAAAGAATCAAATGGCTCAACACTGACGCCGCCTAAGCGTGTTGAAACGTACGCACAGACATTCGAAGGTGCTGACCAATTTGGACGAATAAAAGAGCGTGTATGAGCTGACATGGCGATTTCCTTCCATTATAAAAACCAATTCGACGCAAAAACAAAAGGCAGCCAATGCTGCCTTTCTTACCCACAAAATAGTGTCAACGCTTTCCAGAATACATGCTATCTAGAAATACTCGGAGTCGTTACTGCCAGACTCCACCGTGTCTTTTTTAAGCGCTTCTACTAATGCTTTCATATCATCAGGCAAGTCAACTTCCCACTCCATCCATTCCCCCGTCACAGGGTGCGCTAAAGCCAGTTTCTTAGCATGCAAAGCTTGGCGACGAAAATGACGCAGCTCGTCCTGTAATTCAGGAGAACAGGCTTTAGGCATTTTCAAACGGCCGCCATATTGCGGGTCACCAACCAGTGGGTACTGGATAAACGCCATATGAACACGGATCTGGTGTGTACGACCCGTTTCCAGCTTAAGACGAATATGAGTGTGATTCTTGAAGCGTTCTACAAGGCGATAATGGGTGATGGCGTCTTTGCCATTTACTGGCTCCACGGCTTGTTTTTGACGATTGTGAGGATGACGACCAATAGGCTCGTCCACTTCACCGCCACCGGTCATCACACCGATACAAATAGCCTCGTACTCGCGCCCCATACTACGCTCTTGTAATTGAGCTACAAGATCCGTTTGCGCCACTAATGTCTTCGCTACCACCATTAGACCCGTTGTTTCCTTGTCTAGACGGTGCACAATACCCGCACGAGGAATGTGCGCAGTTTCAGGAGCGTGATGCAAAATTGCATTCATCAAGGTGCCATCTCGGTTGCCTACTGCTGGGTGAACAACCAAGCCTGCTGGCTTATTGACAATAATAATATCGTCGTCTTCGTAAACAATGTCTAATGCCATTTCTTGGGCTTCGTGGTCTTCCTGTGCCTCGATTACAATATCGAGTGTCACCTGTTCGCCACCAAACAGCTTTTCTTTCGGCTTAGTCACTTGTCCGTCTACCTTAAGAACCCCCTCTTTGATCCAACTTTGAATACGCGAACGTGAATAGTCGCTAAACAACTCTGTCGCGATTTGATCAAATCGATTACCGCCCAAATCGAAGGGAACTTGGGCTTCTTTTACTATGCGCTCTGCCATACAATGTACTTTAATCTGTTGTTTTCAGCCCGTTGATTTTATCATTGAGCCTGAAAGTAAAAAAACGTGTAGCGCCTTGCACTTCATCATCTTTCGCAATTTAACGCTACAAAATGCCGATTGAGGCTAATCTACTACCATATCAAGGTTTTGATTATACATGGGATTTCATCACTCGTTGCTCCGATTCTCTGGAATAGTAAGTTTTTCTTTTTTCATCGTGGCCTGTTCAAGCAAACAGGTTCAAGAGCCCGATCTACCTGAACGCGCCTATTACGACAAAGCACAACAAGCCTTAGAAGAAAATTTACCCTCTACTGCAATTAAACACCTTAAAGACCTAGATTCACGCTACCCATTTGGCGAATTCAGTACTCGTGCTGAGCTAGACCTAATTTATGCTCAAATGGAAGCAGACGAATTTATTGCGGCTCATGCAGCGGCAGAGCGCTTTATTAAAAATCACCCCGAGCACGATGCGTTAGACTATGCTTATTACATGCGCGCTTTATCCACTTACAAGGGAGCAGAAACTCTCATGACACGCTTCCTTGATGCCGACCCAAGTGAGCGTGACTCAAAAGAATTGACTAAGGCCTTTAACGAGTTCGCTGATTTTACTGTACGTTTTCCAAACAGCACTTACGCACCAGACAGTAAAGCACGTATGTATTACTTGCGTAACGTTGTTGCACGCCATGAGCTTCAGGTGGCGTATTACTACTTAAAACGCAAAGCGCCTCTGTCTGCACTGCGTCGCAGCCAAGAAGTCATTCAACACTACCCTAGTTCACAATCGGTTGAAGATGCACTGGCCATCAGTGTCCAGTCTTACAATGATTTGGGACAGACATCATTAGCACAAACAAACATAGCCGTATTAAAAACCAACTTCCCTGAATCGTCACACATAGATGAGAAAGGTAACTTCATTGCCTTAGAATTGCCAAATGACGCGGATCCTAGTTTCTTATATTGGATCAGTTTTGGTTTAATTGACTAACATTACACCGAAACATACCGCTTAAACCGTTGGAAAAAGAACATCATCTTCCTCGGTTCGCCAAGCGGTGTGTTTCACCATAACGGTTGATTTGAACCGTGCAGCATCAATAAAGTATCTTAACCACAGTCTAACTTGTCTATAAGGCGATGAATCAAACCAATTTTGATTGACGGCAGCGAATTGCCGGATAAATGGAAAAATCGCAATATCCGCCAGGCTTTCGGCTTCTCCAAGCAGAAATGGCGTTTTGCTAAGGCGTGCCTCTAACCTTTTAAGAAATACCTCTCCCTTGCCTCGATAATACGCCTCACTGTGTGCTGGGTGTCGATCGGCGTACTTGTATCGATCTAACCAATATTTAAACGTACTATCGTTGTAACGTATCCATGTCTGTATTTTTATTTTTGTTTGTGTGCAGTTTGGCCACAGTTGTTGTGTTAACTCGTTACTTTTTGTTTTGGATAACGCCCAAAACATAATGTCTAAGCTCTCTGGATAGCGTGTACCATCACAATCCATCAGCTGGGGCACACTGGATCGCCCGCCTAATGCCAGTAAGGCGTCAGGCTTTGACTTCAATACCACTTCCCTTAGACGAACAGAAACATTGAGGAAAGCTAACGTGTATCTGGCACGTATGGCATAAGGACAACGCCGAAAGGAGTACAAAATCGGTAACACAATCATTTCCCTTTTTAGACTTATATTTTAGTAACATGACGAAATTCGTTACACTGCGACTTTAATACAGAGAATACCCGATGAAGATTTGGCTGATAACCCACAGCGAAGAAATTAAAAAAACGACTGGTACAGGCAAATTAGTCAAGGAAGCACTGAATGACGAATGTGAGCGCATTATTTGGTCAAGAACAGAACCTAACAAGGAGATACTACAATTAGCGCCAAATAACACCGTACTGGTTTACCCTTATCAAGAAGGTGGACTAGAGATCCAAGGTGTTTCGAGCAGCGTCATTGAAAATATTTTGATCTTAGATGGCACTTGGCAGCAGGCACGAAAAATGTACAACCAATCTCCGTATCTAAAGCAATTTTGCCATTATGAGATACAAGGGTTACGTTCCGTTTACGCCAAACGACGCAACCAGAAAGAAACAGGGCTTTGTACCGCAGAGGTTGCGATTCAAATATTAAAAGAGAAACGCCACCTCAAGCTTACTGCCTTACAAAAAAAATTTAGCGTGTTTAATCAGTCACCTTGACACAAATTTTATCTAAATGTTCAACCCATGCCAGCATTTCGTCACCAACCTTAACCGCACCAACGTTTTCTGGCGTCCCTGTCATTATCAGATCGCCCGGGCGTAGCTCAAAGACTTCTGACAGTTTACAAAGCACTTCTTCAATAGACCATGTTAAATGTGAAATGTGGCTGATCTGTTTTAACTCTTGGTTCACTTTTAAGCCAATTTCCGCTTCTTTAACACGCTCGTCTAGCTCAGCATTTTTCAAAAATATAGGGCCAATAGGAGCCGACTCATCAAAAGACTTTCCTACTTCCCAAGGGCGTCCCTTTTTCTTCGCTTGCGCCTGCAGATCTCGTCGGGTCATATCCAAACCCACTGCATACCCTAAAACCGCTTCCGAGGCTTGCTTTAGGGTTAAATTTGAACCGCCTTTGCCTATCGCAACAACCAACTCAACCTCATACTCTAACTGAGACGTCGCTGTTGGATACGTAATATGCGTTGTCTCACTCAATGAAGCAGGGACAACACAAGACGCATCCTTTGTGAAAAAGAACGGTGGATCTCTATCTGGATCATCTCCCATCTCTCTCGCATGTTCAGCATAATTTCGGCCCACACAATAAACACGCCCGACAGGAAAAACCTCATCACAACCTACTACCGGCAGATAAACACGAGCTTGTTCAGGTACGATATTTTTCACATTAACCTCAATCATTAAAAGCGATTATTAAAAATGCCCCACCTTTAGCCAAAACAAACAGTCTGCTGACGATTGCCATTGATGGCGATCAAAAGAGGGTTCACGCATCCAAGTTCCTATCGATAATGTCGTCCCTGCATAAGTAGCATGGCCCGAAATCACAAATATTTCCACAGGCACATTGTTATCAAACAGAGGCAATGTATTTTCACCTTCTTGGTTGCGGACTAACCATACCTGCTCTTGACCGAAACGGTAAAGAGGAAAAGACTCAGCATGCTCAGAAAACCAGATCGGTGGAGACTTTATCATGACTTGGTGACAATCATCCGCTTGAAATTGATGCAACTTGACCAACAGTAAACACCCTTCATCACTGTAAGGCGCATGAGCGCTACCCGGTGGGTTTCGAAAGTAACTACCCGCTGGATACGAACCGTTTTCGTCAGAGAACACACCTTCCAAAACGAGTATCTCTTCACCGAGAGGATGCTGGTGACTTCGAAAAGAGGAGCCTGGGTGATAACAAACCACACTGGTGGCATGACCACGCTCCTTTTCCTCTCGTGCTAATGGTTTTCTCAGAACGCCTGCCATCGGGCTAGGTTGCCACTCTTGGGCTGTTGTATCGATCATTACGGGGACAGTAAAATTCATATTCAACATAGTTCACACCACTAAATTGCATTTCGTCTAAAAAATAGACACCGTAGTCTTCGACAAAACATCAAAGATCAACGTCTATAGAACAATGCTACAAATATAAAAAAGGCACCAGATGTTTCCACCTGATGCCAAATGTTCCAACAGTCTGTCTACAAGAAAGAAATATGGAACCTTGAATGATCTTGCTTAACGTAAGGCTCCTAGCCTAGCGATAGAACAGGAGCCTTAGAGTAAATAAAATCGTCTACTATAAAAAAATCTTAGAAACCGTAGTAAACACCAACCGCTGTTTGAGTGTCAGTCGTATCACTTAACTCACCCACTTCACCAAAAACATACACATTTGAGGCTAAGCTATAAGTAACACCTACTGCAGATTCATTATAATCATCGGAACCATCTGGATCTACGTTTTGGAAGGAAGCGTACACATCACCTGCACCGTAGCCGTAACGAGCGGCTAAGCCGTAAATGTCTTGCGTATCTTTTGTTGTTTCGTACTTAGCAGTAACAGACAAGTTTTCCATAGGCATTGCAGTAACTGATAAACCGGTCGTTGCTTCAGCGTCTTTGATGTTGTCACGTGAATCATAACCTAAGGCAACTGACATCATATCCATAGAATATTTAACAACGGCCATAGAGGATGTACCATCGTTGTCGTTAACCGGATTACCATTTTCGTTAACCGCGTCTCCTTTTACTTGAGTAGCCACTTGCACTTCAAGACCGTTAAAGGAAGGAGAGAAATAGGCAATAGTGTCGCCTTCATCTGTATCACCAGCATTTGTCATACCCAAATATTCATACTGATCTACCGAATCTTGAATTGCATTGTTGTAGATGGTATCAAAAGAACCAACCTGCACTTTACCAAAGTTGCCCTCTAAACCGACAAAAGCTTGGTCAAGACTGGATTTACCTCCATCTTCTTTTTGGTCTGCGTCAAATTCTAACTCATATTTGAAAAAAGCGGTCAAATCATCATTAATTTGAGTTTCACCTTTCAAACCAATGGTAGAACCATTATCTGCAAAATCATCACCTGCATCTGTGTCGCTGTATGCGTACTGGATATTTCCGTAAATATCTACTGTAGAACCTTCAGCCGCTTGAACAGATACAGAAGCAAGCGCAGCACTGGATACCGCAATAGCAATAATCGATTTTTTCATTGTCGTTTCCCTTTTGAATAATAAGCTTTTTCTTTTAGGCGCTTGATGTATGCAAGCAACATCCAATCAATTTAAACAATTCGCAAGAATAGACAAGCAAACGCACACTACTTGCATTTTGTATTCCGGTTATCTGCTTATTGCCTGTGAATTAAGAAAAAATAAGAACGTAAAAAAGTCTAAATTGAATATAAAAAACTTAATAATCAATAGGTTAGAATTTAAAGACAGGTTTCAACATACACATTGTCAGAACAAGAACCTAAATATATTCTTTATCTGTTTATAAGCGAAAAGTTTTCGTCAAGTAAAGCGGGAAGAAACAAGAGGACAGTGAGTGAAAGGGAGTAATAAGATACCTGCCGTTAAGCCTATAGCCCATGCCTTTAACAAAGGCATGAGTTCAATCGAGGCATGCAGTTAAAATCATCACCACATAAGATCATCAGGAATCTGAAAGTCAGCGTAAGGATCATCCTCAACACTCTCTGTGCGATTGTTACAAACGAGAACATAAGAAGCATCACGCTCACTGATCTTCATAGCAACAGGCTCTGGTATTAGCTCATAGGCATCGTATAACTTAACAATGGCCAAACGACCAGCACTCAAATCATTATGCATCGACTGGCTTATATAGAGCTTTTTAACTTTTTTATCGTCAGTAAAGTGGTAGGCAATATCACCATCCTCTTTCCGCACTCGATTTTGCTCAATCATTTGTCGAATTTGAGCCTGAACCGCTTTATGTTCGGCTTGCTGTTGTCGCTCTAAATTTAAAGCCTTATCTTTAGCTGCTTTTTCATCTCTTTGGCGTTTCAACTCGGCTTGACGTTCACTCTCATCTGTCGCCACCGCTTTCCCTTTTTTGACTTTCTGTTTATGCTGCAACGTTTCAGCTTTTAACTTTTTCACTTTCTTTTTATCTACAAGCCCAGCACCTAATAACTGCTCTTGTAAAGATTTAGCTGCCATATGATGTCACTCCTATTCCGTTTAAATCTGGCTACTTATATAACTTAGCCTTGTATAAAAACAAAAAAAGCGACTTTAAAAGTCGCTTTTTATCATTCGCACTGCTGAGAAATTCCTCAGCAAACGTTTCCTTATAGAGGAGTAACGTTTTGAGCTTCTGGGCCTTTTTTGCCTTGAGCTACTTGGAATTCAACTTTTTGGCCTTCAGCCAATGTTTTGAAACCAGAAGTGTTGATTGCAGAGAAATGAACGAAAACGTCAGGACCTGAATCTTGAGTGATAAAACCGAAACCTTTAGTTTCGTTGAAAAATTTTACTGTACCAGTTACTACGTCAGACATGTCTGTTTATCCTGTAGGTTAAGTTAATTTATACGTTTGCGTTAATCGCATAACGTTATAGTGCTAAAAAAACTCGGTATTACTTATGACTTAACAGGACCGAACATACTAACGTACTATTCGCAACTCTGGACATAAATATTGCCAACTCTTTTAAACGAAACTGATTGTAGTCTCATAACAGGCACGAGGTCAACGATAGTTTTACAAAATACTTATAAATACTGAATAAACTTTGAGGAGGAGGGGTTAATACTGGAGGCGTGTAAGAATAGGTGCAATGAATACCATACATCCGTTCAGAGTCAGCGCACTATAAACTCAATGCAAATCATTCACTCACAAACGAAAAAAGCCCTGACAGCGTATGCTATCAGGGCTTCTCGTGTTTAAAGCTTGACGACGACCTACTCTCACATGGGATCCCCCACACTACCATCGGCGATGGCGCTTTTCACTTCTGAGTTCGGGATGGGATCAGG
>NZ_JAJATW010000025.1 GCF_020532605.1 Marinomonas algarum | reverse complement strand
GGCTTTATTGTGCCCAATATTTTGGGTCTTTTTTACAGCGCATATGGCTAAAAATAACGTTTTTAATGGAAAAGCCTAAAAATACCATGGCGTTTCTTGTCTGAAACGCCATTATTCAGGGACGACTATATTAAGCAATAAACTCTATTATAAATCATTGAGGCGAGCATTCTATTTCATATGTTTTGAAGACAGTTCATTAATATAATGATTTACTTTCTAGCAAGTAATTTTTTAAGCACTTTAAGAGAGTGAGAGCAATCAAAGCTTCGATCAAATTTATATTGTATTGAAACATCAAAAAGCTTCTTTTCATTGATTATGTCTTTCACTTCACTTTCATTAAGGGAATACTCTTGTGATGCAACCTTATAGAAAGATAGATCACTTTCAGAGATATATTTACCTAGATAGCTTTCAATCAGAAGATAAGCACGTTTTTTACTCAATGTAGTAATACCTGTTAAATGAGCAACTTCTGCTTTATCGTATAATTCACCTGAAATTTTATGACAATGATCTATTCTATTAAGAACTACGGCCTTCTTGAACATATTTGCTTTTATATAACTACGCACCCTATCACCGTAGCTATCTAATTCTGAATTATCAAAATTTCCTGTACTGAGAACACTTCTATATCGCTTACTAATTCTTTCTGCTAAAAATGCTGCCCTTTCCTCTACAGTTGTAATGTATTTATCACCTAAAAGAAGATTACACTCAAGACAGCAATCTACAACTTCGCTTTGTTTATAATCTCTTTTAAACCTGAGACTTGAAATAGGAATAACATGATCTCTAGTCATTGATGAATCATCACCACAATAAAAACATTTCTTTATCCTGACTGGTCGAAAATTAGAGGATAAATCACTCAAATTATCTCCTGTAGGAGCAATATCGTTATGACGAAAATATCTTTCCTCTAGTTCTTCATAAAAATAATAACAACCATTAAAATATACAACGCGATAACCAATAAAGTCTATATTAATGGGCATACCTTCTAGTATATTATTTTTTAGACCACTAAATTTACTACAGTACTTCCACCTTAAAACTGACTCCTCTGAATCATAGTGGATATATTTAAATAAATCATCAAAATCAAAACTAATACGCTCTAAAAAATCGTTTTCGATTATATTTCCATATACGAGATCACTATCAGATATAAATGAAAAATCTAATAATTTAGGGAAAACAATAGTATCCAGATCTTCATTTAAAACATAGAAGAATAAATTTTCTATTGGAATCTTTTTTTCACCGACAAAAATAAAGTCAATTTTCTCATCTGACAACTTGCTGTAAAAACCACCAGCATCATATATAAAGATTTCACACAATCTATTTTTTAGATCATCAAAAGAAGTGAACGTATAAAGATTCTGAGCTAAATTTGATATATCAGTATTTTCACTATCACCATCTAAATAAAATAATTCAGATGGCCAGACCTTTAACTCTTTATAGTAAATGAATTTTGCATATTCAAAATAGCCGAATGGAGTATGGAATATAAATTTATCTTTCTGCTCGTCAAACTCTTGACTTATAATTTCTCCATCACTAGTAACGTACTCTCCATTCAGTAAATTAATACCATCAAAATATACAAGGACCTTTTTCGTTGGCTTATCTATAATCTTCATTACACTCCCTCGCAGTCTAATAACTCACCATCTATTAATTATAAACACACTTCCTTGAGGTTTCCTCCAATGTACCCCAATCCTCTCCCCGTTCCAAGATCGCCATCAATCACGCTTTGCGCGTATCATCCAGTTCCTTGGGGTGAGTGTTTTGTCACAAAATGCCCCGATCTCAACGTGATACCCCTGCTCTTGAAGATACATCGCCCGATCAAGCACCAGCCACTGCTCCAACGCTGGCCGAAACAACTGACTAATCGCCTCTAGCCGTTGCACCGTTTCATAACGCGCCTGCCCGACCCGCTCAAAATGCACCGCCTCCGCTTTCGTTATACGTTGAGAAAAATGCTTTTGCTCCGCCGCCCAATCACAAAACCCCACAAAACCCTGCCCCAACAACGCCTTCTGCAAAGACGGCACCGGCAAATACCCATCCTCCCCACGAACCTCACGTTGCCAAGCATCAAACCCCAAACGATACGTCAACTCAAGCCGCTTCAACCGCTGCTCACGCGCCCCCGCCGTCACCACCTCCTTAACCGCCAACTTAAGATCCGCCTGACGCAAACACAACGCCGAACCCTGCGCCTCCCCAGACAAAGGCACATACACCGCCGCTTGCGTCAAATGATAACAACAAGGCACAAGGCACAATTGCGACGTCTTCGCCTCTGCCGCCTGCTGCAACAACACCCGATGCAAATCCCCACACGCATGCAACGCCACCACACAATCCGCATCAAACAGCGCCGCCCTACCCTGCTGCTTCAACACATCAACATGAGCAAACCTCTGATCAACCCCCAACCTCTTTGCTTCCTGCTCCCCCGCTTCACACAAGACCTGTTGCCACTCCAAACTCTGCACCCTAGCTTGCTGCTGAAACGCCAACACCTTACCCAAATGACCTTTACCGGCACACCACTCAACATAATCAGACACCACCGGCGTTTGCGCCACAAATGCCTGAATTTGTGACCACTTGCGCCCCTTAATTCCCGTGGAAACATAACCAGGAAGAGAAACCGACTGCTCCGACCGGTCGTCTAACGCGGCTAACGCTGGTTGACCTGACACAGCCGCCTCACCCCATGCCAACAAACTCGGACACAAGCGAAACACCGTCGCGTAAAAATCGTCGCTGTGAAGTGCATCAAAATCAACCTGCTCAAGATACGACGCCAACGCCGGATACATCGCCCGCCAAGGATTATCCACCTCAGCAAACGTATCAAATTGCCACAAAGCAATGTGCTCGGCTAACCAAGCATCGAGCGCGCGAAAACGCAGAGAAAAAGCAGTCATAAATACACTCTTGGCAATCAAATCAAACCACTAACATGAAGTCGCTTGAGGTTTTTCCAGTTGAAGAAGAAATTCCCTTTCTGTTACATTGTATTTTGTCATAAAAACGAAAAAATACAGCCCCCAACCAAGCGACTTCGCTCACAACAAGGACTCCGTACCCATCATGTTCAAACACCTAAACGCTGTTGCTGGCGACCCGCTCATCGCCCTTATCATGGCCTACAAACAAGATCCTAATCCCAAAAAAATTGACTTGGGCGTAGGCGTTTACAAAGATGACAACGGCCACACCCCCGTGCTGAATACCGTTAAAAAAGCCGAAGCCATCTTATTGGAACAACAAGGCTCAAAAAGCTACCTAGGCATTTACGGCGCAGCAGAATTTGAAGGCGTTATTCAAAATTTGTTGCTTGGGGAAAACAATGACATCACCACGTCAGGTCGTATTCGCTCTACACAAACCCCTGGCGGCACAGGCGCGTTAAGAATCGCGGCCGATTTTATCCATGCCAGCTTCGCCGATGCCCGACTTTGGGTCAGCGATCCAACCTGGGGAAACCATACGTCCATCTTTGAATATGTTGGCGTGGAAGTAAAAGAGTACCCCTACTACGATCGAGCCACCAGCGGCCTGCGTTTCGACGACATGATGGCGACCCTAAAAGCCGAAACCAAACCCGGCGATGTATTGCTCTTACACGCTTGCTGCCACAACCCAACGGGCGTTGACCTAGAATTTGACCACTGGAAAGAACTCACCGAACTGGTCAACGAACGCGGCCTATTGCCACTAGTCGATGCTGCCTACCAAGGCTTTGGCGACGGCCTAAACAAAGACCTCGAAGGGTTTCGCTACATGGCAGACAACGTATCGGATATGTTGATTGCCAACTCCTTCTCGAAAAACTTTGGCATTTACCGTGACCGTTGTGGTGGGTTGAGTGTGATTGGCGAAACCGCCGAAGACGCCAACACAGCGTTTTCCATTATCGGCCAAGCAATCCGTGCTAACTACTCCATGCCCCCGGCGCACGGTGCTGAAGTGGTGTACACCATTATGAGTGACCCCGCATTGGCAGCAGAATGGGAACTGGAAGTCGCCGCCATGCGCGATCGCATTAACAACTTACGTGAGAAATTGGTCACAAAACTGGCTGCCTCTGGCGTTAGCAGAGACTTTGGTTTTATCAAAAAACAACGCGGAATGTTCTCCTACTCTGGCTTAACACCAGAACAAGTGCATACATTGCGTTATGAGTATGCCATTTACATGGCCGATACCGGACGCATCAGCATAGCGGGCGTCAGCGATACCAACATTGACTACCTGTGTGAAAGCATCGCCAAAGTGGTTGGCTAATACAGCAACGCTCAAGCACTAAACAAAAAAACGTGACTCAAAAGGTCACGTTTTTTATCGCACTTATTTATATAAAAATAATTAGTACAAGAACGAATACAAAAACGATTAATGCAAAACCCGTGTTTGTCCGTCTTTCGTGGTTGTTTGTATTTCTGGGTGAAAGTGCTGCACCAAACGTAAAATAGACGGCTCTAAATTCTCGCGCCAAAAAGCCACTTCTTCATCGACCATCATGTCTAACTTGTCCCAGCCCGCTTCCGTGCCAAACAAACGAACCGGCGCCAACACCTCATCAAAAAAGGCACGGTCACCACCGATACCTAGCCCAATCAACTTGGCACCACGCACAAAACCCACACACCATTCTTCCACCAACAAGGTAGACTCGCCGTCCACTTCTTGTTCTAAGTAAACAGGATAGAAATCCCCAAACAACAGACCGTTCATGGTTTCCATATACATGATCAGCACCAGACTCAAAAACTCATCTTCTTGCTCAGTAGATTCCCAAACAGGCTGGTCTTCATCCGCGCCCCAAATCGCCCCTAACCAGGTATCAGGCTCTAACTCTTGCATGGAACAACCCAATGCGGTTAAAAAGCCATCCAACTCTGACACGCACAGCAAAGAGCGATCCGTGCCAAACGCCATCAAATAATGATCAATTTTTTCATAAAGGACATCTTCACTGATAATTTTGTCATCTTGTTCTTGGGACATTACATTGTTTCCATTTTATATTAAGAGGTTGGCGATGCCTTACGTTGTAAGAGGCCAAGATCAATCTACAATCGCTAAATTACCATAGGTTTCTAACCAGCCTTTTCGATCGCCAGCCCGTTTTTTCGACAGAAGTTTATCCAACAATTCATCCGTATCTGGCTTATCCTCCATGGTTAACTGAATCAAACGGCGGGTATCCGGTGCCATAGTGGTTTCACGCAGTTGTGACGGGTTCATCTCACCCAAGCCTTTAAAGCGCTGCACATTAGGCACGCCCCGTTTATTTTCTTTAGCCAGCTTATGCAAAGTGATGTCTTTTTCTTCATCGTCCAAGGCGTAATACACCTCTTTGCCCAGATCAATACGATACAAGGGCGGCATGGCAACAAACACATGCCCATTGTTCACTAAAGCAGGAAAATGACGTACAAACAAAGCGCAAATCAGGGTAGCGATGTGCAAACCATCCGAGTCAGCATCAGCCAAAATACACACTTTACCGTAACGTAGACCACTCAAATCTTCTTCACCCGGGTCCACCCCTAATGCCACGGAAATATCGTGAATCTCTTGAGACGCCAACACCTGATTAGAATCCACTTCCCAAGAGTTAAGGATCTTACCGCGCAAAGGCAAAATCGCCTGAAAATCTTTTTCACGCGCTTGCTTAGCCGAACCACCGGCTGAATCCCCTTCCACCAAAAACAACTCACTGCGAGAAGAATCTTGACCGGAACAGTCGGCTAATTTACCGGGTAACGCCGGGCCTTGCGTGACTTTTTTACGCACCACTTTTTTGCTGGCACGAAGGCGTTTTTGCGCACTATTAATAACAATATCAGCGATTTTATTGCCGTCTTCCACATGGGAATTCAACCATAAACTAAAGGCGTCTTTTACCGTCGCCGAAATAAAAGCCACGATTTGACGGGAAGACAAACGCTCCTTAGTTTGACCTGAAAACTGCGGCTCTTGAATTTTCGCAGACAACACATAACTGCACCGATCCCACACGTCTTCCGCCGTTAACTTAACGCCACGCGGCAACAAATTATGAAAATCGCAAAATTCACGGATCGCTTCTAACAAGCCAGTTCGTAAACCATTGACATGGGTGCCGCCTTGCGCGGTTGGGATTAGGTTCACATAACTTTCTGTGACCAACTCACCGCCTTCCGGTAGCCACTGCACGGCCCAATCAACGCCTTGTGTTTTTTCACTCAAACCGCCAATAAAAGGCTCATCGGGCAAGAGCACAAAACCCTCATTCGCCAAGGCGAGATAATCTTTCAGCCCGTCTTGATAAAACCACTCTTCACGGACTTCTTTGGCGCCACTTTGATCGATGAACACCACATGAAGGCCAGAACACAACACCGCCTTCGCTTTTAAAAGGTGCTTTAAGCGTGATAAAGAATACTTAGGACTGTCGAAATACTTACCGTCGGCACTGAACTTCACCTTGGTGCCCGTGTTCTTTTTGCCCACCGTGCCAATTTCTTTCAGTTCCGAGGTTTTAAAACCATGCTCAAAACCAATGTGATACTGAACCCCACCGCGACGTACCCACACTTCTAACGAGGTCGACAAGGCATTCACCACCGACACACCCACACCGTGCAAACCACCGGAAAACTGGTAATTATCACCCGAGAATTTACCGCCCGCGTGCAACTTGGTGAGAATCAGCTCAACGCCCGACACGCCTTCTTCCGGGTGAATATCCACCGGCATACCGCGGCCATTGTCTTCCACGCTCAAGGAACCATCTTTGTATAAAACGACCTCAATGCGATCGGCGTGACCCGCTAGGGCTTCATCGACCGAGTTATCGATTACCTCTTGCCCTAAGTGGTTGGGCCGAGTGGTGTCTGTGTACATTCCTGGGCGTTTTTGGACCGGCTCTAGACCGCTGAGGACTTCAATTGATCCAGCGTTGTATTCTTTTGCTGACATGCGTGTGGTTTCCAATATGATCGGCCATGGCGATTAAAAAAAGCCCATGGCATTTTGAATATAAAATGATGGCACAGAGTCTATCACTGGTTTTGTATCCTGTGAAATGCTCTAGACAAAGGGTAGGAAAAGGGCCGTGAAAGCCCAGATTAGTCGGTGATTATTTGAGCAAAACGTAAAATATCGTGGATAAAACGCTCAAAGTCGACAAAGCGGTGGTCACCATTCAGTTCTTGCGTTAAACGCACTGTCTCGGGAAACGCGCTCAAAGCGGCACGGTAATCCAATACCTCATCCCCTTCTTGCAACATAAGCCAATACAAAGACGCCGTTGGATGAGGCACTACCAAGGCTTGCAACTCCGTCATGTGCGCAGCGGTCAATGTATAAGACTCTCCCGTATACGGATTCACCTGCGGCCCCAAATGACGCGTTAACAAGGTAGGCGCCTCTACCGCGGGGTTCACCAACACCGCGTTGAGTTGATACTTCTCGGCCAAATAAGTGGCATAAAAACCGCCCAATGAACTGCCAACCAGAGTCACCCCTTCTGCTAGATGCGTTTCAATCAACGCCTCTAATTGCGCGATGGCCTTACTGGGCTGCCATGACAAACGTGGTGACATAACCGCCCCTGGCAAACCTATTTTCGTCACCGCTTCCACCAGCACATTGGCTTTGTGGGAACGTTCTGAACTGTTAAACCCATGAATGTAAAGAAGTACTGGCATGAAAGGCTCTTATTAATAAAAGATATAAAACGTGTTATTGGCAGAAAAAAAGCAGAAAAAGAACGGATTAACGCTTCTGGCACTCAAGCAAATTGAAAAATCGACGTGGCGTTTAAACGGTGCCCATGTTTCAAACAAAGCTCTAATAAATCCGCCAACTGCTGATTCAAACGAAACTTCTCATCCCGATGCAACATGGCATCATTAGGATAAGGATAAACACCGCGGTATTGACGATGGCCATCGGTGATTTCCGCAATACCCACATCATGATACAGGCGCACCGTCATGGATAAAGTGGTCTTAAACAACAATTTTTTGTCCGTTTGTGGACCAAATTCTAAAGCAATCTCCGAGGTAAAACGACTTTCCTTTCCTAACGTCAATCGCAAACGACTCTCTTGATCGCCCGAGGTATGCACGGCAAACTGCCAAGTGTCCATCTCTTCTTCGCCACGAATCAACCGGTTCATACGACGATAATTCAACTCGCCTAACTGCTGCAGACTGACCAGATCCGGCACATATTGGCGATTTTTCTTCAGCGAATATTGCGTACCCGACATATCAAGGCCCCCATTTTTGCAGCTGCTCAGCCTTGTTCAAAGCAAACCACTGTAACGCCATAATGGTGCTGGCGTTTTCAATGTCGTGCTTCAGCAGTTCAACCGCCTCGTCCGCGTCCAACAAATGCAGTTTAATGTCTTCGTTCTCCGTGTCCAAACCGTAAGACTGCGCCAGATCCACTTGGCTGGCATCGAATTCGCCCAAATACATGCGCAGGTATTCCATCAACCCACCAGGAGACGGCACAAACTTAAACATGTATTGCAAACGTTTTACGGTAACACCGGCTTCTTCAAAAGACTCACGTCGCGCCACCTCTTCGTCACTTTCGCCCGCTTCAACCATGCCCGCCACCACTTCGAGCAACCATGGCGATTCGCTTCTTGTCACCGCCGGACGAAACTGCTCAATCAACAAAATCTTATCCGCCACCGGATCAAACAATAAAACACACACAGCATCGTTACGCACCATCATTTCCCGTTGCATGGGTTGGCTCCAGCCACCATTGAATTGGCGATGGCGTAGGGTCAATTTGCGCATTTCAAAAAAGCCTTTATAAAGACACTCGTCTTTTAAAATTTCCACGTCTTTTTTGCTATAAGTTGGTTTAAAGGTCATAGTGTTTTTTTAGCCTATTTATTTAGACGCTATCTTGTGTTGATGTCATTGCAGATAACAGGTGAATGTATGCAAACAATACGCTGTGCTTGGTGTTTAGGATCGCCAGACTATATTGACTACCACGATAATGAGTGGGGCAAGCCCGTCTACGACGATAAAACCTTGTTTGAATGCATTGTACTTGAAAGCGCTCAAGCTGGCCTCAGTTGGATTACGATTTTACGTAAACGCGAGGGCTACCGTGCCCTGTTTCATCATTTTGACCCTATAAAAGTCGCGGCGATGACAGAGGGCGACGTAGCACGCTTATTACTCGATGAACGCATCGTACGTCATCGCGCTAAAATCGAAGCCACCATCAACAACGCCAAGGCTTTTTTAAAAATTGTCGACAAGTTTGGTTCTTTTAGTGACTATTACTGGGCCTTTAGTGACCATAACATTATTGATCATCCACTCAAACACCACACCGATGGGCCTGCTGTGACCGAGCTGTCTACACGCTTCGCCAAAGACTTAAAAAAGCGCGGTTTTAAGTTTCTTGGCCCCACCACCTGCTACGCCTTTATGCAAGCCACCGGCATGGTCAACGACCATATTGAGGGTTGTGTAGCTCGACAGAACCCAACAAAGCACGATTGATTTCATTAATGTTTTTACAAAAAAGGTCGATACCCTAGAAGCATTCTTTGTACAATCTTGATTTAATCTCGACACTTTTCACCCTTTGGTTTGGTACAACACTATGTTCAACAACAAAAGCATCCTGATTACAGGCGGAACCGGTTCTTTTGGCCGCCAGTACGTCAAAACACTCTTGGCCAATTACCAACCCAAACGTCTGGTGATTTATTCCCGTGATGAACTCAAACAATACGAGATGCAACAAGACTTTGACGCCCCTTGTATGCGTTACTTTATTGGCGATGTGCGCGACAAAGACCGCATGACACAAGCCATGCGCGATGTGGATTTTGTCATCCACGCTGCGGCACTAAAACAAGTGCCCGCTGCGGAATACAATCCGATGGAGTGCATTAAAACCAATATTCATGGCGCGGAAAACGTCATTGCCGCGGCCATCGCCAATAACGTCGAAAAGGTCATTGCCCTATCCACCGATAAGGCCGCCGCCCCCATTAATTTGTACGGTGCCACCAAACTCGCTTCCGATAAGCTGTTTGTTGCCGCCAACAACATGGTCGGCCAAGGTCGCACACGATTCTCTGTGGTGCGTTACGGCAATGTGGTCGGTTCTCGTGGTTCGGTGGTGCCGTTTTTTCAGAAACTGGTCAGCGATGGGGCGGAAGCCATTCCAATCACCCACCCAGACATGACGCGCTTTTGGATCACCTTGCCCATGGGCGTCGACTTTGTGCTAAAAAATTTCCAGCGCATGCACGGCGGTGAAATCTTTATTCCAAAAATCCCGTCCGTTCACATCTTGGATTTGGCTAAGGCGTATGCGCCGCATTTACCGACCAAAAACGTCGGCATTCGCCCAGGTGAAAAGCTTCACGAAGTGATGTGCCCTACCGACGACTCCTATCATACCTATGAATTTGAGCACCATTATGTAATTGCGCCGAGCATCAAGTTTTATCAGGACGACATGGACTTTGGCCGCAGTCGTTTGGGTGAAATCGGCACCTTGGTCGAACCGGGCTATGAGTACCAATCGGGTAATAATCCGCACTTTTTAACGATTGAAGAGATTTTAACCTTCGATGACGCACAGTAAAAAACACACTGACTCGATGCCCGACGCCTTTATTCCCTATGGACGCCAGTCGATTAGCGAAGACGACATCAATGCGGTGGTCGACGTATTGCGTTCTGACTTTTTAACGCAAGGCCCTTGCGTTGAAGCGTTTGAGCAGGCGGTTGCTAAAAAAGTGGACGCTCACTTCGCCGTCGCAGCGAACAGCGCAACCTCGGCATTGCACATGGCGTGCTTGGCGCTGGGGGTAACGGAAGGTGACCGCGTTTGGACCTCACCCAATACCTTTATAGCCTCGGCCAATTGCGCCCGTTATTGCGGTGCCGAGGTCGATTTTGTCGACATAGACCCACACACCTATAACCTGTGTGCCGACAAACTGGCGGAAAAATTAGCCCACGCCAAACACAATAACACCCTACCTAAGGTGGTGATTCCCGTACATTTTGCGGGTCAGTCTTGTGATATGCAGGCGATTCATCGTTTGGCACAAGAATACGGCTTTCGTATTATTGAAGACGCGTCCCACGCCATTGGCGCGACGTACCAGCAAGCGTATGTTGGGGCATGTCAGTACAGTGATATTTGTGTGTTTAGTTTTCATCCGGTAAAAATCATCACCTCAGGGGAAGGCGGTATGGCGCTGACCAACCAGCCTCATCTCGCCAAACAGTTACGCACCTTTGCTCACCAAGGGACAACAAAGTGCGCCGATGAACTGACCCAAACGCCAGGGGATTGGTATTACGAGCAGCACATTCTGGGGTTCAATTACCGCATGACAGAAATGCAGGCGGCGCTGGGCTTATCACAGTTGGCAAAGTTGGACGCTTTTATTGATCAACGCCACCAGCAGTTTGCCTTGTACGCCGAACTCTTGGCCAACTTACCGATCACACGACCTTTTCAGCAAGATTCCGGTCACTCGTCCTTACATCTGTACCCTATTTTACTGCCAAGCAACATAAAAAACGGGCAAAAAGTCGAGCCGTCAGCACGCAAGGCGATTTTTGATGCTTTACGATCCGCGAATATTGGCACCCAGGTGCACTACATTCCGGTACACACCCAACCTTATTATCAGGCGCTAGGCTTTGCTTGGGGCGACTTTCCCATTGCAGAAGACTACTACCAACGCACGCTCAGTTTGCCTTTGTTTGTTGGCCTGACCTCTGAGCAACAAGAGCGCGTGGTCGCGGTGTTAGCCTGCGCCTTGGCCGAACAAGGAATGCTGTAAATGACGCGTGTCGCGGTTATCCCTGCCCGTGGTGGCTCCCAACGCATTCCGAAGAAAAATATTCGCTTGCTCGATGGCAAACCGCTGATTGCTTATTCTATTGAAACGGCCTTGGCATCAGGCTTATTTGATCGCGTTATTGTCTCCACCGATGACGAAGAAATTGCGCGCATCGCCAACGAATACGGCGCGGAAACGCCTTTTTTACGCCCTGCGGATTTAGCCGACCACATGACAGGTACGACGCCTGTGATGCAGCATGCTTTGCAGTATTTGATCGATCAAGGTGAAGCGCCCGATGAAGCCTGTTTGATGTACGCCACCTGCCCTTTGCTGACCTCAAACGATGTGCAACTGGGGTATGAAATGTTACAAAACACTCGCGGCTTTTGCTTTTCCGCCACCACCTTTGCCTTTCCTATTCAGCGTGCTTTGCATATCACGGCCAATGGCGAACTGGCCCCCATGTTCCCTGAGCACATAGTCTCACGTTCACAAGATTTAGTCGAAGCCATCCACGATGCTGGGCAATTTTACTGGGCACGTACACAAGATTGGTTTGATAAGACGATCTTTGGCCCCGATTCTACGCCACTCATGCTGCCAAGACATCGCATTCAAGATTTAGATACTGAGGAAGATTGGTTACGACTGACGCAGCTTATATTGCTGAAAAAAGCCTCGGCGTTACATTATTAAGAACTGGTCACACAGTTGGCCACGCGCGCTGCGCCACGGCCATCAACGAGACTCAAGGCGGTATCGCGAGCCGTTCGCAGCCATCTGTCGTCCTGCCATTTTGCTACAACGGTCTTAACCAAGGCTTCTGTCTGAGCCCGTCGCTCGTTTTCTGACAAGGTATCGAAGCGCATCGAATCGCACCAGCCCAAAGGCACATGCTGCTGTAACGAACGAGTTTGGTTATCCGCCACTTGAGCGAAAATCGTCGGCACCCCCAAACACGCTAATTCGTATAAGGTGCTTCCCGCCGCAGAAATGGCCATCTTTGCCCGACCCATTAGAGGCGTAACGTCGGACAGACCTTGTTCCAAGGCAATCGCATGATCTTGGCAAAAGCGTTTTACTGCATCGGCGTTTTTTGCGCTGCTGCCCAATAAGACTTGAATATCTGTCATCAAAAAGCCACGAGCGTTGAGCGCTTGCAGAATCGGCAAGGTTAACGCTAGCGGATCAGTTCCACCAAGGGTAATCAATAGTTGGTTTGAGGCATGGTTAAATTGAGTAGATCGAGCTAGAAATTCAGGTCGCAACAGGGCGTATTGGCTGCCAATAAGTGCGTGTTCCACATTGGCCGAATAGGTTTGGTTAATCGGGTTTAACACCCATTTAGCCGAAAAGTCACCGCGGTCATTCATATCGTCCAGCACTAATAAGTTGGGCTGAGCCTGAAATAAGGCAGTAATGTCATCGGCTAGATAGCCATAATGATCGAGAATCATGAGATCTGCGTTACTGGCTAACGCAAGGCACTCTGCTTCGCTATCAATAAAATAATCATTTGCGGCAGCAAACGCCTGATAACGGCGATCCACCACGAAACAACAAGTCCAGCCCAACTCAACAAGCGCCTGAGCCAACGCTTGGCAACGTACTCTATGCCCCATGCCGATATCGACAGACGCATCAGCACGAATCAGCGCTTTCACGCCATCATATCCCAAGCCAAAGGCTGACCTTTTTGCGCATCAACCGATAAAGTCTTGCCCAGCACATCTGACCAATGTTTTGGTGCCAAGCCGAAGGAAGGGCGAATGATTTGCAGGTGCGTTTCGTTTAAAACCGTCCCTGCCGGTAGATCCGTCGCCACGTAAATCGAGCGGCGGTACTTTTTCGCGGCTTGCTCAGCGTCTGAGCCACCATAGGTCACAGAACCGAGGGCTTGTTTTGCCGCGCGACAGGCCTCCACCATGGCTTTCATCTCAACGGGCTCCATGGAAAACGCCGCATCGACGCCGCCCGCACTGCGATCCAGCACAAAGTGTTTTTCGATCACGGTTGCGCCTAAAGCTGTGGCCGCCACCGCTGCGCCCAAGCCCTGAGTATGATCCGACAAGCCGACTTGGCAGCCTGTTCGCGCAGCTAAATCGGCCATGGTCACTAAATTGGAATCGGCTATTTTCGCCGGATAAGTGCTAGTGCATTTGAGTAAGGTCAGCGGGTTATCACCGATTGCTCGAATGGTCGCCACCGCTTCTTCGATTTCCTCAAACGTCGCCATGCCAGTAGACATAATGATGGGCTTTCCAGTACGCGCGACGGCTTGAATCAGCGGGATATCAGTCATTTCAAAGGAAGCAATTTTATACAATGGCACCTCAAGCGACTCTAAAAACGCCACAGCACTCAAGTCAAAAGGTGAACTAAACGCCACCAGCCCTAGCGACTCCGCCAGTTCAAATAAAGGTTTATGCCATTCCCACGGCGTCGACGCTTTGGCGTACAAATCATACAAATTATGACCACGCCACAGGCTGTCGTCTTCCGACACCATAAATTCCCCATGACGAACATCCAACGTCATGGTGTCTGGCGTGTAAGTTTGCAGCTTAATCGCATCAACACCAGCGTCAGCGGCGGCGTAAACCATGGCCTTGGCCAATTCAAAATCTTGATCGTGGTTGCCGGATAACTCGGCAATAATAAAGGGCGTCTGCGAAAACATAATTAGCCGTTGTAAAAATTAATAAGATGATTGTTGCCTTGGTCCACGTATTCCGATGCTTGTTGCAACATGCTCGGCATTTCGTCAAGAAACTCACGCCAAGGGGCAAAAACATGCCGCGCACGAGCGACCACTTCCGATTCATCTTGATACTTAAAAATAAACTGAACAATTAAGAAGGCCGAATAGGTAAAAGAGCCTATTAATAAGTCATAAATATGGCGATGAATGCTGCCTTTAAGAAAGTAGATTTGGCGATGGTGCGACCACAACAAATCACATACCTGTTGGCGGGTGGTGATATTGTCGTCCCAACCTTGCTGTAATGAGCGGCTGACCTTACAAAAGTCATCGATCGAAATCAAAGTATCGGCACCTTGCCCTAAAACAGACGCCGGCGCATCGGTAAAGAAATGACGTTCTAAGGCATCGATCAACGCTTTATGGTCAACTTTCGGGTCCATGATGAGCAGATCATCCAGCGGCAAAGGCGTTACGCCTTCTATCTTTGCACCATCAGACAAGTTAAAGCTGGCAAAGTGACGACGCTTATTCAGTTGTCGTGTCATGGCTTCGAGTTGTACACGGGACGCATCCATAATGCCGGTGGCGAATACCGTACCGCCAAAATTGCCCTCGCGCTCAACCAATTTCGCATCGTGAAAGGTTTGAAAGCCGGATTCTTTGCCGTCTTTGTAATAACCACTGTGAACCGAGTGATGACTGCCGGTGTCTTTAAAGCCGTTATCAACCCCTAAGTAATACAGATTGTTAAAGCCAAATAAATGCACATACGATAACGCCAAATTCGCCACAATGGGGTTGCAATAATTAAGCTGAATGTATTCCTTATCGTCGCCGTGGGCACGCGCTTGATTCAACATCAAGGAAGTGATGGCTTCCCCAGGTTTCATCGCCATACCAGAACGTTTAAAGCAATCAAAGAAACCCGGGTGCATAACATTCACCGATAACCCCCAGATCTTATCGAGGTAATCTTGATCAATGAATTTAAACTTATCCACTGTCAGCTTTAAACGTTCAATGTCTACATGAATGTCTGGCGTCACGCCGAGTTTTCTTAAAGTGTTAATCGTGGAACCACACGAAATCACCAATATTTGATCACGGACGGCTTTTACCAACTCGATACCCTGATCCAACGAAGGGCCATTGCCCAAAATAAAGACCGGTGTGTTTGTCACCCATTTAGGCAAGGCATGGTCCGTAGGAAGGTGGGCAACCTTAGTGTTGGTCAGTGATTTAAGCCCTTGAGCAATCCCGATTAAAGCATCATCAAAAAAGCCCCACCCCATGACTTGGCGGGCATAGTGTTTTTTAAAATACTCAATGGCCAGGTTGTTTTCTGGACTGCCATAGCACACATGCAACATGGTTTCGGGTGCCATGAA
This sequence comes from Marinomonas algarum, assembly GCF_020532605.1. GTDB lineage: Bacteria > Pseudomonadota > Gammaproteobacteria > Pseudomonadales > Marinomonadaceae > Marinomonas > Marinomonas algarum. The sequence continues at coordinate 24,725 of NZ_JAJATW010000025.1, read as the reverse complement.
GTAGCCGTTTTCTTCTAATTGACGTAGGTAGGTTTCGGTAAACTCTTCTGCCCCCACACCCAAGAAAAAATGGATGGTGCGGCCATCGCGGTTGAAGGTTTCTAGAATGCTTTCCCACTCAATAGCGAATAAAGAATAGTAAAAAAAGTCTAAATCACGCTCATACAAATACAGGTGTTTGATGTCGCGCTGAGCCAGAATCATTTCTAACTGATAGCCGAATTCAATGCCAAATAAAATCGTTGACCCCACAAAGTCCGGCCACCCTTCCTGAGGTGTCAAGCCGTCTGCTTGCAGTGCGATTTGATCCAACATTTTATTACTGTAATAAACATGACGACTTGGGTGATCATCTGTTCGATCAAGGTTTAGCAGCGTTCTATTAGGCGTTTTTAACGCTTCTGCCACCTTTTTAGCGGCCTGCGCTCTAGGTTGATGGGAAAAAAGGGGCGCGCCGATGTCTTCTCGATAAAGATTAAGCTCACCGCTTTCTTCCATATAAATATGGCGCTTCTGTGGTTGATAGTCTTGGAAAGATTCAAAAATATGCGGCATGATCTGAGCAAACACGGACATATTGCGAAGATAACGTTCTGTCAATTCCTCGTCGTGCTCTCTTAGGCGCTCTGTGCCACGCTCAAACACAGAAAAAAACGCTTCTGCCTGCTCAAGAGAAGGAGAAAAGTCTTCATTTTGCATTTTTTACGCCTTTGTACTTACTGACACCCTTACGGGTTTTATGGGTCTGATGCAGCTGTTGCTGCAACTCGGAGTGAGCATCACGGACGAGGAGGGTGGCCGCTCTATGCAGCGCAATAAAATGGCGGATAACATCGTTATCTGCAGAATTAGATTGCGGCACAATGGAAAGGATAAAGGCACTATTCGCGTCACAAAGCGCTTGAATTGCCTCTAAATCTTGGCTTTTAACCCCCTCCTCTAATGCCACACTTAACGTCATTAAGCGTGACATATCGAGCATTATACTGCCCCTACACGCGCTTCAACCTGATCGGTATAGCCCGCCTGATTACGCGACGGTGTGATCTGATCCCAAGCACCTTTTATCTGCAACAACAACGCCATTACTTGATCAATAATTTGAGTGTCTTTGGTGACGCTGGCTTCTGTGATACGGACCACCATGTACTCATACAAGGACTCAAGATTATCAACCAATTCAGGGTTAGCGTCGCGATCTAAAGCGTCACGCAAACCGTTGATAATTTCAACAGCATGAGTCAAGGCCGTTGCTTTACCAGGAAGGTCAGATCGTTCGATGCAACCTTTGCCTAATGCCAGCTTCTCTAGTGCTCCTTGCATCAGTAACTGAATCACTCGGTGAGGATCAGCCGATGCCAAATCAGACTTTAGTGAGTCCTTTCTGTAAGCTTGGATTCCTTTACTTTTGTACATAAACAACCCCATTAGTCAGTCATCAATAAACGGGTTTACAAGTTAGCTAACACGGAGTTCAAGTAACCGCCCTGTGCATTCATATTGGCGAGACGAGAATCCAAACTTGCAAACTTAGAACGGAGGGAGTCTTCATATTTGACCATTCGGTCTTCGTACGCTTCCAACGTTCCTTCTGTACTATCTATCGACCGCTGGAGCGAATCCTTTAATGTATTTGTCATGCCATTTGAGCCAGTGTAGTTAGATAAAAGGCTTTCTAATGATTTGGCTAAACCTTTTTCACCGGCAATCAGTGGCGCAATGTCGCTGTAGCCATTTTTTATCGCATCATCGAATTTAACACGGTTAAACTCCAGCATACCTTGATTGTCCATTTTGACACCGAGGTCAAAAATAGAGGTAAAGGTGCTGGTATCACCTCGGCTCGTCATCAGCTCTGTCGATAGGGAAGACTGCAGATTACGAACCATACTATTACCATTTAATACAGCGCCTTTATCAGAGCTTTGTTTTAGCAGGCCGACAAGGTCGTTGTAAGAAGCAATAAAGCCTTGTACTGTCTCTTGAACAGTCTCTTTATCAAAGCTGATGTCTACCTTGGTCGCTTTCTCTGTCGGTGCCAGAGCCTCTATCGACAAGCCTGCGACCGCTTCATCAAAGGTATTGGTGTCGTTACGGATTTGTATGCCATCCACCGTAATAACAGCATCTTGGGCTTCATCGCCGATCGGCGTATACATACCGGCAAATGCCCCTTCGGTTGTCAAACTGTCCAACATAGACGTCGGTATGACGGAAGAAGCCTGACCTTGCTCGTTAGCCTGTATTGATGGTGACGCCGCTTGTGCGGAGTTAAGCACTGTTTCTGTTGTGTCATCTTCCGTGACATTCGCATCGTTTTCGACATCCGCAGGGATGGGGCCGTCGTTTGCAAAATCAACATCGTCCCCTCGAATATCAAGCGGGTCCGTATCGTCTTTGATTTCTGGCTCGTCTTCAATAATATCACTGGCAGGGTCATTGATGTCGTCAGCTGGCGTATTGTCTTGTTCTATAGCTTGGCCGCTTTCGTCAAGTGTTGGGGCGCTGTTAATCATTCGAAGGGAATTACCAGCACCTTCAATAGAGGAAGTTGCTGTGAAAAAGAGATTGCCGTTACCATCGTCAACTAAATTGGCAGAAACACCAAAGTTGTCTTCTGCTGTGTTAATTTGGTTGCGTAGCTCAGATAATGTGGTGCCTGCTTTAACATCAATAGAAAACGCTTTATCGCCGGCTTGAAACGTCAATTCAGAGTTCGTTTTAGAAACAACATCATCAGTAGAAGAAAACAAACCTTGGGCAGACATCACCCGGCTACCTTTCGCTAGCTGGTTAACATCAATCGAGTAAGAACCGTTTGATGCTGTTTTGTCTGTGGTGATGGCGATGGCTTCTTTACCTTCATCTTGCGCAATGTTTGCGTTCCGACCGGTAAAAAGCTCATCATCATTCAGTGCATTGACGGACGATTTGAAGCCATCGATAGCGGAACCGACCCGACCCACTGCAGAGAGCTCGGCTTCATAGCCTTGAATTTTGTTCTGATAAAGTTTGACCTTGGTGTCTCGTTGAGCGCTCACCATTTCTTTAACAAGGGATTCGAGATCCATACCCGACCCTGCGCCTAATGAGCCTACCGACATACCTTATCTCCTAACACTGTGCATTATCTTTTAGGGTGAATCACACCTCACTGTTTACCAAGGTGCCCTTGATATCACTGAGTTGACTCATAATAGCATCGATTCTATCAGACATTTTAAGGAATTCTTCTGTTGGAATTTGTCTCACCACATCCCCAGTCGATTGATCTAATACTTTAACAATATTTTGCTTTTGATCTTCACTCATTTCAAAGGTTAAACGCACATTTAATTGAGCCATTTTCTGATTGGCCGTTTCGATGTCGCTTGCCTCTACGATCACTTTTGAATCGCTTTGACTTTTATCGTCTTTGTCAGTTTTACTGGCACCCTCTGTATCTTGCACTACTTTAGCATTCTCCTGACGCTGAGCAATAAAATCATCGGATACACGTTGCTCGGGTCTCACCAAAGAATAACTGACGCCTTGCTTAGAAAAATCACTGGCATTGATGGTCATAACAGAGTTCCTCCAAGTAGACAAAAGCCAGGGCAAAACCCCAGCTTTTCGCTACCACTTACTGGATTAGCCTAACAAAGACAAAGCAGTTTGTGGACGCTGATTGGCTTGCGCCAAGATAGATGAACTTGCCTGTTGAAGAATCTGAGAGCTGGTTAGCTTAGCAGTTTCCTCAGCAAAGTCAGTATCACGAATACGAGAACGGGCAGCCGATACGTTTTCAGTGATGTTGCTTAGGTTCGTAATAGTGGAACCAAAACGGTTTTGTACCGCACCCAACTCAGAACGCTTAGAGTCTACTGCTGCAATCATGGTATCCAACACATCGATCATACTTTGTGCGTTAGCCACGGTTGATACAGAAGCCGTTGACTGACTAACCTGTGGTGTTGTCGCAGAGTTTGCAGACAAACCGGACATAGTAAAGCCACCGTTTGCAGCATAATCTATTGAGTTTGCAGTACCACCAGACGCCAACGTAAAACTAATAGTTTGGTTAGAGTCAGCACCGACTTGGTAAACACCATTGTATGTGCCGTCCAACAAGTTTTCGCCACCGAAAGTGGTATCAGAGGCAATACGGTTGATCTCAGTAGACAACTGCTCAACTTCTTGTTGAATCGCAACACGGTCTTTATCAGAGTTCGAACCGTTGGCAGACTGAATAGACAAGGTACGCATACGTTGCAACATGTTAGTTGTTTCGTCTAACGCGCCTTCTGCCGTTTGCGCCAAAGAAATACCGTCGTTGGCATTACGTACAGATTGATTTAAACCATTCACCTGAGAAGTTAAACGGTTAGAAATAAGCAGACCTGCTGAGTCATCAGACGCACTGTTGATACGTTGACCAGAAGACAAACGTTCAAAAGAAGTATCCAAAGAATTGGCTGAACCCATCAATTGGCGCTGAGCACTTAATGATGAAGTATTTGTATTTACGTAAAGAGCCATAATAGCCTCCTAATTTTATTGAACCCTGCAAAAAGCAGATCGTACAAGGTTTTCGGCACAGAAATAAAAACCTTTAGCTTGCTATGGCACTTTTATTCCTTAAAGAGGAAAAAAATACCCAAAAAACGGCAAAAAAATTCCTAACACATTGTTTTAAAAGATATTAAACAGAATAAAAAAACGTGAATTATTTTCAAAAAGTTACTTTATCGGTGCTTGCCACGTCATTTTCCCCTAAAGTCAGCACTAAATGAGTTTAATTGGCCGTACTAAGGTGCTCTCCCTTAACCAGCCACTTTGCTACGGCTTTGCTACGGCAAAAACGCCTTAAAAAAGGCAAATACCGGCAACCAGGCAAGCAAAAAATTGCCGCAAAATAGGCGTAACAATGCCTCGCTTACAACGGACATAAAAAACGAATAAGTGCAGAGACTGATCACTGCTTAAGGCAGCAAAAACAACCAAAACAGAGAAAGCTAATCACTTTTCAGCAATAAGTGATCACATCAGATCAACCGGCAAATTTGTTATTACTGACTAAACTCAATACATTTCAATAGAACCTCATTATGACTATCCCGCAACACTCACCACTCATCGACACGGCTAAAAACCATGATCAAATCGTTAAAAAGCGCATCTCAAAGCCGATCTCAACACCGTTGAAAATCACCGTCTTTGACATACTCCTATCGTTTCTTTTAAACATAGAAAAGCGTGGCCGATTCAACGCTCAACAATACAAAATTTAGGCAAAAAAAAGCCGAGTGATAACCATCACTCGGCTGAAAAGGCACCTCTAGGAGAGAGAAGTAGCCTATATTCCGAGAAAGTCTCGAATATCTTTTTGCATTACCAAGACATCCACTCTTCTGTCCCTATTAGCCTCCTAACAAGGACAAAGCGGTTTGTGGACGTTGGTTCGCTTGAGCAAGAATAGTACTGCTGGCTTGTTGCAGGATCTGAGCACTGGTCAAATTTGCCGTTTCTAAAGCAAAATCAGCATCACGCACACGAGCTCGGGCAGCAGACACGTTTTCAGAAATATTTGTTAAGTTGTTAATCGTTGAGCCAAAGCGGTTTTGTATTGCACCCAACTCCGAACGCTTGGAGTCAACGGCTGCAATCATGGTGTCCAACACATCGATCATGCTCTGTGCATTCGCAACAGTAGAGATAGAAGCAGTCGATACACTGACCTGAACCGTGGTTGCAGAGTTCGCAGACAAACCGGACATAGTGAAGCCGCCGTTGCCAGTGTAATCAATGGAGTTATTTGAACCACCAGACTCCAAAGTAAAACTGATTGTCTGATTGGAATCCGCACCCACCTGAAAGACACCGTTAAAAGTACCATCTAGCAAATTAGAACCACCAAATGTTGTGGTGTCAGCAATTCGGTTAATCTCAGTAGACAGCTGTGCCATCTCTTCTTGAAGGGCAATACGATCTTTCTCAGAGTTAGAACCGTTGGCAGACTGAATAGATAAAGTACGCATACGTTGAAGCATGTTGGTTGTTTCATCCAACGCACCTTCCGCTGTTTGTGCCAATGAAATACCATCGTTTGCATTTCGTACTGATTGATTTAAACCATTAATTTGCGAGGTTAATCGATCTGATATTTGTAACCCTGCGGCATCGTCTGCAGCGCTATTAATACGCTGTCCAGAAGACAAACGTTGAAAGGACGTATCTAGGTCACGAGATGAACCCGCTAGTGAACGCTGAGCACTCAGCGAAGAAATATTAGTGTTAACAAATAAAGACATTTTTCTCTCCTAAAAACAAAATTTAATGAGACAACCTTTTGATTTAATTAATTATTTGGTTTTTTGTCTCTTATTAAAGTTATCGACAAGGAAGCCATAAGCTTTAATATTTTTTTCGTTTATTTGATCTGTATTTGCAACAGCACAGACCTCAAAAAAACGTTACTGACTCTTATCGATCCTTACTCTAATAACTTTAAAAATTATTGAAATTAAATAGAAAAAAAATGAAGAGGTGCACGATTTTGTCTGTTTCTGGAAAGAAAAAAAAAGGGAAGGGAGGGGAAAAAAGAAAGAAGGTTAGGAGAGATGGTTGATAAATTTCAAATTAAATTGCTGCGGATTCACTTCTTTTTCAATTTTTACGTCGGTATCCAGTTGGGAGACCTTGTTGATCTCAATATCCGTAGACTCAATAAAGGCTTTATTGGTCATGCTATACACTTGTCGTATGAGAGAGGGCTGGGCCTCTTTGTTTAAGGTTAATACAAAGCCAACACGACCATTTGATAACAGAACACAAGATCCAACAGGGATTTTACCAATACTGCTTAGAAAAACAGACAAGAGACGCTTATCAAACGCCAACCCTGATTCTTTGCGCATCTTTTGCATTGCGCTAATCGGTGTCATCGATTCTTTATGCGCTTGCGCTGACGTCATGGCATCGTAAGCGTCTATAATCGCCGCAACCTTACCGTATGTCGAAATCTCTTGATCTTGCTTCCCTGCGGGATAGCCTGACCCATCGATTTTTTCATGATGATCTATCAGCATCTGATAAACCGCTTTTGGTACTCCCTCACACTTATTCAGTATCTGCTCACCAAAGTAAATATGTTTGCGAAATAGGTCAAACTCAGCCTCTGTCATCTTTGTTGTCTTAGTAATCATTGCTGGAGGCAAACGAAATCGTCCAAGGTCAAGCAACAAAGCCCCTAAACACACCACCTCTATGTACACCTGAGAAAGCTTCATTGCCTTAGTGAAGTGAATGGCTAGGACTGCCATACCAATTGCATGCTGCTCTAGGTAAATAGACGCATCTTTAATATGACGAATGGCCATAATTGAAGCATTATTGCGGGTATGAGAATCAATGAGACGCCGACAAAACATCATTAAGGAAGGCAATTCTAATAATTCCCCACGCTTGTAGCGTTCAACTTGATTGGATATTAACTTATGACCCTCAGCAAACAGTTTTAGGGCCGTTACCGTCTCATCATTGAACGAAGTAGGGGCTAATTTAACAGCGGAAGCGGCCTTCTTCTTAGCCACTTTTGACTTAATATCCCTATCAGCAACGTCAGAATTTTTGTCTTTTACCTCATTGGACGTGCTGTTTGAAAGCTTATTTTCCCCCACACCCGACGCTTCCATCCTTGCCTTGTAACTGAGGATGTATTCACGGGTATGGTCGTTGAGCTCCTGACGAAAATAGCGAAACAAGCTCAAGCCATGCTTACGCTTCTCTCTAAATTCTTTTGTGCTTAGATCAGGTGTTAATTTTCTAAGGCTTCGCACGGAACGCCCTGTTGCGACAGAAAGGCACAACATCAGAAATCGTTCTTGAGCATCATACAAACGCTCTTTCTTACTGGTTAAAAGCTTTTCATCTGAAAAATAAGGATCGAAGGGAAGAAAAGGTTCGTCTAACGTGGGGCCAACAATATCAAAAATGACCTGACGCATAGCAACGGCGACGATACGCTCATCATGGCCATGCTTTTTTACTAAATTTTGTACGCGCTTATGAGAAGTTACTTCTTTTTGAATGTCTAAGATATCTAATATTTCATAAATATTAAAATACCCTACATTAATGTCAGCGCCAAAACAGGACTCAATCTTAAATGCTGACATCGCGACTCTATTACCTCAACCTTATATTTTATTAAACAATGACATGTTGCTGATGCGCGTAAACACTTGCTGAGAAGCGTTTAAAGCCGACTCATTCATCGACAACTCCGTTGCCGCAGCAGCAAGATCTAACCCACCAATTCTATCCTGAGCAATAACATTTGAAAGCTGATTGGCCGCACTGAAATCGCCCCTATCCTGCAAAGTATTTAGACGACCACCCACAGCCGAACGCCCTTCACTCACCGAACGCTGTGTGTTTTGGATACTCACTGTCGCATTTTGAAAGGCTTCAGAACGTGCTTCAGGAGAAGCATTACGATCTTTTAACACCACTAAAGCATCGTTGATTTCGTTTAATACATTGTCACGTCGTGGCTTATCAAGAGAAATACCCACGCTTGCCCCTGGCTGGCCACGCAACGTCAATGACATGCCAGAAAAATTGATCGGTTCACCTGCCGTGTAATTGCCTGAAGAAACGACTTCACCCAAGCTATTCATAATGGCGTATTTACCAGGATCACCATCAAACTGCATACGTCTTAGGTTATCTTCCGTTGAATCAGCTTGCAACACGCTAAGATCAATGTCTGGTAACGTCCCTTCTTCTGCATTGATGGGTAAGGTTGTGACCAAGAAGGTGTTCGCTGCAAGGTTTGTTGGGTCATAATAAGTCTCCATGAACTCATTAAAATCCCCTTGATTTTTCACTTCTGTGGACAAAGATATGTCCCCGGCCAAACGCTGAGAGGAAAACGTTCGATTCGTCCAAATATCTTGAAATAGCTTTTTGCCAGAATCGGTAACAGGCACTTTCATGTCTTCGGAGATCTGAGCATATTTTATGCCCTCATTGCCTGACCACTGATAGCGTCCTTCTGTGTCCAAAGTAAATGGTGGGCTTTTTGTGTCTGTTCCGGCAAAAATATAACTGCCATCTGCGCTACGGGAGTTCATGAGCTCGGCCATGGACTCGGTGATCAACGACACTTCTTGCGCAATGGCATTGAGGTCTTCTTGGGAGTTAATATTATTTTGCGCTTGAACAAACAAAGTGCGCACTTCATCGAGAGAGTCGTTAAGGCTGTCTAAAGCGACTTCTTGGTATTCTAGGTTACTGGTTGCCATGTCGATCGCTTCATCGAAACGCTTCAACTGACGATTACTGCCTTCATACATCATTAACTGACTTGCACCCACTGGGTTGTCGCTGGGTTTCACAATCTCAGTCTGCGCCGTAATTTTATCTTGGACTGTCAGCATTTTCTCATTGGCTTGAGTAATAGCACGACTAGACTGTCCGTAAATTAGATTGTTGGTGACTCGCATAAATCTACCTCATAATTCCAAGCAGTGTCTCAAACGTAGTACGGGCAGCCGTTACCACTTGAGCGGATGCTGAATAAGATTGCTGGTACTTTAGCAAATTCACGGCTTCCTCATCCAAACTGACGGCGGATAACCGGTCACGTCGATTAGCGCTGTCGTTCATGATCACCTCACTTGAGGCTGCGTGACCCGCAATTTCAGCGGTTTTTGTTCCAACATTCGAAATAAAGCTGGCAAAGGATTTGGTTAAGCTGGCCTCGCCTTCTACTAGAGAAGCACTTTGTAGTCCCAATAGCGCCAGACCATTAAAGTTGTCCGAAGGCCCGACTTCCTCGGTGCTGATTGAGAACTCATCCCCTATTTTAGGAGACGATGATAAAGACACATCAAATCCTGCCTTCTCTGCCAACCCTGCTTGCTCAAGCAGGTCACTGTACTCAAACACGTTGTTTACGCTCGCTAAATCTGCGCCAGACGCATCACGCACAACAAACGAATCCGGCGACGTAAAATACACACTGTGTGGCGCATTTGGGTATAGCGTACCATTTGCAGCAAAGGCAGAAGAGTCTGGCTGCGTATTTGTGACCGATGATAAGGTCATTTTAGCTTCTGATAAATTATCAGAATGCGTTGATACTCCGACAGGCGCACTTAATGCAAAATCATCACCATTTTTCGCTTCAAGTTGTAAATTAACAGCGGCGTCTTCTGTTGGCGTAAAACTAAAAACATCGTCTGCATTAATAGTGTTTGACTCAGTAACTCGTATCTCTAACCCAAGTTCATCGATCTTCACATAACCGTCACGGTTAGGGGTCATATTACTGGGGTCATAGAGCACTTCGGGACCCGTAGAAACACCATTCAAATCATAACGCTTTATTGTAAAGCGATTATCGTCCGTTTTAGAGAGTTCATAGGTGTCTTTTGTAATTTTAGCCCCTTCGCCTGCTGACACTCTTACTGAAATATCCGACAACTTATCTTGGCTGTCTGCTTTCGTATGGATTTTGATCTCTCCAAATGACAACAAATCCTTACCAAATTGGCCGTTTGCATCTAAGCCTTTTGCATTTTGCACATTCATGGCATCAGACAAGGCAATAGCATGCTGACCCAATGTACGATCAGCGTACACACCAAATTCAGCATGGTAATCAAGCAAACCGCCAACACTGCCCCCTATCCCTTCTGTTTTTAGCATCACATCATGGTCGCCAAAATTCACCGCCAACTGAATGTTTTTAGGGTCCATTGAGTTTGCAACGACCTTTAACTCCGGTGCGCGCTCACTCATAACCAAAGGCTGTCCATTTGCAAAAGAGACGGTCATCAGTCCTCGATCATCAAACTGTGTTTTTGCCGTCACGAACTCAGACAACTCTTTTGCCAGCAACTCTTGCTGATCCCTTAACTCATTCGCGGGAGAAGTAGACAAACCTTCTTCACGAAGAATCTTTTTGTTTAAGTCTGAAATTTTGCTGGTAATGGCATTCACTTCCGTCAAAGAAGAAGATAATTGATCGTCGACCAAGTCTTGCTGGCGAGTCACGACCGTGGACAGCGTTTTGTACTGGTTAACCACACTTCCTAAACTTGAATGAGCCAGCTGGCGTAAAGAAGAGGACGTTGGATCATCATTAGCAGCCTGTAAGGCACTGAACGCCTTGTCGAGGTAGCCCGTTAGCGCCACACTGTCTTCCGATAATAGGCTATCTGAAGCGGTCATTAAGGAGCGAAACGTATCGTAATAAGAAAACTCAGAGGCATCAGATCGCACCTGAGCACTAACAAAATTATCAACAAGACGCGCAGTATCTCGAACCAACACACCGGAAGCTCCGGGCGAACTTACGGTATCGGTTCTTTGACGGCTGTAGCCCTCAGTATTCACATTGGCCGTGTTTTGCCCCGTTGTATTAATACGAGCATTACTGGACTGTAGCCCAGACAAACCAATTGAATATAAATTAGAGCCCATCGCCCATACCTCTGCTAGGTGTTCTTAAGAATGGTATTCTTGCTGATACAAAAAGAATCATTAAGGTAATGTTATCGACCATCGAACTGAAAACTTTACCTGATCAAAAATTGGTTTTTACAGCGCATCTAGCCAAGAGCTCGATACAATACGATCTATTTTCTGAGCGTAATTCGGGTCGGTTGCATAACCGCCCTGCTGTAAAGAATACGCGAAGGACGCTGCGTCTTTTCCAGAGCGAAGTGCTTCTTGATAGCGTTCACTGGTCGATAAAAAATCAGCGTAGTCTTCAAAACTTTGCGCGAAAGAGTCATAAGCACGAAAGGCGGCTTTTTCTCGTTTTGCAACACCATCTCGAAACTCTAGCGTACTGACAACCGCACGATCGCCTTGCCAACGATTATCAGCTTTGATACCAAACAGGTTAAAGCTGGCAGTACCGTCTTCTTTTGCAATGGGAAATTTCCCCCATCCTGTTTCTAAGGCCGCTTGCGCTAAAACCGCTTTAGGATTCACACCCAGAAGATCCGCGGCTTTTTGTGCATAAGGCCAAAGCTGCTGAACAAATTCATCAGGAGAGTCAAAGACAACAGACACCGCTGATGGTAAAGAAATATCCTGTGAGGAGGTACCACTCGATTGAGAAACGGCCTCCTGCTGGACAGACTGAGCGAACTCGGTTGAAGCCTGCTTGGCGAGAGCCTGAATTCTAACAAGGTCTTGTTTAGCCACTTGATTTAAAAAGTCACTGTCGCCACGTGCTTTCGCTTCTGGTGAACTCACACTGGCCTGCTGTTGTGTTTGATATTGGCGAATTAATGCATCTGACAAACCAATACCGCCGGACTTGGCCATACTCTGAGCCATTTGAGAGTCCATCATTTCTTGATATTGCTTTGTTTGAGCACTTGAGAATAAGCCGCCACCAATCGCTTCATTGGAGCTGCGCATATTCTTAAGCAATATATTCAAAAAAATAGACTCAAACTGCTGAGCAACCTCTTTTACCGCGGCATCAGGGTCTTTCTGTGCTCGCGTTTTCAAATCTGTTAAAGAAGAAAAGTCGGCAAAAAAATCTTGTTTTGATGGAACAGAATTCATCATTGACCTATATCACCACTAAATCCGCATTGATGGCACCAGCTTGCTTTAATCCTTCGAGTATTGCCATCACATCACCCGGCGCAGCACCCACTTGGTTAACTGCACGCACAATATCGTTTAACGATGCACCAGGATCAAAAACAAACATTCGACCACTGCCTGGGGATAAATCCACACCTTCACGGGGAGAAATAATCGTCTCTCCTCCGGTCAAGGTGCCATCTTGCCCGGCCACCGGTGGCACTTCTTTAATAGTGACCGTTAAACTGCCGTGAGTAATCGCGGCCGGAGACACTCTCACATGCTGACCAATAATGATGGTACCGGTTCGAGAATTCACCACGATACGAGCACGCTCTTCTGCCACAACGACTTCTAAATTTTCTAAAATCGATAGATACGTCACTCGCTGACTTGGGTCTCTAGGAGCTGACACGCGTATGGAGGTTGCATCAAGTGTTGTTGCAACACCCGGTCCCAGAAGGTTATTAATACTGTCTGACACCTGTTTTGCGGTTGTGAAGTCCGGTCGATTAAGGTTAAACGTTAAGGTATCGCCCGTATTAAAACTGCTTGGAACAGTACGCTCAACACTTGCCCCATTTGGGATTCGACCAACGGTTGGCACATTGACGGAGTTTCGTGAGCCGTCCGTACCATTCGCACCCAGGCCGCCCACAACAAGGTTTCCTTGTGCAATGGCGTAAACTGCACCGTCTGCCCCTTTCAACGTAGACAACAATAGGGTGCCACCACGAAGTGCGCTTGCGTTACCAATAGAAGACGCTGTTACATCGATTTTTTGACCTGGCTTTGAAAAAGCAGGCAAGGTCGCGGTTAAAGACACCGCGGCCACATTTTGCGAAGAAGCCGTTACCCCATCAGGTAAGGTCACACCAAACTTTGACAACATACTGGCAAAACTTTGGTTTGTGAAAGGCGTACTGTCCCCAGTGCCGTTTAAGCCAATCACCAAACCATAACCGAATAGCTGGTTATCTCGTACCCCTTGGACACTGGCAATGTCTTTTAAACGTTCTGCTTGCGCCACAAAAGAGGCAAAGAGTAAAAACATTAACACTATGTGTTTCATTGGAGCACCTGTGAATACAAAAACTTGTTAAATAAAAAATGACGCACTTAAAAATCAGTACGGCATATTGCTCGAATTCAGTAATCGACTGACCCAGCCTTGTTCACTGCCTGCCGCCACTTCACCAGTACCGGAATACGTAATGCGAGCGTCGGCTACACGTTCAGAATCCACCGTATTATCAGGAGAAATATCCTGTTTGCGCACAACACCTGAAAAACGGATGTATTCATCACCTTGATTGAGACGCAGCCACTTCTCACCACGAACCGCTAGCTGGCCGTTAGGATACACTCTCAACACAGTAACCGATATCGTACCTGTTAAGCTGTTATTTTGATTGGCGGAGGCATTACCAGAAAAATCCGTACCTTGCTGAGGTAATGTCGTATCCACCTTCAATTCTTGCCCTAACACAGTGGGATTTTCTAACGTAGCCGACGCAGACTTCGATATCGTCGCCGCATTGGCTTTTGTCGAAGCGGTGGTTTCGTTTAAATTAATAGTAAGGATGTCACCCACTTTGTTTGCCTTTTGATCCCCAAAAAACACATCCCCCATGCTGGCCTGATAAATTCCTCCCGTTGGGGCCTGCGAAGGCGCCATACCATTAGGATACACAGGAGCGTAATAAGGATCATCAGACTGAACAGAGGCTCTCATTTTAGGTCCATTCAAAGGATCATTAGGGTCTGGGACATAACCTTTACGGGGCGCTTCTTCAACAACCTCTTCATCTTCTGCCTCCTCTTCTTCGTTCTCGTTCTCTTCTGCTGCGGCATCCACAACCGCATCAACCACTGCATTTGCCGCGCCAGCCGCTGCGGCATTGGCGACTGCTTGCTCGTTTACATCCCATGCAAGACACCCAGATAAACTGAGACTTAATAAAATACAGTACGAAAATTTTATATTCATCGTTAATACGCTACTTATAACTGTTGAATCGCAAAGCTCATCATACCATCGGCAGAGGAGATCACTTTGGAATTCATTTCATAGGCTCTTTGCGTTGTAATCATGTTAACCAGCTCTTCAATCGAATTCACATTAGACGCTTCCAACATGCCTTGCGCAATTCTCCCCAGTGACTCTGTGCCGGGCACTCCAACAACTGGGGGACCACTCGCATTTGTCTCAGTATATAAATTTTGCCCTTCTGCATTTAACCCCGTTGGGTTAATAAAAGTCGCAATATTGATCGCACCAACCTGTTGGGCGTCAGCGTCTTCTGAATTACGCACTGACACAACACCATCTTCAGAAATTAAAATTTCAACAGATCCTCGATCAACCTGAATACCAGGCTCTAATACTAAACCACCTGCAGTGACAATTTGTCCTTGGCTATTAAGCTGTAAACTACCATCACGAGTGTAAGCAATGGTGCCATCGGGTTGAAGCACCTGAAGAAAGCCTTTTCCTTGGATGGCAATATCAAGCTGTCTGTCTGTCATATTATAATCGCCATTAGAAAAGTCTTTTTGCGTTGCACCGACTTTTACCCCTGTTCCCAACTGCAGACCAGACGGTAATTCTGAGTTTTGAGCACTCAAGCCACCTGGCGCTCGAACATTTTTGTACATCAAGTCCTCAAAAACAGCTCGATCTTTTTTAAACGCGGTACTGGAAACGTTTGCCAAGTTGTTGGCAACCACATTAAGCTGTTTATCCATGGCACTTAAACCGGTTTTGCTGACCCATAGTGCTGAATTCATATCACGCCTCTGTCTTATAATCGTTGTTAAACGAAAGAATGTGCAATTTTAAAAAATACGTATTAGGTTAATCGACTATTGAACGTGTCAATACGATTAAGATGTTCTTTGTAGTATGCGTGCTGACGAATCAGCGTTGTTACGAATGGAGTCCATCATTTTCACATTCATTTCAAAGCGTCGTGCTAGATTCATAATATGCGTCATTTCTTCGACAGCGTTCACATTACTACTTTCTATAAAACCCGTCGCTAACGTAACATTCAGATCAGGCTGAAAAATTTGGCCGTCTCGGGAGTGTATTAAACCGTCTTCTTCTTTGCGTAAATTCTGCTGGTCTGGGTTAACCAATTTAATTTGATCTAATACAGCCACCTCATTACCGGCTCCCCCTTGAGGAACAATAGAGATAGAGCCATCTGACATGATGGTGATACTGTCAGAGGGTGGTAAAAATATTGGACCTGACATACCCACCACCGGCAAACCTCTTCCTGTTACAAGCTGTCCTGCGGCATTGATCTGAAAGTCGCCCGCTCGAGTGTAAGCCTCTTGGCCGTTTTCGTCGAAAACAGCAATAAATCCATCACCTGCAACGGCTACATCTAAGTCTCGACCTGTTTGAATCATATCGCCTTGGGTGTACCGCGTAGCAGGGTTTTCCGTCATTGCATATACACGACTTGGATGGTAATTGCCATAAACCGGCATGGCACGAGCCTGCTCAAAGTCAGAACGAAAACCTGTGGTGCTTACGTTTGCCAAGTTGTTCGCATGTATCGTTTGAGCATTCATGGTTTGTACACCACCACTCATTGCTAAATATAAGGCCTTATCCACTACGATTCCTCCAACAGATTTATCGCCAAAAATACTAATGACTATAATCAATACAAAAACCGTACCAAATCGTAAAAAAACAATAAGAAAACAAAAAAGCCGATGCTGAAACCAGCATCGGCTAATGTATTTATTCTGCTTTTAAGCGGTTAACGCAGGTTAATAATGGTCTGTGTTACCGTATTTTCTGTTTCTAACGTCTTACTGTTCGCTTGATAATTACGCTGTGCTTCAATCAATGCCACTAGTTCAGAGGTCAGATCTACATTTGACTCTTCCAATGCACCACCGGCAATTTTACCGAACGTACCGGAATTTGGACGACCAATGTCTGCAGGACCTGATGTCTTACTCGCAAGCCATGCCGTATGCCCATTCGGCACCAAACCGTCAGTGCTGTCGAACGTAGCCAAAGCTAACTGGCCAAGTGTTGCCGTTTGTTGGTTTGTGTAGTTTGCCACTAGCAACCCATCGCTATCAAACGAAACGCCTTGCAACTCACCCGCGGAGAAACCGTTTTGCTCAAACGAGTCTGTGTTATCGATAGCGAACTGAGTGGAGCCACCAAGGTCCAGAGGAGAGATTCGCCCTCTATTTGTCGGGTCTAAACCTCTTATTTCTAAGTTGATTGGCTCTTCCTCGCCAAGAGGCGGAATACCACGATAAGTCCCCATGAGATTACCGGCCGCATCAAAGGTAACTGCTGTATTACGCTCCAGATATCGAGTCTCATCGCCGCTTAACGGATCAATGAATGTTTCCTCACCGTCCATGGTCACACGCATCTCGTAGGTATTATTCTCACCTTGCTTGATAAAGTAGTATCCAAGTGTGTGAGCCTCACCCAGCGAATCATAAACAGTTCGTGTATTGCCATAGGAGTAAGAGTCAGGATTTAAGGGGCTAAAAGCTTCTCGTCCAGAGATACGAGAATCACGGACATCTGCTGGCGCTAAAGTCGACGTAACCGCCTGCCCACCTAAAGTACCCGAAACGGTAAGAGGAGCTGTCAAGCCGACACCAGTGGAGATATCCACAGCATTGGGCTCAGTACTTCCTATGTAGAGCAGTTGAAAAGGCTCTTCTTCAATACCGTCGCCATTGTAATCTAAACCACCATCAGCCGAATTGTAAGTTGCGTAGGTGTCGCCTAAAAATTTTGCGCCAGTATCATCCGTCACATTACCATCGACAGTAGCGTGTACTTTATAGGTATTGGGCAAATCACTTTTGGCATAATAATACGTCACAATATGTGACCCACCATTTGCATCTTGAATACCCTGAGTCTGTGTAAAATTGTAAGTATCAGGATCGGCTGGATCAAAATCCATACGCATAACAGGGGGAACATCCTCTGTCTTGGAGTCTAAATTGACTTGTAGACTCATATCAGAGGTTGGCTCTGGAGGAATACGCTCGGTAGGAATCTTCATGTCTTCAAGATTCCCCCCTACCACGCCATCTACGGCATTGAAACCTTGAACGTTATTGCCGGAGTTAGTCACTAAAAAGCCATCTTCGTCTAGCTTGAAGTTGCCGGCTCTTGTATAAGCATTCGTAACACCCGCATCAATCACAAAGAAGCCGCCGCCATCAATAGCCAAATCTAAGTTACTGTCTGTGTAAGACAGCGTCCCTGATGAAAACTGCTGAGAAACACCACTCACACTCACACCAGAGCCGATACTGTTACCACTTCCTGCACCAAGCACACTGGTATTGTAGAGATCATCGAATTCAATACGCGACTTTTTAAAGCCAGTGGTATCGGAGTTTGCAATGTTGTTACCTGTCACACTTAAATAATCAGCCGACGCTTTAATGCCAGACAGCGCTGTATTAAATCCCATATTTTCTCTCCAACTACCCTAATATTTCTAATTCATTTGTGAGTTTGATTTTGCCGTGATTTTCCACATTGAGCTCTGTACCATTCTCACCGTTAATGGTCACACCTTGGATCCGCGTTGGAATACGCGTACTTAGAGCCGATGTCTCTCCCTTCTCATTTACAAAAGAGGCGGCAAGGCGATATTCACCTGGCGGCAAAACCTTTCCCTCGTTATCCAACGTATCCCACTTATAATCATTGCCTTTTAACTCTGCGGTGCGAACTAAGCGATTACTTTCGTCAAATATTTTCAGTGTTGCCGCTTTCGACTCTTCTGGAAGCAAGGTACGTATTTCTACTGAATCGGTGCCCTCGGCTAATTTAGCCTTATCACCTTCCATCAATATCGATTTACCCACCAAGGTTGATGCACTCAATGCTTGATTCGATGTCAACGATGACGCCATATTTTCCAATTGATCAGAAATACTGGTGAGTCGCTCTAAAGAACTAAACTGAGACATTTGTGCGACCATATCATTGGTATCTTGTGGCGCGGTCGGATCTTGTCCTTTTAGTTGCTCAATATACAACTTAAGAAAGACATTCTGATCCGCTAACGCTGTGCTTTGCTCTTCCGCTTCTGGCTTTTCAATACCGGCTTTTGATTTAGCTGATTCCGTACCATATTGGGAAATTAATCCACCCAACCCCTTCGTGTCTGATATATTTGCCATGGGTCAGCTCCTATGACTGTCCAAGTGTGAGCATTTTCTGCATCATACTTTTTGCTGAGTTCATAATTTCCACATTGGTTTGAAACGACCGAGAAGCAGACATCATGTCAGCCATCTCTTCCATTGGATTCACGTTTGGATAGAAGACATAGCCTTCTTCATTTGCCATTGGATGATCTGGCTCATATCTTGGCTGCAGCGGAGCGTCTGACTCAACAATACCATCGATCTTAACACCCACACCGGCACCACTGCCGTCGGAGCGTACATTCCCCCAACCATTTTCTTGCATGCTGTCGTTCATCATTTGTGAAAAGATAGGCTTACGCGCTCGATAAGTCTGATCAACGGAACTTGCGGCACTGTCTACGTTTGCCATATTACTGGCAACCGTATTAAGACGCACAGTTTGAGCACTCATGGCAGAACCAGATATCGCAAAAATATTACTCAGAGACATAACTATTAATTCCCACTAAGTGCTTTTTTCATGCCATTAATTTTTCTATCTAGCAACATAAAGCTTGTATCAAACTGCATAGCATTTTGTGCGTACTCAGCCTGCTCACGCTGCATATCCACTGTATTGCCATCTAAAGAAGGCTGGCTGGCGTTGCGATAAAACAAGCCGGCTGGTTCACCCATAGAACCAGAAGTTGAAATATGCTTTGAATCTGTACTGGAAAGAGACAGCTTATTGCTTTCATTATTGAAAACAGAATCAAACGATATGTCTCTCGCTTTGAAATTTGGCGTATCGGCATTCGCGATATTATTTGCTAGAACTGCAGCTCTATCACTGCGAAACTGTAACGTTTTATCGTACCCAGCAAATGCATTTTCAAAAGAAATTGCCATCGAACCCTCAACTGATTGCTATAAATAAGTTTACATTAACAAAGCAATTATAGTGCCAACAAAAAAACCCATACAATTCAAAGACTTAAAAAATTAAAAGTGAAAACGGCAAAAAGCGGCAAAGGAAAACGTGAGATATAAAGATAAAAACTCGCCTATGTAAAATAGTGCGAGCTTTTAGAGGAAAAAATGAATAGCAACAAGATAAAAGGAGAGGATATTTTTAACGCGCCTTTGCTTTATAAACAATACCAGGGTGACATTGAATGATATCAAAATAATCAGAAAGACCGCTCAGCGCCTCAGATCCGCCCAAGAAGAGGTAACCACCTGGTTTGAGTGAAGCATGCATTCGCTTCAAAATATCCAACTTGAGATCGACGGTAAAATAAATAAGCACATTTCGACAAAAAATGATGTCAAATTTACCTAACGAAGAAAAAGAATCAATCAAGTTCAAATACTTAAACTCAACTCGAGCGCCTATACTGGCTTTAATTTTCCAGGTTGAATCGTTAACCTTATCAAAATAACGACGCTGTAAGTCTGGACCTAAACCCCTTGCTATCGCCAGACTGTCGTACTCACCCTGTTTAGCATGCTTTAAGATGTTGGTACAAATGTCTGTTGCAACAATCCTCTCGCCTGACTTCAGTACGCCGGGCCGAGCAGCCTTAAACTCTTCAATAACCATGCTAATGGAATAGGGCTCCTGGCCAGTTGAAGAGGCTGCGGACCAAATTCTTAGAGGTGAGCCCGTCATTTCAGGCAGTACTTTTTCCTTTAATATTGTGAAAGGATGTATATCTCTAAACCACAAGGTCTCATTGGTCGTCATCGCATTAATGACTTCTTCCTTGAGCGTTGAACCTCCTCCTCGTTCAAGCTTATCAACCAATTGCTCAATACGTGAAAAGCCTTCTCTATCTAGCAGCTTCCCTAAACGACTAGCAACTAAGTACTGCTTATTATCACTCAATGAAATCCCGCAAACTTTCTGCAGATACTCCCTGAACCTCATATACCCATTCGGCGTTATTGCATTTGTAGTACTGAGCATCACAACTCCATAAGTGATAGACCATAGAAATGAGGTCTAATACATCCAACACTCTATTTGACAAAAAAGTGCTTTATTCGTCCGATTGCACATGCACGGTTTCTATTGCCAGTCTAGCCAGCTCATCTGGCTGGAACTTCGCCAAGAAGCCATCTGCACCTACTTTTTTAACCATAGCCTCATTAAACACCCCACTTAAAGAGGTATGCAACAAAATAAATAGATCTTGCAAACGACTGTCATTACGAATCGCGGTTGTCAATGTGTAGCCATCCATCTCAGGCATTTCAATGTCAGAGATCACCATAGAAAACTCTTTCGTTACATCTTTGCCCTCTGCAACCATCTCTAACAGAAAATCTAACGCTTCTCGTCCATCACACAACACTGTCGTTGCGAAACCAACTTGTTCCATACAACGTTTAATCTGTTTACGAGCAACAGAGGAATCATCAACAATGAGGATATGGTGCTTTTGTGCGTTCTCTGTCACACCAGCATTGACAATACCGTCTGAAATGTCTTGGCGAGTTGGCGCAACTTCTGACAAAATTTGCTCAACATCAATAATTTCAACCATCTCTTTGTCTACTTGGCAGACCGCTGTGAGATAATTGTCATTCAGTAATCCTTTTGGTGGCGGCTGAATATCACTCCAATTCATGTTAACAATACGTTCAACACCTCGCACCAAGAAACCTTGAATACGACGGTTGTACTCAGTAATGATCACAAAACATTGGCTGATGTTTTCCATACCCGTCGCACCCGTCGCTAGTCCTAAGTCTAGAATAGGAATCGTGCCGCCACGGATATGAGCAACACCGCGAACAACAGGTGAGCTGTGCGGCATAGTGGTAAGTTTTGGGCACTGTAGAACCTCTTTCACTTTAAAGACGTTAATGCCGTAAATTTGCTTACCATTAAGGCGGAATAAAAGCAGTTCTAACCGATTTTCGCCTACTAACTGTGTACGTTGGTTAACTGTGTCTAAAACTCCAGCCATATACGCCTCCAAAATTTCTTCACTTTGTTCTGAGGGTTCACCTCAGAATTGTTAATATATATTAACCAATGATAAAGTGATTTATGGGATTTTACTAACTATCTTGTTTGGAACATTGCAATAATCACCAAAGAGAACGCATCATGCTCACCACAAGGCTCATCGTTGCCTTTTTTGTTATAACATCAACGTCAGTTTTTGCACTAGACACTGAAGAGCAGATCAACCAATTCATTGAACAGGTTGAAAAGCCAAGGTTAATAGCGCTTTACCCTGACGCTGAAATAGAGATATCCCTTAACAATTTGGCCGCGCTCAATTATTTACCAACTTGTCAAAGTGAAACGCTTGAAATCCGCAATCAGAGACCAGGCACAACAAGACGAACCAACTATGAAATACGTTGTGACATGCCTGTTTGGAAGTCTTACATTCCTATCACTCAGTCCATTAAAATATCAGCGATAAGAGCTCGCACACCCATTAACCGCGGCCAAGAAATAAACCTAACAAATACCGACATTGGTGAAGTCGAAGTTTCTGGCTTACGAGGCCATGTTTATACAGAAAAAAATCCTCCTTATGGACTAATAGCGTCACGAAATCTGCGTATTAACACTTTTATCACCGACAACCTAACAGACCAGCCAAACCTCATAATAAAAGGTGATGCCATCTTGATTACAGCAAGTAGCGGCAACATTGTTGTAAAAATGAATGGCGTTGCATTAGAAAATGGAACGGCAGGCCAACAAATAAGAGTTAAAAATACCAGCTCCGATCGAATCGTATATGCTAAAGTTGTATCCAGCAGTGAGGTTCTTGTAAACTATTAACTTCGCGTAGTATTACAACGTATAATCGACTTTTATAAGGCTTTTGACTAAAGTTTCTCTCTAGCTTGCCGACATCATAGACAGGCAAATCTTAAAAGGGCGGAAAACCCAATGGCAATACAATTTACAGGTCTATCAAACCAAGGCGCAGTCAACAAGAATGAGCGGCTTCAGCAAGAAAGCCTCTCTAACAAAACGGCAACAAAACAGAGCTCTGTACAAAATAGTGGCTCATTAGCAGAAGACACCGTGAAACTCAGTGGTACGGCTCAAACGTTACAGAACCAGCAAACGAGAATCAGTGAGTTACCAGACGTTGATATGGACAAAGTAGAGCAAATAAAAAATGCAATCGCTGCTGGAGAGTATAAGATAGATACTCAAAAATTAGCGAGTAACATGTCTTCGATGGACTCATTGTTCTAATCCACAGCAAACACTATAGAGCCGTCACACAGCTGCCTTATGATTCCTGTCGTTCCTATTTTCCAAAGAAATAAAGAAATTTTGCATCAGCTCTCATCCATTTTGGATGAAGAGCGCACTGCCTATGGAAAACTTAATAGTGAAGTTATCATCGAAATCGCTAAAAAAAAGCAGATACTGCTCGATGAAATGAATCAACTTAACGACAAACGCACTAAGATTTTAATCAAATTCGGCATCTTTGACAAAAAAGCCCCTTCAGAAGAGGCGTTTAAACACTGGCTAGGACTTCAAGATAGCTCTCTAGATAACGTTCGCCTATTAATGCAAGAGTGTGAAACCCTTTTAAAAGCTTGTAAGATAAAAAACAACACCAATGCTAGAGTATTAAACACTCTTCAAAAACGAAACAAGTCTCTTTATGAGCTACTTCAAGGCCATAGCAGCAAAAACAAAGTCTATACAGCAAAGGGATCAACCCACCCAATAAGCAGTAAACACACATTAGGGCGCGCTTAAATATTTAAGGAATAATATGTTAGCACTTAAAGTCCCACCACCAATTATCTTTGCAGCATCAGGATTTTGCATGTTCGCACTATCCGATTTTCAAATGCAACTTACTCCATGGAGACTCACAATTTGCCTAGTCATTTGGCTACTTGCAATGGCAATTGCACTTACGTCCATTTGGTGTTTTTTTAAGTGTAAAACTAGTGTAGATCCTCATCATCCTGATAAATCCAGTGTGCTGATTGCTACAGGAATTTTTAACTTTTCACGTAACCCTATGTACCTATCCCTTCTTCTCATACTTATTGGCTGGGCTTTTTTACTCTCTTCTTTCTGGACTTTTGTGCCAATCATAGCTTTTATTTTATACATTACTCAGTTTCAAATAAAACCTGAGGAAGAGATATTGGCCAAAAAATTCAATGATGATTATCACCGCTACTGTAGTAGCGTTCGTCGCTGGTTCTAGTTTAGTTGTTCACCATACTGGCTATCATCAAAACTGAAGGCTAAAGATTACTCTACTCCTTTACTAAAATACCTCTTAATTTCATTGAATTAATTAGATGAAATCTATTCAACTTAACTGACTCGCCTGATAAAATAATGAAATTGCCCTCGTAGCTCAGTCGGATAGAGCATTTGCCTCCTAAGCGAAAGGTCGGACGTTCGAATCGTCTCGGGGGCACCACTCTTTATGTCACTTTAAAATTTTTAAAAAAATGCATTTTTTTATCATTTAAGGTTGTAATCGTTCATATTTTATACTAAATTATAAATCAGACAGAGGGCAAAAGGACTTGCCACTACCTCCAAGATGGAGGCTCTGTCGCCTTTCATGATGAACCTGAGCTGCAAGGATGCGGCGGAAATGTCCCCTTGCCTCATGTTTTAATTTTCTTCTTTCAATACATTACTAATAAAAATACACGTTCTGTAAAAACTTTGAAACCCTATTTTATTAGTATCGAAGCACTCATCTGTATCACTTCTTCTGAAAAGCGCTGACTTTAAACTCTCACGCTATTTATAAGTCACAGCATAAAAAATAGTACAAAACGAAAAAAGCCCTGACAGCGTATGCTATCAGGGCTTCTCGTATTTAAAGCTTGACGACGACCTACTCTCACATGGGATCCCCCACACTACCATCGGCGATGGCGCTTTTCACTTCTGAGTTCGGGATGGGATCAGGTGGTTCAACGCCTCTATGATCGTCAAGCAATTC
>NZ_JAJATW010000024.1 GCF_020532605.1 Marinomonas algarum | reverse complement strand
CTGCTGGTCACGTCCGCATTCAGAACCAGATCGGCCGCCTTAGTATCTAACAAGACATTGCCAGACGCCGTGATGCCGTTACCTGCATCCGTATCCACATGAACCGTTAAATCACCCGCCGTTACTGTGATCACCAAGCCACCATTATCGGTGGTAGTAAGATCTTCTTGAGTGTCGCTGGTTGCTGTATTGCTGTCCGTCGCATCGCTTGCAACACGGCTCACGGTAGTCGTTACATCACCAATGATCAGACCGTTGGTTTCAGTGACGAAGATACCGTCGGCGGCTGCGCTGGCCGCTAAGGTACCGACCGCGGTATTTAACACGTTAGTGCTGATACCAATGCCGCTGCCTGCGGTCATCATCAAGCCATCAGCGGTCATTAAGCTGCTGTTGTCGATGTCCAGGATGTCAGTGCCAGCAATGAGATTCAAACTGCCTGTACCCACGTTAACGATCTTGGTCGTGATGTTGCCTGACTTGGCTTCAAGACGCGCATCGCTGTTGTTCGTGGCGATGCTAGCGCCGTTAGACATGGTCACATTATTGGTCGCCAACACATCGACAGTTTTCGCTGTGCCTGTGGTGCTCAGCGTTGCATTGAGCAACACGTTTTGCGCCGCATTCAGACTGATGTGCCCTGCGCTGCTGGTCACGTCCGCATTCAGAACCAGATCGGCCGCCTTAGTATCTAACAAGACATTGCCAGACGCCGTGATGCCGTTACCTGCATCCGTATCCACATGAACCGTTAAATCACCCGCCGTTACTGTGATCACCAAGCCACCATTATCGGTGGTAGTAAGATCTTCTTGAGTGTCGCTGGTTGCTGTATTGCTGTCCGTCGCATCGCTTGCAACACGGCTCACGGTAGTCGTTACATCACCAATGATCAGACCGTTGGTTTCAGTGACGAAGATACCGTCGGCGGCTGCGCTGGCCGCTAAGGTACCGACCGCGGTATTTAACACGTTAGTGCTGATACCAATGCCGCTGCCTGCGGTCATCATCAAGCCATCAGCGGTCATTAAGCTGCTGTTGTCGATGTCCAGGATGTCAGTGCCAGCAATGAGATTCAAACTGCCTGTACCCACGTTAACGATCTTGGTCGTGATGTTGCCTGACTTGGCTTCAAGACGCGCATCGCTGTTGTTCGTGGTGATGGTCGCGCCGTCTGTCATCGTAATATCACGAGCCGCCAACACATCGACAGTTTTCGCTGTGCCTGTGGTGCTCAGCGTTGCATTGAGCAACACGTTTTGCGCCGCATTCAGACTGATGTGCCCTGCACTGCTGGTCACGTTGGCGTTCAACGTCAAATCAGAAGTTGCGCCGCCTGCACTTAGTAACAAGTTACCGGCAGCAGTCGTCACGCCTGTTGTTGCTGTAGTCGTGATTGAGCCCGCTGTGGTGACTAATACAAGGTTACCGGCGCTGTTTAGGTTGCTTTGTGCAACATCAGTTGTCGCAATACCGTCGGTGCCATCAGTGTCAACTTGCTGAACATTAATCGCGTTTAAAGTACCGATTTGCAAGGCGTTCGCCTCAGTGATGTACAAGCCACCTGTGCCTGTGCCTTTAACGTCTGCTGCCAGTTTCGCTACGTTCAGTTCTAGGTGATTCGTACTGGTGCCTGCGCCATTACCTGCATCAGTTCCAGTGGTCACGATGCGTAATTCATCGGCCATTAGGTTATTAGTACTTACGTCATCATTGGCTTTCGCATCGGTAATGCTGCTGGCGCTTAGGCTGATATCGCCTGCTGTGGTCAATTGACCTAAAGCTAGCGTTTTATTTGCCACATAACGAATGTTGCCACCGCTGGTTTGAGCCAGTGCGCCATTCGCCATAGTGATAGCACCTGTTAATGCCTGAACGTTAATTGTGCCATCTGTAGTGATCAGGTCTCCATCAGCATTTTGGGACACATCAACGTTTGCATAGACAGCAATATTGCCTGACGCTGTATTAACCTTGCCGTTGATAACAACATTTTGGCCAGAAGACGCCGTAGTTGATAAACGGATATCACCTGTGGTTGTTTCAAGTGCCACACCGTTTTCATCGCTATCGGTGATGGTTAAGGTGTTTGCGGTGTTTAGAACAACATCGCCAGTGGTTGTTGAGACATCATGCTGTGTCGTTTCAACACTTGTCGCGACTGCTTTAGATGAAACGGTATTGACATTGACCACTACCCTGCCTGTTTTGACATCCGTTGTATCGCTGACAAATACGCTGCCATTATCAGAGGCAAGCGATAACGTTGCTACCGTTGTTTCAAGATGGTTTGTCCCCGTCGCAATACCCGTTAATGCATTCACTGCTAAGCTATTAGCAATAATATTTGACGCATTGACACTGTCTTGAATGTCCAGTACTCGACCTGCGGTGCTGTTCAGCGCCACGTCACCTGCGCCGGCGTTGATCAAGCTTAGTTTGATGTCATTCACGGCGTCTAGGCGTACATCGCCACCAAGGGTGGAGATATTTGAGCCAGAGGTCATGGTGATTGCGTTTCCAGCTTGAGCGTAAACCGTTGTACCTGTGGTGGTAATTACATCCGCAAGACCTGACAACAAAATGTTACCTGAGTCAGCATCGCCCTCGTTTACGGTTGCGATTAGATGGATATTACCTGTTCCACCGACCACTTGACCTTGTATATCGAGGTTGCCTTCACCAGCATTCAGCAAAATAGAACCTGATCCAACTGCGTAAACCGCTCGATCATTAGATGAAGAGGCTCCTTTTTTGACTATTAAGCCATTGGATTCAATCACCACCGAACCACCAATGGTCTCCACATCTTCTTGTGCAAGATCTGTTCTCACTGAATTTGCCACGGTGCCATCGGTTTTTACTAGGTTAACGCTGATGGCTGCGACGGTATCAATGGTTAAAGCATCCGTTTCATTGATAAATACACCGTTGCCTTGTGAACTCGCGGTGAGTGTGCTTACGGTGGTGTCGATGGCATTCACAGTAGAGCCATCGTTACCGATACCCACTTTCGCTTTTAGACGTAATGTGTCGGCAATGATATTAACCGCGTCATCATTACCATCTAGAATGCTGCCAGCTACCAAACTGACATGACCAGCACCGGCATTTAAGCTAGATAGGGTGATGGTGTCACTTGCTTCATAACGAATATTGTCATTGTCTGTTGTTGTTTGAGTGCCATCTGTCATGGTGATGTTGCGATCAGCCAAGACATCAATAGTTTTGTCTTCTGCACCTGTACCAATAGTGACATTGGCGTTTTGTAACACGTCTTGACCCGCGTTCAGGCTGATGTGGCCTGCACTGCTGGTCACGTCCGCGTTCAAGGTCAAATCAGATGAGCCGCCCGCACTTAGTAATAAGTTACCGTCAACGCTGACGCCGCTGTTGTTTGCGTCGCCTTCGTTTATGGTTAAGTTACCTGCGGTGGTTTGAACTACCGCTGCCCCCTTACTGATTAGATCACTTTGCATGGCATCAGTAGAAACCGACGCTGTTACCGTACCATCGGCTTGCACGCGATTGGTGACGATGGCCGCCAATTCCGTGATGGTAATGTTGTTGGCTTCAGTGATGAACAAACCACCTGTGCCTGTGCCTTTCACGTCTGCCGCTAATTTCGCCACGTTCAGTTCTAAGTGATTAGTGCTAGTACCGGCGCCATTTCCATCAGCGGTTCCTGTGGTCACGATGCGTAATTCATCGGCCGTTAGGTTATTTGTTCCTGTAGTAACAGTGTCGTTAGCATCAGTAATACTGCTGGCACTTAGGCTGATGTCGCCCGCTGTGGTCAATTGACCCAGAGCAAGCGTCGTAATTGCCACATAACGGATGTTATTCTCACCCCTGGTCACCGCGCCATCTTTCATGTCAATGGCATTGGCTCGAACATCGATCGTGCCCGCATCCGTTTCAATAACTGTTGTCGTCATGTTAGCGTTTTGAGTGAAAGTATCACTGCTCACCACGCTGATATGACCTGAACCTGCGTTTAATCCCGCATCCAGTGTGATCTGACCGGTGACATTCAGAAGCACATTACCGCTGCCTGTCGCTGTTATGCCTACTGACTCGTTAGTGCCGTCATTGACCGTTAAACCACCACCCTTAACTGTTAGAACAATGGCGCCATCGGCTGTTAGATCTTCTTGGGCACTGTTTTGATCCGTCACAGGCGCTTTTGCGTTCACACGACTGACGTTGAAGTCAACCGTATCAACAATTAGCGTGTCGCTTTCTGTGGCAAACACACCAGCACCCGCGTTAGCGGTTAAGGTCGCGACTGCGGTATCGATGTGATTTGCACCAGAACCAATCGCAGCGCCTGCCGTCATGATCAGACCACTTGCGGTGATGTTGGCATCCGTTGTATTGGCCGCATCAACAATAGAACCTAATGCTCCAGCGATCAGCGCAACATTGCCCTCACCGGCGGTAATAGTGCGCAGCGCGATACCGTTAGTTGTCGTATCGTCAGTCGTATTGGCATTATTGGCTTCTAAACGAATATTACCGTCGTTGCTGGTGATGCTCGTTGCAGCCGCCATGGTAATGTCGTCACCGGCTTTCAGGTCAATTGTTTTGCCTTCGACCGTTGTTGCACTAATGTTCGCATTGACCAAGATATCTCGGCCTGCTTCCAAGCTAGTATGGCCAGCCGTATTGGTAACCGTACCACCCAAGGTCAAATCAGAAGTCGTACCATTGGCTTGCAATAATAGGTTACCGGTTGCAGTAACCGCGCCACCCGCTGCAAGCGTTTCTACACTACCCGCAGCGACAATAACAAGGTTACCGTCGCTGTTAAGGTTGCTTTGTGCTGCGTCAGATGTCGCAGTATCGTCGGTACCATCGGTGCTAACTTGCTGAACGTTAATATCGCTCAAGGTACCGATTTGTAGAGCATCTACTTCAGTGATGTACAAACCACCTGTGCCTGTGCCTTTCACGTCTGCTGCCAGTTTCGCCACGTTCAGTTCTAGGTGATTCGCACTGGTACCTGCGCCATTGCCTGCATCAGTGCCTGTGGTCACGATGCGTAATTCATCGGCCGTTAGGTTATTAGTGTCACCGTTAGCATCGGTGATGCTGCTGGCGCTTAGGCTGATGTCACCCGCTGTGGTCAATTGACCCAGATCAAGCGTTGTACCTGCCACATAACGGATGTTGCTTGAACCACTTATAATGCGGGTTACCGCCCCATCTTTCATGTCAATGGCATTGGCTCGCACATCGATCGTGCCGGTCGTGCTGATATCTCCAGTGTCAGCTTGAGTTAATGTGCCACTCGCTACAGCACTAATATGACCCGTTGCCGTGCTAATAGCTTGATCGATATCCAGTGCGCCAGCTTGCGCTTGCAGTAAGATGTTGCCGTTGCCTTCTACGCTCAGTGCTTGCGACAAGGTTAAGGTACCTGTTTTCGCAATCAGAACCACATCGTCGTTGGTCGCGTCGGTCGCGTCTGTTGTTACCATTGCGCCCACTAAATCGTCGCCCGCTGTGGTGCTAGCGGCGCTGCCATTAGTGGCAACACGATTAACGGTCACATCAGCCACACTGGATAGCTCTAACGCTGTACTGTCGGTGACGTAAATACCGCCGTCAGTGACAGTCAAGGCTATGGTTTGCACTTCAGTTTCAAGATGATTTTCGCCTGCACCGATGGATTCACCGGCACTCATACGCACGCTGTTCGCGAAGATATCAACGGCTGTGTCGTTATCAGCAGCCGCGTCTGTAATGGTGCCGCTTGTCGCATTGACCGCTAAAGAACCCCAAGAAGCCTGACTCGTCAAGGTGGCAGGGTTCGCATTACGATCCGCGTCGGCTCTAAGGTCTACCTTACCCAAAGCCACGCTGGTCGCGGCATCAAAGCGCGCGTTGCCGGCGTTGCTTCTTACGGTGGCGTTGTTGGCCATGGTGATCGCACCAGAGGTCGCCAGGATATCAATGGTTTGACCTGACGCTAAGGTGCTGATCAAGGAAGCATTACCCATGGCAACGGAATTTTCTGCCAGTAAGCTAATTGAGCCATTTGTTGACTGAATATTTTTGTTTAACGTGAGGTTTTTACCCGTGCCATTGGCATCAAGACGCACGTTACCAGTCGTACCAGTGGTGGTTATATCACCGGCCATTGTCAACCCACCGTCAGTCATGGTTAAGACCACATCGCCGCCGGTGCCGCTCATGGCAATGCCGCCGCTTAACACACTTAAATCGGTGCTTTCTTCGATGAACAGGCCACCATCATTGGTGTTGATTGCAGTTAAGCCACCGATTTGTGTTTTCAGTGCGGTACCAGATTCACCTATACCATTATCGGCTTTTAAGGTCACTGTGGTGGTTTCACCAGATAGGTTAAACGCACCAGAGAAGCCAGACACCGCTTGGATAGAGCCGACTTGACCATTTTCTGTGTCTTCGGTGTTGCCTGCCGTTAAGGTGATCGCGTCTTGGGCATTAACTGTACTTAGGACAATGTTTTGGCCGGCGGTGTACACCACAGAGCCGGCATTGGCGTTGGTGTTTGTACCATTCGCCATCACTATATTCGTGTCTGCCACGAAGGTAATCTCACCGCCATTACTCAACACGTTACCGTTTTGATTAATCTCGGCCGACTGCGACGTCAACGTGATGTTACCTACGCCGCTGGCGCTGATGATTCCCGCATCGCTGTTGTTAATCGCTCCATCGGCTAATAAGGTAATCGCACCAGTCGTTGTGGTAATCACCTGATTGATCGTGATGGTCTTGCCGTCGTCCACACGCTTATAAGTAGCCGATGCAGGATCTTCACCTAATTCATTTGCTGTAGAGCCAGTAACTAAAGTGACCAAGCCAGATCCAGAGCTGATTATGCCAGATCCAGCACTGGTCGAATCTAATACGGTAATATTGCCATTGTCCGTACTGATCACCATATCGCCTGAAACAGACGCACTTGTTTGATGGAGACGTTTAATGGACAAGTCACTGGTCACATCTTTTGTATCAATGTAGGTATCAAACGCTTGCGTATGCACGCGGATATCACCGTCGCCGGTGTTAACTGCATCCAAGGTGTTGATCGCGGTCCACCAAAGTGATGCACCATCTTCGGCTGTCACCGTTAAGTTATCAGCAATAATGAGTTCTTGTGATTCTGTATCAGAAGCAAGACTTGCTTGTGTGACCAAGCCAGATTCAGAGTACAGAGTAATATTGGATAACGCCGTATTGTTTGCGTTAGACGCTTCCATGGTATTGGTAATGGTGATGTTGTTCACCGCATCGAGGGTAATGTCACCCAATATCTGTAAGACATATTCCTTATTGGAGTAGTCTTCCACTGTAATATTGCTGCCGTACACTTCCAGCGTGTCTCGCAACGTGGGTTGCTGAGAGGCGTTAATGGCACCAATACGTATGTTGCCTGTGTTCTCTTTCGCATGGCCGTCAACATCCTGATGGCCAATGATGATCTTCGTGAAGCCATCGGCAAACGCTTGAATCTCAGTGTTATCAATATTGAGGGTATTTGATGTGACGCTAGAAGGTGGGGTGCCCAGCTCAATGCCATAACCAATGTTTGCTGTACGCAAGGTCACCGTGCCCGTGCCAACGATGGACTCTTGGCCGCCTTTAAGGCTAATTTCATTGCCTTCCACCAGCATATTGCCACCACCAACTAGATTGACGCCTTTCTCAAAAACGACGTTTTCAGCGCCATAGATGAGTAAACTACCACCGTTGTTCAATGTGATCGCTTGATTAAAGGTCACTGTGCCTTTGGCGTAAATCACCAAATCACCATCTACTATGACTTCTTGATCAAAAGCAACCGAGTTAGCGAACGCGCCTTCACCAAGACCTTGAATGGTCAACTTTTCTAGGGCATCGGTGTTACCGACTTTCGTAGAAACAGTAATATTCCCTGGCGCCTGAAGAATCAGTTCATCGTTGATACTATCCCCATTCCCATTTAGATCATGGGTTGAAGAAGAGCCAATTTGCATAGCTCCTGATCCGTCAGAGCCTGCCGTCATCACACGCTCAGCATCTGTAGATGAACCCACAACCTGAACTGAGTCGAAAATATCAACGTTATCTGTCGCTGTTGTATCTGCTGCTAATACGTAAGTATGCCCCGACCCATCGACCAGAAGAGATGAATCACCTTCTAATATTAGATTGGAGTTAATATATATTTTGCCACCAGAACCTGGATTACGCAGTGTCAAGCTATCTTGCACTACAACATCCGCACCGGTGCCGGTTTCATCGCCAATGTAGATAATACTACTGGAGTTATAGTCGCCTACAACAATGTCAGAGAAGCCATCTTGTAAGCGACCAATCTCTGTGTTATCGAGGTGTAACAATTCGTTCTCTGTAAAGGAACTCGTTGCAGTCAAGTCACCCAATAAAATAGCACGCTCCGTATCGACTGTTTTAACCGATAAAACAGCACCCGAGGAACGAATATCTTCGGTAATTTCTAAGGTATTCGACACAAGAGAGATATTGTCACCACCCGCATCGACTGATGCAGAGATAGTTTGACTGCCACTTAAGGAGCGAATATCGGTTGAGCCGCCTTTTGAACCTGTGGCCTTAGCATCCTTGACGACTGACACTTCACCTGTAGCAAGGATAGACACATTCTGGCGCTCGGAGCTGGACGCTGTCACTTGCGCCGCATCGATAACGATCGCCATTGGGCTATAAGTAAAACCGGACACTTTTTGGCCGATTTGATTTTGAGCGGTCATCACTAGCTGACCACCAGTCTGTAGATAAGCCCCACCAGCATTACGCAACACTTGGTTGTTCGCTAAGTGGTTAGCCACCTGATAGGCTTCAATTTTGGCTGTAGTAATAGCGCCCGTTGCCGTATCAACAACAAACTTACCATTTGACAGCGCCCACTCAATTTCAGGGTCAAAATTCGCCCCAACCATGCGCCAGTCAGTGTTCACGAGATAGCTCTGGTCATTCAAAATCGAGCCAGCAGGGGTAGACAAGCGAATGTCACCCAGACCGTCCACTCGTATGCCCGCACCCAAGGTGATGTTGCCGCCTTCTGCGGTAATCGCAATGGTGTTGTTGTCTGCAGTGGTAGTGCTGATGTCAGCTTGTAAATTCACTGTGGAGGCTTCACCCGCTGCGTATAAGGTGATTGACCCTGTGGTAGCGGTGATGCCATTTTCAAGAATTTGCATCGAGCCATTGAGCGTACTGATCTCAAGTAAACCCGCTGAACTTTGTGCCACTTGGCTGATGTCTAACGCTGAGGTATTTTCTAATTGAATGTTCCCAGCTAAGCCTGAGTTAGTAAGATCCAAGCTGGCAACGTTCATTTCAATCGTATCGCCAGAACCCACACCATCAGCCGCTGTAACGACTAAATTAGCATTGGCTGCATTGATGTCTAATTGACCATCACCACTGTCGATCACGGCACCGCCCGCATCGATGGTGAAATCGCCTGCATAAGTCGTGCTGATTTTACCCAATTTAATGTTGCTATCAGCCGTTAAGCTGACTTGACCAGTACCGGCTTCGACAATGGTTTGATCGTCCATGGTCAATTCACCCGTACCGGCATCCATGGTTAAGGCACCCGATACCGAGGTAATGTCTGCATCCGCTGACAACATCAAATCACTCGCCGCCGTCAGGCTAATCGCCCCGGCATCAGAGCTGATGGTGTTATTTAGATTGATTGCACCCGAGGTAGTGCTAAGCGTTAAGCTCGCCTCAGCTGATAAATCTAACGCGCCATTAAAGGTAATGGCACCGGTGGAATTAAGCGTGACGGCTTGACCACCGTTGGACAAGGTGTCGACGATGACTTCGCCGGTGTTGTTAAGGCTCACAACACCGGATGTGGTAGTAACACTTAAACGATCAGTATTGATAGTACCTATTACAGCACCACCCGCTTCAATGGTCATGCTTTCCATGGCCGCTGCAGTTGGGTTTGCAAATGTGACGGTACCAGTGGCTTTAATGGTGAGTTGACCTCCAGAGCCGGTAAAGCTGTTGATAGTGATATCGCCATCAACGTCAAGTAATACATCGCCACCTGCCAAGTTAAGTTTAGAGATCACTAAATCACTTGATTGAGTAACGGTGACATTACCCGAACCGGACATATCGATGGCTAGGTTTTTCACATCTGTCGTGATGGTCAAATCGTTTTTGGCTTCGATGTCTAGGCTGTTGGCCGTGACTAAACCACCAAGCGCTATCCCACCCGTGGCCTTTAGGTTCACCGCGCCATCGCCGACATTGATGGCTTCTACAACCACTAAGTCCTTATCCGCAGAAGTTGTGCCTTTATAATGACCAGCGCTTAAGTTGATTGTCTCGTTTGAAGCTGGGGTTGTCGGTAATCTCACAACAGACAGAGAACCTTTTGCTTCCAACGCAAAGTCGCCAGCAGAGCGCTCTGGTAAAATCAATATGTAATCGTTATTGATCGACGATGTCGCTAGGTTTTCCACCGTCACACTAGACGTTAAGGTGAATGGCGTATTATCGGCATTGGCGGTTAACGTTAAGGAATGGGCACTGGTGTCCATTGCCGTCACGGTAGCCACATTACTAGCATTAATTTGATTTTTAAGGCTGGTTAATATGCTGTCCCATGTTGAGCCGCTAGCGTCATAGGTAGTTGTGCCCAGCGTTACCGAATAAGTGATGTCTGTTGAAGCATTGCCACTAAAAGTGACGCTAGACACTTGTTTTTGTAGGCTGCCTGCCGTTTGTTGGGTAGAAGCTGCTACGGCGTAGGATTCGGTATTCACCACGGTACGCTCTACAGCCACATCAACGATGTTGAATGCCGTGTTAATCTGATCTGCAACCACGGTTAACACCCCCTCAACGTTAGACGCTGTTACGCTAGTATTGGCGCTAGAGGCGTTTATCGCAGTGACGAGTTTGTCAATCATTGTCGATTGGGTATCGCCCGACTCAGCCGTTACGGATATGGTGTCTAAGATCGTGTTGTCTGCATTTTGAAGCTCGAAGCTCAGTACATCGCCCGCAATAATTGGTTCGCTAGCGTTAAAGGAGAGTTCTTGTTTTTCCGTGGCACTCAAACCCGCTGCTTGTGGCGCAGAAGCTACCGCCAAACTAGGGTCAAATAATCCCGCTACCTCAATCACGAAATCTTGATTATTGCCTTTACTGATCATCAAAGTGCCAGCATCGCTGTCTGACGTCACAATAAAGTCATCTGACTCCATGGCTGTTTCTAACTGAGTAAGAATATTCGCTAATGTTGCGCTATCAGATCCAGGCGCGCTGTAAACCGTGCCGTCTATGATAACCTGATAAGTTTTTGTCGAATCAATGGTGGTATCAAAGGCCACTAAAGATACTTGAGGCTGGGATTCCGTAGCGGTTTGTAAGCTAATGCTTTGGCCATCAAAAGTGGTTTCGACTCCGCTTTGTGCACTCAAAATACCATTGAGCACAGATAAGCTGTCTCCAGCTGATAATTGCGCGTGCTTAACTGCCACATTCGACGCCGAAATAAAACTCGATTCGCCAACTTTTGTGGCAATCGTTAGGGTGCGTGCCGCCGCATCAAAACTGATGCTGTCTGTATCAAATTTATCGTTCGTGGCAATGAGAGACTTAAATTGACCTAAAACGGAACCCCAATCTGCCGTCACAGCTGGATCCCCTTCTCCTACCACAACAGAATAAGACTTACCCGCTACGTCAATTTGATACTGATAGCCAATTTTGGGTGAGACATCAGTGAAGCTAATGACATCTGTTTGAGAACTACCCGTAGATGAAGTCGCTACCGGCGTATCACCCACCGCTCCCGTAACATCGCTCGGTGTTACTCCGTTGCCATATACGATGTAAGTTGAACTATTCAACTTAACGCTATAAACAGCATCGTCGCTCACCTGACTTGGTTGTTTCACTGTGCTGGTCAAGGTAAATTCTTGGTTTTCAGTATTCGCCGTTAGCGTCAGTGTGCGAGTATCAGTATCAAACGCAACATTCGTTTCACCAAACAACGAATGCGAACTAACTAATAGTGCCTCCAAGCCATCCATAACATCAGTGAGGACATCACCACTTTGTGCTACATAGGTAACTGTTTGTGCCTGATGAAGCACTGTCTCTGTATTGTTTGTTGCCGTGACATCACTAAAGCTGAGGGAGTATTCGGTTCCTGCTGTAACGGTATGATCCGAAAAAATCACTTCAGATTGCTGCGCTTGCAGAGTGCCTGCTTCCGTTACCACTACTGGACCACTCGTCATATACTCGGCTAGATCTTGATTTTCCGTTTCAATCACACTCGGTGAAGTCAATGTGAAACTTTGGTTCAATTGACCAATAACATTGATTTCGTACGTAGTTGAGTCAACCGTCGCCGTTAGAACAGAAGTTTGAGCTTCTAGTTGATAAGCCAACGCATCCATTAAACTGGTCAACTTAGCCTCAACAACTTTGCCATTAACCGTATCACCCACGGCAACACTGATTTCTTCAACGCCAAGCATGACTGAGAATTGCGTGCCCTCCACCGGCGTATAAGCTGAGCTAAAGCGCAACGTACTCTCTTGGGAACGATCGCTTCCCGCTTCCTGAATAAGCTCTGTTGTCGTTGAACCACCTGCGCCGCCCGCATTGGCCAAGCCAGTAGTAGTTTGCGTTGTTTTCGAACTGGTAATGCTGTTACCTGAAGAGGTCGTACGCACTTCAATGAAGGTATCTGTATCCGTGCCCTTATCTGAAGCAGACACCAGTTCTGTGTAACTCTCGGACACCGTACCTTGGCGTAGTACTACCTTATAAGCAAAGGCATCCGCATCGACGTTGTCGTAGGCGAATTTATTGGCTGTGACTGTCGGTAACCCTGAATCCTGATTAACAAACGTTTCCCAATCATCCCCTGATGCTTGGTCGACACCCTCAATGGCAACAATAGCAGGCAATTCATAAATTTTAACTTTAGCATCTAGGGTAATAGTGCCTGACGATTTATCAGCACCTTCAATTGTCGCGGTTTCAACACTGTCAATATAAAGGTTTTTACCGGCTTTTAGCGTAATATCATTACCAGATGCGGTATTTTGTACATCCCGCACCCACATGTGACCACCCGAAGCAACACTAATAGCACCATCGTTAGCTTTGACCGATTGAACAAATAGAGCATCTGCTTCACTGATCGCAATATCACCCTGATTCGTGGACGCGACATCAATACTGTTAACCAGCGTGTTAGCTTGAATCGCATTACTAGCGGTAATCGATAAGTGATCCGCAGCAAATACTGAAGCACCATCTGCACTAATCGATGCCGCATTGATTCGCATGCTGCTTTGTGCACCAACAATGCCTCCGGTTACACTCAAAGTGCCACCAATGTTTAAGGTAACGTTTTGGGCTGGGTCGTAGTTATTTAAGCCGCCAATAAACCCACTCAACGCCCAGCCATCTGTCAAGCCCACGTAAATATCACGTAGTGCTCTCAATTCAAAGTTTGTCGCATTAAACGAGGTGGTATTAATGTTGATATAACCGGTATCTTGACTGGTAACAGTAAGATTTTCGTTTTCGATACCAACGCCATTCACATCCGTTACAGAAGTTAAATTCTCGCTGCCTTTAGCCCGAATAATCACGGTACCTATTTCGTCGCTGCCTGCTTTGGCAACAATATCACCACGAATAAGGACGTCTTTTTCAGAAATTAGCTCTAAATGATCTTTGACTGTGATAGTGCCATCAATCGATAACACTTCACCGGTTTGAATGATAATGGAGTCTGACGTTAAATCACCTGGCAATTGGCCTTGTTTGTTACCGTCGGTTAATTTATCACCGTTTTCAGCAAAAGTGGCTGCGGTCGTACCAAATAAGAAACGCTCGCCAGCACGATATTCCATTGATTCCGGTGCGTTGAAGAACTGATACAAATCCACCGTACCCGAAACGGCACTAAAGCCAATCCCTTTGGTATAATCAATCCCTTTATCCGCTTCTGGGTTTTCAACTTGAATGTTGCCAGCTTGACTTTCCAGACGTACATACTCACCACGAGTTAGCGCAGCGCTATCAACAATTAAGTTATTCTCAGCAATGATCTCCACACGACTGCTGTTATTAAGGCTGGTATAAGCATTCAGAACAATCAAACCCGCTGTTCTTTCAAGATTGCCATCCATTTCGGATAATAAAATATGCCCATTAGTCGTGTTTGCATCCAACTCATTGAGCGCTACTTCTAACCCTTCAATGCCCGTTGCCGCAGAAATATTGAGGCGTTTTGCAACAATATCGACCCCTTCATCGCTGGAGCCTTCGGTGATTGATCCTGTGGTAGAGGTTAAGTTAACGATACCGGCAGAAGCCGTGCTGGTTAGGTTTACTTCATCCCCATCTGAATTTTCAATCGTGCGCGTTTCGCCCGCTCCAAGGTAAATACCTGCCACCAAAGCATTCACGGCAATATTGCCATTGGCTTGGATAGTGACATCGCGACCAGATTTATTTGACTGAAGCGTCAGGCTGTCTACGGTTACCGCTCCTGTGGTGACCAGTTGGTAAGAACCGTCCATCACTTGAGTATCAAACACAGTGAGTGCTCTATTGCCTTGAGACATTTGGCCTTGGAACAAAGAAACATCGCCCGTGCGTGTCGTTTTAATACTGACTTGGTTTACATTGGTGTTCAGCACAATCGGTGCCATGGCTTCAATAATCAATTGATCAGCGAAAATATCAGCCGAATCCTCAGCGGCACGATTAACTGTACCTTGCGCATTAATGATCACGTCGCCACGACTTGCTGTGGTGATGGTATTAATAGTCACATCGGCATTAAAGGCTGCATCTGGGTTAGTATCGTAGGTGGTTAGCGTAATGTCGTTACGGTCAGATGTACCAAGAGCGATAACCGACGTTGTAATTAGCGCCCCCCTGTTCGTTACCTCGATTGCCCCATCGGCGGCTTGAATTTCGCTAAGCTCAAGCGCACCGTTGTTTTGCATGGTAATGTCGCCAGAACCCGTCAACTCTAAATTCGCTATAGACACCTTGGTGTTCAACAGCATCGCATTATCCGCTACCGCATTTAGGGTATGGGCTGTGATCAAACCCTGTTCTTCTGCCGTTATCGTTTGCTCAAAGCGCCCTTCTACCGCAGAAATAGCCACCTCTGATAAGGCACCACCCGCTGTCAGTGCAGACTGGTCAAGCGTAATATGCCCACCGTAAACGCCGGCCGTTAATTGAATGTTACTGTTATCTGCTGTAGTGGTTAATTGCGCATTAACATTTGCGGTGATACCGCCATCTTTAGACGTGCCTTGACCTGCTTTTAGCTCAATTGCATTGTCAGCCAATATATTGGCTTGCAAGGCCATATTCGCCCCTGCCGAAGCACTAACTGTCAGTGTATTTTGGGTACCCTCTTCGGCATTGGCCTCCGTGCCGATCTGTCCTCGTAGAGTCATGTCTTTTGCAGCATTTAAGTCTATATTAACGGCGGTTAAATAGGCCGCATCAGAAAACACTAAATTGTTATTCAGTGAAGTGAACGTTAAATCATTACCTGCGGTTAGGGTAACTTCTGACTCAAAATCCGCCCCAGTAGGCTTAATACCTTTTACTTGCAATTGACCTTGACTGGAAACCGTCAAATCATTATCGGCTGACATCAAACCAGTAAGGGTCGCTTTCCCGCCTGTTTGAATGGTGATATTGGCCGCTTCGATAGAGTTACCGGTAAAGCTTGCACCAACGCCAGTCACATCTTGTTCACCGACAATAGAGCTCGTTATGGTTTGATCTGCCGTAATGTCTTGCGTTTCCCACACGGTTTGATCTTCAAACGTGGTAACCATTAGATCTTGAGTTATTTCGGCATAAACCGGCATTTTTTCATAGAGTGTTGTGGCGTTATAGACCACTTGATAGCTTGTTTGAAGGCGTTGATCATAAATATCATGCCACTCAGACGTCCAATCGTAGTTATAATCTGTAAAATCTTGTTTTACGTTTGCGCTTAATTCTTTACGCATCCGTAATTCTGCGCGAATACGGTCACCCGATCCTGAGTTATCATAATCCACTTTAACTTGAATTTGGTCGTATCCAGAGTTGATATAACTATTGATATTACTCTGAGTTATCGTTGGCCCATAGTTGCCAGATTTACTCTTCGATTCGCGGTCGTGTCCATTCCCAACCATAATGGCTGTCTCAAGACGATTATCGTTTTTCCAACTGCCTTGGTCATAGACGGTTGTCCACCCGAATTCAGGTACATCTTTCTCATCACCGTATCCAGACCAGTTAGAGCCATCGTCATTATCAACACGTACCTTGCTTTTATAATTCCAGTCTGACCAGTATTTAAATTCGAAGGCAACCTCTTCATGAGTTTGCGCGTCACCATCTTGGATTAACGATGAGGTGTCGGTGTCCAACGCAGTGAGGTAATTTTCAACTGCGTACAAGTCATCAGTATAGCGTCCATTTTGATACGGATTACTCTGGTCTATATCATAAGAACTATCCTGGAAAAACCAATTAGGATCGCGATTCATAATGTTAGTGTCTGCAGCAGTACGTGCTTCTATCTCGAATTCACGTTGACCACTATTCCCAAGGTAGTGTACCTCCCACAACGCTTCGCCTTGATCTATATCGTCATGCGGTTCATTGTAGCCATCAGGATAACCATCATTTTCAAAGAGGTAGTCTGATTGTATTTGTTCGTAGAAGACATCAGCCAAGTCTTGATAGCGCCCAACATACTCACCCACTGAACCACCAACAGGGATGTCATCTATGTTCGTTGGTGCAGACCAATTACCATTGGATTCACCGTCACGTGTCGTATCGCCTGTTAAATAGAGAGGATTTCCTTGGCTAACAACTCTGGAAATATCGTCGTAAGCGCCCGTTTGCATGTACACGTACTTATCTTGCCAGCCGTCTACTTTAACGTGGAAGTAGCCAAAATCATCATCTCGCCAATCAGGTCCATACCATTCTTCACCTGTTTTGTAGTGTAATCCATCCTCTTCTTTATCTACACCATCTACTAGATCATCTACATTTTTCACCTCGAAAGCGGTTCCCTTGTAACTGCCGGATAACATGGCATTGGAGTAACTCATCTCATAAACAGGCATGTAGCCTAAATGATTTAACACCGCTTGACGCTGCGCGTCGTTAAGCTGTGAGAAAGTGCGATAAGCATCTGATGTGTAATCAGGAGTCACTTTGGTTGCTGTTCTATTGACAATGTCAGGGTTAGAACTACTAGCAATGCCTGCATTCTTCCAAACCACCTGATCATTATGGTAGTCGATGCCCTCTATAAAGAATTCACGAAATTTTTCTCCCTCTGGTGCCGATGCATTGTAATAACCTGTCTGTGTTAAGGTCACATCCATGCTCAGGTATTCGCTGCCCACCTCGACATCTTCTTCATCAATTTGCTCTATAGTGGACGTGGTATGCCAACTGACTACAGGAACTTGAATAGTTCCAACCTCTACTTCCCGAGTTCCGGTAACAACCTGAATGGTTTCACTTATCACTTGGACAATAGGACGTTTAAGCGTTGTTGCTTCAGCGTTTGCTTCAGCACCCGCTTGAAGTTTGAATTCTCCGCCTGTTTTAATGGTGATGTCGCCTTCGGCATTAACATTACCAGCACCGGTAATTTGTACTAATCCACTGCTAAGAGATGCGACGTCCATAGCACTCTCAAGTGTAAGGCGTGTCGCTTGAGTATCCACCCCCGCTTGCAAACGAATATCACCGGCAGAGATAATATTGCCCGATACACTTAATTGCGTACCGGCATTAATCAACAATAGGCCGTTGGCGTCGGTCACTTCAACCACACCAGCAATGGACATCAGAGGTGCAACCAAATGCACTAAAGCATCACCTTTTACAATAGCAGGAATATTCTGAGGCGAGGTTGTCGATGTCGCCGCGGACAAGGTCATAGACTCACTTGCCTGCATAAATACCGAAGATTGATCGGCAGTGGCGTAAGTATATCCACCTGACATTACATTGATTTGTTTACCCGTAATTTGGATATCGTTCAATACATCAACAGAACCCAATATAGTGACATTACCGGATGAAGACTTGATCAATGCAGTGCCCACGATAGACGCTTGTGCATCATCTAGCTGACCAACTTGGCCCTGAATATACACGCCATCGTTGGCTGAAATCTGGATATCACCACCAACAGCCGTATCCAACACACCGCCAGAAACAAACTCAACACCCTCTAACACCACAGGTTTTAACCAAACACCAAGTTTTGAGGTATGAGAGCCCCCTGTGATACTCAACTGATCGTTGGCATGGATTAGGTTATCGATTGATACCAGAGAGTTAGATGATAGGGTTACATCTGCACCCACATCTTCCGCTCTAACAACACCACTTAGTTGTAATTGACCCGTTGCATTCACCGTAATACTTGAGTTTGTATCACCTTGAACGTCACCAAAATCGGCATCTGATGTAATTGCGCTGGCTTTGGTCATGGACACGCCCATGCCACTGGCATCTTGCCCTGCTCGCACTTTAACTTGACCGGTAGCTTGTAAATTAGCCCCAACATCAGTCAAAGTGTAGCCATTCTCTACATCTAACCCTTTACCGCCAATGTAAATCGCTTTGTCGGCTCTTAAGTCAACAAGACCATCTGTGCCTGCCCAAGCAGAGGTATTGGCTTCAAAGTCAAAGTCGCTGCCCGCTTTTAGGGTGCCCACTAGCGAGAGCGTACTGGCTTTTAGTTTAATTTGGCTATCATTAGCCGCAGAGTACAATTGAGCATCTGCAGCGACCACGATTTGACCCGTCGCGGTCATTTCTAGTAAACGATCCGCCTCTAGAATTGCACCGTAAGATTGGCTGTCACCTGCAGTTGGATTGGTGTTCCCCAGTAAAATGTCGCGACCAGATTGCATGGTTAATCGTTGATTGGCCGCTGACACACCAATACTGACATTGAATACACTCAGATCACGGCCCGCTTTTATTAATAAAGAGCCGCCTAGGTCAAAATCACCACTTACAAGGGCATCTTGTGAAGCTTGAATCTGTACTTCGTAATCTAATAAGCTTTCTGTTGCTCGGGTACTCTTTAGCACACCCTCAATAACAACATTTTTACCTTTCAGGCTCAATTGACTGCTGGTTTCAATATTGCCTGCTTCTTTTGCAAGCGTTAGGGTGCCACTTTCAGAAATAAT
Organism: Marinomonas algarum; assembly: GCF_020532605.1. Lineage (GTDB taxonomy): Bacteria > Pseudomonadota > Gammaproteobacteria > Pseudomonadales > Marinomonadaceae > Marinomonas > Marinomonas algarum. The sequence continues at coordinate 21,837 of NZ_JAJATW010000024.1, read as the reverse complement.
ACCAACCTCTGAAAGACCAGTGTTGTCCTGTCCAATATTTGAATTAATGGTGACATCATTTAAGCCTGTAATCAGAATACGACCGCTGTCACCAGTGGATAACAGTCTAGAAGAGGAGTGAGTGTAGATACTCGTGACACCCTCTTCGACACCCGTACCTGCGTTAATAATAATGTTACGGTCTGCGGTTAAATCGCCTTTCACTTGGATCGAGCGGCTTGCATTAATAATGATGTCAGCATCACTGCCTGCTGCAATCAAGCTTCCTTCTAATACGGAGTCTCCCACAGGGTTAAGTTCAATATTACCGCTACGAGTTTCTAATGTTCCTAACGCTTGTAACTGTAAACCACCACCAGAACTGCCACTTAGGAAGTTAATCGCTTCGTATCCAACAATGTGGTTATTGATGATGACTTGACCACCCACAGCACCCACTTTACCAAGGTTAAGCATGGAGCCGACTTGACTTGCGTCTAAGGCATAGTTGCCATTGGAGGAAACATCACCATTATCCGCTTGAGTAAAGCCCAAACGATCCAAACCAACTGAGCCAGTTTGCTGCAAAGCAAATTCATAGAAACTGGTGAGTTTTAAGCGTCCATCTTCTAAGCGTAACTTAATGTGCGTGTCATTCAGTGTTTGTGTTGAATTTTCTTCAGGTGAGCCAGTTAATGATTCAATCACCGTAAACTGAGTGCGATAAAGTGCAGCGTTAATGTCTTCAACCAAGCTACTCGCACCCGAGTTATCTAAAGTATCTTCACGATTAACAGTCACGATACCCGCTACTTTATGAGTACCTAAATCGATCTCAAGATTGAAGCTAATATCACCACTGATGTCGCCTTCGCCAAACTCAATAAACCCATCTGCAAATATTTCATTGCTCCAAGCCGCTGCCAATACAGTAAGATTACCGGCTGCACTTAGATTAATCGTCGAGTTTTCTAAGCCCGTTTTGAGTTTACTAGAACCATAAACGACGATGCCTTGGTCTTGATAATTTTCAACTGCAGCTTGAGCACTGTATCCACCACGAACGTCAATAATACTGCCCGCATACAAATCTCGACCTAATCGAACCTGACCCTGAGTTGCTTCAATGGTAATTGTGGAAGCGCCATCACCATAGGTATTGGTTGTACCTAAATACTCACCACGTGCATCATAATGATCCTGCACCTCGCCACCGGCTAGAATTCGCCCAAACAGTTGCGCATCATCGGCCGATTTTATATAAATTTCACCAGCATCGTTATTGGTGACGACTCTTGCACCACCTGGCATCTTGATGCCAATGCCGTCGTTATCTCGGCCTGAACCGCCTTCAAGTTCAATACGCTGATTGGCACGAATTGTTCCACCAACTTCGACCGTACCGCCAGCTTGTGTATTTGCTTGACCGCCTAAATACAATTGGCCACCGGCTTTTAAGTCGATAATAGAATCTTCTGTTGACCAATCGATCCCAGGGTTTGCTCCTAGAACACTGTTGCCGCCAGACAGAAGATTACCTACTAATTCAGCGTGTCCAGTAACATCGACTTTAACCAAACCACCTGATCCGTCTGACGTCAAGCCAGCGGCCGTTAAGCCACCAGCAGAGGTCACTTTAAGCGACACATCATCATCGGCACCCATTACCGATGTGGTGGTAAGTACTACCGATTTACTGGCTGCTACTGCGCTGTTGATGTGAATGCGTTCGCCCGCTTGGATAAACACATTGGCATCACCTTGACCCGCCCAAGTAACCCCCGTGCTACCAACGTCCCCACCGGCCACAACCGTACCGGTAACAACAATATCGTAAGCACCGGTTAAGCGAATATCTGTGGCTTCTTGTGCTGTATTAAGGCTGGCGGTTTCTGCGATATAGATACTTTGACCGTCAGAATTTTGTCCTTCAGCGTTAAACGTAATGTTACCAGTAACATTGGCAAAACCTTCCCAATGTATCCAGCTATCTGTATCGAATGTTAAATTGGAATCCGCGCCGTTGAGGTTAATATTACCCCGTACAATGATGTCTTGATCACCAGAGATAGTGATATCTTGATTCGCTGCTAAGGTGGTTAATGTTCCGGTTAAAAGAAAGCCGTACCCACGCTGACCAACCAATTCATGAGGTTGTTGAATCAGTATTTTATCAACAGTGCCATCATTGTTTTCATCATCTGCAAATACTATGTATTCGTTTTCACCATCGCTGAGTAGCCAACGGTCGCTGTCATCATTACTCGCAGTATCCGCTTGGTAGTGGTAACCATCAATAAACGTCGTCATCAAATGCGACTGCCCTGCAGAAACATCAGGCTGCACTTTGTAATAAACACTTTGTTGATACCATTCGATATTCAACGCTTCTAATACAGCAAATTGTTGAGCGCTGGTCAACTTCGTTTGATTTTGTTCCAGCAATTGAGCATCGCTTAGCTCTGTACTAAATAATGCATCGGTAGCAGGCGAAGTACGCTGAGACCACACTATTTCGCTATTTCTATAATCGTAAGCGTCTAATAAGCTGTACTCTTCACCTGTTAGATCTGTTTCACCCTGAACAAAACCAAGCGTCAGATCATTCGTGTTGTCGTTGATCCATACTTGACCGTTGAATCGGACGTAACCCTCTTCTTGCAGCACTAGATTTTGCTGCTCTGTAGAGAGATCATTCCAAACAGCATCTTCTGCTGGACTTTCTAAGGAAGCAGCATCCCAATCAACTGCACTAAGCAGAAAATCCGTGCCCACTTCAAGATACGAAACAACTTGTTTTTCTCCAAGCTCAGGATCTGCGTCGTAGTTAACTAGAACTTGCTGATCGTACAGTGAGTAGCCAAGCTCTTCAGCAACCGTTTTGCGTTGCTCGAAAGTAAGCTGTTCAAAATCAGCGAAAGCACTTTCTGGTTCACCAGGACCGCCCCAATCGATTAGGTTGTAATCAACTAAATTGCCAAACGAGAAACCGTTAACCATTTTTTCGCCAACGAGTGCATCGGCGTTGTAGTAAGTAATGCCGTCGAATACTTCATAACCAAGACTTGCTGCCACATTGTGTTTCTGTGATAGCGTTAATGAACCGAATGTTGCCTGATCTGAAGGTGCTGAGCTACTCCAAACAATATCGGCGTTTTCGTAATCTGTTACGATTCCTTGGGTAAACTCCGTTAGTACTCTTTTATCTGTCTCTGCAGACAAGTTCGTGAAGTAATAACCCGTTATTTCTGTTTTATAACCCAAGTAGTTAGCGACCAGCTCTTTCTGAGCCGTGCTAAGACGCTCAAAAGTAGTATCACTATCTGGTTGGTTCAAAATATTCCAGTCGATTTCTCGTACGTCGTATTCTGGGAAATAACCAAGATACTTAGCGGCATCAATTTTTTGGTTGATGGTTAAATCTTTTAGCGTTGTTTCTGCAAGCGGAGCGCCGTCCTCACCCCAAGTTGCCTCTTCATTGAAGTAATAGGCTCCAAAAGTGCTTTTATAATCATCTAGTTCATTTTCAAGTTCTTGTCGCTCAAACTCGAATGTAGGCTCTACGGTATAACCTAATGATTGTGCCACTACAGCTTTCTGAGCACTGGTTAAACTATTAAAGCTTGCTGTGGTTTCAGGAGCGTCAACACCAAAAGCAGTCCAATCAATTTGACTGTTTGCATAATCAGCCGACTTACCTTGAACAAGATCTGTTTTATAAGTGCCCGTATTGGAGTCGAAATAAATCGAACCAGTCAGCTTGGTATAACCCAAGGAGGCCATATGCTCAGTCATTGTTTGTGAGTCAATCTCACCAACCGTTAAACTCTCATAGAAAGCCTGTGAGTCTTCTTGATAAAAACCACCATTTTCGTATGTGGTATAACCTAGTTCTTCCGCTATTTTTGCTTTTGCTTCGGCGGAAAGGCTGGCAAACGGCTGGTAATTTGCGATTGAAGTAACCGAGGCATTTTGTGAAAGTTGTAACCCTTCACTTTCTAACAAAGTTTGTAAGCTTTGTGAAATATTGCCTTGCTGTAACGCCTCTAGAAGCGTTACATCCGTTGAGGTTGCCAGTGTTTTTCCGGGCAAGGTATCAAAATAGTCTGCGTAATCACTCTGCGTATCGCCGTAATTCAGTGTCATACCCGCTGCTGTGGTAACAGACCCTGAAAGACGCAGTTCACCTTGGGTATCAATGGTTAGGTTTGCGTTATCTGCAATTTTGACAGGAATAGGCGTAGAACCTTCATAATCAAAGCGCGCTCCGGCAAGCACAGCCGACCCTGATTCGATGTACAGATATTCATTTGAAAAGAGATTAATCGCTGAGTCGTTTCCACTTGCAAGCAGCACACCGCCTTCAAGCAGGGCGAATCCAGTGCCCGCATTAATGTTCATTTGCGAACGTAACCCTGAAACCTCCATGCCAGCTGCTGATATAATGGAACCTGATGAAGTTAACTGAAGAATGCCATCCTCTTCGTAAACCTCTACAGAAGATCCTTTATCCGCTGTAATTGAGTTTGTCGCTGCGCCATAACCGACTAACCCATCTTGACCCGTAGACCCTGTAACATTAACGTCTAAATTTTCTTGTGCTCTTAACCAACCCGATATCACGATTTGCTCGGTCAAGTTGATGTCAATCGTATCAGCGGCCACACCTGAGTCAGGGGATCCCATGCCATCGTGAATGTTGTTACTTAACACCTCCATTAGACGAGCATTAAATTGGATGTTTTGTGTTGATTGAACATCACCAACAATGTTGATGGTGTCTGCAAAAAAGTAGGCTTCGTCTTCTAGGCGAGCATTAAAGTCAAAACCGCCAGCTTGCGTGCGATCTTCTATGTCTCCAACATACATCACCACACCATCACCACTATGGCCAAGTGTGATTAAATTAAAGCCATTTTTAAGTGCGGACAGGTCGGTCATACCCAAATCCATGAAACCTGTTTGCCCTGCATCTGAATAGTCATGACCATAATAGGATTGGCCGGCAGATCCGATTCGGTAATTTTGTGAGGTGGTTTTTGACTGAATTAGGATGTTGCCCGTTCCGATAACTTGATTGTTACCAGAAATAAAATCTAGATCATCGGCAATTAATCGAATGTTACCGCCGCCGACTACTTTTAAGGCACCGGTTGTTAGAGAAAGCAAGCTTTCTGCTGCGGCTAACTCCACATCTAGCTGACCTGCAGCTATATAGAGACCACCATTAGTTCTATTTCCCTCTAGCAGTGTAAGGCTATCATCTTCACGCAGGGTAAGACCGATGTAATCTCCAGCGCTAGCCAAATTGACTAAGGTAAGGGCTTCTAATTGAGAATATACGATACCTTTGATACCGTCGGCTTGAATATTAAAATGACCTTGCGGTGCAATTAAATCCGCTTCGGTTAAATCCAGCAAGCCATCCGCAGTGAGGTGAAGATCAACCGCACCCCAACTTGCAGCATTATCAGACACTATATAAGTATTTGTTGATTCATCTTTGATTTTAACTTGATCTAAAGCATCATCAAACTTAACAACACGTTGGTCGTAACTAAAACCATAATCGTGCATACGCAAAGCTTGAACCGTGGTTAAAGTGTCCATCACTAGTTGATCTAAACCGCTGCCACCCGTAATGTTCAGACTACCTAGCCAATCTGCACTAATCGTGTTTTGACCCGCTTTGATTTCAATGTCTACACTCAATCCGTTATCAATACGAATTGTATTCGTTCCGCCCAGAATAGTAAGTTCAGTTTTATTCGCATTGTTGATGATTATGGTGTCATTACCCGTACCAGCAGTAATGGTATTTTTACCCACCCCCATATCAACTACGGCACCGGCTGATCCACCACGGTAGTCATCATTTCCTATTCCACCCAGAAAGGTCATGTTCGCTACATCACCGTTAATGAATGTATCGTTACCTTTACCGCCTTGAATAACACTGCCAGCACGGCCACCAAAAATCATAAAGGTGTCGTTACCAATACCACCGTCTAGTTCAAGTTGCGCATCCACTCCTTGCCCAATTATTAGCGTATCGTTACCTTTGCCACCTATGAATATGATTTTTTCAACGCCTGTATGTTCTTTAGTTTCCCCTAAAGCCCGAACAGAAACGGCACCTGAAATGGCATTGCCTTCGTTATCAGTAATGGTATCAACGGTAAAACCTTCATGGTAAATATCCCCATACAATTTACCGCCGCTATCACCATAACGGTCCACCACATCGCCTGCATTTAAATACAACACATTACCAACTTGCGTTGTTATAACTGGAGGCGCACCCCAACTCCAAGTTTTGCTACCTGAAACCGAGATGCCTGCAACTTTTGCAGCAACATCCAAAGTTGCACTGCTCGCTGTAAGCTCAATTGCCCCACTAAACCCGGCAAGTGTTTCATTAATTTCAAAGAAGCCCATATCGATACTGATATCAAGCGAACCATATACGCTAGCAGCAAAGAGTGAATCACTAAATGTCATCGACATACCGGCACGCAATTGAATAATGGCTAAATCAACGTTGAAATCAACAGCACCAGTTATTTCAAAATGACCGTCCGATTTAATGTAACCACTCACATCCACAGTGACGAAGCCAAAAAAGTCGATGTTTGCTTGATCTAACCGAACTTCGAATACATTGTCGACAAGACTCATGCCACCTTCAAAATCAATATCGAAGGCTAGAATTTTGATTGCTCCATCCAGGTCCAGCTTAAAGGTCGTATCACCTTTAATAACATCACCGTCTAACGTGGTGTAATCGTCTGAACCTGTATTAATCTGCAGTATTGCTCCAGCACTGATTCCAATGGCCGCAATACCCAGCTCTACAGAGGTTTCTGCTCGTAACGCAAAACGGTCCTCTGTGATCGCCGCATCACCTTCGAAAGCAACAGTACCAAAAGTACCTAAATCCAGTGCCATATCCAGAGACGCTTGGAAGCCTTCGTTATCAATTAACAAATCCATGCCACCGGAGAGTGTTATCGCACCGGCAACCTCAATTTCAGCTGAACCTGAAATACGCAACATTTGCTGATCAATCGCAACGGTTTGAAACTCGCCCGCTAACACCTCTCCGTCATTATTTAACTTTAATGCTCGAACATTTTGCGAGGTGCCGGTGGTATTGATCTGCAACAGTGCATAGGCGCTAATTGAAAACACACCAGCGTCAATAATAGTCGAACCGCCAATGGCTCCCAATTGTAATGAGCCGTATAATCCAGCATCGCTACCCGTTGCAAAGCCTAAAGTACCCGCTACCGACACTGGTTCAAGTAGCGGCACAGTGCTGGTCATATTCAGGTTAACTTCGGTATTCTCGGTGCTCAATAAGATGGAGAAATCACCCTCCATAGACATAGCACCACCCAGTAAACTAAAGTCGCCTTCGCCTTCTAAAGAAACATAAAAATCGACAGGATCAGTTTGATTTGGCGGTATATTGGAGATGGCGATCGTTTCTGAGCCGATGCGGCCTTGGAACGCTTCTGGCACATCATAAACTAGGTCTTTACCTGTCGTATTAAGAAGGAACTCCATCTTATCAACATTCAGTTCAGCCACACTGCCAAAGCCAATAGAAGCATCTTCTAACAAGGCTTTTGTGGCCACACCAGAACTGTTTACCATCAGTAAAACTTGAGCACGCTCGACGTTGAGACCAAAACCTTCCGGCCCAATTTTCGCTGAAGCATCAACAAATAAATCAAGCCCTTCATCCGTAATTTTAAGCTCAAACACGCCATCAAGGTTTAATAGGTCAAAAACATTAAACTCAGCTTCCCCTTGGACTTGCAAAATACGCTCGTTGAAGTCAAGGATAATAGGGTTTGCACTGTCACCAGTTTCAATGTAGTAGCCCGCTAATTCAGGGCCATCTTCTACTAGTTGATAAGTCGATTTAGAGAAATCAATTACCGCACCATCGCCACTGATAGTTTGGTTAAGATTCAAGAAAGTTTCGGTAATCTCCGCCGTAACGCCGTCGATGCCGACCAAGCCACCTTTAGCAAGATCCGCTTGCACCGCTGCGTATACACCAGGGTCCGTTGGTGTTGTATCAAACATAAACACCGCGCCAACGTTTAAGTCTTCAATGGCCAGACCAAAGGCGCTATCATTTTTAACGGTGCCATCAACGCGACCGGTTGTGGCGTTTTCTTGCCAGTAGCCGCCTACACCCACAAAGCCATAAACATTACTCATGCCAACCGACAAAGAGTTGACGGTACGTACTTTACCGTTTGTTAACGTGACGGTTTCAGAGCCGCGTTTCGTAAACGCCATCGAGCCTGATGCTTGCATAACCCCTGCAATGTCACCAGAAAAATACTCTACCTTGGCTTGAATAATTTCTTCACCAAAGTCTAAATATACTGGGTTATCGTCGCTACCTGTGTCGATAGCCAGACCTTCTTCTCCCCAATGACCCGTCACAGAGTTGGTGTTGGCATCACTGATAAAGTCCACATACGGCATCGGTAAAAGCAAAGAAGCGGAAGGATCCACCAACTGTGTAAAGGACGTATTGATGTTGATTTCAACGCCTTCCACTTTGGCGTTTAGAATCGGGTCCATACCCACTAATTCTGCCGAGGCCACATTGGCTTTTGCAGCGATATAGGTTGGCATGGCATTTTTAACTGGTTCTGGCAATTCTAAACCGGCAAAGCCTGATGCTTTCATTACGGCAACACCAAATGTTGTGCTGTCTAATTTTAAGCCAACACCATTTTCAGGACCACCCACACCCGCGAAACCGGTTAGGTTGTACCCACCGATTGTCATTACTTCAAGGTCATGTACCAAGGTTTCTGGCGCACCAAAGTCTGCCAATACGCCTGAATTTACCCCAACCAAGTTGTAGGTTGTGCCTTTTGAGAAAGCCAGTGAACCGTCTAACTGCAAGAAGCCAGCCACATCAATGTGGGCATTCTCTACACGTGCTGCAATATCAATACGATTGTCGTAATTGATCACTACTTCACTGTCAAAGGTAGACAACACCATGCCTTTATCGCCGTAGGTTTTGGAAAAATCAACCCAAGTTGTCTGTGTTGGAGCAAGCTTACTTTTGCCTGCGTTCATACCAACGCCCACGCCCGATAAGGTCGCTTCTAATACGCCTTCTAGGCCAACTAATCCGGCTTCTTCAATATTAAGCTTTAGTGTATTAACACTGTATTGATCGTTGCTAAATCTCACAAACGCTAAGTCGACGTCATTCGCATATACACCAACAGAGTCTGTTTCGCCTTCACCAAAGTAAGGAGTGCCGACACCAACAAACGCCTTCATGTCAGTACCGACAAACGCCAGGTAATCCATCGCAACAGGCGCCGCACCACCTAATGGCCCGACACTTACAGCACCAGTACCACCGAGTACCACTTCATTTTCACGACCTATTTTAAAGGCAATATCGCCCTCTAAATGGACGAAACTCTCAATCGAGAATAAGGCATCTTTTATACTGATTTGTGACAAGGCACCTTGAGACCCGTCGATATCAATCGTGAAGGTTTCTGACGCATCACCAAATTCAATCCCCCCAACATTGCCACCAAGACCTAAAGGAACCACGAGGTTTTTGGCAGAATAATCGATCGCACGACCTTGGCTGTCAGCAGTGTTGATTTGAAACAGCGCCTGCTGAGCATTTAGTTCAAGCAATGGCATGCCGGTTAAGCCAACAAAGTCTGTTGTGCCTTGTGCGGTAATCCAATACTCAGCTGAGAAGGGGCTAAAGACCAAAGCAAAGGCCACGTCTAGGTCATCAACTTTTAGACCAACATCACCTGCACCAGCAAAAATATCAATGTCGGTATAAGCAAAGGTAAAGTAGGTCACATCTTCAATCGTGCCATCACTTAATATTAACGTGTCAAATTCGAGGTTAATTTCCATGCCTTCGTTCGTAGCTTGTACCAAACCAAAAACGTCCACATTGAAATCCGCTGCGAAGCTAAACACACTGCCTTTACCCGGAGACAACTCACCTGGTTTAAAGGCCAAATCGCCAAAGTTAATTGGGCTTACTTCTAAATTAATGCCCACCATATCAACAGGTAGACTGTAGTAAGAGAAATCTAAATCGGTGGCTTCTAGGATTAAATCGTCTACGCCAACAAATTCAAAGGTGTCGACGTTGCCTTGCATCATGGTCCACTGACGTGCAGTGTTGGTGCGGTCGGTTAAAATACCCAACCCTAAATCCACACCGGTGGCCTTAAAGCCAAACTCGTCCTCACCACCTTCATCAAACCCGACAAACGCCTTAACATCCGCGCCCATAAACATCAGACTGGACACTTGTGTTGTCGTACTATTTGCCAACGTAATGGTTTGGTAGGTTTTCTCAAACGAGAAATTACCTTGAACGCTCATCACGCCCAACAGGTTAAGAGTAAGTTCACCCTTCACACTTAACGTTTCACCCTTCATATCGAAGGTCATGACCGCTGTATCGCTACTGGTCACACCCTCGCCACCCAGTGTAATACCCACACCTTCTGTTAAGGTTAGGTTTTGTTCTGAGTAGTCAATGGCTCGGCCAGACTGATCGGCAGTATTAATCAGCACATCAAGGTCTTGTGCTGACACAGTGAAAATATCAGAGCCTTGGAAACCCACTTGACTCGATTTGGCTTTCATGGTAAGCCAGAAGTTATGGTAATCCCCAAGATCAACGGCTATTGCTAAGCCTAACTCGGCTTCTTCGACGCCAAAACCGACGCCATTATCGCCAGCGAAAAAGTCTATATTTGACTTCGCGAACGTCATCATCGCCACGGAAGTTTCTGTCAAGTTCCCATTAACATCAATAAGGGATACCGTTTGAAATTCTTGTGTAATGTCCACTTCGTATTCAAAATCTACGAAGTCGTACGCATTAAGTTTCAACGCCCCTTGGATATTAAAGGCCAAACGACTACCAAAACTCAGATCAAAAGCCACCCCTTCCATGCTCGCAGAGACGTCGTCACCCAAATCAAAGATAACGTCTAAATCATCGGTCATTGCGGTGAGCGTTGAGCCATTTTTACCAAAACCAATGTCGCCGCTGATCTGTACCACACCAAATAAATTAGCGTTAAAACCGCTTAAGCCAAAGTAACGTGCGTTGGCGTACAGACCTTCTTCAAACGTGTAATTAACGCCATCCAATCCAAATGAAGTGCCCTTAGCAATATTAGGATTGTTTTGACTATAACGAACCGTCACTGCCTCAGCAGTGATATTGTCCATACCTTCAATGGACACATCCAGAGCACCGTTTTTCATTTCGAAACCGATGCCACCAGAACCAATTGCCAACCCTAAATCTGCGTTAGTTAAACTCACATAGGCCGCATCGCCTGCGCTTAGCTTAGCGGTGACACGATTACCAATCGCAAACATATCATCACCTTGCATAGCAAATGCAAAGTCACCGGATAAACTCACGAAGTCTTCAATATTGGCTTTGAAACCTTTAACAGCAAACGCAATGGTATTAGCCGCAATGGTGTCATTAAAGGTATAACTCACGCCACCGACGCTGATCTCACGGCCTTGTGCAATCGTGGTGGTCGCGCTGGTGTATTGCACAGCAATAGAGTCAAACGGCAACAACTCAAATCCGTCGATTTCTGCATCCAAAGCCCCTTCGGTTAGCTCAAACGCCATCTCGGTATCATTCGTAATAAAACCAAAATTCGCGCCACTTAAACTAAGCGATGCTACGCCTTCTACGCCTAATGACGCACCGACGTTGTTACCCACAGCAATAATATTGTCACCTGACTTCTCAAAGCCAAGATCACCGCTTAAAGTAACAAAATTAGACACCTCAGCACTGAAACCTTGAACAGCAAAAGCCATTGTTTCTTCGGCAATATCTTCACTAAAAACGTATTCTACCTGTCCGACCGACAATTTACGGCCGGAAGCGATGGCGGTATTCGCCGACGTATATTGAACAAATACACGATCGGCTGATACGCTGGCTAATGCAGCAATATTGGCCGCAAAGGCGCCGTCAGACAGTTCAAACACAGTTTCTGTCCCTTTGCTTACTAGACCAAAAGTGGCACCTGTAACCGATACTGAAGCCACAGAGCCAGCAGACAGTTTCGCCGATACATTGTTACCAACGGCTACTAACTCATCATTAACCTGTTTAAAGCCAACATCACCCTCTAAAGTGATGAAGTCAGAAACATTGGCTTGTAAACCAACAACAGAGAAAGCAACGGTGTTTGCCACTAATGCACTTTCAAATGTGTAACTGATGTTGCCAACAGAAACTTCAGTACCTGCCGCAATGGATGTCGTTGCATCCGTGTATTGAATAAATACGCTATCTGCCGTGACTGAGGCTAAAGACGCAATATTAGCGGCGAATGAGCCTTCGGATAATTCAAACGCACTTTGACCTTGACCTGAAATCAGACCGAAGGATGCGTTTGTCAAACTAACGCCCGCTACGTCACCTGCTTTTAAAGAAGCACTGACATTGTTACCTACCGCTATGATTTTTCCATCTTGTTTCGCAAAGCCTACGTCGCCGTTTAGACTCACAAAATCATCTATGCTGGTACTGAAACCCTGAACACCAAATGCCACCGTGTTACTAACGATCGCTTGGCCAAATGTGTAACTGATCGCACCAACACCAATGGTCGTATTGGCTGCCACTAAACCTGTGGCATTTGCATACTGAATGATCACACTGTCAGCTGTAATCAGCTCCAGTCCCGCAATTGCCGAGCCAAATGCACCGTCGCTCATTTCAAAAACAGTACTTTGGCTACCAGTAATAAGACCAAAGCGTGCGCCACTCAAAGACAAGTAGTTGTTTTCATCTGCCGCTAAGCGTGCATCGATATTATTGCCGACAGCAATTAAATCCGCACCGACTTTTTTAAAGCCAAAATCGCCACTTAAGCTGACAAAATCCGCTACATTGGCGCTGAAGCCCTCTACACCAAAGCCTACTGTCTCAGCATCAATGGCTGTTGAAAAAGTGTATTCGGCTTCAGCAATGTTTAAGGTTGTATTCGCTTCAATTGACGTGGTTGCATTGGTGTATTGGATAATAGTGCTGTCTGCACCAAAGCCACCTAAACCATCAATGCCAGCAGCAAAAGCACCGTTTTGCAATTCAAATGCTAGAGTACCTTGATCATCCGCGATGAGACCAAAATCTGCGCCAGAAACACCTACATAGGCCGATCCAGCTTCTAAACGTGCCGTTGCATCTTGTCCAATCACGAGCAACTGCGTTTGATCATCGGTTGTTACTTGTGAAAACGCAAAATCACCCGATACTCCGACAAATCCCGCCACATCCATTTCAATAGTGGAAGTAACTTCTAAGAGCGCCCCTTTATTACCCGCTAAATCAAGATCAACCTCAATCCCTGGAACAATCTCTGCTGTAATAGCGTTTTCACCAGAAAAGTCCAGAACAGAGCCATCGACAGCACTACTACGGTTTACATTCACCGCAATATTGCTACCCGCCATGGTAATAGGATCAATCCCCTCCAGGCTCAGTGACCCTGCACTGGCTTGTAGAGCCGTCCACTGACGTGTCTCGCCCTCTGCATTACGCTCAGAAAACAGACCTAAAACAAAGTCTGTCTCTGTCAGCTGCAAGCCAATTTGATCATCTGATCCGCCATTGACACCCGCGAAGGCATCTACAGAACCGCCTGCTATAACTAATTGGTCGACACCGATATCATTGCCATCCGCATCTTTTACGGTACTGATGGCTTTGTCTATGTAGAAACCACCGGCTACTTGGACGAAGCCAAATACATCGAGGGTCAGGTTGGCCGCGATCGTCGTCATTTCGCCACGAGAACCATCCAAATCAAGCGTGTAGCTCGCATCAATGCCGGTGATCACTTCCAGTTCAGAGATGGCAAAATCCACTACTAAATTAGGATCAACATCGCCAATCAAATCGTCTTGAGCGACAACAGCACCCTGTTGAGTAACAACAAGCTCAGTGCTGACGGCTTGGTAAGCATAACTCACACTTAACAGATCTAAATCAACGCCACTGAGTGTTCCACCAAAGGTAATATCCCAAACACCATCGTCGTGTTTTTCCACACCGATTGCTGCACCGGTAATATCGGACAATGCAGTTTCTAAAGCGGTTGTGATCGTGTCAGAGTTAGCATCAGCGAATGATAAATCTGCCGTAGTGTAAGTCGTTCCGGCATGGGTCAAACTTAACGTAAACGTACCGTTTGCTTGCGTTTCTACGGTCAATCGTTGTGTTTCAGACACCGCAGGCGCAGTCGATGTTATAGCCACATCGCGAACTAAGCCTTCTTGCTGTAGATCAAGTTCAACGGAACCTGACAACGGCGCAACATGGGTCGTAATAGAAGAAACATCTTTACCACTCAAATCACCAGCAAAGGTCACTTGCCAGTTGCCATCCGTGACAACAACTTGCACATCAGCGGATGGAAAGTCTGCATTAAAAGCACTTTCTATGGCACTCTCTAAATCGGTTGCCGTGGCTGAAAAATCAAGACTCTTTGTCGTGTATGACTTGCCATCAACACTCATAGACAGTGTTAACTGCCCCTTAGCATCATCGGCAAACTGTACATTTTGCACTTCATTCACGTTTTCAGTCGTCATCGTGGTGGTTTTCGCTGACCCTTTTGTCGATGAACTGATAGTGACATTAACGCCATTTGTAGCTGTTACTTCTACTAAAGAGAGCTCCTGAAACGCGTATTCACCACCGAAACGAAGGAAATAAGCAGGGTCTTTTGAGGTAGATTTTTTATCAAAAGACACATAAACCGCATTTTTACCCAACGCACTATCAAACGCTTCTTGTAATTTAAGCGCGTTGTTACTGATATTGCTTGGTGTGAAAATCAAACTGCCTAAAGAAGTGCCATCCATGGATAACGTATAGGTTCTAAAACTGCCTGTTGAGCCTGAGAACTGCAGCTTTTGCACTTCACGCACATTACTGCCGGTGGACGTCGTGCCCGTTACGACAACACCACCTGAAGTGACTGTCTGTGTCGTTGTCGTGTAGCTTGGCACAACGAGTTTGGCGGTTAGGCCGCTCACAGCTTTACCTTGCAAATCGCCAACAAACTCAACCACGAACCCAGCAGCACGCGTACCAGAAACCGTCACATTGCCATTACCGATTGCATCAAAGGAGGCAATTTTTTGAGTAAGTTCGGACACCCATCCAGCGTCTGTCATGGCAGTCGTTATTTCAATATCAACGGACTGTTGACCATACACAAGAGTGAGGGTTCCTTCGCTTGCTTCTATGCTCAGCTTGTACTGCGCATTTTGAGATACCGCATCAAAAGTAACATCTTCATAGGCCTCTTGACCCTGTGTTACTTCAGTCACATTCGTAATCACATCGGGAAGTCTATTACTAACCAACAACCCAGAATAATCCACTCCCGACAGCTCGCCACCAAAAGTGATGATAAAGCCTGCATCCTGAGTGCCCGTTACTCGGATGTTGCCATCAACATCCGCCACACCCGCTTGTGTTAGTAAGGCTTCCAATTTGTTTTTGATGTCATTACGAATAACACTGTTTGAACGGTTTGCTGCAACGACAACGAACGCTTGCTGAGCCAAGTATTCAAAGACTAATTCGCCACTAGTAAGGTCTGTATTCAGCGTTAAAATAGTATCCAAGACTAAATCTGGCTGAGCGACAGGTTCACCTTGTGAACTCAAATTACGGTTAATAGCAACAGACAAGCTGTCTGCTGAAACCATCAAACCATCAACACCGACGAATGCCGCACTGGTCACACTAGATTGCAATGCCATCCACTGACGTTGATCGTTGCTGGCGTCCGTCATTAGCGCTAACGCCATGTCTGCACCGGTTAAGTCAAACCCTAATGCATCACTGGTATTATTATTTAACCCAACAAACGCTGAAACGTTCGATGTACCCAGTGTTAGCAGCTCTACTTCAACCTCTTGACCGTCTGACAAGGTCACATTCGTTGTTTTGCTTTCGATCGCAAACCCCCCTTGCACCGCAAAAAAGTCTGCAACACTGACGTCAAGATCACTGGATCGTAAAGAGGTGTAGTCACTGCTTGTGCCGTAATCAATTACACCAATTACATTACCAAAGTCGACTGTTTGTAACCCTGTTCGATTGTAGTAGAGCTCAAAAGTACCACTTAATGTCACATCCGTAACGCCAACCAGTGTGGCCACACCAGAAGCATACAGAGCATAGGTAGTGGATGTTTCACTGGCTTCAAAAATCACCATAGCCAAATCAGCGTCTGAAACACGAGCATTAACGTCACTGGTACCAAGATAGGCGGTTACGTTGCTACCTGTCATCATCATAGCGTTCGTACTATTGATCACTTGACGAGTGAAACTGAAATCACCTGATAAGCCGACTGCTCCCTCAATATTGGCACGGAAACCTGTCACATTAAGTGCCATGAAAGGCGAACCAATGGCACCGGCGGCCATGGTTAGGTTGGAGGTTAAATCACCAACGGTTAGCTCACGGTTGGTTTCGCTGTAATCTGTAAGGCTGGTATTGTATTGAAAACGAGCAGAATCCGCCCAAACTGTATCGGTAATAAAACCGGCACCTTCGAGTACAAGGTTACCTGAAACATCCAAAGCGATGGTTGAGTCGCTTTTTAGCAGTAAGGCAAGGTCTCCATCGGTGACACCGGCATAAAAGTCACCTAAACCAAACAAAGCTAATACATCTTCACCAAGAACAATGATTTCTTCGCCTAATTTGGAGAAGCCTACTTCGCCATTAAATTCAAAGGTGTCAGCGATACTAAAGCCAACATCACCATAAATAGAAAAGCCTTGGTTTGAAAGATCAAAATCAAGAGAAAGATCTTGAAGGTCTATATTTGGGAAAACAAAATTATCCATTTCAGTCGAAATAGATAAATTGGGATCTAGATCAAAAAGGTTAAAATTGAAAGGTAAGCTTAATGGCAACACGCTCATACCTGCCACTAATGGCGTTACACCATCGGCTTTTGTTAGGCTAATATCACCTACTTTCATACTACCGACAGCACCGAACTCACCGGTAATATTAGTGATTAAAGCAGCACCCTCTAACCCAGAAAAACGCACCATAGCGCCAGCAGAATCATCGCCGGCGGTTAAAGACGTTTCGCCCTCTGTAAGAGATAACAGCAAGACATCTTGAACACCTTGACCTTCAACGATTTCCAATTGGCTTTGTGTAAAGCCAAACTGTCCAGAAAGGCGATAAGCTGCACTACCTTGGGACAAGCTAAGCGCTAAATCTGCCTCTACTGCAAAAAAGTCATGATACATAGAGTCAGAGAAGTCTAAGGAGAAATCACCTATGGTCTCTTTGACTGACTCTCCCATCGTATTAAATCTTAAGTCAACCTCGTTCACTTCATCGATCAGAATACCTGGTAAGGCAGTACCATCAAGCTTCGCCAAATCAAGTGTATTGACTGTCAAAGCACCTGCTAAGCCTCGATTGTCAATAAGTAAAGCACCTTCGATTCCATCTAAAGACAATGACAGACCAGAAGACCCTTCACCAACGGCCATGTCAATGTCACCATTTTGGATGGCGACTTGAACTTCATCTCGCAATATTGGATTAATCGACATCAAAGCATCGGCGGTTAATGTCTGCTCGGCCACATCGATACTTGCATGACCATCCAACGTTAAAAAGGCTTCTTTCTCGCTGTAATTTTGTGTGAAACCACCCACAGAAATAGGGTTACCACTTAAATCCAACAGATCATCATTGCCATCATGAATAGCCTGCCCATAGGACACACTTAAGCCATCAAAGCTCACACTGACTTCATCAGCCACACTCGATTTAGCCGTAGCTGCAGTCGCATCCGCATAAAACCAGCTGCGATTGTCTGCCAAATCTGACGTCGTTAAGTAGCTAATTCCTAAATCAAAGTCTTCAATATCCAATGTGAACATATCATCCACAGCAAAGCTTGCGCTGCCGCCATCTATGTTTAAGTTCCAAATATCGAATGAAGTAGAAATATTTTGAGGATCTAGAAGGGAGAGATTGGTTGTGCGGCTTATTGAAATATCGCCGTTTATATCAAATCCAGAGAAGGATAAATCACCAGTGAAAGAGTAGGAAGCCGAAGAGTTAAAATAATCGATGTTAAGCAGTTCGCCATAGGTGTTTTGCTGCTCAGTTCCTAAAATCTCACTTAAAAAAGTAGAGCCTGTATCAATGGCTTTTGTTACAAGTTTTAGTTCAGTTGCAGTCTGCTCAACATCAAAGTACAAGTCCGTTCCAGCAACCGCCAACCCCTCTATAGTATCGAAAGCACCTGAAGAGGTGCCGTATGTCATGATAGTGAACTCATCACCAACAGAGGGTTTATAGCCATTTAACAATTCAATGGACATTTTCCCATCAAACACTAAGTTATTCGCCACATTGATCTGATCGTATTCACTGCCAGCTAAAAGACCGGCGAGCTCAATCGTAATCGCTGAATCATCGGTGTTAGTTAAACTATCAAAGCTTTGTGTGCCAGGGGAATAACCTGGAGACAACTCACCCGAATTAATCACATTAAGGTTGGCGGCGCCACTGCCACCCAAGACCTCATTCTGCCCTATAACAAAGTCACCACCACTTATGTACATATCCGTTGTGATGTTAGCCATATTAAATGGCGTCTCACCTACTTGGAAATCAGAATCTGCTTCTGGTTGTTCGTATATAGAGGCTTGCTGTGACGCTGACTGATTCAGTTGTTGGAAGCTTGCCAAGGTATACTGCTCAGAGAAAGCATCGAGTGGACTATTAGGCTCTAGTAATCTCGTGCTTGCTACTTGCATGGCACCAAATACTGGGTCACCCGATAAAAGAATGCGCGACTCAAGCGCTTCGACTTTAAAAGCATTCTTCACAAATTGAGCTAATAACTTTGGCTTGGCAAACATATGGCAACCTTCCTAGTGTAGATTTCTTTCAAGTTTGATATCGAACAACTGGCTAACGTTCAACCATCACTCTTTTGTTCAAAGAGTGATGTTGCAGACAAAGGCAGTGGCTAAATAACTCAAATCTTTCAAAGAAACTGTATAAAATTAGAATAAATATAATCCATTATAGCTCCTTATTTACACTAGGAGATATACCATTAATGTCTCTTTTACCACATGCAATGTTAATTTTTGTAAGTAATGTAAAAAGCGTGCTAAGCCGCAAAAATACTGACTTTAGAGTGTCGCATTTCCAAAAATAGTGGCATATTATTGGTTTAACAACGCATTCAAAACACAAAAAATAACGTGTTAAATACGATTGTAAATTGTAGTATTCGTCAAAATTTTCATGAATTAAGGAAAAAATATGTTCAGCAAATTAACACCTATAAACAAAGAGCAACACGCTAATTTCAAAGTCAAACCTATCGAAAATTTTGGCTTTGCTAGCAATTTTCACATTGCCTCTGTCATGGTTCACGAATTTGTACGTGCGGCATCGGTTTACCCTATTGTTTTCTTGGAAGACAAAGCACAAGACGAATTCCGCCCTGTGACTTTGCTTAGTCTTGATGCTGGTGAAAACCTGTTCGTTGGTGAAGATGGAAAATGGCAAGCGTCATACGTTCCTGCGATCATTCGTCGCTATCCTTTTGCACTGGCAAAGAATCCAGACCAAGATAGCTTCACAGTCTGTGTAGACGAAGACAGTGAGTATGTTGGAACGGAAGAAGGTCAACCTTTGTTTAACGAAGAAGGTCAACCAACAGAAGTCATTGAAAATGTAAAACGCTACCTTGGCGAGTTACAACAAATGGAAGCGTTCACTAAAGCTTTTTGTCACTTCCTAGCCGAAAACAACTTGTTTACTCCTCTGAACATGCGTGTTCGTGCAGCAGATCAAATCAAAAATGTAACGGGTTGTTACGTTATCAATGAAGAGCGCTTGAATAATTTATCAGACAAGAAATTCCTTGATATCAAAGAAAAACGCTATTTGGCTCCAATTTTTTCTCACCTAACATCATTGTCACAGATTGAGCGTCTAGCTCTTCTTAAACAAGGTGTTAACGCGATTGAAAGCCCAGCAAGTGCTGAAGCGGAAACTAACCTTCAGTAAGTGGATATAATCGACTTAGAGTTATGAATTTCTTTCGTAGCATGATCAGTGCGTCATGCTACGAATTCTTTTACTCTTACGTGACTGCTCCCCTACATAAATGTAGGGGCTTCCAAGTTCTCAGGCAGCCGCTAGCCTTACACTAGACTTACGCTTGCCTCCCTTAGCAGAGACGGACAGCCCTTCCGCCTTCATTTTCAAAACGCCTTGGGCGCGAATGTTGATCGCTGCGTTTATATCTCGATCTATGTCTTTCTCGTGGCAATTAGGGCAATCCCATTTGCGCACCGATAACGGCATTTCTTTTACCTTATAACCACAGCAATGACAGGTTTTAGAACTGGCATACCATTGATCAATTTTGATCAAATGGCAGCCGGATCGTTTGGCCTTGTATTCCAGTTTTGCAAAGAATGATGACCAGCCTGCATCCGATATATTCTTTGCTAACTTGTGGTTCTTTAGCATGTTTTTCACTTTCAGTGTCTCAACAACTACCGCTTGGTTTTTGTCAATAATCTGTTTGGACAATTTGTGCTGAAAATCATTTCGAGCATTGGCCACGCACTCATGCGCCTTGGCAACCAGTAAACGCGCTTTCACTCTGCTTCTGGAGCCCTTCTTCGCTCTCGATAAGGCTTTTTGCTTCCGTCTTAGGTTGGCTTCTGATTTTTTCAGATGCCTTGGGTTGGTAATTTTCTCTCCGCTATCGAGTATGGCGAAGTTCGTTAAACCTATGTCTATTCCAGTAATTCTGCTCGATTCGATCTCTTGCGGTGTTGCGGTATGTTCTTGCTTATCTTCCACCAAGATGGATGCAAAATACTTACCCGTTGCTGTGCGAGTCAATGTGATCGACTTAATCCTACCTTCAATGGGGCGATGAACCTTGGCTTTAATGGGGCGGCATTTTGGCACCTTAATCCAGTTTTCACCTACCGCAACGCTGGTACAGTGATAACTAGATTGTTTGCCATGCTTGGATTTAAAGCGGGGGAATCGTGTCGCCAGCTTTGGGTCAAAGAAATTTTTAAAGGCTTTATCGAGGTTGATCACAGCTTGCTGTAAGGCAATGGCATCATACTGCTTGAGCCACACATACTTACGACTTTTTTTGCCTACTGCTAAAAGCGGCTTGAGGTCTTTGAGTGGTGATAAATTCTGATGTCTTACCCGATAGAAATGGTTTTTCAGGCTTAGAGCTTTATTCCACGCGAAACGCACCGCGCCAAACTGCTGATTTAAAAAATCAGCCTGCTCAGTCGTTGGATAGATGCGTACTTTTGTGGCTTTAAGCAATTGGCGTATTACTAAAAAACGCTATAATATTAGCTAATTATAGACAATTATCATATTGGTGTAAAATGCAAATACGTAAAGGTAGACATTGCGCGTTTGATCTTCACGCGCACTTGGTGTTCTCAACAAAGTACAGAGGAAAGGTGTTTTCAGGGGCTCATTTGACTACCCTAGAGGGGATTTTTAGAAGCGTTTGCAATGATTTTGAGGTTGAACTGAAAGAGTTTAACGGCGAGTCAGATCACGTTCATATTTTGATAAATTACCCACCAAAAGTTCAGCTTACGAAGTTAGTGAACAGCTTAAAAGGTGTAAGCAGCAGAAAAATGAAGCAGTATCACCCAGAGCTTGAGCCACCCGCTTATTTGAAAAATGCACTCTGG
>NZ_JAJATW010000023.1 GCF_020532605.1 Marinomonas algarum | reverse complement strand
GAGGCGTTGAACCACCTGATCCCATCCCGAACTCAGAAGTGAAAAGCGCCATCGCCGATGGTAGTGTGGGGGATCCCATGTGAGAGTAGGTCGTCGTCAAGCTTTAAACACGAGAAGCCCTGATAGCTTATGCTGTCAGGGCTTTTTTCGTTTTGTACCCTTCACACCCCTCACTGTAATACTCAATAAGCGCCATAGAAATACGCTACAAAAAAGCCCCGAGTGCTGTAGCAGTCTACATAGTAGGTTGGGGCTTTTTTTGTACTTTTATCTTTTGAGTTATACAGTGTAATTTCTGGAAAGAAGTATTTTTTTGAGGATTCTACTTTAGGCACAATTTTTGATATTGAAAACGTGGTTCTATTACGATCTTAAATCAAAAAGGGAAAATTTTATGGCTTGGTATTACTTGTTCATTGCTGGTGTTCTTGAATGTATGTGGGCAATTGGTTTGAAGTATAGCAACGGATTTACAAAATTATGGCCTTCAGTGTTTAGTGTTACCCTCATTGTTGTCAGTCTTTTCTTGTTGTCTTTGTCGATGAAAACCATTCCTGTTGGTATGGCCTATGCGATATGGACAGGGATAGGGGCTACGTCTCTTGTTATAATTGGAATGGTTTTTATGGGAGAGCCGGCAGGCTTAGCTCGAATAGTATGTTTGTTGATGATCATCGCTGGCATTGTTGGACTACAGCTTATGGGTGAAAGCTAAAATACCCTTTTAAGGTTTAAAGTATGAGAGGTCACTCATATGAAGACCTCTCAGAAGTCTCCCTCTCTCATATTATAAATGCCCTCTAATTGAGCTTTTTGCCAAAATCTTGGCTGATTTTTGTACTAATAGTGCACAAGTGCTCTATCAGTCTTTAATGTATCTATTAAATAGTCATATTTTTTCTCAAAAGTATCGATTTATCATTGGCTTAACCTTTAAGAAATTAAAATTCTTTTTAAGAATGGGCTTGGCAAGCATTTTGCTTTCTTTAAAAGAAATTAATATTCCTTATGGTGTTTTTAATGAATCTTTATGTAAAGAGCCATTTGGAAGCCCTATAAAGAATGTTTTGGTCAAACCATAAATGAAGGTTAATACTTGAGGGAGTAGAGCATGGCAACATCTTGGCGTTATTCAGCACTGGCTGAAAGGCACAGACAATTAGGTTCTAAACTAGAGGATTGGAATGGTTTAGCCACCCCTTGGACTTACAGTAATGACGTTTCTAAATCTTATGAAGCGATTAGAACGAAAGCTGGTCTCATGGATGTCTCCGGTCTCAAAAAAGTACATTACGTTGGTCCTCACGCGGAAAGCTTGCTTGATTACGCAATGACACGAGACATATCAAAACTGTATCCAGGTAAATCTGTATATGCCTCAATGCTGAATGAAAGTGGCAAGTTTGTTGACGACTGTATTGTTTACAGAACAGGCCCTAACGCTTTTATGGTTGTTCACGGTGCCGGCATTGGTCATGAAATGCTGGTGCGCTCAGCGCAGGGTCGTCAAGTTGCTGTGTTATTTGATGATGATTTGCATGATATTTCATTGCAAGGCCCAGAAGCAGTCAAGTTTTTATCTGAACACGTTGAGGGTATTGAAAACCTCCCCTATTTTCATCACATACAGAGCCGTTTATTTGGTTGCCCTGTGATGATTTCTCGCACCGGCTATACAGGAGAGCGAGGCTATGAAATTTTTTGTAAAGCTGCAGATGTTGGCTTGCTTTGGGACACCATTTTAGAGAAGGGAGCGCCTTTTGGTATTATTCCTTGTGCTTTTCTAGCGCTAGATATGCTTCGAGTTGAGAGTTCTTTATTGTTCTTTCCTGATGATAATTCGGAAACCTTTGCTTTTGAAAACGATCCTGCAGGAGATACTCTGTGGGAACTTGGTCTTGACTTCACGGTATCAAAAGATAAAACAGAGTTTCGTGGTGCACCAGATCATTTTCGATTAAAAGGAAAGGAGCGTTTTAAAATATTTGGTGTGCTTTTGGAAGGCAATATCGCGTCAAAGTCGGGCGATACACTTTGGTCAGACGGTAAAGAAATTGGAGTGGTTACCTGTGGTATGTACTCAACGTTGACCGGTAAGTCGATGGCTATTGCTAGAGTAATGGTAGATTTCGCTCAACATGGTAAAGCGGTAGAGATAAAAGGGAGTCTTGAGGTATCTGCTGTAACCCACAATTTGCCATTTGATGATCCAGAGAAGAAAAAACGTACGGTTAAAGGCTGGTAATAAGAAGCCACTAGACTTTAAGTTTAGTGGCTCTCTTTGTTTTTAAGGCATCTACGTTATTTTACTCATCATAAAGTTATGAGAAGGGGAGTCATAATGGAACCTGATGTGTCGTCAAGAGTGGTTAGTCGTCCTATATATGATCAAGTGAAATCGGTTGTTCCGCTTTCGGATAATAACCTCTTTATTTGTGAGGGCAGCGTATCGGAACAGCAACAATCTATGTACCTACATAGTGAGTGTCCAAAAAAAAGCTTGGTATGTATCATTTCTGATCATCAAAATATTCAGACTGAAAGTGCAGCCGATAGTTTAGTAAAGTGCCAAAAAATGGGGGGGTTCATTGATAGTCTACCTCAGAAACTGTCTTTTATGACTTTGTCAAGTCGAGCATACCTTGAAGGAAGCGAAGGTTTTTTGTGGCGTATTTATCGCGTTCTTTTAGAGCTGGGAATGGATCCTCAACAAATTATCATGCAGCCTCCAGTCACAAACAATCGCGACATTTTTTGTCCTCACTGTTTTACGATTACTGAAGGAGTCAACAAGACAGTCTCAGAGTGTCGTCAGTGTGAGCGTCTACTGTATGTGAGCGATCACTTTTCAAAACGACATGGTGCTTACTTTAGCTATCAGGTGAATGCAGAAGATCCTAATGATATCCCTGAAATAAAGGAGTTAAGGAGATGAGCAGTAGTCAATTAAAAGTTAAGGTTGCTGAGATACATCGAGTAGCACCGACCATCCGAGAATTTACTTTTATAGGAATGGGTTGCGCTTTACCTCACTTTTCACCGGGTTCTCACACTATGGTTGTGATGGAAGGAGCAGGCAAAACCTACCGAAATGCTTATTCATTGCTGAGTGATGCTGCGAATGCCCATGAGTATAAAATAGCTGTTCGTCTCCAAGATGATTCCCGTGGAGGTTCAGTTTTCATGCATGAGCAAGTGAAAGAGGGTGATGAATTATATATTACACCGCCTTTAAATTTGTTTGCACCGCATTGGAAAGCAAAAAAACACCTACTTTTAGCCGGTGGTGTTGGAATTACTCCCTTCATGTCTTATTTACCTGAGTTTTTACGCCAAGGAGTGGATGTTGAGTTGCATTATTTATTTCGTGGTAAGCAAACAGGTGCCTATCAAGAAGAACTTCGACACCTACTTGGTGATAAATTGACCACTTACGATGCAGATAAGTCTCAACGTTGTGTATTGATTGAGCTATTAAAGCAGCAACCTCTAGGAACGCATATTTATATCTGCGGGCCTGATAAATTGGTAGAGGGGGTTGAGCAGGCAGCGAAAGAACTTGGTATTCCTAAGTCAGTTATTCACTCTGAAGCTTTTGCATCCCCAAAACCCGGTACACCGTTTCAAGTTGAGGTTAAATCAAGTGGGCAACTAGTGTCTGTGAGTGAGCAAGATACGATGTTGGAAGCGTTGGAAACGGCAGGGATTGCTGTACCAAGTTTATGTCGTGCCGGAGTCTGTGGGCAATGTCTTTGTATGGTGGAGGGCGGTGACATAGAGCATCGTGATAACTACTTGTCTGAAAAAGAGAAGTCATCAGGCAAGGTAATTATGCCTTGTGTATCTCGTATCACCAATGAACGAATTGTCATCGACCTTTAGGAGTAACCATGTCATGCGAGTAGCACCTAAGCCAGTGCAGAGTTTTCGAAATGATTTTACGTATACAAATAGTAGTGAAGCGATAAAACGTTTCCCTTTTCCCTTTGTAGAAGACGAATACCGTTACAGTGTCAATATTGAATCACACACTCCAAAAGGGGGGGAAGGATCAGTTTATGAGCATTTCCTTGATATAGATGAGCATTACTTATCTGAAATGGCAGAAAGAGCCATTGTACTAGAAGAGACGCCCGCTCGTTGTTTGTCTATGGAACACATGACTCTTGCGGGGTGGGATTTTCTAGAAAGAATGATGGTGTCTTTATCAGAAGATTACCCAAGTTACTTTGTTTTGCAAAGAAGTGATAATGAGTGGTGCTGGGAAAATAAATTACTGAATATTACTGATACTTTCACTTTTGGTGATGATAGTACGTTGCCTATGCCGCCTCTCGATTATATAGGGCGCCAAGTTCAAGGAGACTTTGCACTTTTAGATCAACGAGATAATGATTTATTTATGGATGCCGGCATGATTACTTGCCCAGCTGATTGGTCGTTAGCATTTGATGCTGGAATGAGTTTTAGTGAATGGCATGGTCCCGTTCCTTTAGCTCATAATGCAGGTATTTTTGAGCGAGCATTAAAGTATCTAACCGCTATTCCAGTGGGTAGCCCAGCGCGTCGATTAAATTGGACGTTAACGATTAATGCTCGTATGGACACTTCACCGGAAACATACCCAAGTTGGGGACATGAACGAACCAGTGTTACAGCAGAGAATGTAGCACAGAAGGTCTATTTACGAGTGGAGTTACAAGTAATGGATCGTATGCCACGTAGTAATGCTCTTTTGTTTAGTATTCGAACATACCTTATTAGCTTAGAAGATATTTCTACGAATATTGAATGGGCTAAACGTATGCATAGAGCCATGAAAACCTTACCTAAACCACTTATTGACTACAAAGGATTAACTCGCTTCCATCCTCTTGTTGTTGACTATTTGTCTCAATTTGATAAATAGTTTTTTAAAAATCACATCATGCTATCTTTTGAAACCGTCTTTTTAGGCGGTTTTTTTCGACAATATTACCTCATTAAAAAGCACACAATTTGATCAGTTTTTCAAATGCAGTCAAGCTTTTTGTCCATAATCGATCATCAAATAATAAATTCTTCCTTATTTTACGATTATAGTAGGTGTATTAATTTTAACATATTGAAAGATATGAGTTTTATTTAGTTGGCATAAAAAATGCTTTTCTTGATGGGAAATAAAAATTACTAAAGTGAATTTTTATTTAATGCATCACAATGATAGCGAAATAGAAAAGCAACACAAAACCCTATAAACAATTGCTTAAGAGGTATGTGTAATGGAACCAACAGCTCCAACGATCGAACAGTTGCAGTCTCTGATTGAGATGACAACGACAATTAATATGGAAGTCTTTTATTGGTGGTGTACCGCTTTTATGGTCATTATCCATGTTGGCTTTTTAGCTTATGAGATGGGCGCATCGCGTCTAAAAAATACATTGGCGTCTGGTGTTAAGAATATATTAGCCTTTGCTTTTATTATTCCAACGTTCTTTTTCTTTGGGTGGTGGATTTATTTGGCCATGTACAATGGTTTTACACCAGATTTTGAGGCAGGAGCAGGAGGTTTGCCTTGGGCGACCTCAATGGGGCCGAATTTATCAGACAGTGCCAGTGGTATTTTCTGGGGAGCGTTTGTGCTCTTTGCTGCGACCACAGCGTCCGTGTTTTCGGGTGCCGTTATCGAGCGTATTCGCATGAGCTCTTTTTTGATTCTGGCAATCATTTTAGGTTCTGCCGTTTGGATTTTGGCTGCATCATGGGGATGGCATCCTGATGGCTGGTTAACGACTCAGTGGGGTTTCCATGACTTTGGTGCAGCAGGTTGTGTCCATATGGTAGCAGGGTTCTTCGCGCTGGGTGTGACGATTAACTTGGGTGCTCGTCTTGGCCGATTTGCGGAAGATGGTACTCCAGTTGACATCAAAGGTCATAATATGCCGATGACGGTGATTGGTCTAATGCTGATTATTGTTGGCTTTTTTGGCTTCCTTGGCGGCTGTATGATTTATATGGGAAGTGGTCAATGGACGACTATTTTCGGGACGCCAGTCACACTGTCTGCAGTGAGTTTTAACACCTTGATGGCCGCTTCCGGTGGTATTATCGGCGCTTACTTTATTACCCGTCAGCCATTTTGGATGATGTCGGGCGCATTGGTAGGGGTTGTTTCTTGTGCACCGGGCCTAGACTTATACTATCCCCCACTTGCCTTTTTAATTGGTATGTTTGCCAGCATGGTTGCACCATTGACCGATAGATTCTTAACCAAACGATTTAAGCTAGATGATGCTGTTGGTGCGTTTGCTGTCCATGGTATGGGTGGCTTCATTGGTATTGTGGCATTAGGTGTGTTTAGTGGTTTTCCAAATATAGCAGAAGGTACACCAAATATTTCTTTCTCAGGTCAGTTAATGAGTGCCGTCGTGATGGCTTTATTAGGCTTTATCCCAGGGTACGGCTTGTCTTTTGTCATGGCAAAAATGGGTGTGTTGCGTGTGCCACCTAAAGCAGAGGTAGCTGGTCTTGATTTAGTAGAAGTACCATTAGAGGCATATCCAGAATCTAATCCATCGTCTAAAAGTCATACACCAACACCTATTTCTGCACCTGTAGAGCCGATTGCCACAGCGACTGTTTAATTAATTAAAAAACAACAAGGAGAAATACTATGAATGCGAGTCCAATTACTTCATGGGAAGGTGCTACAGCTTACTTTACGTTTGCGAATAATCCAACTATGATGTCTATTATATTAACGTTATCAGTGCTTGTGACTGTCGGAATTATAGTTGCTAGTGTAGTACATGAAAACAAGACATATATTGATTATCAATAAATACTTGTAATATCAAAAGGCCGCAATATTTGCGGCCTTTTTTTTACTCTATTCAGTGATAATAAAGGAGTATTGCTGGAAGTAGATGTAATGATTTTTATGATGTGAGGTGTACTTACAATACGGCTTAAATCTTTATTGGGTGAGTAGTAAAGAATGTTTACATCTTCATGTAATGCTTATAAAGCAAGCTACAGGTTTATTTTTGATATATAAAATATAATTTTATTATTAAGATATAAGAAGATAATTACACTGTGTAGTGATTGAATTTTTATCATGAAATAAAAAATGGCCAATATATGGCCATTTTTTAATTAGCAGGTTTAACTATGAATTTGATAGATAAGATTCTAACGAATCATCTAATGCATCAATCCAAGGTGTATGATGTGGTGGAGACATAGTTCCTGTCATTAATGAACGATAGGAGTAATTACGAAAGTTCATAATGTCTTGCTTCTTATGGTTTTTCCATTCAAGAAATGTCTTATTAACACCCTTAATATCAAAAGTGGGGTAATCTGTTGCCTCAATTAGTTCAAGAATATAATCGCCTTGAAAGGTAAACATCTCTTCATTTGTTTCAAGTGTTAATTCTTTTTCACGCCAAGCCAGACTGTTGTCGGTCATTTCCTGTTTTGTTTCTGGTAGAGCGATTTTCCCCATAATGATGTCACGAACATACCAAGCTTGAGCATCAAACATATTAAATGTGTACCACTGGTCTTGCATGCCAAGGTAGAAAAGTTGTGTGTTATTTTCCCAAACAACGCCTTTATATAGATCCAATGGCCATAGGCGATTGTCTGCTTTGAGGCGTAAAGACTCTTCTAGGAAAGGGAAATGATGCAAATAGCCGGTACAGAGAATGATGGCATCAACTTTTTTAGATGTGCCATCAATAAAGTAGGCGGTATCACCATCAACCTTGGTAAGTAACGGCTTTTCTTCCCAGTTTTCAGGCCACTTGTAACCCATTGGGGCAGAACGATAACACGATGTAATAGAGCGAGCGCCATATTTGTAGCATTGAGAACCGATGTCTTCTGCAGAGTAGCTACTGCCTACGATCAGTAAATCCTTATCTTTAAATTCAAGCGCATCACGGAAATCGTGAGCATGTAGAATGCGTCCACCAAAGGTTTCAAAACCTTCAAAAGAAGGGACTCTTGGTGTAGAGAAATGGCCTGATGCAACAATGACTTGATCAAAAACTTCAGAGTAAACCACATCTTTATTATGGTCATGTACTGTGACAGTAAACTGCTTGCTTGTTTCATCAAACGTGATGTTTTGTACTGCTGTTTGGAAGCGGATGTATTTGCGAACCCCCGCTTTTTCTACTCGCCCCTTGATGTAATCCCACAAGACCTCTCTTGGTGGGTAGGAAGCGATGGCCTTACCAAAATGCTCCTCAAAACTGTAATCTGCAAACTCTAGACATTCTTTAGGTCCGTTTGACCAAAGATAGCGGTACATACTACTGTGAACAGGCTCACCATTTTCATCTAATCCTGTACGCCACGTATAATTCCACTGCCCACCCCAGTCATTTTGTTTTTCGAAACATACTAGTTCAGGGATTACGTCACCTTTTGATTCAGCTGATTGAAAGGCTCGTAATTGAGCGAGACCACTTGGACCTGCGCCAATAATGGCAATGCGTTGTGTCATGCTTTTCTCCGTACTATAAGTTAGTTGCGACTTGATTCTCTTTTTTCATGAATAACATAAGGATAACAATAATTTAAGAACTCTTAAACACCCACGAAAGAATACACAAAAAGAGGTAGTATGAAGGGTTGAGAAAATACGGTAAAAATGATGATAGGTAAAAGTGATCTTTGAGGATTTTTTCCTCTTTACAATGTTTGTACAATGACCCCTTCAATACTTAATATTTCTCCTGTTGTTGAGTAAATACCCTGTCCTTTTTCAATCACATTTAAGTAGTGGCCTTTCCTGTTTTTTAGCCGATAATGCAATTCAAAACGACGATATTCTCGCAAGGAAGACTGGACATTCTGCCAGACTATTTCGGCGTCTTCAGGGTGAATTAAATCCCCAAAACTAAGTTGTGGTTGGTTGATAAGTTGGTTTGGTTGATAGCCAATTAAATCCTCACATCCTTCGCTGATGTACTCCATAGACCAGCTGTGATTGTTTCTGCCGCGATACAATATGGCGGGCATTCGCTCAACCAAGCAAGTGAGGTTTCGGTGCTTTGCGTTGCTGATATTCTCTTCTTGTATGCGTTGAGTGACGTCTCGAATTGTGACGGTAATAAAAGACGTATTGTGCGAGTGAATCTCTTGAATACGAACTTCTCCCCATTTTATGTCCATACCTGGTATCAGCAGTCTTATCAAAAGTTCAATGTATTCCCCATGTTGGTGGGTAAGTCTGACTGCTCTTTGCCACTTCTGATGATCATCAGGGTGTAAATAATGAATAAAATAATCTGATGATGTATTTTTTGAATGGCTGGACAAACGCTGCCAGCGTCGGTTGGCGTACATAACGCAGAGAGAGTGATCGAGTATAACCACCGCATCAGACAGCTGATCCAGTACCTGACGGTATGGTGCGTGTACGTTAGGCGTTTGATTCACAACCAGCAGCTTGCTTATTTGCCTTAACAGTTTATTCCAAAGGGAAGTCAGCATTTGCATGAGCCCAAGCCGCTAAGGCAAGTCGTGAACTAAGATTAAGTTTGCGTAACAAATTTTTGACATACACTTTGACAGTACCGTCACTGATGCCTAATTCCCTAGCAATCAACTTATTGCTCATACCGTAGGTAATAAGTTTTAAGGTCTGTCGCTCCCTTTCTGTCAGATTCAGTGTGCTTGTTGAAGAATTATTCATGACGGCGGTGTTTTTCTCAGACACTGTTTTTTCAATAGTGGTTTGTTCATTCGTGGGTTGATAGGGTGTGCTCATAAGAGTGTCAATGTCTTTTGACATATGCCTTGCCAGTCGCGTAACACCTGTTGGACTAAGTGCAATATTACCCTCAATGACGCTGTGTAATTTGCTGATAATATCATTAGGATCGGAGTCTTTGAGTAGATAACCATCGGCTCCGCCAGCGATGGCACTGAAAAACTCCGAACTATCATCTGAAGCGGTAATGATGACGACTTTTAATGGATCTTTTTTTGTATTATTTGAATCGTTATCAGTTTTTATTGCCTTGAGTAATGCCAAACCAGAGAGCTTCGGCATGTGCAAATCAATCAAGACAAGATCGATTGGTAACAGGTTAGTATGCTGTAGAAATTCATGACCATCATCAAAGTCTGCAGTGACCTGAAAGTCAGGGTGCTCGTTGAGTAAATCCACAACCCCACGACGAAAAAGCGGGTGATCATCAACAACAATGACGTTTATGAGTTTAGTCGCTGTCATGATTTGTTCCCCGTAATCGTTAACTTGACCTGTGTACCGCCTTCTTTGCGAGGTAAAACAGAGAGTGTCGCTGGAATCTTATTGGCGCGCTCTTCCATGATACGTAGACCAAAGTGACCTTGTTTCGAAGGTGTTGCCTGAAGGCCAATGCCATTGTCTTCAACAAGGATGGTGATTTCTTGCTGGGTGGTCGCTAAGATTTTTAATCTAGCATGAGTGGCTTGGGAGTGGCGTATCAGGTTGCTGAGTGCTTCTCTTACAATATATAGAACTTGAATGTCATCTGTTGTCGTTGTTGTACGGCTAACGCGGTTATCTACCTCAAAGACAATACTAGAGCGTTGTTCTGACTCTTCGATGGCTTGCAACAGGGCATCAATTAGGGTGCCCGGCGGCAAGTCCAATCGGGACATCGATATCAGGTCTCTGGACTGGCGGTACGCTAATTTTACCTGTGTGGCAATGTCTTCACTCATGTCTCTCGTTTTTTGGTCATGACATAACTCGGCTAATTGACAGGATTTAAGCCGGAGATACCCTAAGGTTTGAGCGAGCGTGTCATGCAGTTCATTGGCATGGCTAGAATGGGCTGATGCTGTTGCTCTGTGCAACTGAGCCTGATGTTGACGCCAAACGGTCCAACCTTGTGACAGTGAGCGGATCAATGGCTGTAAGCTCGATCTAATGTGTTTTTTATCAGAAACGGCTTGCTCAAAGGTTAACATTAGCCAAACCGCTGACAGAGCGTTATGACTTTCTTCGGTTGATGCCATTTCTTGTTGTGTGTGCCGTGAAATGACGATGGGTGGTACGCAAGCTGAAGCGATAATTTTGCGGAAATACACACGACCATCTGCTGATAAAGTTCCTTGATCACTGGTTGTACTGGGTATTTTTGTTTGCGTCGCCAACTGGTAATGCAGTTGCTGTAATAAATCTGGAGAAGGTGTGAGTTGGTTGGCGTGCAATAAACGCATAGAAGCAGTTGTGCTACTTGGCGACACGATATACAAATCGGCATTAAGCGTTTCTTTTGTGACGATTTGCCATTGTGTTAAAGCCTGCCTAAGAGTCTCATCAATATCGATTGTCACCGCCATATCCATAATCAATGATGCAACATCAAACTCTATGGCTGCCGGATGGCATGTCTTCTGTTTAGTGAAAAGACTAGGAATTCTGTATAACCACGTGGAAAAAGAGTTTGCCATAAATATATATAACCATCTGGCTTATAAAAATAGCTTAAGAAAAAATACAAGCTCAACGCTCATTGTGCTGGTTGAGTTAAGGTGCATTCATCAAGCTTACTAACATCATGCTAGGTGAATAATTTAAAGCAGGTAGTGTGCCAATTCGCTCTTTATTCAAGGCATTTTGGCGGGTTACTCCCTAAGACATACTCCTTTCTGACAATTGTACAAAAAAGCACTGTAGGTAAAATTTTTTCACTGTGAGGAACCTATGTGGTCGTTGCTTTGGCCGTGGTCAATCGCACCAATGGTGTCCTTTTACTGAATGTACTGCACTTGAATTGTCCAATATTTGGGTTCATCAGCCAGTACTCTTTAGCGTACATATTGTTTGGAGTGGCACTATGAATAAGCAACAGGATTCGCTTCTTGAGTCAAAAAACAGCCATCAGTTTTACCGTGTATCAGGGCAAGATGCGTTGCGATTAAGAATACGAAAAGGCGACTATGTCGACATAAGCTCCTTTGATGGCCAGCAAGGCTGCGAACTTTTGGCATTAACAGAAGGGGGCATTATGGAGGGCTTTGGCGGCCTCAGCCCAACGCGAGCGCAGAATACCTTGGCGCAACTCGCAATAAAAAGCGTCAGTGCTAAAGCATTATGGCAAAAACTCGCTGAGTGGGAGGTGACGACAGCTCATCTTGACAAGGCTTTTTGCTTTGAAGCCGACAATTTGCCAAGACTTTCTTTTGATCAAGACGTTACCTTAATTGTTTTATGTACCGGAGAAGACATGACCGTTGATGCACAACAGCCGGTCACAGAGTTACAAGTTTGCCACTCGGTGCTATGCGGTGCATGGAGTGACTTACCTGCGCCACTGACGGTAGTGGATCGAGAGTTTAGAATTCCTCATTCCAGTGCGACCCGTTACCAAGTAAAAGCGGGTGAATGGATACAAGTCATGGATGTGGAAGGCAAGCAATGTTCCGATTTTATTGCATTTGATCAGGAAGCGTTGGAACAAGGTAAAGAAATCATGTTGGATGAAGTTGGAACACGCAGTGCCATGAGTCGAAGCATGCCAACGCCTGGTTTGTATTCAAAATTCTGTGATCCTTATCAGCAAACAATGCTTGAGTTGGTGCAGGATACCGTGGGCCATCATGATAGTTTTTTATACGCTTGTAACGCTAAAGTCTATGAAGACAGTGGCTATTTTGACCATGCCAATTGCACCGACAATATAAACCAAGCACTGCAAGGAACAGGCGTTGCTCCACGCTTTGGCTGGCCAGCCATTAATTTCTTTTTCAATACAGAAGCCAGCGACTGCGGTGATATTGGCTTTGCTGAGCCTTTTTCAAGAGCGGGCGACTACGTATTGTTACGAGCAACCCGAGACCTTCTTTGTGTTTCCACATCCTGCTCAGACGATGTCGATGCGGCTAATGGTTGGCGCCCAACGGATATACACATACGTATTTACAGTGCTGAGTGCGATTTTCCCCGTTCCATAGGATACCGACTGACCCCAGAGGAGTTACCTCGTATGACCAAACAAACTGGCTTTCACCCTCGCACAGCATTACTAACCAAAAAATTCATTGAATATCGTGGTTATTGGGTAGCGTCCGAGTATCAAAATTGGGGAGCAAAAGCCGAGTATTTAGCGTGTCGTGAGCGCGTTGCTATGATTGATTTGTCACCTTTACGAAAGTTAGAAATTATTGGTCCTGATGCAGAAGATTTCCTTCAGCTTGCTCTAACCCGTAATGTTCGACGAGTTGCTGTGGGTGAAATTGTCTATTCGGCAATGTGCCATGAAACAGGCGGTATGATCGACGATGGCACCTTATTTCGTTTAGGTGAACAAGCTTTTCGTTGGATTTGTGGCGATTCTTATAGCGCTATCTGGTTACGAGAATTGGCTCAAAAAACGGGGTTAAACGTGACGGTTCGAGAATCGACGGATCAAATTCACAACCTTGCTGTACAAGGTCCACGTAGCCGAGAATTGTTAGAAAAGCTTATTTGGACCTCTGAACATCAACCTGATTTTGTCGATCTGAAATGGTTTCACTTTCTCGTTGGGCGACTTGGTGGACCAACAGGGCTGCCATTAATGGTGTCTAGAACAGGTTACACAGGGGAGTTGGGGTTTGAGGTATGGTGTCACCCGGATCATGCCCCCAGTATTTGGGACGCTATTTGGCAAGCGGGGGCAGCGTTTGACATCGCCCCATTAGGGTTTGATGCATTGGACATGCTGAGAATAGAGGCAGGACTGATTTTTGCTGATCATGAATTTTGCCCGGAAACCAATCCATTTGAAGCGGGCATTGGTTTTACAACCCCTTTAAAAACACAAGAAGAGGATTTTATCGGCCGGAGTGCGATTGAGCAGCAAACACCTGCTAGTCGCAAACGCCTTATTGGTCTGTGCATTGAAGGCAACGATAGAGTACATCATGGCGATTCTGTTTTTAATGGACGCTTTCCCGTCGGTGTTGTTACCAGCGCCATGATATCGCCTTTATTAAAAGGACAGATTGCTATGTGTAGGTTGGCTCCTAACTTTGCCGAGGTGGGTACAAAGTTGGAGATAGGTCAGTTGGATGGACATAAAAAGCGTATTAAAGCCACGGTCACCAGCTTACCTTTTTACGATCCAGAGCGAACCAAGGTAAGAAGTTAACGCATCCTGCAGTGGCGCTGTATTTTTACTATGGCGCTTTTGGAAGTATTTGTGCCTCTTTCCCCAGCCATCTGTGCAGTCGCATGATGGCGTCTTCGTGACGTCGGCTCTCTTTAAACGCAAGATAGAAATTCACTTTGGTTTTAAAGGCGCTGTTTGGAAACTTAAAAAGGGGAGATTCCTCATTTTTTTCACTCATCATGTAGTCATTAACCAAGGCAATACCTAGAGAGTGTTTTGCTGCTTCGTAGGCCAACATGAGATGACTAAAGCGATGAAACTGGACCTGTGAAGGCATGGCAAGACCCAGGTTATCAAACCAGTTGCGCCAATCTTCTGTGTGCCGTTCATAAATACTGTATGACGTAATCAATGGGAACTGTGCCAATAGCTCAGGACGGTCTGTGAGTAACCGTGTCAGGTCATATTCGGTGTTAACCCCAAGTTTTGCCTTAATCGTTTCTAAATATCGAGCGCTGCATACTGGGAAGAGTTCTTCTCGATAAAAATGCTCGAACACAAAACCTCTTTTTTCCCTTTCAGTTGTAATGAAAAAGTCAGCCGTTCGGTCTGATAAATCCGGTTTACCGTGAGTCATTTCAATACTGAGTTCCAAATCAGGGTGTAAATACTGCAATTCTGGTAAGCGTGGAATCAGCCAATACACCGCAAAAGAGCTGTATACCGCCAGTCGAATTTGTGTTTTTTGCAAGCCTTTCATGCGATTTGTCGCTTCTTCTATCTGAGAGAGCGAATGACTGATGCTGTCCAAATACTGTCGTCCTTCTCGGGTCAACTCAAGTCGACGGCCTTGGCGTTGAAATAAACTCTCACCTAAGTGATTTTCTAAGATACGAATCTGGTGAGAGACAGCACTTTGGCTGACGTTTAACTCATTGGCTGCCAAAGAGAAACTGTTCAGTCGCGCAACGGCTTCAAAAACAGGTAAAGCTTTTAGGGGAGGGAGCATCACTAACTATCCAAATAACTAATACTAAAATTAAATATATCATTTTATCTAATAAAAAGAACGGATTAGACTACGACAAAATGAACACACAAATAGGAGTAATACAATGTCAGGTCGTACCGTCAGCAGTGCTATTTTAGTACTGGTATTAGGCAGCTTTTTTGCCACACTGTGCGATGTTTTTATCAAAATGGCAGGTCCAGACGTCGCGGTTTTTCAGCTCACCTTTTTTCGTGTGGTGTTTATGTGCAGTATCTTGTGCCCCATTGCGATGGTGAAATATCAGCGTATGGATAAAAACACAGCTTTGATTGGTATGAAGTTGCACTTCATTCGAGGCAATCTATGGGTGTTGGCCGGTGTGCTATTGACGATATCTCTGGCTTCTTTGCCGTTGGCGACTGCCAATGCGGTGTTTTATACAGCGCCTATTTTTATTATGTTGCTCGGTGCTTTTTTCTATAAAGAGCGTTTAAGTATTCACGCAATTTCAGCCTCTTTACTGGGCTTTTTGGGTATCTTGATCATTCTAAGGCCGACAGAAATCACATCCGGTATGATCAGTGCTGTGCTTTTTGCTGTGGTATTGGCAGCAAACAGTTTATTGATAAAAAAAATCCCGCAAGAGCAAAGTATGCTCTACGGTTTGTGTATTACCCAGTTGTTTGCACTGCCATCGGCCGGTGCATTAGCATGGTGGGAAGGCGCTGCATTTGATCCAGATCTGCTGATTTTTGCTGCGTTATCATCCGTGTGCTCCATTTCATACAGTTTGGCTTGTTTGGTAGGGTACCGTTATATTGCGTCTAGCCAAGTGACCAGCGCAGAATATTCTGGATTAATTTTTGCCTTTTTAATTGGTTGGTGGTGGTTTGGAGAAACGCCAGACTTCGGTGTATTCATTGGTTCTTTGTTCGTTATTCTACCGCTCTTGCATTTAAGTCATCGAGACATTCGACGTTTGCGCAAGGAGCAATCTATGTCCAATGCGCGTGCCAATTTAAGTGCAGGGTAAGTGAGAAACGCAAAGTTGTCGGATCATTTGCTCTTTCATTTGGGTCAAATCAGACTGATCCAAATAAATACCATCAATAAACAGGCGAGCCAGTCCATGTAGGCTTGCCCATGTGGTTTGGCCAATCCTCAGTGGTGTGTTATCACTGGGGAGAACGCTGTCTTTTTGTAACACTTCTACCCAATCTATCCAGCATTTAAAAGTGTGTTTGGACGCTACTTTTAGAGACGCATTCGGCTTGCCTGTTTTCCACAAAGTTCGGCCATACATAAGGTCGTAAGTTTCTTTATGCTGAATGGCATCGTCTAAATATTGATGAACATAAGCGGCGAAAAGCTGAACGCTCGCACCCTCTTTCTGGGTTCGTAGTGCTAACAATCGTTGAGCCTGCTGTTGGAATCCCTTTTCTGCCAAAGCACATAATAGGGCATTTTTGTCTTTGAAATGATGATAAGGCGCTGTTCGAGAGACGCCAACGGTATCGGCTAGCTTGCGCATACTTAACCCCTCTACCCCCTGTTCTTCGATAATTTGAGAAGCGGCATTGAGTAAGGAGGCGGTTAAATCGCCATGGTGGTAATTTTTCTTTGATGTATTCATCCTACGATTAGAGCGGCTAATCTTGACAATGTCAAAATGAAAACCTATCTTGACACTGTCAACATATCAAAACCGATCCAATATCATAAAAATAATAAAGCGAGTCCTACTATGAACCAGTTTGCTTACCCACATCTTTTTCAGCCGCTCGACTTAGGCTTCACACAGTTAAAAAACCGCATCATCATGGGCTCTATGCATTTAGGGTTAGAAGAAGTAAAGGGCGGCTTTGAGCGTATGGCCGTTTTTTATGCTGAGCGAGCCAGGGGAGGAGTGGGCCTGATTGTGACGGGAGGGATCGGTCCTAATCCCGAAGGGGGAGTCTACGCTGGTGCCGCCTTGATGGTTAGCCAACACGATGTGGATAACCATCAATTGGTCACTCGGGCAGTGCACGCCGAAGGTGGAAAAATCTGTATGCAAATTCTGCACACAGGTCGATATGCTTACAACCCAAAACTGGTTGCCCCTTCCTCTTTAAAAGCGCCGATTAACCCCTTTTCTCCCCATGAATTGACTGAAGATGACATTCATCAGCAAATAGAGGATTTTGTTCAAGCCGCTGTTTTGGCGCAGCAAGCAGGTTACGACGGTGTCGAGGTAATGGGATCGGAAGGCTACTTAATTAACCAATTTGTTACATCACGAACCAACCAACGTGAGGACGAATGGGGCGGAGAATATCAACAGCGTATACGTTTTCCTCTAGAGGTCGTGCGCCGTATTCGTGAAGCGGTTGGCGAGTCTTTTATCCTTATTTACCGTCTATCGATGCTCGATTTGGTTGAGCAAGGCAGTGACCTAGACGAAGTTGTTGAGCTTGGATTAGGCATTGAAAAAGCGGGGGCAACGCTAATTAACACCGGAATCGGTTGGCACGAAGCGCGTGTACCCACCATAGCAACCAAAGTACCGAGGGCCGCGTTTACTTGGGTAACAGCGAAGTTGCGTACGCTACTGAATGTGCCACTCATCACCTCGAACCGTATTAATATGCCAGAGGTAGCCGAATCGGTGTTGGCGAGAGGGGATGCCGATTTGGTCTCCATGGCGCGTCCTTTTCTTGCTGATCCAGAATTTGTTCTAAAAGCGGAGCAAAATCGTGCGGATGAAATTAATACCTGTATTGCCTGCAACCAAGCCTGTTTGGACCATGTGTTCGACCAAAAAATGACGTCTTGTTTGGTCAACCCTAGAGCCTGTCATGAAACAGAGATGATCATGACGCCGACTCAGACACCAAAGCGGATTGGTGTCGTCGGTGCGGGTCCCGCTGGATTGGCCTTTGCAACCACGGCGGCTCAACGTGGTCATGATGTGACCTTATTCGATGCGGCCGACGAAATCGGTGGACAATTTAATATTGCTAAGCGTATTCCTGGAAAAGGCGAGTTTTATGAGACATTGCGCTATTTTACTCGCCAACTTGAACTTACTGGCGTCAATGTGTGTTTAAAGACCTCCGTGGATTCTGCATTACTGGCGAACTTGGCATTTGATGAGGTAGTAATCGCCACAGGAATTATGCCAAGGCCATTGGACATCGAAGGCATAGACCACCCTAAAGTGCTGAGTTATTTGCAAGTAATGAATGGCCATTCCGTAGGGCAGCGAGTGGCCGTGATTGGAGCCGGTGGCATTGGCTTTGATGTGTCAGAATTTCTTGTTCACCCTTCGTCTGATAAAGATCTATCGATTACAGATTTTATGGCTCAGTGGGGCGTGGATATGTCTTTTACGGCCAGAGGTGGTGTTGAGGGTGTTACGCCACAGTTTGCGCCTGCTGAACGCGATATTTATCTTTTACAACGCAAAAAGAAAAAAGTGGGTGCGACGTTAGGCAAAACCACAGGCTGGATTCACCGAACAGAGTTGCAGAAAAAAGGCGTCACCATGTTGTCAGAATGTGACTATCAAAAAATCGATGATCAAGGTCTGCATTTGTTAGTCGCGGGTGAAGCACGCTGTTTAGACGTAGACAACGTGGTGATTTGTGCAGGGCAGTTGCCAAACAAAACCTTGGGAGAAAGTTTGGAAAGTGATCTGATTCATTATATTGGAGGAGCAGATGTAGCGTCTGAGTTGGATGCTAAGCGCGCCATTAAGCAGGGAACTTTATTGGCGATGACCATTTGATGTCAGTTATCGCCATGGTTAGCTGAGCAAGCCATCACACAGATTATTGTGATGGCTTATCATTAGGTTCGCCGGTTTTTAACAAAGCCAGTAAATCCTCACGTTGGATACTGCCTTTGAGAGCAAGATCCAGTTGATATTGGTATTCATTGTTCCAGTCAGTTGTTCTAGGCACAACATTGGATAAATCTTTCATGGAAGATTTCATGACTTTTAAATAGGCCTGAATATTTCGCTCTTGATCAATTAAAATATTTTTCAGCGCTGTTGCACTGCTATGCCGCAAATACAGTGTCAGAACGTCGTCTTGTGCTTCTAAAGCATTGATTTTTAACTGTTGAGCCTCTATCAACGCTTCCATATCGGTTAACAGTGTCTCTTGTTCAGTCACCTTCTCTTCAAGTGGTGATGCCTCTGAGCCAGGTTGTAGTAGAAAAAATGTCACGCCAGAAGAGGCGCCAACGCTGAAAGCAAAGCATAGAAAAAATGCAATGGGCAGCATGAAAGACCGTTTCTTCTTAACCGTCTCTTGTTCTGTTGTTTCTTCTGGTGCCGTTTTGGGTGCCATCTTATTTCCCCTTATATCCTCAAAGTAGGCGACTGCATCTAATACGATGACAAATTGTGTCCTTATTTTGTGGGAAAGAACAAGTGATTTTATGTGTCTGACGTGTTTTTCAGCCTCTGAGTGGCTCCTCTACAATAAAATGGGATTCTTAATGGATGGTGCGTTTGGTGGTTTTGTTTTGCGGTAGAGCAAAGTAAAATACGCTACCCATTGGCATGGCACTCAGTAAAGAGGTAATAACCTACTAAATTACTCAGGTAAATACTTGATCAAAACAGTAGGTTTTTGTACTATTTATCCTAATAGAACAATCTAAATGGATAGCTTATGCGCCTGACAACAAAAGGTCGTTACGCGGTAACCGCCATGCTTGATTTGGCATTGCATTCAGATCAAGGGCCTGTGTCTTTGTCTGATATTTCAAGCAGACAAGGAATTTCTTTATCTTATCTTGAACAATTATTCTCTAAGCTGCGTAAGAAATCACTGGTAAACAGTGTGAGAGGTCCAGGAGGAGGTTATCGTCTTAATCGCGCGAATGAAGATATTTATGTCGCGCAGATTGTCGATGCTGTCAATGAATCGGTTGACGCAACCGGCTGTAGAGGGCGGAGTGATTGTCAAAGCGGCGACACTTGCCTTACCCATCATTTATGGTGTGATTTAAGCGATCAAATTCACGATTTTTTAAATCAAATTAGTCTAGATCAGTTAGTGCGGCGCAACGATGTACGTCAGGTCGCACAGCGACAGCAGTTCCAAAGCAAACAACGTTGTCTTGAAAGTGATAAAATTACCGCAGCGATTGTTGATTAAGTAAAGAATTAATTAAGTTGAACCTGATGCGCTGTAGTCAGTGCATTTGTTCCTATAACAAGTGAGTTTTTATATGACTGAGCAGATAGATAAGGCGCTGGCACGGGAATACGAAGCGGGCTTTGTGTCTGATGTGGAATCAGAAACGTTTGAGCCTGGTTTAAATGAAGATGTTATTCGACGTATTTCGGTAATGAAAGGCGAGCCAGAATGGATGCTTGAGTGGCGTTTGAGTGCATTTCGCGAGTGGCTCGAAATGGAGGAGCCTGAGTGGGCGCTGGTGGATTATCCAAAAGTGGATTTTCAGGCCATTTCTTATTACTCCGCACCGAAAAGTATGAAAGACAAGCCCAAGTCGTTAGACGAGGTGGATCCTGAGTTACTGCGGACATACGAAAAACTCGGTATTCCACTTATTGAGCAACAAATGCTGGCGGGTATTGCCGTTGATGCTGTTTTTGACTCTGTCTCTGTGGTGACGACGTTTCGTGAAAAGTTAGAAGAAGCGGGCGTTATTTTCTGTCCTATTTCTGAAGCGGTTCACAAGTATCCTGATCTGGTTAAAAAATATCTTGGCAGCGTCGTGCCTAAGAAAGACAACTATTACGCCGCACTAAACTGTGCGGTGTTTACGGATGGTTCATTTGTGTATATTCCAAAAGGCACCCGTTGCCCGATGGAGTTGTCGACTTATTTTCGTATTAACGAGCAGAATACCGGTCAGTTTGAACGCACTCTGATCGTAGCGGATGAAGGAAGTCACGTCAGTTATTTGGAAGGCTGTACTGCTCCTCAGCGAGATGAAAACCAGTTGCATGCTGCTGTCGTTGAATTGGTTGCTATGGATAATGCAGAGATCAAATATTCCACTGTGCAGAACTGGTATCCAGGCGATGAAAATGGCAAAGGTGGTATTTACAACTTTGTTACTAAGCGTGGTATTTGCCACACCAGTGCAAAGATCTCCTGGACACAGGTAGAAACAGGGTCTTCTGTTACTTGGAAATACCCAAGCTGTGTATTAAAAGGCGATAACAGTGTTGGAGAGTTTTACTCGGTTGCTCTAACACGTGGTCGTCAACAAGCCGATACCGGTACCAAAATGATTCACCTTGGTAAAAACACCAAGTCGACCATCATTACCAAGGGTATCTCGGCGGGTCGCAGTAACAACAGTTACCGTGGCTTGGTACGAATGAACCCTGGTGCACAAGGTGCGCGAAATTTCACACAATGTGATTCACTGCTGATTGGCGACCAATGTGGTGCCCATACTTTTCCTTACGTAGAAAGTCGTAACCCTTCTGCTATTATCGAGCACGAAGCAACGACGTCGAAAGTCAGCGATGAGCAGATGTATCTTTGCCGTCAACGTGGTCTTGATCCTGAAAAAGCCGTATCGATGATAGTGAACGGTTTCTGTAAAGAAGTATTTAAAGAATTACCCATGGAATTTGCCGTTGAA
Source organism: Marinomonas algarum (assembly GCF_020532605.1). GTDB lineage: Bacteria > Pseudomonadota > Gammaproteobacteria > Pseudomonadales > Marinomonadaceae > Marinomonas > Marinomonas algarum. Next base: position 20,024 of record NZ_JAJATW010000023.1, on the reverse strand, counting down.
GCGGGCAAATTACTAGAAATAAGCCTTGAAGGCTCTGTAGGTTAAGGAATTATTGAACATGTCGAATACCCAAAGTTTGTTGACGATCGAAGAGTTGTACGCCAGCGTAGAAGAAAAGCAAATCATCAAGGGGTTAAATTTAGACGTTAAGCCAGGTGAAGTGCACGCCATTATGGGTCCAAACGGAGCCGGTAAAAGTACATTAGGTTATGTACTGTCTGGTCGAGACGGTTACAGTGTTGAAAGCGGCAGTGCTGTATTAGACGGACAAGATCTGCTTGAAATGGAGACGGAAGATCGTGCTCGCGCGGGACTTTTCTTGGCGTTTCAATACCCAGTGGAAATTCCAGGTGTGAGTAACTTAGAGTTCCTAAAAGCGTCCGTTGATGCTCAGCGCGAAGCGCGCGGTGAAGAAGCGATTACTTCCGCGGAATTTTTGAAAGAAGCAAAAGCGGCCTGTAAGCAAGTAAACTTGCCTGTTTCTTTTCTAAAGCGCGGTGTGAATGAGGGCTTTTCTGGCGGCGAGAAAAAGCGTAACGAGCTGATGCAGATGCTATTGCTAAAACCTAAGCTGTGTATTTTGGATGAAACGGATTCCGGTCTTGACATCGACGCCTTGCAAGTTGTAGCGGAAGGGGTGAATAGCCAGCGTTCTGCAGACCGTAGTTTTATTGTTGTCACGCATTACCAACGTCTTTTAGATTACATTAAGCCAGATTTTGTTCATGTATTGTCGGATGGCAAAATTGTGAAAAGTGGTGATGCATCCTTGGCCTTGGAGTTAGAAGCTCAAGGTTACGCGTGGTTACAAAAAGAGCCAGCTGAAGACGAGCTAGAGGGGTAAGGCATGAGTGTATGGTTAGAAAATGCCATCGCTCGAGGGCAGGGCGCGGACGATTGGTTAGCGCCAAAACGTACTCAAGCTCTTGAACTTTTGGCAAAAACGGCGTGGCCAACCCGAAAAACAGAAGCATGGCGTTATACTCCGCTTCGCTCTGTTGAGCGTTCACCTGCGAAAGCCTCTACTGTTGCGGCGAATCTACTGCCCACATCAGTAGCGGATTTGTCAGCCATTGAGTTGGTTTTTGTGAATGGTCGATTTGATACAACACAGTTAACAGATGATTTGCCTGAAGGTCTTTCAATTACATTGGGTAAAAACCTTTCATCAGGGCAGCAAGGTGAAGCGCTTGCGAACATTTCAACCATTAAGCCTGAGCGTCATTTATTCGGTTTAATTAACGATGTTTTATCGCAAGACGTTTTGCTGGTTTCCGTGGCGGAAGGTGTCCATATTACTCAGCCTATCCGCATCAGTTCTTTGTCAAGTCAAGGGGTCGAATCTCATACACGAGTGTTTGTTAATTTGGCGCCTAACTCTCGTTTGACGGTTATCGAAGATACGCATGCACAAGGCGACAGCTTAACCACAGCCTTTGTTGAGTATCAAATTGCATCGAATGCTTACCTTGAACATTATCGGTTCGCATTACAGACAGGCAATAATGTGTCGATCGGTGGCAGTCACTTTAACCTTCTTGATCACGCCAAAATGCACAGTACGCTGGTGGGATTTGGCAGTGACTTGACTCGTATTGATACCGATATTATTCATGCAGGTAAGTTTGCCGACGCCAAATTGAATGCGATGTACTTGCTGGACGGTAAAGAGTTATTTGACTTACACGCCACAGTGGAGCACGCCATGCCGAATGGTACGACGGAAGAAAATGTGCGTGGTATTGTTGCAGACCGTTCTCGTTCTGTTTTCAATGGTCGTATTCATATTCATCCCGATGCTCAAAAAACATTAGCGGAGTTAAACAACCGCAACCTCTTATTGTCTGATCGAGCAGAAATTAACACTAAGCCAGAGCTAGAGATTTATGCAGATGATGTGAAATGTGCTCATGGCGCAACCGTCGCTCAAATTGATAAGCAAGCTTTGTACTACCTACAAACACGCGGTGTAAGCCGAGCAAGAGCGCAGGTAATGCTGAACTTCGGTTTTATCAATGAGCTAATTGATTTAATGCCAAATGCAGCGTTAGCGGAGTGGGTTCGTCCTATGATTCGTGAGCGATTCTTGCAGATGGAAGTGAACTAAGGCGAATATTGATGAGTTTTGATGTAACTGCAATCCGTGATCAGTTCCCAATATTAAAGCGTGAGATTGACGGCAAACCTCTGGTTTATTTAGATAATGCCGCCACAACGCAAAAACCGCAATGTGTAATTGATGCCTTGGTTGAATATTACACAACAAGCAACTCTAATGTGCATCGTGGTGCTCACCGTTTAGCTGATGAAGCAACGCGTTGCTTTGAAGCGGCACGTGATACCGTGAAAGAATTCATTAACGCGCCAAAACGTGAAGAAGTGATTTGGACAACAGGGACAACGGAAAGCATCAATATTGTTGCCCATGGGCTGGAGACGCTTCTTTCGCCAGGGGATGAGATTATTGCCACTGGTATGGATCACCATGCAAATCTAGTGACTTGGCAGCAAGCTTGTAAGGCATCGGGTGCTGTTTTAAAAACGGTTCCGGTGACCGATGATGGTGAGCTCGATCAAGTGGCCTATGAAGCATTGCTTAATGAAAAAACTAAGTTCGTCGCTTTTCCTCAGGTATCTAATGCGCTGGGAACGATTAATCCCGTCAAAGCCATGACGAAAAAAGCGAAAGAGTTCGGCGCATTGGTATTGGTTGATGGAGCACAAGGTGCGGCTCATGGTTGGGCTGATGTGCAAGAGATTGGCTGTGATTTTTACGTCTTCTCTGGACATAAGTTATATGGTCCCATGGGGATTGGTGTGTTGTGGGGGAGAGAGTCCGTTCTTGAAGACTGGCCTGTATGGCGTACGGGCGGCGAGATGATTTCCACCGTGACTCTGCAGGAGTCTACTTGGAACGTATTGCCTTATCGTTTTGAAGCAGGCACGCCAAACGTGGCAGACGCTATTGCCTTGGGTGAAGCCATTCGATGGTTCAGTTCGTTAGACCATGATTCAGTGGTCGCGCATGAAAAAGCATTGCTAGATCACGCGACGAAATTGGCCAAAGAATTCGATGGTTTGACCATAGTGGGGAATGCCAAAGAAAAAATTGGTGTGTTGAGCTTTGTACTTGATCAAGGCCATCCGGCCGATATTGGTTTTTTGTTGGATCGCCAAGGTATTGCTGTACGAACGGGCGATCATTGTGCGCAACCCCTTATGGCACGCTTTAATGTGCCGGGAACCGCGCGAGCATCGTTTGCCATTTATAACACATTAGAAGAAGTTGACGCCCTGTTTGTTGCGCTAAAAAAAGTGCGCAGTATGTTGGCGTAGGAGAGTGTAATGTCAGTAGCGACTTTTGATCCTGTTTCCAGTGTGTCGTTAACCAATGCGGCACAAAAATATTTTGCTTCTAAGTTGGTGAAGCAGCCAAGCAAAATGATCCGATTAAGTACAAAAGAAAGTGGCTGTACTGGTTTTGCCTATGTGTTAGACATTGTCGACAGCGCTTCGGAAGAAGATACCGTTTTGACTTTCGGTGAGGTGAGTTTGGCGGTCGACGCCAAGTCCGCAGCCATGCTCAAAGGTACCGAAATTGACTTGGTACGCGAAGGCGTTAACGAAGTTGTGAAATTTAGAAACCCCAATGTTGTGGCTGAATGTGGCTGTGGCGAAAGCTTTAGTGTGAGTTAAGTCATGCAGAAAATGGTAGTAACAAACCGTGCTTGTCCGGCACGACGTGTACCGAGCGGTGAGCCGACGAGTATTCCAGAAGGTCAATTTATCACTATCAACCAAAGTTTGGGTGGAAACTACACCGTTACTTGGCAAGGTAATATGTTGCGTATCGACGGCACGGATGCAGAGGCGATAGGCCAAGAGCCTGAAGTGCTAGGATTTGACGACGACGGCTCGGGTAAGGTGAACGAAGAGCAAGTCTGGCAAGCACTTGACAGTATTTATGACCCTGAAATTCCAATCAGTTTGGTTTCGCTTGGTTTGATATATAAGGTGTCTTTAGATCATGCTGCAAACAGTGTCTCCATTGATATGACGCTGACAGCCCCTGGCTGTGGAATGGGGCCAGTCCTTGTGGGCGATGTAAAGTATCGTGTCGCTAAAGTGCCCAATGTCGCCAGTGTTTCTGTCGACTTGGTGTTTGATCCGCCTTGGTCAAGAGAAATGATGAGCGAAGAAGCGCAATTAGAAGCAGGGCTTTTCTTTTAAAGTCTTTGCCTGATGACTTCGGACATCCATCAAAATTACGTATAATAATAAACGGCCTTAGTAGTTTACTAAGTGCCGTTTTTGTTTGATTAGGCTCAACACAAAGAGGTTCTCATGGCATTACCCAGTACAGAGGATATAGTCGATGACCTGTCGTTTTTTGACGATTGGGAAGACAAATACAAATACATTATTGATTTAGGTAAGTCTTTACCTGAGTTCGATGAAGCATGGCGTACGCAAGAGCGCTTGGTTAAGGGCTGTCAAAGCAGTGTCTGGATTCAACCAAGCAGTGATCAAGATGCCGTAAAGGGTGAAGTGCTTCTCTTTTCAGTAGACAGCGACGCGATTATTGTTCGTGGTTTATTGGGGCTGGTTCTAGCGGCTTTGAATGAAAAAACGCCACAAGAAATCATCGATTTTGATGTTACCGCGTATTTTGAAGCACTAGACCTTGAAAGACATTTAAGCCCGACTCGAGGCAATGGTCTGCGTTCTATTGTGGGTCGAATAAAAGGCATTGCTCAAGCGGCTGTATAAGACTTTATAAGCCGTCTGTTGGTTTGTGTTTGTGTAACCTGCCTTTGTTAACTGTGTATTGACGACGATGTTTTGGAGTGCGTTAAATGAATACCCCTGTGTACCTTGATAATTCCGCGACAACCCCTGTCGACCCTCGCGTTGCTGAAAAAATGATGGCTTGTCTGACGCAAGACGGGAATTTTGGTAATCCCGCTTCTCGCTCACATCTTTATGGCTGGCGTGCTGAAGAAGCGGTTGAGGAGGCAAGGTTGCAGGTTGCAAATCTAATTAAAGCAGATTGCCGAGAAATCGTTTGGACATCAGGGGCGACCGAAGCAAATAATTTAGCACTTAAAGGTGTGGCTCATGCTTATCGTCAAAAGGGCAGACATATTATTACTTCGATGATCGAGCACAAAGCGGTTCTTGACCCATGCAAGCAGCTTGAGAAGGACGGTTTTGAAGTCACGTATTTACAGCCTGATTGTCATGGTGTGATTTCACCGAATCAAGTGAAAGAAGCCTTACGCGACGACACTATTTTGGTGTCATTGATGCACGGTAATAATGAATTAGGCGTGTTAACAGACATTGCAGCGATTGGTGACATTACGCGCGCTCACGGTGTCTTTTTGCATGTTGATGCCGCTCAAACCACTGGAAAAGTAGAGATTGATGTTAACGCGATGAATGTTGATCTAATGTCTTTGACTGCTCATAAGACGTACGGTCCAAAAGGTGTTGGTGCCCTGTATGTTCGACGTGCGCCAAAAGTGAAGCTGGACGCGCAAATTCACGGCGGTGGACATGAGCGTGGTATGCGCTCAGGAACATTGGCAACACACCAAATTGTCGGTATGGGGGAAGCCTTTTCTTTAGCCGGTCAAGAGATGGTGAAAGATTGCACTCGAATTAGCGCATTGCGAGAGCGTCTATGGTCGTCTTTAAGTGAATTGCCAGGTGTTCATCTAAACGGCGATGCGCAACAGCGAGTAGCGGGTGTGATCAATGTGGGTTTTGCGAATGTCGATGGTGAAGTGTTGCTTATGTCACTCAGCGATGTTGCTGTATCCTCAGGCTCTGCTTGTACATCGGCGAGTTTAGAGCCTTCGTACGTGTTACGAGCAATTGGTTTGTCTAATGAACTGGCGCACAGTTCACTTCGCCTTTCTGTTGGTCGATTTACCACGGAAGAGGAAGTCGATTTTGCCGCACAAACCATTAAAAACGCCATCAATCAGCTAAGATCCATGGGTTGAGGTCAATAATTGACTTTTTTACCTCATGGAGAGCAAATATTGTTGGTTTGATCATACAACTTTAATAAATAGCCGAGTATAATACGCGCGCAAAACTTTTATCACCTAGGTCGTGCTAACACGATCTTTTATCTTTATTTTGGAGTTATACCATGGCGTTAGAACGCACTCTATCTATCATCAAGCCAGATGCTGTTGCAAAAAACGTAATCGGCGAAATCTACACTCGTTTTGAACGTGCTGGTTTTAAAATCGTTGAAGCGAAAATGATTCAACTAGACGACGAATTGGCGGGCGGTTTCTACGCTGAGCACAAAGAGCGTCCTTTCTACAAAGATTTGGTTGCTTTCATGACGTCTGGTCCTGTTGTTGTTTCTGTTCTTGAAGGTGAAGGCGCTGTTCTTCGTCACCGTGAACTAATGGGTGCAACAAACCCTAAAGAAGCAACTGCAGGTACTTTGCGCGCTGATTACGCAACGTCTATCGATGCGAACGCTGTACACGGTTCTGATTCTGTTGAATCTGCAACTCGCGAAATCGCTTACTTCTTCGGTAAGTAATTGACAGCTAGGACCTTTATGTCCGAACTGATTTGTAAAAGCGGGCGTTAGCCCGCTTTTTTACAGAGGCTTCTGAAAAGACCTTCCTTTTCAGAGGCTTTTTTCGTTTACACTTAATGCTATACACAGCAAGCGACATTGAATTATGACTGACATCAAAAAAGTAAACCTGCTAGGTTTATCCCCTGAAAAACTGATTGAGTTTTTTGAATCTATTGGCGAAAAGAAGTTTCGTGCTACTCAGGTGATCAAATGGATTCACCAAAAAGGTGCCGAAAGCTTTGATGAAATGACGGATGTCAGTAAAGCGCTGCGTGCTAAATTAGAGCAAATTTGTGAAATTCGTGCGCCTGAAGTGGTGTCACAAAATATCTCTGCAGATGGAACGCGTAAGTGGATTATTCGTACAGAAGGCGGTAAAAACGATTGCGTTGAAACTGTGTTGATCCCAGATGGGGATCGAGCCACTCTGTGTGTTTCCTCTCAAGTGGGCTGTTCGTTGGACTGCAGTTTTTGTTCAACTGGTAAGCAAGGTTTTAACCGTAATTTAACACCTGCAGAAATCATCGGGCAGGTTGCCATTGCGATTAAATCTTTTGGTCCTATGGACCCCAATGGCCCACGCCGTGTGACCAACGTGGTGATGATGGGAATGGGGGAGCCTCTGATGAACTTTGAGCCTGTCGTTGATGCTATGATTCTGATGATGCACGACCATGCTTATGGCCTATCTAAACGTCGAGTCACCTTGAGCACCTCGGGTGTGGTACCGAAAATTTACGAATTAGTGAAACGTACGGATGTCTCCTTGGCGGTATCCTTGCATGCGCCAAATGATGCATTGCGTAATGAACTGGTGCCGATTAACAAAAAGTACCCTATTGCAGAGCTGATGGAAGCGTGTCAGTTTTATTTAGCTAACCTTCCTGATAAGCGCCACATCACCATTGAGTACACCTTGATGTCAGGTGTCAATGACAATGAAGAGCAAGCTCACGAATTGGCCGAGTTACTGAAAACACTGGAATGCAAAATTAACCTGATTCCGTTTAATCCTTTTCCACATTCAGGCTATGAAAAGCCTTCTAATAATCGTACTCGTCGTTTTCAGAAGATATTGGCGGATGCCGGTTACACGGTGACAGTAAGAACCACTCGTGGCGACGATATTGATGCGGCCTGCGGTCAGTTAGTCGGAGATTTTCAGGATCGAACCCGTCGCAGTCAGAAATACATTGAATTACGAGAAGTCAAAAGTTAACGTTTAAAGCCTTACTGTTTTGCATGACAAGGATGTCTGTATGCGACTTCAATGGATGAGTGTTTTACTATTGTGTTCTCTATTTTTCTCAGCGTGTGCTTACAAGGAGGTTGAGTCAACCTCTCCTTCAGTGAACACAGCAAAGCGCTTGTCTGCTGCGCAAGCGCACATTCTTCTTGGTCAATGGGCATTAGCCAAAGCGCAGCTTGATCGTATCCCATCTGAAGAGCAAAGTTTGCCTTATGTCCGGTTAATAAGCCTTTATTGGTTAAGTGTGCCGCACCAAGATGAAGCTGCATTAGTGTATACTGATGCACTGCAGCGTTATCCGCATGACGGCTTTTTATGGAATAACTATGGTGTTTTGTTGGGGACGCAACAGCGTTGGCATGAGGCCTGTGATGCTTTTCAAAAAGCCGCTGAAAGAAGTGTTAAACAGCGCCAATCGGTGCAAATTAATCTCTCAAGATGTGCCTTGCGTCAGGATCGCGTAAACTTAGCTGAAAACCATCTCCAGCAAGCAAAAGAAATTGCGGATTTACCGCTGATTGGTTTGATGACAGAGCTCAATCTTGTTTTAATACAGGGCGATAGTCGCAAAGCTCGCATCATTTTTAACAACATCCAGGCTGACAAAGAATTTGCCCGAGGAACGGCGCATTTTGATGAGTACAACTGTCTGTCGTGGCACTTAACCGCACACGAGACTGACCCTACACTGTATTTGTCTGCGAGCAATTTTACATGCCTGAACGGCTCAAGGTATTGACATGACAACTGAATCAAATACGGATTCCTCTTTTAATACGCTTTATGTGGATACGTTAGACATTGGTGAAACCCTTAAACAAGGGCGATTAGAACAACATTTAGACGAAAACGACATTGCCAAAGCACTGAAAATACCACTTGATCAAGTTCGTGCGCTTGAATCCAACCATTTTTCTTATTTCCGCTCAATGACCTTTGCTCGAGGCTTTATAAAGAGTTACTGCCGCGTGTTAGGCATAGAAAGCGCTGACTTATTGGCTACATTTGACGCTGCCCGTAAAGGGACGGAATCCACCATTCAACCCGTTGATAAAGTGAATAAACAGACCCACATTGGTGACCCTATTGTTATTGTGATCTCGGTCGTCATTGTTGCCGTCCTAGTGTTTTTAGTATTCTGGTGGCCTTTTCAGTCATCGAGCGCAGACGTATCCGAACTAGAACCGAACACGGCGAACGATATCACTGAAACGATTCAAGAAGGCGACGCTGATTTGAGCCTGTTGACAGAAGCTGACCGTTTTGATGAGAGCAATGATTCAACGTTAGGAAATGATGGCTCTGATCAAGCGTCTAACACAGTGGAAGTAGACCCTTCGAATGCAACAGAACGCAATAGTGACGAGGCGGTTGTCACAGGACTGTCGGCAGAGACCATGGCGATCTTGGAAGAGGCGGGCGTTAACCCAAGCGATGTCATTCGTGCAACAGCGAACGTGCCAGAGCCTGAACCAGAAACGCCTCAAACTCCAATGTATTCTGATGATATCATGGTGACTTTTAGCGATGATTGCTGGACAGAAGTCCGTGATGGCAGTGGTCGAATTTTATTTTCAGGTGTGAAAACGGCTGGCGATGATTTAACACTAACAGGCAAAGCACCTTATCGAGTGGTGCTTGGTTATGCGGATGGTGTGACATCGTTTAAATACAAAGGTGAAGAATTCGACTTTTCTTCTTTTACTCGCAAAGGATTAGCTCGATTTGAGCTCAAGTAGAGACTCTTATGCATTTTGAATCCCCTATTAAACGCCGTCATTCCCGCCAAATTATGGTGGGAGATGTTCCTGTTGGTGGTGGCGCGCCAATCAGTATTCAAAGTATGACAAATACTGAGACTTGTGACGTTGACGCGACTGTTGAACAAATTCGTGCAATTGCGAATGCCGGTGCAGATATCGTACGTGTTTCAATTCCCTCTATGGACGCAGCTGAGGCATTTAAGCGCATTCGCGAGTCCGTGTCGGTGCCTTTGGTCGCAGATATTCATTTTGACTACAAAATTGCGTTAAAGGTCGCTGAATATGGCGTCGACTGTTTGCGTATTAATCCAGGCAACATTGGCAATAAAGACCGAATTCGAGCCGTTGTGGACTGCGCCCGTGATAAGAACATTCCTATTCGTATCGGCGTAAATGCGGGTTCTTTGGAAAAAGACTTACAGAAAAAATACGGTGAGCCGACGGCCGATGCGCTAGTGGAGTCCGCTTTTCGTCAAATTCAATATTTTGACGAGCTGGATTTTCATGAATACAAGCTTAGCTTAAAAGCGTCTGATATCTTTATGACCGTAGACGCCTATCGTAAAATTGCCAGTCAAATAGACAACCCGTTGCATTTGGGAATCACAGAGGCTGGTGGTTTGCGTTCTGGTACGGTCAAATCGTCCATCGGCCTTGGTTTGTTATTAATGGATGGCATTGGTGATACATTGCGAGTGTCTTTAGCGGCTGATCCTGTACAGGAAGTGAAGGTCGGTTGGGATATGATTCGCAGTTTGAAACTGCGTAATCGAGGCATTAACTTTATTGCCTGTCCGAGCTGTTCACGTCAAAATTTTGATGTGATAAAAACCATGAATCAGTTGGAAGAACGACTGGAAGACATCGTTGTCCCGATGGATGTGGCTGTTATTGGTTGTGTGGTGAATGGGCCCGGTGAAGCGAAAGAAGCGGATATTGGTCTTGCTGGCGGGTCACCCAATAACTTGATTTACCAAGATGGTAAGCCGAATAGCAAAACCAAAAACGATACCTTGGTTGACGATTTAGAAAAAATGATTCGAGAGAAGGCACTCCTAAAAGAACAGGAACTCGCCAATATTATTGTAAAAAGTTAAGGATCCATTGTGGCACGTAAAATTCAAGCGATCAGGGGAATGAATGACATTCTACCCGATCAATCTTCTGTTTGGTTGTACCTTGAGAAAACGGTAGCAGAAGTCGTTAAGTCTTATGGATACCAACAGATTCGTTTTCCTATTGTTGAAAACACCGATCTGTTCAAACGTGGTGTAGGCGAAACAACGGATATCGTCGAAAAAGAAATGTATACCTTTAGCGATCGTAATGGCGAATCGTTGACTTTACGACCAGAAGGGACCGCAAGCTGCGTGCGTGCAGCAGACCAAGCCGGTTTACTGTTTAATCAAACACAACGCCTGTGGTACACAGGCCCCATGTTTCGTTATGAGCGCCCACAAAAAGGTCGCTATCGTCAGTTTCATCAAATTGGTGTTGAGTCGTTTGGTATGGCAACAGCCGATATCGATGCAGAACTGATTATTTTGTCTGCACGATTGTGGAAGAAGCTAGGGTTGCTTGATCAGGTTGAATTACAACTGAATACCATAGGGCTGGCCTCGGAGCGTGAAGCCTACAAAGCGGCATTAGTGGAGTATCTGACGGAGTTTAAAGACGTGTTAGACGAAGACAGTCAGCGACGTCTAAGCACTAACCCCTTGAGAATCCTGGACTCTAAAGAGGCCGCAACACAAGCTGTGTTAAAAGATGCGCCTAACTTAGAAGATTTCATTGGCGATGAGTCGCAAGCACATTTTGAGCGTCTTCAAGCTATTTTGACGGCGAATGGTGTCAGTTTTGTCATTAATTCTCGTCTTGTCCGTGGCTTAGATTACTACGGTAAGACGGTATTTGAATGGGTGACCACACACCTTGGTGCTCAGGCAACCGTGTGTGCGGGCGGTCGTTATGATGGTTTGGTTGAGCAACTTGGCGGTAAAGCGACCCCTGCTGTAGGTTTTGCAATGGGAATCGAGCGCTTGGTTTTATTGCTTGAGACGCTCGATCTAATTCCTGATGAAGCAAAATTTGCTACGGATGTGTTCATTATGAGCATGGGTGACGAGGCTGAGTTGTCGTCATTTGTGTTGGCAGAGACATTACGACAAGAAGCACCGGATTTGGTGGTATTGCGTCACTGTGGTGGTGGAAACTTCAAAAATCAAATGAAAAAAGCCGATAAATCAGCGGCACGCTTCACGGTCATTTTAGGGCAAGATGAAGTGGCTGGTGGTGTTTGCCAAGTTAAAAATATGTCAACGGGTGTGCAAGAGACGCTACCTCTAAACGATGTCGCGGGTTTTATCGGTCGTCATACTCTTTAATAAATAAAACTGCATGCCGCTTGCTTTGCATTACTCTCTTCGCGAGAAGTAAATGTGCTAACGAGCCAAGCGGCACTTGGGATGAGGAAGTAACGTGTCTGAATTAAAGACAGAAGAAGAACAAATTGAAGCGTTTAAATCTTGGTGGAAAAAGAACGGTACAGCGTTAGTACTGGCCGTTGCCTTGGGGCTAGGCGGTTACTTCGGTTTTCAGGCATGGCAAACAAGTCAAGCAAACCACACCAGCGAAGCGTCAGCACTTTATCAAAATCTGATTCAAGCGGCAGCGGATTTAACTGATGAGGACAACCAAAATACGGTGACTTTTATTGCCAATCAGCTTTCTGATGAATATGGCGATACAGGTTATGCCATGTTTGGTCAGCTCTTTTTGGCTCGAGTAAACGCTGAGCAAGGGCAGTATGATGAAGCGATCACCGCTTTGGAAGGCGCGATCACTAAAACAGATGATGCAACGTTTGTTGCCATTGCACATTTACGAATAGCACGCTTGTTATTACAAAAAGCGGAGTATGACGATGCGATGTCTCGCGCTGAACAAATCACTGCTGCTGAGTTTACCACCCAGAAACAAGAATTAATTGGCGATATTTTACTGTCTCAGAATGACCGAGAAGGTGCCCGTATTGCCTACGAGAAAGCAAATGCGGCATTAGCGGCTGGTGTAAACCACCCTTTGCTTGATATTAAACTAAAAGATTTAACAAAAGGTTAATAATGAGTAAGCCTCTTTTTTCTGTTGTGTTATTAGCCGCCTTGGCGATACAAGGTTGTTCAAATGCACGTCCTGACTTACCTAAGTTGCCATCGATCGAAAGTAAGGTTGATCTGAAAAAATCATGGCGAACCGGTGTGGACGGCGACTTTGGTGAAACAAGCGAACGTTTTAATCTTGTTGCAGAAGAGGGGGCTTTGTTTCTCGTGACTGACGAAGGCACGCTTTACGCGCTGAGTCAGGATAAGGGAAAAGAAATGGATTCGTTTGAAACAGGCTTAAGAGCCAGTTCCGGTGTCACTCGACAGGGCGACACTCTGTACTTTGGTACATACGATGCACAGCTAGTAGCCGTTTCTATGGCAGATAAATCTGTTTTATGGGAAGCCTCTTTGAGTTCCGAGGTATTATCAGAGGCCACTTATGCTGCAGGTAAGTTAGCGGTTCAAACGGCGGATGGTTGGCTGAATGTGTTGGATGCGGCGACAGGCGAGATCTTGTGGCGTGCAAAAGAAGATTTGCCTTCTCTAACAGTACGTGGTACAAGCGCACCCATCATTGCTCAGGGTAAAGTCATGGCTGGGTTTGCAAATGGCAAACTCAAGGCTTACGCACTACAAGACGGTGCGTCTTTATGGTCTTATGATGTTGGTAAACCAGAGGGACGCTACGAAATAGAGCGTTTAAGCGATATTGATGGTCGCCTCGTCGTTGCTGATAATATTGTCTATGCGGTTGCTTACAATGGTACCTTGGCGGCGCTTAATATCGACAGTGGTCGCCCTTTATGGCAGCGTAGTATCGCCAGCTCAGTGGGTGTGGCCGTTGAAGGTGATGTGTTAGTAGCGGTTGACATGGAAAGCCGTGTTTTGGCGTTGAATGCGAAAAATGGGACTGAGATTTGGGAAAATACCGACTTGGTCGATCGTGATTTGATCACGCCTACTTTTTTCCGAGATTATGTGGCTGTGATGGATCGTGCAGGCTATGTGCATTTGTTGGATACAATAAATGGTAGCATTGCTGAACACAGAGTAGCGGACAATAAAGATGTCCCACCTGGAAGCCGAATGGTGACCAACAATGAGCAATTGTTTATTCTTACGCCTGACGCAAATGTGACGGCATTACGCTATTAAAACTTACTTTGGTTTTGTTGTAGCGATTTTTTAAAGGGGCTGCCTTCTCTTTTTTAGAGAAGGTGGCCGCTTTCGTATATTTATAGGTAAAAAAATGATTCCAGTTATTGCATTGGTAGGTAGACCCAATGTTGGCAAATCAACGCTCTTCAATCAGTTGACGAGATCCCGTGATGCCCTAGTTGCCGATTTCCCAGGCCTGACGCGTGACCGAAAATACGGTGACGGTAAACTGGGTGAACATGAGTTTATTGTGATTGATACGGGCGGTATCAGTGGTGATGAACAAGGCATTGATGAAAAAATGGCGCGTCAATCTTTGTTAGCAATTGAAGAGGCCGATGCGGTTCTGTTCTTAGTGGACGGCCGCCACGGTCTTAACCCAGCCGACCAAATGATTGCAAACCACTTGCGTCGTTCGAATAAGCCAATTTCTCTTGTTGTGAACAAAACAGACGGCATCAATGAAGACATTGCCTTAGCGGATTTTTATTCGCTCGGCTTTGGTGAACTGCACCCGATCGCAGCTTCCCACGGTAAAGGCGTGCATATTCTCATTGATAAAGTCATGTTGCCTTTTGCTGAACAAGTCGAAGAGGCTAAGAGTCAGATCAACCTTGAGTCGCGTGGTATTCGTATTGGTGTGGTGGGTCGTCCTAATGTGGGCAAATCTACCTTAGTGAATCGAATGCTGGGTGAAGACCGAGTGATTGTCTACGATATGCCTGGTACGACACGAGACAGCGTGTATATTCCTTATGTGCGCCACGATAAAGAATATACTTTGATCGATACGGCAGGGGTTCGTCGTCGTAAGCATGTAAAAGAAGCGGTTGAGAAATTCTCGATTGTCAAAACCTTACAGGCTATCCAAGACGCCAATGTGGTTATTGTGGTCATTGACTCACATGAGGACTTAGTCGAACAAGACCTTCATATGATTGGTTACGTGTTAGACGCCGGTCGTGGGGTGATTATTGCGATTAACAAATGGGATGGTCTGCAAAAAGATGAACGCGAACACATCAAAAAAGAAGTGGAACGTCGTTTAGGCTTTGTTCCTTATGCAAAGGTGCATTATATTTCGGCGTTGCATGGCACGGGTGTGGGGGATTTGTATGACACTATTGAAAGTACCTACGAATCTTGTTACGCGAAATGGTCCACCAATCGCCTAACTCGTATTCTGGAAGACTCTGTGTCTGAGCATCAGCCTCCTATGGTGAATAGCCGTCGAATTAAACTGCGTTATGCTCACCAAGGTGGATCAAACCCACCTCGTATTGTGGTGCATGGTAACCAAACCAACGCATTGCCGGGCAGTTATAAACGTTACCTCGAGAATAAGTTCCGTACTGTGTTAAATATCACAGGTACGCCTATTATTTTTGAATTCAAGTCGTCGGAAAACCCATTTGCTCCTAAAAAATAGCGGCGTACGGCGGTTACTTTTTAATACTTATTAATAAATCCCCGTGTATCGTTGTAGAGCGAATACACGGGGATTTTTTTGTCTTTTTTACAGGAGTGTGAGCGAAATCACTTCCTAATACAGGCGTTATTGACTATTCTCGCGCCAAGAACATTCTCGTTTTTATTCACCTAATTTTTCTTTTTTTGTTCAAAGGACATCTATGAAAATCGCAATTCTTTCTCGTAATCCTCGACTTTATTCAACGCGTCGGTTGGTTGAGGCGGGTGAAAAGCTTGGCCATGAAATGGATGTCATCGATACCATGCACTGTTATATGGACATTACCAGTAGTAATCCTTCGGTTCGTTATAATGGTAAACCTTTGCCAAAATACGACGCCGTTATCCCACGCGTTGGGGCGTCGGTCACCTTTTATGGCACCGCCGTGGTGAGACAATTTGAAATGATGGGAACCTACAGTATCAATGAGTCGGTCGCCATCAGTCGCTCTCGGGATAAATTACGTTCTTTGCAATTAATGTCTCGCAAAGGGTTGGGTCTGCCCAAGACGGGTTTTGCCCATCACCCTGATAAAATCGGTGATCTGCTTAAAAACGTCGGTGGTGCGCCGGTTGTCATTAAGTTATTAGAAGGTACGCAAGGTATTGGTGTGGTGTTAGCTGAGTCCAATAAAACAGCGGAGTCTATTATCGAAGCCTTTATGGGCCTAAAAGCCAATATTTTGGTGCAAGAATACATCAAAGAAGCAGGTGGTGCCGATATCCGTTGTTTGGTCGTGGGAGGGAAGGTGATTGCGGCAATGAAACGACAGGGGGCTGAAGGTGAGTTTCGTTCAAATCTTCACCGTGGCGGTACAGCATCATTGATCCGGTTATCCCCCGAAGAGCGCCGAACCGCTGTTGAGGCGGCTAAGGTAATGGGATTGAACATGTGTGGTGTGGATATTCTACGCTCTAACAATGGTCCTTTAATCATGGAAGTGAATTCCTCTCCTGGATTAGAAGGCATTGAAACAGCGACGGGCAAAGACGTGGCGGAAATGATTATTCAGCACATTGAAAAAAGCGCATTAGTGAGCAGCACAAAAACCAAAGGTAAAGGCTAATGAGCGACGATGTTTTAACAATTGGTACAGTGGCGATTTCCTCGGGGGAAACGGTGCGTATAAAGTTACCCATGGTAAAACTTTATACTGATACCAACATGTCGATGCCGGTTTTTGTAAAGCGTGGGAAGCGTCCTGGGCCCACGCTGTTTATCAGTGCGGCGGTACATGGCGATGAGTTAAATGGTATCGAGATCATTAGTCGCATTATTCAGAGCAAGTACCTTGATAGTATTAAGGGAACACTGATTGCCGTACCAATTGTAAATGGCTATGGCGTGTTAAATCAAAGCCGTTATTTGCCGGACCGTCGAGATCTTAACCGCTCCTTTCCAGGGTCGAAAAGAGGCTCTTTAGCTGGGCGCGTTGCTGATCGTTTTTTAAGTGAAATTGTGTCTAAAGCGGATTATGGTATTGATCTGCATACTGGCAGTTTGCATCGAACGAACCTTCCTCAGGTAAGAGCAAATTTAGACGATGCAGAGACCTTATCGATTGCCAAAGCTTTTGGTGTACCGGTATTGATGAACTCAAACTTGCGGGATGGATCTTTGCGAGAGTGTGCAAACGATGTGGGTGCCAAGGTCATTTTATACGAGGCAGGTGAGGCGTTACGCTTTGATGAATTGTCCATACGAGCGGGAGTGAAGGGGATTGTTGGTGTGATGAGGCATTTGGGCATGTTGCCAAAGTCTCGTAGCAAAAAATCGTTATCAGAACCCAGAATTGCGCGTAGTAGCGGCTGGGTACGTGCCACCGACAGTGGTTTTACAACGCATATAAAAGAACTGGGTGATCTGGTTGAAGCGGGGGATGTGTTAGCTGAAATCAAAGACCCATATGGGGATATTTTGGATAAGGTTCTGTGCAAAAACGGCGGCATTATTATTGGTAAACAAAATATTCCTCTTGTCCAAGAAGGAGACGCTATGTATCACATCGCGCATTTTGTGTCTCCCGATGAGGTGGCTGGTCATGTGGAAAGCATGCAAGATGAACTGATGGATCGTGACGCCTCGTTAAACCTAATTGATTACAAATCTTCTTAGTGTTGCTAACATGAAGAGAACGTCTCGATGCCGTCGAGACGTTTTATTTTTTTGCTTCTTATATACCTATTTGCTTTTTCTAAGCATTGACCCTTCTTCAAACCGACGTCTTCTTCAAAACCAGCTTCTCTCAGATGCGTATGTCTTCATGTTTAAAGATACGTTTGTCTAACGATACGCTTTTATCAAATGTTCTTGATCCTTGTTATTTTTTCTTGACCTTAGACCTATATCCAAGGTTTATATTGGTTTCAATACACGGATTGAGGGATAAAAATGTATCGCATAGGAGAGCTTGCCAAAGCGTTTGAGATCAAAAGCGACACGTTAAGATTTTATGAAAAGCAAGGTTTGCTGGCGCCTTCCAGCCGCTCAAGCTCCGGCTACAGAATGTATACAGAGCAAGACAAACAAACCTTATCATTTATTTTAAGAGCGAAAGCTGTTGGATTCAGTTTAGCCGATATTAAATCGCTTTTATCTATTGAGGTCGACAAAGCCAATAGTGTCTGTGCGGATGTAAAAGCCTTGGTGAATGCAAAGCTGACTGACATTGAAGTGAAGATGGCCGAGTTAACACGTTTTCATATTTCTCTACAGCGACTTGCGGATGCCTGTTGTGGCAGTGCTAAAAGTGCTGAGCATTGTACGGTGTTGGAGGCATTAGAATCTGATGTCGATCAAGTGAGACATGAACATCATCATTAAGGTAGGCTTGTATGATTTTTTTAGATAATTTCATGGCACTCTTTTTAGAATCGGCGCCATGGTTATTATTGGGTCTGGTGATGGCTGGGTTGCTAAAAGTCTTTGTGCCTATGAGCTGGATGAATCAGCAATTAGGAGGGCATGGGCTCAAGTCGACGGTGAAAGCCGCGCTTTTTGGTGCGCCTTTACCGTTATGTTCTTGTGGTGTGATTCCTGCGGCGATTGGTTTACGTCGTGCCGGTGCATCCAAAGCAGCCACCACGTCATTCTTGGTTTCTACACCAGAAACGGGTGTTGACTCTATTTCTGTTTCTTATGTGTTGCTTGGGCCTTTTATGGCCATTGTACGTCCTATTGCTGCCATGAGTAGTGCGATTTTAGCGGGGTTGCTTGTTGGTAAAGAAGAAAAGCAAGTGGTAAGCGGGTCAGAAAATACGTCAATAGAAGGTTGCTGTAGTCAGTCAGTTGCACCTGTTACGTCTGGTTCGTCATGTTGCTCAAGCCGTACATCCAAGCCGTCAGAAGGTGTTTTGAAAAAGACACAAGCAGGTCTGGTTTATGCTGCTACAGAGATGCTGGACGATACGGCGGTCTGGTTAGTGACAGGACTGGTTTTTGCTGCCTTGATACAAACTTACGTTCCTGACGGCTTTCTTGCTTCTTGGGGAAATGGTTTATTAGCCATGTTGGTCATGATGATGATTTCTGTGCCTATGTATATTTGTGCCACAGCCTCTACACCCGTCGCAGCGGGCTTGTTGTTAGCGGGTGTGGCGCCTGGTGCTGTGCTGGTATTTATGCTGGCCGGCCCAGCAACAAACATTGCGACTCTGGGCGTGGTGGCGAAAGAGTTAGGCAAGCGCGCATTAGTCGGCTATCTAGGTGGAGTATTAGGCGGCGCACTGATATTTGGTTATTTAGTTGATATAGCGGTCATGCATTTCAATATTGCGATTGTTCCTCAAATAGGACCTGAGCATGAATTAACCCCTGTTTGGCTTACCGTATCAACAGGGGCATTATTAGGGTTGCTTATGGTTATTTCTATTACAAAAAAAATAACAGTAAGGATGATGAAAGCGCCTAAATGTTGCTCATAGGAGGAGGGGAATGCTTGTATATTATTAGGGAACATGCGAATAAATCCTGCTCATGAGATAATTCACTTTTAACCTTCGAGTATTCCCATGTCACATCAACTTACCTTTGCCGACAGTGAATTCAACAATAAACGCCGTAAAACGCGTAAAGAATTTTTTCTTACTCGAATGAATGAGTTGATGCCGTGGGGCCAGCTTGAAGCCGTGATTGAGCCTTTTTACCCCAAAGCTGGAAAAGGAAGAAGACCGTACCCGCTGTCTACGATGTTTCGCATTCACTGTATGCAACATTGGTACAACATGAGTGATCCTGCCATGGAGGATGCGCTTTATGAAATCACGTCGATGCGCCTTTTTGCTGGGTTGTCGCTGGACATCGCTATCCCTGACCACACTACTATTATGAATTTTAGGCACTTGCTGGAAAAACATAAGCTCTCCCGTCAACTTTTTAAAGAGGTCAATAAATGGCTGTCCAGCGCAGGGATTTACTTAAAAGAAGGCACGATTGTCGACGCCACCATCATTGAAGCCGCCAGTTCAACCAAGAATAAAGCGAAAGCACGCGATCCCGAGATGCACCAAACCCAAAAGGGAAAGCAATGGTTTTTTGGTCGTGCGACCTGAAAGTTGCAAGTATTTCTGTTTCGCAGGGTATGTCTACCTGACGAAACCGGTTGTTTCACCAACCGTTTCCTACTCGGACGTGCGGAGCTGGTAACAGCACCGTGCGAAGCTTCGGG
>NZ_JAJATW010000022.1 GCF_020532605.1 Marinomonas algarum | reverse complement strand
TGAAGGTGCGCATGGAAAAAAGTCACTGTCTGGGTGAACGAAAAGCAGTGGTCATTTTACTGCTTCAGGCCGTATGATTACAGCTCTGCAGGGGTGTGAGAGGGGTTTTAAGTCACGGAATCAGGTATTAATCAATGTAATCGTCAATTTTGTAATCTATTAGCGCATAAACCTTTAAATATATTACTCAGATACTTGAGCGTTTAGCGTATTAAATTGGTCTTGCAATTCAGCGTATTTATCAAGATATACTGCTTCTTTTTGCTTTAGCGTGTTCGCACCATTTAAATCAACACTTGTATCCACTGTTGCGCCCATATTTTCTAATGTATTGGATAATGCACTCACACCCGCCTTTGTGGTTTGAAGCTTTTCAAATGCTGTGTCGTTATCGGCTAAGGCAGAAGTACTGACTGCGGCTGTTGCTAAAATGGCCAGAGTGGTTGCCGTTAATTTTTTCATAATGTGCTCCTAAATTTTTTAAGTAATATTTAATATGTTTGAATTTCAATCTTGCTTTAAAACGTTAAAACGTTAAAGCGTTTTGCGTTTCGATGGAGTTATAATAACGTCTGATAAAAAATAAAAAAGGGCGAAAGCAGTGCTTCCATTTTTGTTCCAAATACGAACCAATAAGGTGTATTTTTGACAAAAATCACACTTATCAGGTACAGAAGCATCAGAATGAGGCATAAAAGATGATAAAAAAGGAATAACCGCATCATTCTCTACACGGACTGATCCAGTCTGGATTTTGGTGAGTAAGCACGGCTTGCAGATAAAAAGCAGTCGTGACAGCATCAAAATTTTGCTAATCTAAGGCCTT
Source organism: Marinomonas algarum (assembly GCF_020532605.1). Classification (GTDB taxonomy): domain Bacteria; phylum Pseudomonadota; class Gammaproteobacteria; order Pseudomonadales; family Marinomonadaceae; genus Marinomonas; species Marinomonas algarum. The sequence continues at coordinate 40,902 of NZ_JAJATW010000022.1, read as the reverse complement.
CACAAAGATGCAACAGACTATGACACCACTGGCTTTAATCGATAATTTAGACAATCTTCCTAACCCGTTCACGCAATTTGACCTAATTGCGGCAGAGCTTGCTCAGCACACCCCTAAGCTAAAAGACCCCGAGTATCGCCGTGATTTACAACTCGCTTTGTGCTTTATCTATAGCTATAACGGCTCGCAAGCAACGTTCAATTCCTATCGACGTGAAGTGGAGCGCTTATTGCTCTGGTCTTGGAATGTGGCGAAATGCCCTACTCTGCAGTTAAGGCGTGACCAAATTGAAGAATTCATCCATTTCTGCATCACACCACCAGACGATTGGATCGGCGTTAAAAACGTCGCTCGATTTAAATTACATATGGGTAAAAGAGTCGCTAATAAAGAATGGCGACCTTTTGTTGCACACGTCAGCAAGTTAGAGTTCAGGAACGGGGATCAACCCGAAACCAAACAACACTCATTATCACAAGCGGCAATTCGTGCAACCTTTTCAATCCTGTCATCGTATTACGGTTTTTTAATGCAAGAAGACGCGGCGGGACAAAACCCTGTTGCCTTGATACGCCAAAAAAGTAAATTCGTTAAAAAAGAAGTAACGCGCAAACAAGTAAGGCGCATTTCAAATTTGCAATGGGACTATGTGATTGAAACCGCCGAGCACCTTGCCGAAGAAGATCCCGCTGTACACGAACGCACCCTGTTTATTATGAATGCCTTGCTGGGCATGTACTTACGAATTTCTGAGCTGGTGGCGGATGAACGTTCTGCACCGGTAATGGGTGACTTTATTAAAGACGCCGACGGCCATTGGTGGTTTAAAGTCTTATCAAAGGGCAATAAAGAACGTCTCGTGGCGCTGTCCGATGACATGCTCAATGCTCTGATGCGCTACCGTCGTTTTCGTGATTTGCCCTTATTGCCTACCATTGCAGAGAACACCCCCGTCATCCCTAAAACCCGTGGCCAAGGCGCCATGACCAGCTCCCGTCAGGTTCGTAACATTGTACAGTTCTGTTTTGATCAGGCGTACGAGCGAATGTGCGAAGATGGTATGAAAGCCGATGCAGAAGATCTTCGTGTGGCGACGGTGCATTGGCTTCGCCATACCGGCATCTCGGAAGATGTGAAAACACGCCCCAAAGAGCACGTCAGAGAAGATGCGGGGCACGCGAGCATGGCGACCACGGACAAGTATATTGACACCGAATACCGTGAACGTCATGCCAGTGGGCGTAAAAAAACACTGCGCCCTCACTGACACACGCTCGGCTTATTGAGACCAGCGCTCTAAGCTCAATGCATCGCCCTGTTTGGCGTCGACCCACTGGCTGCATTCGCCCTGTGTTTCTTTTTTCCAAAAGGCAGCGCGGCTTTTCAAGTAATCCATGATGAAATCACACGCCTGAAAAGCTTCTGCTCGATGGCTGGCGCTGACACCGACAAACACGATTTGATCATCCACCGACAAACGGCCGACTCTGTGCACAACACACACGTCAAGGAGCGGCCAACGGCGCTGGGCATCGTCAACAATTTCTTGCAAATTGTGCTCTGTCATACCGGGGTAATGTTCAAGCTCAAAAGAACAAGTCTCATTAGGTTGGTCCGCAAATTGTCGGACTAAACCAACAAACATCGCCACCGCGCCCGTGTCATTTTTTTTGAGCAGTTGTTTGTAAAGCGCCTGCACATCAAAGTCATCCTGTTGAACACGTATCATCTAACCCCCTGTCACCGGTGGAAAAAAAGCCACTTCGCGAGTGTTGATGGCAATGATGTCAGTATCTCGGGTAAACTCGAAGTCGACAGAAGATTGCACCCCTGGGCCTAATAAGGCGCCCCCCTTGTCCAGATGATCAACAAGATACTGTCTTAACTCGCCAACGCTGATGGGTAAATCAAGCTCGACAAGGTACTCACTCAAGCCGACGGCTTCTTTCAACGAAGCAAAAAACACCACTTTAACCTTGGACATGTTGACTGCTCCAATCACCGCTTTTACCGCCTTTTTTCCCTAAAAGTGCAAGGTGACGTATGACTATGCCTTTATCAACGGCCTTGCACATATCGTATAAGGTCAACGCGGCCACACTGGCCCCTGTTAACGCCTCCATTTCCACCCCTGTTTTGCCTGTTAAGGCACAGGTGCAAAGCACTTCTAATTCACAATCGTTGATAACATTAATGTCTACCGACACTTTGGTCAGCATTAAAGGATGACATAAAGGAATCAGCTCAGGCGTTTTTTTTGCCCCTTGAATCCCCGCAATACGGGCTGTTGCTAAGACATCGCCCTTGGGTAGACCGCCTTCAATCACTTTTTTTAATGTGGCGGGTTGCATAGTGAGTATGGCCTGAGCCGTTGCGGTGCGCTTGGTGATGTTCTTATCTGACACGTCCACCATGTGGGCATGACCTTGCTGATCTAGGTGAGTGAGTTGCTCGCTCATAAACGTTTACGCCTTTTAAAAATAGAAACCTTCGTTATGTTTTAAGAAACGCAGAATGATTGCAAGTCATTGGAGCCTTGTCACCCTGATTAAATGAGGCATAATGCGTTATTGCTTGTATTTTTTCCTGTCCATCATGGTACCTAATCAACATCGCATGAGCTTACTAGACGATTATCAACTGTTAGAGATTCCTACCAACGCTACGGAACAGGAAGCAAAAGTCGCTTTTAGAAAATTGGCGCGGCGCTATCACCCTGATAAAAACCCCAATCATGACACCACGGAAGTGTTTCAACGCCTTCAGGCCGCCTATGAAAATGTACAGGGCGCCATCCGGTTGGGCGATCAGGTGGTCGATTGGCAACCTTTCACTTTTACACAAGAAAACACCCATAGCTCAGGCGCTAAAAATCGTTACCAACACTTCTCCAGCGCCTCTGACAAGCAGCAAGCCGCCTTTGTGAAAGAGCGCCAGCGTGCCTATGAAGAAATGAAGCGCAACAACGCACAGCATGAAAAAACACGTGAAGAAGCCATTAAGTCAGCACGCAATGCGCTCAATGAGAAACGCGTGAAGGCCTTGTATGAAAAAGCGTTTAAGGCCTCTGCTGGATCTCAACAAGATTCTTCGTTCGACTCTCAAAGACACACCGAGCCCTTTGAGCCTGATCACGCTACGGCAACGACGTCTTCCATTCCACCTTATCAAACGTTTGTTGACCAAAGCGATCAAAACCAACGCACGCCGTTTCGGTTAAACGCCGCAAAAGCCGCTTTTCGTGTCACCACCTACTTGGCGTGCTTCGCTGCTGGTGTCTACGCCACACTGCATTGGCAATCCTCAACGAACAGCGCTCAAACCCAGCCCCTATCATCCATACCCTATATCAGTGGTCTCTACCCTCAATATCGTGTTGGCGCCGCCTACACCTTAAACATTACCAACCTGTATGCCGAACCCGATACTCAAAGTACCTCACTGCAGACCATGCCAGCCTTGTCAGAGCTAGAAAGTATTCAGTTACAAGGAGATTGGCTCACGGTGCGCTATCAAGGCATAAATGGTTGGGTGCAGGCAAAATACATTGGCTATGGCACTGCAAACCAAGCGCAGAAAACAGGCTGCATCGGACAACCAGGACTGGCACCGAAACATGGCGCTTTACTTGGGGATGCACAAGGTAACAGCCGTTTGCGCATTCTTAATCAGCTCCCCCAACACAGCAAGCTAACCTTTGAGTCCTATGATGGCCGAGCCCCCTTTTCTATTTACCTCTATGCCAAACAAGCTTACGCGGCCAATTATATTCCACGAGGCAATTACCGGTTGGTGTTGGAAACAGGTTCCCTGTATCATCAAGCTTGTAATCAATTCCTCTTTAATGACACAACCCAAGTTATCCTAGATCCGGTCGATTTTGCCAGCACAGAGCAAACGCTCACGTTAACGCCTTAATCGCTCATCAGAATCACGGATAACCATTAACTCCGAGTGCTTCACAACCCATGTTAAGTAATATCCGAATCGTTTTAATCAATACCTTCCACCCTGGTAACGTCGGCGCCATTGCCCGCGCCATGAAAAATATGGGGCTCACCAACCTGTATTTAGTTGACCCGAATGACTACCCTTCTGAAGAAGCCACCAGCCGTGCGGCAGGTGCAGTGGATTTGCTGGAAAATGCCACCATAGTGCCGACCTTTGAAGAGGCGATCGCAGACTGCAGTTTAGTTATTGGGACCAGTGCGCGTCACCGAACCTTTCAGTTGCCGATCATGAATGCCCGAGAATGCGCGGAAAGCGTCATCCCTGAGGCCATCAACCATAACGTGGCGATCGTGTTTGGACGTGAAACAACGGGGTTGCTTAATGAAGAAATTGCGCAATGCCATCGCCAAGTCTATATTGATGCAAACGACGAGTATCCTGTGTTGAATATTTCCCAAGCGGTGCAAATCATTGCCTATGAGATCTGGATGGCCAATCAACACAAAGCATTGCCTAAAAAAGACTCGCTGGAATACCCTCATAAAAAAGACATGGACCTCTTCTACGACCATTTAGAAGACACCTTATATGGCATCAATTTTATTGTGCGCAATCATCCGGGTAAGGTTTTAGATAAGTTGCATCGTTTCTTTAATCGTTCTCGACCTGAAAAGCAGGAACTAGGCATTTTGCGCGGCGTGTTAGCGGCAGTACAGCGAGAAGCAGGCCTTACTGAAGCCAACAATCATTCAGAAAAAAAGAAAAAAGACTGAGCGATTCCAACACTCAAACAAAAACGCCGCGGTTTAGCGGCGTTTTACATCACTAGCGCAACGCAGAATTATTTTTCAGCGCGCCCAGCAAATTTACGTTCTTCCACATTGACCTTAATGCGATCCCCCGTAGAAATGTGCTCGGGGACTTGAATCACCGCACCGGTCGACAGTTTGGCCGGTTTGTTACGAGATGTCGCCGACGCACCTTTAATAGAAGGGTCGGTTTCAACGACTTCAAGTTCCACGTTGGTCGGCAGTTCAATGCCAACAGGCGCATCATCAACCAAAATTACCTGAATACCTTGTGTGTCTTCGTTGACAAAAAGAATCTCTTCCTCAATGGCACTCTTGTTTAAGTTGTAAGGGGAATAGTCTTCGTTATCCATGAACACATACTCTTCCCCATCCATATAAGAAAATGTCACCTGACGACGCACTAAATCGGCTAAATCAATCATGTCGGAATCTTTGAATGTTTCATCCAACTTGCGACCGCTCACAACATCGTACATACGCATACGATATAAACTGCCTCCAGCACGACCCTGAGGTACAGAACGTTCAATATCTCTCACTATATACGTTTTGTTATCGTAACTAATTGCGATGTTTCTTTTAATTTCACTGGCCTTCGGCATGTTTACGTCCTAACACTCGGGTCTATACAGGGTTTTAAAATGACTATGACACTTTTTGTCATAGTATAACATCGAGATCCTAATCCAGATTAGGAAATGACACCAGATATCTATGCCATTATTCTCTGACGAACGCGCAAATATCGCGTATTAATCACCCGATTTCATATGTAGGCTCATAATCACTTGGTAAACAGGGTATAAAATGTCTGCCCCTAAGATTTTAGAACGCTCTGGCGACCACCCAACCACGTCATCAGGCAAATTCTGATTGTCTTTAAATGGCATTTCTAAGGTAAAAGATAAGCATTTGTACATCTCCCCGACCCACTTGGTTGCCACGGTCAGATTGGCCTCGCCGAATTGATCAGGGGTGTAACCCATTTCCGTTTGAAAGTCTGGACTAACGGAAACAAACATGTCTTTAAACAAGCTTTCCATGGCTTCCATTCTGGCATCAAAAGAAGGTACGCCCTGACAGCCATCGACAAAATTAACGGGCAACGCCTCATCGCCATGAATGTCTAAAAACATGTCCACGCCGGTTTCCGCCATTTTCTTTTGCACAGCCAATACTTCTGGGCTGAACTCTGGGGTAGGGTTTTTCCATTCCCGATTCAAGTTCACGCCTTTGGAATTAACACGCAAATTGCCATGCACAGCACCATCTGGGTTCATATTGGGGACCACGTAGAAACGGCATTGGTTTAACAAAGCGCGCGCAATCGGATGGGACTCATCAAATAAACGCTCCAATAGACCTTCCACAAACCATTCCGCCATGGTTTCGCCCGGGTGTTGGCGTGCGATGACCCAAATATTTTTTGCCAACCCTTGCGTTTTACTGATTTCCAACAGGGTAATATCACGGCCTTCAGCCGTTTCACCTAAATGATCGGTAATACAATCTTCATGACTTGCCGCCCAAGCAATCATATCGAGATGTCGCTCATAGCTGTAGGGCGCAAAATAGGCATAATAAACACTGTCTTGCTCTGGCTGATGATGAATCACCAGTTTCCCATCAACATATTCTGTCGGCACCCGAAACCAGTCTTCCCGATCGTAGGAGGCAACGGCTTGGTAATCGACCCATCCTTCTGGGTAAGCGGCGTCACTGGCGTTTTCAAACTGAATGACACATTGCTCACCCATACCGCCTTGAAGACGAAAATAAAACCACTGCAAAAATTTAGAGTTTGTATCATTAGGGATCTTTACTCTAATATTGTCCGGCTCCGAGGCATCGATAACGGAAATGTTACCGCCATCAAATGCACTGCTGATTTTGATTCGGCTGGTCATTTACTCTTCCTTAACAATCAAACATGGGTTCTAAAATATGGCAAGTTTACCTATATTCATCACGGCTGTCGCCAATTCTTCCGATGAGCCAGCTTTCCCTCTGCTATTTACTTGGTCTACACACGAAGCGCAAGTCAAAGAAGTGCTCGTTATCCCCGATGACGAATGGTTAGCGTCTCATACGATTGAACCAAATGTGCCCAATCTCGATGAACAGCAACTGTATGAGTTTGGCTACGAGGCCAGTGATATTCTCGCCGAATGGACAAATGAGTTTGACACTGACGTGATCTACGGTCTTGACCCTGAGCTTATTCATCAGTTAGTTGAAGCAACCTATGATATAAAAGGTTTAGAGCCTGCGTTCGAAGTACACAGCATACACAGCTGGTTTGAAGAGCGTGATGTCAACTTGAATGATGCGATTGCAGAACAAGGCCACAGTACGCCGCTTCACTTACTGGCGCCTGATGAACTCATTATCCAACTGCTTCACATTGCCGTAGAGCACGGATTAATTGACCCAAGTGATATTCCAGCGGTCGAAGAGTAATCACATCACTGAATACCGACTATCGAGTGTGACCTATAGCTATTTGTAAGCCCTCAATTTAAAGTCGAAGCCATTCTCATTCACTTTATACTTTCACTTTAAAGAGGCGTTTTATATGAAGGACATCCTTCCAGACTTATGTGACATCTACCCAGAGCAATTACAAATCGCTGAGCCCATTTTTTCATCCTATGGTCAGCGTCAATGCTTTTATGGGGAAGTGGTCACAGTTTCTTGTTTTGAAGACAATAGCCGCGTACGTGAGCTAGTCAGTGAAGACGGCAAAGGCAAAGTCATGGTCGTTGATGGCGGTGGTAGCAAACGTCGGGCATTGCTTGGTGATATGCTGGCGGAAAAAGCCGCTGCGAACGGCTGGGAAGGCTTTGTTATCTACGGTGCGGTACGCGATGTCGCCGCTCAATCTGGTATGAATGTTGGTATCCATGCGTTGTGCGCGCAACCAATGGCCACTGAAAAACGTGGACTGGGTGACGTTGGTAAGACCGTTCACTTTGCGGGTATGACCATTGCACCAGGTGATTATGTATATTGTGACTTAAATGGTATTGCAGTATCCAAACAACCATTAGCCCTTCCATAGACGCTGTCTAAACAATAGCTTGTTTCATAAAAATGCTCATCCCTATCTGTAGAAACAATGGATGAGCATTTTTCGTCTATACTGAATCGCTTTAGGGCCGTCTACTCCGACAACCTCAACCCCATTGGAAGACTTTCACCGACTAACGCATTCAGTTCATCGGTATTAATTTCTACTTTACTCTCTAGACGCTCCAACCATTGCGGCGGGCACTTGTCTTTTTTGAGTTTCTTCGCGACTTTTTTACGGTAGCCACTCAGTGTGTCCGATTCGCCAACACTCATCTGAGTCATTAACACGGCGGCAAGACCAGCTTGCTTACGTTTTTTCCAATCTTCTTTGATGACCTTATCAAGAATTGGAAACAACACCTCCTCGTCAATACGACGGTCTTGTTGCCCGGATAATAAATGACGCGATGCAATACGCCCGATTGTCCACCATGCCGTATCGGGCTCGGAAGTTTTTTGTAAGCGCTTTAATAACCAATCAATGGTAATCACTTTATCGTCGTTTTCCAGTTGCTCTAAGGCGCCCACCAAACGAATGAGATCATCACTGGATTTAGTCGTTAACGCCTTCATTTTATCGCGGGAGCGCTGACCACTCGGTGAATAATATTGACTAAATTGTTTAAAGAAATATTGTTGTTGCTCAACAGACAAACCACCGGCAATACGACGAAACAACGTCCAATACTGCCCCCAGACAGGCGCGGTATCGGATTGCGCCCCCGCCTTGACCGCATTAAAGACTTGCTGAACACGTGCCAGATCATCAGCCGCACCGTACCCTGGGCGTAAACAATAGCCTAGTAGCTGTAACCATTGTCGCTCATGTTGTGGGCTTTTCATCCGCCCCGATTTTACCATCAGCAACTTGTCGACTAAGCGTCGTGATGTGGCAAGATTCCAGTGCTCACGGTTACCTAACAACTGATCAATGTCTTGTTTTAGCGATTTCACCAGATCCGGATACTGTTTCTGACCCGCACTGGAAAAACATTTAGCCAGGTGTTCTTCCGCTTGCCCCATATTGCTATGCAGTAAGCCACCTTGGTCATCGCTCTCTTGTTGGGAAGAGCCTATGTCTGTCTTGGCGTGAGTCGAAAAATCTAACCGCCAAGTATCACGTTGATTTTCTGCTTGCAACGTGACCTGCAACACGCCAACTTCTGTCATTTGCACCGACAATCTGACGGCAACATCCTGAGCATCAACAGAAGCATCCAATTCGGTCATCAAATTAGAAATGTAATGCAAGCCGGCTTCACCTCGCACCTCCGCCACATGACAATCAATATGGTCATCTGAGCGATACAGAGGAAACTGGACCTGTTGCCCTAAGGTAACCGAAAACGTTTGGTCTAGCGTAATCTCATCGCCTTTAAGCGTGCCCTTGGGCAAAACACCAACAAACTGATCGTCGCCCACCTTTAAATACAGACTGTGAGCCACACCACTTTCAATTCGTGCACTTTGGCCAGCCAAGGCATTCAAATACATGACCGCCCCTTTGGCCACTGCATCGTTTGGCTCGTCGGCAACGCACGCGAGAAGTGGCGCAGAAGACCATTGGTTCAATTGCTCTAAGAGCCGCTCTTTCAATACCGGACTGTTAAAAAAGCCACCATTGAACAAAACCGCATCAGGCATAGTTGAGCCTGTCGCCGCGACAATGTCCGCTTGATGCTGGCGCAAAAACGCTGCTAAATGTCGTGTAAAAGCCGGATCGGACTCATAGGGCAACCCCAAGGTATGCATGGCGTAGTCATTTTTCAGCAAGGCCGCATCAAGTGAAACATGAGGACAAAAGCCGCTGTCTATTTGTTCTAACAAGGCCAACCTTGACACAGTAAACTTCTGTGACCCACCAATTAAACGACTGCCGCCGCCTAAAACGGTAATCGTTAATTCCTCTGGTGCCTCTTCGCCCAATAAGGTTTCTTTTGCCTGACGCGTTTGTTGTACTAATGCGGCTAGTCGAGACGCAGACAATGCTGAAATCTGTTTTGGATCAAGCTGAAACGCCAACGCTTGATCTACGTTGTCGCCCCCGAGCAGAAGGTGCTCGCCCACCGCGATACGCTTTAAGGAAACAGCCGATGTGTTGCGAGAGGCAGGCTGTATGGCCACCAAACTGAAGTCACTGGTACCACCACCAATATCGACCACCAACAGCATTTTTTTGTCCGCTAACGCTGTCAACTTGGTATCGTCACTGATGTAGTGATAACAAGCCGCCTGTGGCTCTTCTAGAAGATATAAATGAGCTAGACCGGCTCGCTGCGCCGCTTCCAACGTCAACGCACGCGCTTCTTCGTCAAAAGAGGCCGGTAACGTCAGAGCAATGGCTTGCTGTGCAAGAGGTGACTCAGGAAAACGATGATCCCAACTTTGTTTGATGTGCAATAACAGTAATTGACTGGCATCGAGCGGGCTGATTTTTTGACTAAATTCACTGCCCCAGGGCAAGACAGCTGAACGGCGATCTATTTGACGATGACTCAACCAACTTTTCGCACTTTGTATCAACTGACCAGCACGACGCTGGCCGAGTGCCAACGCCCCCATACCCACCACCTTCTCTTTATCGTGGTGGCGCCAAGGCAAAACAGGGTCTAGCTTACCCTTTTCATCTGATGCTAAAACATAAATGACACTTGGCAAATGGGTAAACTCTTGTACCGAACCATCTGCCATCACTTGTGGAATAGGCAACAGCAAAGGCTCACCGTGTGCCGAGCCATCACGGTTAACAGACACATAAGAGACAACACAATTTGTTGTCCCTAGATCAATACCGACACGAAAAGTCGGAGATGCCATCTTTATGCCTCCCTTACTTGAAACTCAATGGTCCAACTTAGATCAGACTGAGTATCATGCGCTTGCAGCAATAAAAGACCCAATTCCGTAACACGGGAAGTTAGGTACACACGCACCATATCACCCGCATTGTAATGACCCGCGTCTAAGCGAATACTAAGGGGGTTAAGTTCGTTGAGTGTGCCAACGGAGAAGGAAGCCACCACTTTGCCCACCGCTTCAGCATCGCTGGTTTGCGATTGAAAGAAACGGAACGTGACCGTTTCACCCACCACCAAAGAAAATTCATTGGGCAACATCTGTTCTTGCGAGCCCTCTTCCAAACCAAATGGCGCCACACAAATCGCGTCAACAGGCGGAGCCATACCCGGAATCGCAGGCATAGGACTGGCCACACCAATATAATAATTGGCTGACAAACCACTTTTAACTTTTACGCCGCCTTCTGCTTGAACTTGTGCGTAATAAGTGGCTCCTTTAGCAACCGCATGATCCAAATGAGACGGCGTCAACATGGTTAGTGGCTGTTGGTCTAGCATTTCTCTCAGGCGTGATTCCAGCGTGTTGCGAATCACAGTCGCATTGAAAACCCCACCGTTAAGAAGAATTTTTGTGGGCTTCACACCGTGTTGAGCCAAAAATTCACTGATGTGTCGGGTGATAGCAGGATCACCTTCATAGTCCAAATTGATCGCACTAAACCCGCTTCGCGCTGTTTGCTGAGCAGACTCACCAAACTGTACCGCAGGGAAAAAGCCGTCAATCAAAAGGCGTTGTACATCAAGTTGAGTTAGCGTGGTTTTGATGCTGTTGTTAAACAGGCTACGACCACGACTTGGCACGACAACACTGACATCTTGTAGGTCCGCATTCGATAACAATCGCTCTTTTGCTTCTCGACACGCTTGCGTTAACCCACTGATTTGCCACGGCTCAAGTTGCGTCCCTTCTTGTGCTAATTGTGCAGCTAAATGGTAGGTCAATGTTAGATCCATATTGTCACCGCCAAGCAATATATGACGACCTACCGCCACTCGCTCAAGACCCAATGCACCTTCTTTATCAACCGTTTGAATAAGAGACAAGTCCGTTGTACCGCCACCCACATCGACCACTAAGATATGCTCATTGACGTCTAAGTTATCTGTCCACTTATGTTGATCGGCCAACCAAGCATAAAAAGCCGCCAGCGGCTCTTCAATCAGTCGCGCACGCAATCCAACCCGCTCAGCACTTTGCTCAGTAATGGCTCGTGCCGCAGGGTCAAACGACGCCGGTACGGTAATAACAACCTCTTGCTCAGCAATAGGCGCATCAGGGAACGCCTGAGTCCAAGCGCTAACAAGATGGGCCAAAAGGCTTTCAGTCACCTGAGCCGGTGATATTTTCGCCACTTCTTCCAGCGCATCTACTGGTAACACTGCTTCATCGGCTTTGACGCGGCTGTGGCATAACCAGCTTTTTGCACTTTGTATTAAACGTCCAGAGGATTTTGCCCCCAATTCACGCGCCAATTGACCCACAACCGCGGTTGCTTTGCCCCAGGGTAACTGTAAATCACTTTCTAGAAATTCGCTTTGATGAGGGAAATACACAAAAGAAGGCAGCAAGGGTCGTGCATCTACCTGACCTGCGGCAATAAACTGTGGAATCGCCAGCTGTTGGATACGACCCACTTCATCGGCAGGCGTTTGTGGCTCTGCTGACTGCTCAGATAAGGAATAATAGACGGCAGAATGGGTGGTACCCAAATCGATACCAATAAAATACTTGCCCATGATTTATACCTCGATTTCGGCGGGAGCTAATACCGTTAAATTGTCTGTATTGGTGACTTTCGGCAGTCGGGTTTCCGTGACTTTCCAACCTGGATGAACCAGAGTGCCAGAATAAGGCCCTGTTCCTTCCACACGACCTTCTAACTTGAGCTGCTTAGCGTCATAGTCAGAAGGTACCTCTACTCGACTGCTTTCTGACGCAGAATGCACCGTATCAATGGTGAAATGCTGTTTCATCACTTTAGCGCAACCAGAGTGAATTTGGCGAGACGCCGCACCCACATCTGCATCGCTGTAATCGTCAATACTTTCTTGAATAAAGTCGATAAAGCGAGCTTCCTGCTGCAACAGCTGCAGGAGTTGATGAGCCCCATCGGCGTTTACCGTATCCAGTGTTGGCGCAGCCACCTCGACTTCTCGAATGACTTCTACCGTTTCGGTGATGACCTTAGGCTCAGCTTCAAAAGAAAATAACTGACCCTGTCCAGCCGCTTTACAGCGTGCAGCATAATCGCCACTCGCCATAAATTTAAAAAACTGCCCAAACGCGCCAAAAAAGCGCGGTATAAAAGACATTGGTTTGATTTTATCGGTCATAATTTACCCATTTTGCATTTCTTCAAGCTCAAGCCAGCGCTCCATTGTGCTCTCTAGCTCTGCTTCTTTGTGTGTCAGTTTGGCTAATGTTTTTTGCACCTTGTCTGCGTCGCCGGCATAAAAATTCGCATCGCTGGTTGTCACATGAAGCGCGGCGATGTCTTCTTCTAATTTGGCAATCTTAGCGGGCATATCATCAAATTCACGTTGCACTTTATAACTGAGCTTGCTCTTTGGCTTACTAGAAACTTTAGTGTCCTCTGAGGCAGCTTCAATAGCAGGCTTCGCTTTGGCTTTCGGTGTGTCCGTTTGAGACGTCGATTCTGTGGGGAATTTCCCGCCTTGACGTATCCAATCCTTATAGCCACCTACGTACTCTTTGACACGCCCCTCACCTTCAAAGGCAATAACACTGGTCACGACGTTGTCTAGAAAAGCTCGATCATGGCTTACAAGCAACAAGGTGCCGTCGTAGTTCATCAGCAGCTCTTCTAACAGCTCTAATGTTTCAACGTCTAGGTCGTTGGTAGGCTCATCCATGATGAGTAAGTTGGCAGGACGAGTGAACAATTTCGCCAATAAAACGCGGTTACGCTCTCCCCCTGATAATGCCTTGACGGGGGTACGAGCACGCTCTGGTGGGAATAAAAAATCACCAAGATAACCAATAACATGCTTATTCTGACCATTGATTTCAATGACGTCTTTGCCTTCACCCACGTTTTCCGCGACCGTTTGCTCAGGGTCGAGCTGTTCACGGAGTTGGTCGAAATAGGCCACATTAAGCTTTGTGCCTTGGCGAACAGAGCCTGATTCTGGCGTTAAATCACCTAACAAGATTTTTAAGAAGGTACTTTTACCACAGCCATTTGGCCCAATCAGACCGATTCGATCGCCACGATTAACAATAAAGTCCATGGGTTGAAGAATCACTTTATCTTCAAAAGAATGGCCTACTTGCGTAAATTCCGCCACTAATTTACCCGATTTATCTTTGGTTTCGATCGCCATCTTCGCGTTGCCTTGACGGTTGATACGCTCAGAACGCTCTTCCCTCAATGCTTTTAACGCACGCACTCGTCCCTCATTACGGGTACGACGTGCCTTGATCCCTTGACGAATCCAGACCTCTTCTTCGGCCAAACGCTTATCAAATAACGCATTGGCACGCTCTTCTTCTTCCAGCATTTTTTCCTTGAACACAAGGAAGTCATTAATGTTTCCGCTAAATGAAATAAGGTTGCCGCGATCTAACTCGATAATACGGTTTGCCAATTTCTCAAGAAAGCGACGATCGTGGGTAATGAATAAGATTAAACCGCGAAACTGCTGTAACTGTTGCTCCATCCACTCAATGGTGGGTACGTCCAAATGGTTAGTTGGCTCGTCTAGCAGCAAAACATCTGGATTAGAAATCAATGCTTGCGCCAAAATAACACGACGACGCCAACCACCTGACAACTCTGACATCAGCTTATCAGCCGGCAAAGCCAAACGTTGTACCATGTGATTAACACGTTGTTCTAAATCCCAACCTTGAATACGATCCAGTTCCGTTTGAATATCACTCAATTCGTTGGCGTGGTCATTTTCAAAATCTTCAAGCAATTTGAAATAACGTGTCATGAGGTCATGGGCTTCACCCGCTCCCTCACTGACCACTTCTCGGACGGTCTTTTCATTGGCATCGGGCAGCTCCTGTGGAAGCTGACTGATACGCATACCACCTTCCAGTCGCACAACACCTTCGTCTGGCACTTGCTCACCCGAAATGACTTTTAATAACGTGGATTTACCTGCACCATTTCGACCGATAATAGCGACGCGCTCACCGGCTTCAGCCGAGAAACTAATTTTTGACAGCAGTGGATTATGCCCAAAAGCAACACTGATCTGTTCTAACGACAATAGACTCATATCTACCCATTTTTAGTAAAGATTTTGTGACGATATAGTAGCATCCTTCTTTACGAAGGTTCATCAAATAGCCACCAGCAGGCACCAAAAAAATCTAAGCATTTTCATTTTATGACGCTAAAAAGCGATATTTCGTCATAATATGTTGAAATAGATCCGCTTTTCTCAAAAAGGTTGAACTTAAACATCTTTAACCACGTTCTTTACCGATATACTCAGCACCCTACTGAGTCATCAAGATTTTTTTGGAGTAAGCAATGGCGTTAAAAAATAAGGTAGGCCCAATCACAGCAATCGTTGTCACCGTGAGCGCAGTCGCTTGGATAGTTTTAGGTGGCAATGGCATCACGGTCAGCCCAGATATATCTCAACCAAACAACGTAGAGCAAGCCTCGCCTTCTGTCACACCAGAACAAAAAGCCGCTTACCCTGTTCAAGCCAAAACACTGATCGCTCAGTCAATTGAAATACATTTACCACTAAGCGGCACCACGCTCGCAAATGAGGTGTTAGATGTCATTAACACCTACCCGGGGCGCGTGATGAGCCGACCTGTTGAACAGGGTCAATTTGTGACATCCGGCACCGTTCTTACCCAGATTGATACTCGAATCTTAGATCTGGAAATGCAGCAAGCTGAATTATTGATTAAACAAAGACAACTTGAGCTAGATGGTATTAAGCGACTCAATTCAAACAACTTAGCCTCCAAAGTGAACCTTGCGCAGGCAGAAACCGATCTCGCAACAGCAAAAGCTCATAAACAAACACTGCTAGTAGACCGTGAAAACGCCACCGTCACTGCCCCCTTTTCTGGCATTGTTAACGCATTGCACATTCAAAAAGGAGAGGTACTTAGCGCCGGCAGCCTTGTAGGCACACTTATTTCACTAGACCCATTAAAAATCAGCGTCCATGTTCCCCAGAATAAAATCCACCACATATCATTGGGCACGCAGAGCACAATCAGACTCGAGTCAGGGGATGAGATTGAGAGTTTTGTCTCGTTTATCAGCGCCACAGCGAATGAGACTAGTCGGACAATTCGTGTTGAAATGGAAATACCCAACCCCAACAACGCGATACCTGCTGGCCTGACCGCCTCGGTCGACTTCCTGCTCGATCACCAACGGGCGCACGCCGTGTCTCCGGCTCTACTCACTCTTAACGATGCCGGTAACACGTCCATAAAAACCATTAACATGGACAATCGAGTGGTCGTCACCCCTGTTGAGATCGTGAAATCGGAGCGATCACAAGTGTGGGTACGAGGACTACCAGACAATGTCGATATTATTACGGTTGGACAAGGTTTCGTCTCCGCCGGCGATACCGTTCAAGCACGCTACCAAGATTAAGGAGATAGAGCATGCAAACTCTTATTGAAGCCGCTCTCGCTCGCTCACGCACTGTGATGATGTTTTTTGTGCTGATCTTGATTATGGGCACCGTGTCTTATATTGAAATAGCCAAGGAAAACGATCCTGACATTACCATCCCAATGGCGTATGTCTCTGTTTCTTTAGAAGGAATCTCTCCTGAAGACGCAGACAGCTTATTGGTGCACCCCCTTGAAAAAGAACTCCAAGGACTTGATGGCTTAAAGGAACTTAAATCAACCGCCTCAGAAGGCCACGCCTCGATCATATTGGAATTTTTGTCGAGCGTTGACATTGACCAAGCGATTAGCGACACCAAGGACAAGGTTGACCGTGCAAAAAGTGAATTACCCGATGATGCTGACGAGCCGACTGTCACGGAAATAAATCTGTCTACCTTCCCTGTTCTGCGTGTCAACTTATCAGGCAATGTTGACTTTGCCACGCTCAGTCGCACCGCTAAAAATCTTCAAGACGCGATTGAAGCGGTTGATGGTGTACTGGAAGCCAAAATCAGCGGCGATCGTGACCAACAAGCACAGATCGTTATTCGTCCTGAAAAACTCGAAACCTACAATCTGTCCCTCGCCGACGTATCAAATTTTGTCTCAGGCAATAATCGCCTTGTGGCCGCTGGTAATTTGGACACCGGGGCGGGACGCTTTTCGTTAAAAGTTCCAGGACTCTTAAAAACAAAAGAAGACATTCTTAACCTTCCAATCAAAGCCGATGGTGATCAGGTGGTCTTGCTAAAAGACATTGCTACGGGTGAACTTACTTTTGAGGACCCAGACAGTTATGCCCGCGTTGCGGGAAAACGCAGCATCACATTGGCGGTTTCAAAACGTGTCGGCTCGAACATCATCAACACCATCAATGCTGTAAAAATGGTCGTTGAAGAGGAAAGTCAACAATGGCAAAACGGCGTTAGCTACAACTTAACGGGCGACAAATCGACCAACATAGAAACCTCTTTAAACGATCTTTTTAACAATGTCTTGACCGCTACCTTGCTGGTTATGATCGTCATTGTGTGGGCATTAGGAATACGCAGCGCCTTTTTGGTTGGCTTGGCAATACCTGGGGCATTTCTTGCTGGCATCCTTATTCTAAACCTGCAGGGTTATACCATTAATATGGTGGTGTTGTTTGCGCTCATACTCAGCGTTGGCATGCTGGTGGACGGTGCCATCGTGGTCACCGAATACGCCGATCGAAAACTGGCTGAAGGCGCTCCTAAAAAGCAAGCCTACCGTGAAGCGGCTCAACGCATGGCATGGCCAATCATAGCGTCTACAGCCACCACGCTTGCTGTTTTCATGCCCCTACTGTTCTGGCCAGACATTGTGGGGGAATTTATGCAATACATGCCGATTACAATTATTGCAACATTGTCCTCTTCTTTGGTGATGGCGTTAATCGTCTTACCCACTATTGGCTCTATTATTGGTAAAAGAGGCGCTTACAGCACTAAAACGATGCAAGCACTGAAGCTCACAGAAAGCGGTGACCTTCAACAACTTACAGGTATAACCGGCGCCTATGGTCGAATGCTAACACGGCTGGTAGAACGACCTGTATGGGTACTGCTGTTTACTATTGGCTTGCTTGTTGCGGTTTTTGTCAGCTATGGCCAATTTGGTAAAGGGGTTGAGTTTTTCCCTAATATCGAGCCTGAATCCGCCAATCTAGACATTCGTGCTCGTGGCGACTTATCTTTAGAAGAGAAAGATGCCCTCGTTCGTCAAGTCGAACAACAAGTCATTGGTTTACGTGAGTTAAAGAGTGTCGTAACAACGTCCTATGCCACACCAGGAGACAGTGAAGCGCCTGACAGCATCGGCTCAATCAGTATGGAATTTATTGACTGGTATAAAAGAGACTCAGCCAGTGTAATTCTAGATAGAATTCGAGCGCATACTCAGGACATTCCCGGCATAGAAGTCAGTGCGGAAAAAGAGCAAGGCGGACCACAATCCGGCGCTGACATTCAACTTCAACTTAGCTCGAACTATTCACAAGCCTTAAATCTAGCAGCGGATGACATAATCAAACAACTCTCTTTGAGAGAGGAAATTATTACGGTTAGTGATGATCGCTCGCTTGCCGGTATTGAATGGCGTATTGATATTAATCGCGAAGAAGCCAGTCGCTATGGTGTTGATGTCAACAGTTTGGGTAATGTCATTAAATTGGTCACGACAGGGATTCAACTTAGTGACTTTTTACCGGAAGGCGCTGACGATAAAATAGACATCATGTTGCGATACCCTGTTAACCAGCGCACGTTAGATCAGCTGGATCAGCTTCAAATCCCAACCAATCAAGGAAGCATTCCTGCTAGTAACTTTATTCATCGTTATGCCGCGCCTAAACAAGGCACCGTCAACCGGACGGATGGCAAGAAGACCGTCAAAATTGAAGCCGATGTTCAAGACGGACTGGTTGTTGATGAAGTGATTAAAGCCATCAGAGTAAAACTGGATGCAGCCAATCTTGATAAAAGTGTTCGCTATGAATTTAGAGGCAATACAGAAGAGCAACAAAAATCCATGCTCTTTTTGGTGAAAGCTTTTGGTGTCGCTTTCTTTATTATGGCGATCATCCTGGTGACGCAATTTAATAACTTTTTCCAGTGCGTGTTGATCTTAAGCGCGGTCATTTTCTCCACCATGGGCGTATTAATCGGCTTAATGGCCAAAGGTCAGCCTTTTGGCATCGTGATGAGTGGTGTGGGGGTGATTGCCCTGGCCGGAATTGTCGTAAACAACAATATTGTCTTAATCGATACCTTTAATGGCCTACGCAAGCAAGGCATGCTGGTAAAGGAAGCAGCGATACGAACCGGCGTTCAACGTTTGCGCCCAGTTATGTTGACGACCATCACGACCATATTAGGGCTTATTCCTATGGTGTTTCAGCTCAATATCGATTTAATCCATCAAACCTTCAATATCGGCGCGCCATCCGCTCAATGGTGGACGCAATTGTCAACAGCGATTGCAGGGGGATTAACGTTTGCCACACCGCTTACTCTAATCCTGACACCTTGCCTGCTAGTGTTAGGCTACCGTAAAAAGGAACGCATCACACTCAGCCAATCGGAGCAAAAATAAACTCCGCCACCTTGTCTGATTAACATTAAAAAATGCCGCTCAAAAAAAACCCTAGCTCAATCAAGCTAGGGTTTTTTAGTTGCTATTCTTGCCTACCGAATATTACAAAGATAAGCGTCGAACGTCACTCAACAGAGCATTCAAGTACGTCATGAAACGACCCGCATCGCCACCATTAACCGCTCTGTGATCATAGGATAAACACAAAGGCAACATGGTGCGAGGCTCAAACTCTTTTCCATTCCAACGTGGCTCGACGTCAGCTTTAGACACACCGAGAATGCCCACTTCAGGACAGTTAACAATGGGAGTAAAGCCTGTTCCACCAATGGCACCTAAGCTTGAAATCGTGAAACAACCACCCTGCATGTCTGCAGGTTTAAGCTGTTTGTCCATCGCCTTCTTGATCAAGACATTAATTTCTTGAGCAATTTGAACAATCGATTTCTGATCGGCATCACGTAACACCGGAACAACAAGACCTACAGGAGAATCCACCGCCACGCCAATGTGTACATAGCCTTTTTGCACATAGCTTTCGCCATCCGCCATTAGGGAGACATTAAAGCTAGGATTGGCTCGCATTGCCTGAGCAACCGCTTTGATGAGGAATGGCAATGGTGTCAATTTAACCCCCTGCTTCTCCATCTCACCTTTAAGGCCTTTGCGGAAATCTTCCAAATCGGTAATATCCGCTTTATCAAATTGTGTCACATGAGGAACAACCAAAGCATTACGCGCCATATTCTGAGCGGTCATGCGTTGGATTTTACTCATTTTCACAACTTCAATATCACCAAACTTACTGAAGTCTTGATCAGGTACGGTCGGCAACCCTGCGCCAGACGACACAGCCGGACTTGCTGAAGACGTCGTGGCTTTTTGCACTGCCGCCTTAACGTAAGCATGCAAATCTTCTTTGAGGATACGACCACGAGGGCCCGTTGCACGCACCAAAGAAAGATCGACACCCAATTCACGTGCCAACATACGAACTGCAGGGCCCGCATGTACCTTTTTAGAAGGCTCAGACAACACTGCCGACTGATCAGCAACCGGCGCTGTCACAGGGGCTGAAACAGCTTTTTCTGGTACAGGGTCTTGTTTTGCTTCAGGCGCTTTCTGTTCTACTGGTTTTGTGACGTCAGCCGCCCCTTCAACCTCAAGCTCTAAAACAGGGTGACCTTCTGAAACCTTATCGCCCACACTGATGGAAACCGATTTTACTGTTCCAGATTTCGGTGCAGGAATTTCCATTGATGCCTTGTCCGTTTCAAGTACGATGATTGAATCACCTTCTTGTACGGTATCACCAGCTGCCACAGCAACTTCAATCACTTCAACGCCTTCAGCGCCGCCAATGTCTGGCACGTTCACTGTTTCAACACCAACGGAAGCACTTTCTGTCTCAGAATCAGCGCGTTCAGTCACAGCAGAAGTCTCTGCCTTCGCACTATCAACTGACGCAGGCTCTGCCGTCGTCACCTCTGAAGAGAGAGCGTCAAGCGATAAGATATCAGCCCCTTCAGAGACAGTATCACCGACACTGATGGCAATTTTGCCAATTTTGCCTGTAAAGGGAGAAGGAATATCCATGGACGCCTTGTCTGTTTCCAAGACAATCAGGGAATCACCCTCTTCGACCATGTCACCCTCTGCGACACAGACCTCGATAACTTCAACGTCTGTCGCACCACCGATATCTGGCACTGATACTTGTTCAACCTTTGTCGCGGCTTCCGCAGCAGGCTTGGAATCGGCCACCTTTGGCGCAGCCTCTGCTTTTGTGTCCGCTGGAGCAGCAGAAGATGTTTGTTCGCCTTCTACTTCTACAATCAGAACTTCATCACCTTCAGAAACCTTGTCACCTTCTTTTACAGAAATGCTGGTTACTTTGCCGGCCATCGAAGAAGGCACATCCATGGAGGCTTTATCCGTTTCTAATACAATAATCGATTGGTCAACTTCTACCATGTCACCAACCTGAATGCTGATCTCGATAACTTCGACATCAGTCGCACCACCAATATCCGGTACTCGAATGATTTCAGTACTCACAGAAATCTCCTTTGTCGTATAGACGCATCAAACTTAAAAACGTGTTTGATCTAGGATCTTCTAAATCAAACACCTAGCCTATTCATTGATTAGCAAGTAACAGGATTCGGTTTTTCTGGGTCTAAACCAAACTTAGCAATCGCTCCACTAACAACAGATGCATCAATCACACCGTCTTTTACCAGCGCGGTTAAAGCAGAAACAACAACCCAGTAACGGTTTATTTCAAAGAAATGACGCAACTGAGCACGCGTATCACTGCGGCCAAAACCATCTGTACCCAATACATGGTAAGTCGTATTGATAAATGGGCGAATTTGATCTGCAAACAACTTGATATGGTCTGTTGACGCAATAACAGGCCCTTTACCGTCTAAGCAAGTTTCAACATATGGCTTGCGCGCTTCTTCTTCTGGGTGCAACATGCTCCAACGAGTGGCATCCAAACCTTCACGACGCAATTCATTGAAAGACGTGACACTCCAAATATCAGAGTTCACACCGTAGTCGTTGAACAGAATTTCGGCAGCCGCTTCCACTTCGCGCAGAATAACGCCAGAACCAAGCAGTTGAACATTTTTGCTGTTGGCTTTGTCTTCGTGAGACTTCAACTTATACATACCCTTGATGATGCCGTCTTCGACACCTTCAGGCATGTCTTCATGCGCGTAGTTTTCATTCATTACTGTTAAGTAGTAGAAAACACTTTCTTTTTCATGATACATACGACGAAGACCGTCTTGAACGATAACAGCCACTTCGTATGAATAAGTTGGGTCATAAGACACACAGTTCGGAATCGTACCCGCTAATATGTGCGAGTGACCGTCTTCATGCTGAAGACCTTCACCGTTTAGAGTCGTACGACCAGCGGTCGCGCCAATCAAGAACCCACGCGCTTGAGAGTCACCTGCTGCCCATGCCAAATCACCAACACGTTGGAAACCAAACATAGAGTAGTAGATGTACACAGGAATCATCGGCAGATTACTGTTGCTGTACGATGTCGCCAGCGCCAGCCAAGAAGAAAAAGCACCCGCTTCGTTAATACCTTCTTGTAGAATTTGCCCGTCTGCAGACTCTTTGTAATACATCACTTGACTGTGGTCATGTGGCGTATAACGCTGACCTTCACTGCTGTATATACCCAATTGGCGGAACATACCTTCCATACCAAATGTACGGGCTTCATCCGCCAGAATCGGCACAACACGTTTACCGATATTCTTATCTTTCACCATGACATTAAGTGCACGTACAAACGCCATAGTCGTCGATATTTCTCGACCTTTTGTTCCGGCAATTTGCGCTTTAAAAGCTTCTAAAGAAGGCACTTCAAGTGCTTCACAGTCACGACGACGAACAGGGAAATCACCATGCAATTCTTTACGACGAGCGCGCAAATATTGCATTTCAGGGCTGTCTTCTGCTGGACGGTAATAAGGTAGATCTTTCAGCTCTTCGTCACTGATTGGAATACCAAACTTGTCACGGAACTGACCTAATGATTCTTCATCCAGTTTTTTCGTCTGGTGCGCGGTATTTTGTGCTTCTGCCGCCTTGAACATACCGTAACCTTTTACGGTTTGCGCCAAGATAACCGTCGGCTGACCTTTGTGCGCGACCGCTTCGGCGTACGCTGCGTAGACTTTATATGGATCGTGACCACCACGATTAAGATTCATAATCTCATCGTCGGTCATGTCTTTGACCATTTCTAGCAACTCAGGGTATTTACCGAAAAAGTGTTCACGAGTGTAAGCACCACCATTCGCTTTGTAGTTCTGAAGTTCACCATCGCAGACTTCGTTCATACGTTTAATCAGCAAACCCTTGTCGTCTTTTTCGAAAAGAGGATCCCAATGACGACCCCATAGACACTTAACGACATTCCAACCAGCACCGCGGAACACACCTTCAAGTTCTTGAACAATTTTACTGTTACCACGCACAGGACCATCAAGGCGCTGTAAGTTACAGTTGATGACAAAAATAAGGTTGTCTAGGTTCTCACGACCCGCTAAAGCAATTGCACCCAAGGATTCTGGCTCATCACACTCACCATCACCAAGGAAAGCCCAGACTTTACGATCGCCTTGATCGATAAGACCACGGCTATGCTGATACTTCATAACATGTGCTTGGTAAATCGCTTGCAGTGGCCCAAGCCCCATAGAGACTGTTGGGAACTGCCAGTAATCCGGCATCAACCAAGGGTGAGGATAAGAAGAGATACCTTTGCCGTCGACTTCACGGCGGAAGTTATCCAACTGCTCTTCCGTTAAACGCCCTTCTATATAAGAGCGTGCATAAATACCGGGTGAAATATGACCTTGGAAGAAAACCATATCGGCTTCTTGCTTACCGTCGTTCCCACGGAAAAAGTGGTTAAAACCAATATCATAAAGCGTCGCCGCAGAAGAGAAGCTTGTAATGTGGCCACCCAGTGTTGAATCAACTCGGTTGGCCTTCATTACCATCGCCAATGCGTTCCAACGAATAATAGAACGAATGCGTCGCTCCATAAATACGTCACCGGGCAATTGCTTCTGATTCTCAGGAAGAATCGTATTCCGGTAAGGCGTTGTAATGGATGATGGTAGTGAAGTACCCGATTTTGAGGCTTCACTTGTCAAACGATTTAAAATGAATTGCGCGCGATCAGAACCTTCTTCACGAAGGACAGACTCAAGCGCATCGATCCACTCTTTAGTTTCAATTGGATCGATGTCTTCGAGAATATGCTGCTCAGTCATCGTGTTAATAACTCCCGCTATTAGAACAGATACTTAACCATCCAAGGACATTATGAGTGTTTATGTCTTGGTGGCGGCTTAAACGAACCTTAGGAATCAATGTCAGTACACATCAGAATTCCAGCCGAATACGACAAGCGTGTCATGATTTAGTTAGACACTAACTTGCCGATTAATTAGCAATTATTATTATCTGGTATTTTATCCATTGCCTCGACCACTATTAGAGAACTAGTCGGTTCGCTTCCAATTTGGGCTTGGTTCATCAAGCCCAAGATTCAGTTTTTACATACGCTTAGTGTCGCTAATTGTAGGCAAAAATTAAAAAACTATGTTATTCACACACTGTAGAGCATGCCATTTATCGTCTTGGCTTCTAGTAAAAAGACACAGCAACTTGCTGGATCTTTCACTCTATCGCCTAGATTCGACATTAGACTAACACCTTAACTCAGTGCCGCCTAGCCATATACGTTAAGATTACAATGCACAAGACTGATTCAAAAATAGTCATTATGCACTGAAAGTAATCTGATATTCGTATTGAACTATTCTAACCTTATCAAACACAATAAAAATAGAGTGTAATTCATAAAATTTATGAATTACATAGCCTGCATGAATACTATCGTTTTTTGACAAGGTGGCTTTTTTATCGTTAAAAAACTTGTGTACAAGTGCAACTTGCTGGGAAAAAGATCATGCAAAACAAGAATTATCCCAAAAAACAGCACTGACTCATTTAAAATATGGCGTTACAATAGATGATTATTTTTGCGCATCATTAGGACAATACATGACTTCTCTAGACGCTCTTCTCAAGCAGCACATCGAATCACAAGTGCATTTCGCGTTAGAAGAAGATATTGGTTCAGGCGATATCACCGCACAACTCATACCGGAAGAACAGCGTATTAAAGCAACCGTTATCAGTCGCGAAAAAGCCATTCTGTGCGGTCAAGCTTGGGTGGACAGTGTTTTTGCTCAACTCAAAGGGGACGTCACTCTCACTTGGCATTGTCAAGACGGAGACGTGCTTACCGCAAACCAACCTTTTCTAACGATTACTGGGCATGCTCGCACTATTTTGACCGGTGAACGTACAGCGTTAAACTTCTTACAAACCTTGTCTTACACAGCAACGATTACGCAGGAGTACTGCCGTATTGTTGATGGCACCTCACTACGCATTTTAGACACACGAAAAACGCTGCCGGGCATGCGTCAGGCACAAAAATATGCCGTCACCGTTGGCGGTGGTCAAAACCATCGCATGGGGCTTTATGATGCTTTTTTGATCAAAGAGAACCACATCATGGCCGCAGGCTCTATCAGCAATGCCGTCGCGATGGCGCAAAAAATTGCGCCTGGCAAAACAATCGAAGTCGAAACAGAAAACCTCGATGAAGTTGCCATGGCGGTTTCTGCCGGTGCCGATATCATCATGCTTGATAACTTCTCTTACGACAATATGAGAACCGCCGTTGATCGTTTCAAAGGGCAAGTGAAATTTGAAGCGTCAGGCAATATGAGCCAAGAACAATTGCTTAACGTTGCCTCAACTGGGGTCGATTTTGTTTCTATCGGTGCGCTCACTAAGCACGTTCACGCCATCGACTTGTCTATGAGAGTATTAATAGACCAATAAAAATTGATAAAACTTGGTAACGCCTGTTACGATTCGTTTACTCCAACAGCAACTAATGCCATGCTCTTAATAATGGACTCACTCAGGACACAGAAGATATGCCAATAAATGTACTTATGACGGTTCCTACCGGCCCAGGTGTCGGCTTAACGTCTGTCTCAGTTGGTCTTGTTCGCGCACTGGAGCAACAAGGACTAAAAGCCAGCTTTTTCAAGCCGATTGCACAGCCACAGCCGGGTGACAAAGGCCCAGACAAATCAACGGCAATGGTTGCTCAAGGTTCCACTCTTCGTCCTGCTGAGCCAATTCCTTTACATGAAGCAGAGCGTTACCTCTATAACGATAACATCGATGAACTTATGGAAGAAATCGTTGGTCGATTTCAGGCGAGTGTTGAGCCGGGTTCGACGGTTATTGTTGAAGGTCTTGCTCAGATTGCTGGTCACCCTTATGCAACAAGACTGAACAAAGCCATTGCTCGTACATTAGACGCAGGTTTAGTACTTGTTACCGCACCTAATAAAATGAAAGTGAATGAACTAGAACATCATGTTGAAATTGCCGCCGGTTCATACGGTGGTATTAAAGCGGATGATGTGATTGGTTGCATTCTCAATAAAACAACACCAGGCTCCTTGGGTATGAAGTCATACGGTGACTTGTTTGCACAAAAAAGTATCTTTAAGCGTAATTTCAGCTTGCTCGGCCAGATCCCAAGCGCGGAGGAACTTACCTACCCACGAGTAAAAGACGTAGCAGAGTTTTTAGGCGCTAGTATTGTTAACGCAGGTGAAATGGATACACGCCGAGTGCAATCTTACACACTGTGCGCTCGTGGTGTCGAAAACATGCTTGAAGCATTGAGACCAGGCGTTTTAGTTTTTACCCCTGGTGACAGAACTGACATTATCATGGCAACGGCCATCGCAGCACTGAACGATATCAAAATCGCGGCACTCGTTGTTACAGGGGGCTACCAACCTAGCGAAGCCTTGATGTCTTTATGCGGAAAAGCCATGGCAAAAGGATTACCTGTTCTGTCTGTTGGATCAAACAGTTGGGAAACCGTGATTAATATGCAGTCGTTTAATCAAGAAATTCCGACGGATGATAAAGAACGTGTGTTAATGGTGAAAGAACACATTGCTCGCTGTATAGATCATGATTGGGTAAATTCTTTTGCTCTTAATCAAGATGAAAGAAAGCTCTCCCCACCTGCTTTTCGTTTTCGTCTTATTGAGTTGGCTAAATCACTCGATAAGCATATCTTACTCCCTGAAGGTGAAGAAGTACGCGTTATCCAAGCCGCTTCTATTTGTGCAGAGCGCGGCATTGCTCGATGCACTCTTCTAGGTGATAAGACTGAAATTCTCCGCATTGCCCAAAACAATGGCATTGAATTGAATGATGCTGTGAACATTCTTGATCCAAATAAAGTACGTGAACGCTACATTGCACCAATGGTTGAACTGAGAAAAAGCCGTAGTCTTACGGATATCGTAGCAAGAGAGCAACTTGCCGATGACGTTGTACTGGGCACCATGATGCTACAAGTTGGCGATGTAGATGGATTGGTTTCTGGCGCGGCACACCCTACTGCGAATACCATTCGCCCTGCATTACAGCTCATTAAGACCACTCCCGACTCTAGTTTAGTTTCTTCTGTATTTTTCATGTGCTTACCCGACCAAGTATTAGTTTATGGTGATTGTGTCATTAACCCTGACCCTACCGCTGAACAGCTGGCAGAAATTGCCATTCAAAGCGCAGACTCAGCGGCCGCCTTTGGGATTACACCAAAAGTTGCCATGATCAGCTACAGCACGGGCGGTCGTGGAGCAGGCAACGATGTCGATAAAGTCAGAAAAGCGACAAGCATTGCCCAGAAATTGCGACCTGACCTACTCATTGACGGCCCGTTACAATACGATGCCGCCATTATGGAAAGTGTCGCAAAACGTAAAGCACCGAATAGTAAGGTAGCTGGTAAGGCGACCGTATTTGTTTTCCCTGATCTGAATACAGGCAATACAACCTACAAAGCCGTACAACGTAGTGCCGATGTTGTGAGTATTGGCCCTATGCTTCAAGGCATCAAGAAGCCCGTGAACGATTTGTCGCGAAATGCATCTGTTGATGACATCGTCCATACAATTGCCGTAACAGCCATTCAAGCCGACAGCAACGACCGCAAAAGATAATAGGTATAGACGTCCACTTTTTAGGCAAAAGACTGAAAGTCACTTTCCTTACTGCTTAAAAAGTGGACAAACCAAGATTCCTTGACTAATATTTTCTTATACTCTGTAAGTAGGTATTCATTATGTCAGGTAGCATTCCTCATACTATTGCACTATCCAACCTGAGCTCGGCTAACGTCACGACGCCAGGTTATACTACCTATGACTTACGTTCAGATGAAGATACACGATCAGCAGCGAATAATGCGCTTAATGCAAGAGCCACCAGCGATTTGATTGTTACTTTGTCAGAAGAAGCACAGGCTCTTCTGAAGCAAGATAAGAAAAATATTGAACGTCAACAGGCAGAGGAGAACAATCCATCCAGAGATATTGATTCAGATGGCGAAAGCATATTAAAAAAAGACTTTTAAAGTAAAACCCTATAATCTTATGTGACTCAAATAATTTGAGTGTGTAGCAGGATGCTATTCAATATAAATCTTCAAGGAGTGAAGAATGAAATTATCCCCTCTATCCATGCGTGGATTTACCTTATTAGAATTAATGGTTGTTATTGCCATCATTTCTATTCTTGCCAGCCTAACCGCACCAACGTTTACCCGTCAGATTGCCAAAGCCAATCTTCTCGAAGCTCAAAACCTTGCCACACAACACCAATCCCTAATTGAAGAGTTCATTCTACTAAACGGGGATTTTCCTTCCGTAGACGACTTTAATGCCGTTAAACAAACCCTTTCTGATGATTCAATAGCCAAAACGATCGCCATTACAGAGAGCAATGGTCTTAAAGTCACCCTGAATAAAAGCACTGGTATCGCTGAAAACGCTTATCTTACCTATACCCGTGACACCAACAGAAACTGGCAATGCACGTCCGATCTTGATGCAAATATTTTACCCGCAAAATGTACTGCATTAGCAGAATAGGAGAGACGACATGACATTAGAAGAAATCATGTCGGCGGCAATTAGCCAGTCTGCAAGTGATATCCATATAGAGCACACCCCTACTGCAATACATATTTCTCAACGCTGTTTTGGAAAAATTCAATATGTTGCCGAGGTGTCAAAAGAAACCCATCTCATCAACCGTATTAAAATGCGTGCTAACTTGGATCTGTCTGAAACACGTCGTACTCAAGAAGGCCAGTTTTTATTTTCGGAGACAGGAAGACGGACTTTTGTTCGTGTCAGCATCATTGCAACAGTGAAAGGTGAAAAGATCGCCTTACGGTTACTTCCAGATAAAAGCCGCTTAGCTCTGTCTCAGATTGGTATACAGCCACCACTTCTTAACGCTCTTTACGGCTCACTCGATCAACCTAGTGGACTGATCTTGGTCTGTGGGGCAACAGGGGCCGGTAAAAGTACTACCCTCTATTCTTGCTTAGAAAAGTTAAATACGGGAAGAAAAACCATCTTCACCATAGAAGACCCCGTGGAATACGAAATATCAGGACTGTTTCAGTGTGAGCCTAACCTATCCATCGGACTGGATTCAGCGGCTTTGCTAAAGTCTTTTCTAAGACAAGATCCCGATGTCATTATGGTCGGCGAGATTCGTGACGCAATTACGGCCAACCTAGCGGTGAATGCCTCACTTACGGGACACCTAGTGTTGGCCACACTCCACACTAACTCGGCCTTAGATGCCATTCATCGATGCTACGGCTGGCAAGTTGACTTCTTTTCTTTAGCCAGTTCACTAAAATTAATCATTCATCAGTCTATGCTGTATAAGACGACTTCTCAACGACCCGCCTTTCATGGCTTGCGCCCGCTCTGGGAAGATACCCTACCAAAGGACTATGAAACACTGATTGCTTCTCCCTCACTGTGGCAAGCTTTTCACCATCAAAACGACGTAGCGGAGGAAAAGAATGCCTTGGTATCATATTAAACTTCAGGGTAAGACGAGCGATTACCGATACGCAGATGAAGTCAATACTCTCTTTTACGAATACGCAAAACAAGGCTTGTGGCACCTATCAGCCACTCGATGGCACCCGAAAAAATTTGATTACAAATCACTGAATGTCTTTTATAAAGAATTACAAAGCGCTTTAGGCTCGGGGCTGCAACTTAACGAGGCGTTAGAACATTTCTCGTCCTCTAACTCCCATAAAAACATGGGTAAAATTAGTCAAGCCCTGCTGAGCGAACTGGAATATGGCGTTAGTTTCAATAACGCACTGAGTAAACTGACACTCCCTTTGGCACAACCTTATTGCTACCTCTTAAATGCAAACGGCACTCGTGAAGACTGTGATAAGAGCCTCAGCTTGTCCATTTCACAGCTTGATTCCTTGTTGAATTGGTCACAGCGTTTGCTTAAAGCCCTCATTTACCCCTTTAGTATTATGCAAATCGCGTTACTTATCCTGATTGCGAATCGTGCATTACAAAGCACTTCCGATGTACCACTTTTCATACAGCTTATTGGCGATAGCGTGCTGTATACCCTATTTAGCTTTGCTCAATTACTGACCATAAACAGTCTCAATAAAGGTGGAGCCTGCTATTGGCTTGAGCGGTTTAGTCAGAACTTTCGTTTAACAAAGCTTTTTTCACTCTTGAGCACGACAAGAGCAACGGGCATCACGCTTCAGCAAGCAGTAAAGACAATGTCAAGCTACTTTCAGCATGAACCGACTAAGCGGGAAATTCTCGGTGTTTATTACACGCTTAAACTGGGCAAACACTACTCTGAAAGCTTTCCGCCACATTGGTTTCCACGAGAATCAGCCATTGCCCTTCATTCTGCAGAGCAGGATGGTGATATCGAAAGAGCACTGACCCTCGCAGAAAGTCAGCACGAAAGACAATGGCAGTCAAACATCGCCCTATTAGAAAAGTTAATACCAGCTCTGTGCCTCATCATCGCCGGTGGCGTGGTGGCATCAGCCCTCGTTACTCTTTACGCCCCTCTCATGGAGGTGCCTTAGTATGTCGATCTCTATATTGTCTATTGGCTTCTTCATCTTGCTTATTCTTTCCCTAGGCAGTTTCACTGCAGCGTTTAGTGCTCGATGGCCGATTAAAACTCATTACTTATGGCGAAAAGAGGCACACCAATGTCTTGATCTCCCCTTTACAGAAGAAAAGCCAAATAGCCTTTCCAAGACTCGCTCTCACTGCATGCATTGTCATCATCCATTAAGCTGGAAGGAACTGATTCCTATTTTTAGCTTTATTGCACTGATGGGCCGATGTCGGCATTGCAAAAAACGCATTTCTTTTCAGTACGTTTTTATTGAGGGGGCACATTTTTTGTGTTGTATGCCTCTTATCTGGCTCATTGACGACATTAGTCAACGAATTGCACACATAATTATTCTGAGCGCTCTTATCAGTGCCGCTACGATTGATATAAAATACAAACTGTTACCTGATGAATGCAGCTTAATAACGGCATCTGTAGCATTGTTAGTATCTATTGATACCAATACAACATCAGAGCATATCATTGCTATGATAATAGGCTTTTTTCTCATCACCTCACTGCGTTGGTTTTTTCTGGTAACAAGAAATATTGAAGCTATTGGGCTAGGAGATGCAAAACTTGTTGCTGCACTAGGGGCTTGGTTAGGTATTACTGCGCTCCCCACTTTGTTACTCTATGCAAGTGTAAGCGGTCTTTTTTATTCTTTAGCGCACAAAAAAACGGTTCAGAGGAAAGTGGCATTCGGCCCGTTTTTAATTTTTTCAGCCATATTGGTATTTTATTCATCCCTATGGAAAGAACATCCCCTCCTATAATCGGTCTGGCTGGTGGCATCGGATCAGGCAAAAGCACCATTGCTCGCTGCTTCAATAAATTGGGCATTCAAAGTGTTGATGTTGACGATATTGCAAGGTTGGTCGTTAAACCAGGAACACCTTGTTTGTCTGCTATCCGTGAACACTTTGGCGAAAAAGTGATACAAGAAGATGGATCGCTGAATCGTTCAGTATTAAGAAAGATTATCTTTGATGTCCCAGAGGAAAGAGTCTGGCTTGAGTCATTGACTCACCCTGCCATTCGTGAAGAAACGTTCAAGCAACTTAGTAACGCTTCCTCTGAATATGTTTTATTAGTCCACCCACTCTTGTTTGAGACGCAACAAAACAAGCAGTGTTATCGCGTGATCGCAATCGATACAACGGAACAGGTTCAACTCGAACGAGTGACATTGAGAGATAATGTTAGCGTTGAATCGGCAAAGAAAATCCTTGCAGCACAACTCAGCAATGAAGAAAGACTGAAAAGAGCAGACTATCAACTTGAAAATTCTGGCACTCTCGACAACATGAATGATAAAGTCCTAAAGATACACCAAAAAGTATTAGAGTCAATTCATGTTAAATAGCCAGTCAACTACCTTAATTGCGTGCCCCACTTGCCAAAAAAAATCGCCTTGGTCTTCAGAGAACCCGGATAGGCCGTTTTGTAGCCATCGGTGTAAATTGATAGACCTAGGAGCGTGGGCAAACGAAACGTATGCCATTCCACAACAAGATTCTGAAGAAGATGAAGTTTTCTCAGAAGATCTAAAAATTGACCCTAACAAACGCTTTTTATAATTATTTAACATGGAATGTGACTCTCTATGGCACCACACGATTTATCAAAGAAAAAAGCTCTGATCATCGAAGATATGGCCGAAGCACGAATCATGCAGAGGAAAATGCTGACGGATTTTGGCTTTAACTCTATAGAGATAGCAATGAAGGCAGAAACAGCCGTTGAGCTTCTGCAAAACCAAACGTTTGATCTTATTCTCTCTGACTACAATTTAGGCAAGGGCAAAGACGGCCAACAGCTACTTGAGGAAGTCAGGCACTCTAAACTGATATCCAATACTGCCACTTATCTTATGGTCACAGCAGAAACTTCCATAGAAATGGTCATGGGGGCGATTGAATATCAACCGGATGGCTATATTACAAAGCCCTTTTCACAAGCTTTACTTCAAAGACGATTAAATAAACTCTTAGAGACTAAACAAAAGCTCTATGCTGTTAATATTGCCCTTGATAATGAAGACTATGAAGCCGCCATCGAAGCCGCCAAAGTAGTGATGGAAAATAACCCAGCGCTAAAAGGCAAATGTGAGCGCATCATAGGTGAGTCTCTTATTGAGCTTAAATCTTATTCAAAAGCCCTCTCTTTGTTTAATCACATATTGAAAAACCGTAAGATGCCTTGGGCTCTATTTGGTAAAGCAAAAGCGTATTTCTTTATGAATGAGCTTGAAAAATCAGAACAGAGCTTTCGTCAGCTCATGCTAGATAACAGATTTTTTGTTAGTGCTTACGATTGGTTAGCGAAAATTCTTGTTTTACAAGGCAGACCGGAGGACGCCCAAAAAGCACTCATCGAGGCGGTGGGAAAGTCACCAAAAAACATTCTTCGTCAAATTGAACTTGGTCATGTAAGTACCAGTATTAAAGATTATACCGCGGCAGAAATGGCGTATCGTCGTTCTGTTTTCTTAGCGAGACATTCATGCTATAACACTGTTGAGGTTTATTTAAATCACTTACAGTCTCTTGTATTCTTGTCATCCTCTGATCCTCTGTCTTCTCGCCAACGAGAGCTGTTTAATAATACGCTCAAAAAAATACATGACGGCTTCTTTGATGACCCGGACACAAGAGCAAAAACATACGGATATGA
The DNA here is from genome assembly GCF_020532605.1 of Marinomonas algarum. Lineage (GTDB taxonomy): Bacteria > Pseudomonadota > Gammaproteobacteria > Pseudomonadales > Marinomonadaceae > Marinomonas > Marinomonas algarum. The sequence goes on along the minus strand of NZ_JAJATW010000022.1, from coordinate 7,138 downwards.
TATCGACGTTCACCTTGCTGACCATGACTTGCTCGGAGCACAAGACATTTTCGAACATTGGCTAAAAGAGGTTGATTCCGGACTGTCAAATGCACCGACAAAACGACAAACACTCATGTATAAATCAGCTTTTGAGGGTTAAAGTGAAAAAACTAGACATCAGTACCATCCTAGCCAGCGCAATACACGAAAGTAAAAACCAAGTAGGCACTTTGCTTTATCAGCTACAAGGACTTAAAGAGACCATTGGCTCAAATGACACTAATCGGAAAAAAGTCATTACCATTGAAGAGTCATTAAAAAAACTCAACGATGAGTGGGTTGAGTATCTTTACTTGTATCGCTTGGCTTCAGACGGCTACGATCTTCATGTTGATACCTTATTGTTGGAAGAATTCCTTGATGACCAAGTTTTCGCTTTACAGCCCTCTGCAAATGCAAAAAATTTGGCGCTGGAATATCAATGTGATGAAGGACTCACAGGCGCTTTTGATGAAAGATTAATGACCGCTGTGGTCAGTACAGCCGTTTACAACGCTCTACGCTTTGCAAAATCAAAGATTATAATCAGTGCCAAAAAGCAAGATGATTTCATCGTCCTTTCCATAGAAGATGACGGACAAGGATTTTCATCCACTAAAGAGTCAGAGGAAGCATTCCTTGAGAATAATACTGGCTTAGGGTTATATTTTGCTGAACTTTCTGCATCAGCTCATGTTGTGGCCGATAATATAGGCTCTCTTAAAAAACAAAAATCGGATTTACTAGGCGGTGCTAGTTTGCAGATTTACCTACCTCAAGCCCAAGATGACTTCATACATGACCTGTGAGTAAACAGCGTTACATTGCTTTTAGATAATTTGATAGTAGAGTTCCCGCGTGCAATATATGTTGCCTTAAGCAGTCAATTGCATCGGTTTTGTTGCCGGACTCAATAAAATTGAGTAAAACTTCATGTTGGTTTTGGCTTTTCTGTCGATAACCTAGCGGCCCATATTGAAAGCCTAAATAGCGTATTGCCTGCTTATTAAGACCCTCAACAACGCGATGTAAAGCGGGTCTGTTAGCGGGAGAATATAGTGTGTGGTGAAAAAGCCAATTAAGCTCACCTCGCCCAATAAGACTTAGCTGAGGCTCGTTTAGCCTATTTGTTAAGCATCTCGCCTTAGCGATATCTTCCGGCAGAATGCAACCAAATGCCATATCCAATAACAGACACTCAAGCTCAGCACGCATTAAAGAGAGATCTTCTGCTTCTTTCCAGTTTAAATCAGGTATCATTACGCCTGCTTTACCGTGTGGAACAAGCCACCCTTCTACTTTTAAAGACAGAAGCGCATCTCTTATAGGAATCCGACTTACTCCATACTGTTCTGACAGTACAACTTGCCGCAACGGGACACCTCTCGGCAACTTACTGTTTAAAATATCCTCTTTAATTCGCTGACTTATATCCATTATCTACTCATTTGCTACCTTTTAATTTTTGAGATTAATAGACAAATAGCACCAAATAAAATTCCCCAGAAAGCCGACGCTATTTCTAAAAACGACACTCCCGAAACTGTGACTAAAAAAGTAATTAAGGCAGCTTCTCGGTTTTCATCATCAGCTATGGCGCTTTTCAGATTCATCCCAATTGTTCCCAACAAAGCAATTCCAGCTAAAGCAGAAATCATTGTCGAAGGAAAAATTGAAAACAAAGCGACAACAGATGTACCTGCCAGACCGGCCAACCAATAAAAAATACCTGCAGACAACCCAGCAATGTAGCGGCGCTTAGGGTCTTTGTGGCACTCATTTCCAGAACAAATGGCCGCCGTAATCGCCGCTAAATTAAACGCAAAACCACCCAAAGGAGCCAAAAGCACAGAAGTAACACCCGTCCAACTAATAAGTGGCGAAACCGGTGTGTTATAACCACTACTGCGCATAACAGCAACACCGGGGATATTTTGAGACGTCATGGTAACAATGTATAAAGGCACACCAATACCGACCAATGCTCCCAAATTCCATTCTGGCCATACCCATAAGAACCGACCAAGTTCAAAAGGGATTCCACTCATCAAACTCTCATCAGAACGCCCTAACACCATCACGACCCCCACCACTAAAACAAGTAATATTGAATAACGAGGAATGACTTGTTTACTAACTAGGTAGGTCAATAACATAGTGCTAACCAATAAAACATCGCTCATCATAGAATCGAAAATTGATAAACCAAACTTAAACAACACCCCCGCGAGCATTGCACAAGCAAGCTGTAATGGAACAAGTCGCATCACCTTATCAAACAGTCCCGAAATCCCCGTTATCACTGTTAGCAAGCCTGCAAAAACAAATACTCCAATTGCTTCTGCATAACTAATATTGTCCAAACTCGTTGCCAATAACGCCGCTCCTGGTGTTGACCATGCTGTTATTACAGGAGACTTGTACCACAAGGAAAGAAAAAAACACGTTGCTCCCATACCAAGACCAAGCGCCATAATCCAAGAAACAATTAAAGACGAATCCGCGCCAGCAGCCCGTGCCGCTTGGAACACGATAGCCACCGAACTGGAAAAACCAATGAGCACAGCCACAAACCCCGCTACAAATGCACTCAAACTCATATCTTTAATAACAGTACCCATTATTAACTCTACTAATACAGAAAAATCAGATAACTATAATTCAACCAAACAATAAATGTATACATTTTTAAGCATTTAAACACTTTACACGATCATGTAACCAGCCAAGCCTAATGCAAAGCCCATAACAGCCCCCATTGGTGGTGCCCAGTGCTTCTCTAAAACAGCTTGTGGCGCGATATCCTGGAAAACAGCGTATAAAATACCACCAGACGCAAACAACATTATTCCAGAAATAACCGAGGGCCATTCTGATAACCACAAGTGAGCAATAACACCTGCGAGTGGTCCAGATAATGCCAATATGACGAAACTTAAAATGATACAAAATGGCCGATAGTGAGAGGAAGACCGCAATTCCCTGTAGGCGTTAAAGCCTTCAGGTAGATTCTGCATTGCAATCAATGAGGCTAGAAGCACACCATTTTTTGAACCTAGAGCAAAAGCGGCGCCTAATGCGATCGACTCAGGAATAAAGTCAGATAACATAGCAATCAACTGGCTCATAGACGCCTTGCTTTTAGACAATTGAATATCGATCACCATAAAAACAAAACCACCCGCTAAGAATAGCAATACAGCTGAGATTGGTGAAAAATGCTTAACGCCATCCGGGACCAATACTAAAGCAATGGCCGACAATAACGCTCCTCCACCGAATGCTGTAACACCGTGCATCAATTCAGCTTCCAGCCATTGTGGCTTAATACGCTCAAAATGAGCAATAAGTGCGCCTAAGGGCATTGCCAGGCCAGCAAACAACGTCAAAAATATAACACTGTACAAAGGGGTCATTTAATATGCTCTTTATTAATTACATCAACACTATCGATATGAAATATTATAATTGCCATGCAATAAAAAAGCGCCCAAATATGGACGCTTTACTGTTTAAAAAACATACTTTTAAACGATTAAGACTGACCAATATAGGCATTCAAAAAAGCTTTTGTACGCTCTTCTTTTGGCGCAGTAAATATAATCTCTGGCTCACCCTCTTCAACAATCGCCCCTTTATCAAAGAAGCACACTCTGTCACTGATTTCACGAGCAAAATACATCTCGTGAGTAACGAGCAACATGGTAAAGCTTTCTTCTTTAACTAAGTTTCTAATGACATCCAGTACCTCATCTACAAGTTCAGGATCTAAAGCTGAGGTAATCTCATCCAGCAGTAAAATAGAGGGCTTCATAGCCAAAGCCCTTGCGATACCGACACGTTGTTTTTGCCCACCTGATAAGTCGTTTGGATAACTGTCCGCTTTATCCGCCAGCCCTACTAAAGCAAGAAGCTTTTCGGCTAACTCTTCAGCATCTTGACGAGAAACACCTTTGACACGCATTGGCGCTTCAGTAATATTTCGTTTCACTGTCATATGAGGAAAAAGGTTAAAGTGCTGAAATACCATCCCTAAGTGATTGCGCATTTTATGAAGATGCTTGCTATTGGCAGGAACGTATTGCCCTTGCCAAGGCATATGCCATAGTGATTCACCAGCAACATTTATATAACCACCATCGATTCCTTCCAACGTCATTAAAATACGCAACAAGGTACTCTTGCCTGAGCCGCTTGGTCCAATGATCGATACAATTTCGTTTTCCTCTACCTTAAAATTAAAGTCACTGAAGATAACTGTATCGCCAAAGCATTTTTTTACATTTTTAAATTCAATAATAGGCGCACTCATTTCAGGCTAAATCCTTCTTTTGGAAAACGTTTCTCTATTTGATAAATGCCATAAGCAGCGACAATACTGAACACTAGATACAATAGACCAACCAGCGTAAATGGCTCCAAATATCTGAAATTTTCTGAACCAATAATCTTGGCCATTTGCAACATTTCTAACAGTGTAATTGCAGACAGTTGTGGAGTTTCTTTAAACATCGCAATAATATAATTCCCTGTCGCAGGAATCATGGGGCGGATCGCCTGAGGCAGAACAATATCGCGGTAGGTATCAATTATCGATAGATTTAATGCTCTAGACGCTTCCCACTGGCCCTTTTCAATGCCATCAATACCACTTCGGAAGACCTCTGATAAATAAGCACCATAATGAAGTCCCAGGGCAAATACCCCCGTCGCCAAAGGAGACATACTGATGCCAAACTCAGGCATGACGTAGTACAAAAAGAAAATCTGTACTAATAAAGGCGTACTACGAATGAATTCAACAATCCAATAGACACTCGTTCGTGTTAGTCTACTTTTGCTTCGTCTCAACAAAGCAAAGACTAATCCCATAATGATTGCAAAAATACTACCTAACAATGTCGCCAATAGCGTTACCTTAGCCGCTGACAATATCATTGGTAATACATCCCATGTGAATGCCCAATCCCAATCAAATCCGTTCATGAGCTAAAGCCTCCTCGACCTAAACCCTTACTTAGGTACTTTTCAAGCCGCTTAATAAACAGCATCAACACCTGCGCCATCACAAAATAAAACACAAGGACAACGCCAAATATTTCGCCGACTTGTAATGTCGTGTCAGCAAGTGACTTCGCTTTGAACGTCAAATCACCAATTGTGATCAAAGAAACCAAAGACGTCGCTTTCACCAGTTCAATAGCTAAATTACCAAAGGGGGGGATCATATTAACAAGCGCCTGCGGCATGATCACTCGCCATAAACGTTGTGATGCAGTGAAATTCAACGCAACGGACGCTTCATACTGACCTTTCGGTACCGCCTGAATGGCCCCACGGACAACTTCAGTACCGTACGAGCCAATATTTAACCCGAGGGCAACGACTGCTGCTGTCATGGCATCAATAGTGATACCAAAGAAAGGCAAAACAAAATATATCCAGTACAACTGAATTAAAGCTGACGTCCCACGAAAAAATTCAATGTAAACGATAGCGACTTGTTTAAAAGGAGCGGGGGCATACAGTCGAACTAAACCAAATACAAAGGCCATGATGGTAGCGAGAGGCAGTGCCATTGCTACTATCTTAATAGTAACAATGGCACCCTGTAGCAACACGGAGACAATTTCTCCAAATTCCATTCATTAAATCCTCAAGCTTATTCACACAGTGTTTTAGCTGTCATGTCACCGGGTGACGTATGTTTACCAAAACCATAAGGTGTCACCAATGCAATATGCTCTTCTGTGTCAATAAAACCTTCTAACTGCTCATTAAAAGCATTTCGTAACGCGGTATCAGATGGACGAAAACCGAAGCCACCGTATCCTTTAACCGACTGACCATCGATCATAAGAGGAGTAAAAGGTTGAGCTAACTCTACTCGATCGTCTTTTTGAGCAAGAGAAGCCATTGTCAAACTAGTACCACCAAGTGCATCAATACGACCGGACTTTAGAGCAGCAACGCCAGATGGATAATCTGGTAATGTGACGATTTTGTTCATCGCAATACCAAAATCTCGTGCATAGCCGTATTCTACAGAACCTGACATCACACCAAACTTCACAGACTTGGCTTTAATATCGTCGTAGCCATTAAGCGCTTTAGGATTACCATTCTGTACTAAAAAGCCTTCGCCTATGCTGTAAGTCGGATTTGAGAAAGCAATCTGCATACAGCGCTTAGGGGTAATGTACATGCCTGCAGCGATGACATCAAAACGGCCAGCTCGTAGACCTGGTATCAAAGAACCAAACTCTGTGACTACAACGTTCACATCATCTACACCTAAATCATTTAATACTTTTACAGCAATGCTTGGGGCTTCACCCGCTGGTTCACCGTCAGGTGTGGTGTAGCCATAAGGCACTTCATTAGCGACCCCTATGGTTATTTTTCCTTCATCTTGGATCTTATCGAGTGTGCTTGCTGATGCTGTTACAGAGAACAGCGCCACGCAAAAACTCATTAGAGATATAACATATTTGCTGAAAATACTTTTCACAATAAACCTCATATTTGTTAGAAAAATGAATAAATAATTACAAAATTCGCCTTTACCCTAAACAAATTGGTAAAAATGATCAAGCATTAATTAGATCTGTAATATTTAGTACACATACAAAAATAAAAATATTCAAAGAAGGTTTATTATAATGGCACAGAATAAGTTAACGTAAATCTATAGGGGTCGGAGGGGATTTATAATAAATGACTAAGAATGAAAGGCAGCGAAACATGACAATATGGCATAAAAAAACCCTGTACAGTTTTCACTGTACAGGGTTTATATTTAAATCTTGATAACGACCTACTCTCACATGGGATCCCCCACACTACCATCGGCGATGGCGCTTTTCACTTCTGAGTTCGGGATGGGATCAGGTGGTTCAACGCCTCTGTGATCATCAAGAAAATCGTTAAATTTAACATGCAATCGACACATTAAATTAATTCTCTTACCAGCTTAGCTAGTATAATCTTAAGCTTGACGACGACCTACTCTCACATGGGATCCCCCACACTACCATCGGCGATGGCGCTTTTCACTTCTGAGTTCGGGATGGGATCAGGTGGTTCAACGCCTCTATGATCGTCAAGCAATTCTGTT
>NZ_JAJATW010000021.1 GCF_020532605.1 Marinomonas algarum | reverse complement strand
CTAATCCCGTATGATTACTTAGTGACACTCTTCGAAGAATTACCGAAACGACAGACCAACGAAAGTCTTGATGACCTGCTGCCATGGAACGTCCGATCTATCTAGGTGGTGATGCTCTGACGCTTACGTCTTAACAGATGATGAAAGACCTGTCGTGTTATATGGAGATCACGAGTCTGATGGCTCTAAGTTTATGTCTAAATCATGAATACATTTAGTCTTTTATTCATGCCTTTTCAATATAGTTACATGTTAAATGCTATCTGGGTTAGTGCGCTGGTTGGTGGTGTATGTGGCTTTTTATCTGCGTATTTGATGTTAAAAGGTTGGTCATTGATTGGCGATGCTTTATCCCATTCTATTGTACCGGGGGTGGCTGGAGCCTATATGTTAGGTTTGCCTTTTGCTTTTGGCGCTTTTCTTTCCGGTGGGCTGGCGGCTGTTTCTATGTTGTTTCTTACTCAGCGAACGAAGCTTAAAGAAGATGCTGTGATTGGTTTAATTTTTACGTCTTTTTTTGGTTTGGGCCTGTTTATGGTTTCTTTGAATCCTATGGCCGTTAATATTCAAACTATCGTGTTAGGTAATATTCTTGCGATAACTCCCTCAGATATTGTTCAGTTGGCTATTATTGGTGGAGTGTCATTAACTATTTTGTTGTTGAAATGGAAAGACCTTATGGTAGTTTTTTTCGATGAAAACCACGCAAGGAGCATAGGGTTAAATCCAAATACATTGAAACTTCTTTTTTTCACTTTACTTAGTGCATCCACTGTTGCAGCGCTACAAACTGTCGGTGCTTTTTTAGTGATTGCAATGGTAGTAACGCCAGGGGCAACGGCTTACTTACTAACGGATCGCTTTCCAAAAGTTATCATTATGAGCGTATTGATTGGTGCTATTACTTCTTCTGTAGGGGCTTATATAAGTTATTACATTGATGGGGCCACAGGCGGTGTTATTGTTGTATTACAAACTATGATTTTTATGACTGCATTTCTATTTGCCCCTAAATATGGTTATTTTGCTGCAAGGAAAAAAGTGAGAGACGCCAGAAGAGAAGAAATAGTAGAAGGCGTAAATTGATGGATCAAATAGTGACTGTTTTATTTGAGCCCTTTAAGTTTGAGTTTATGAAACAAGCTTTTATTATGGTGGTACTGATTGCTATACCAACGGCTGTTCTATCTTGTTTTCTAGTGCTAAAGGGGTGGTCTCTTATGGGGGATGCGATCTCCCACTCTGTTTTGCCCGGTGTTGTATTGGCGCATATTCTAGCATTACCTTATTCTGTTGGGGCTTTTGTCGCGGGTCTATTTTGTGCTCTGTTTACCGGATTCTTAAAAGAGAATAGTCGAGTTAAAGAAGACACACTTATGGGTGTTGTATTTTCTGGCATGTTTGGCTTGGGTCTGGTGTTAATGGTGAAGGTACAAGCTGCGGTTCATCTGGATCATATTCTTTTTGGAAATGTGCTTGGTATAGATTGGCGCGACATACAGGAAAGTGCCGTGATTGCGATTGTTGTCGTTGTTTTTATGGCTCTAAAAGGCAAGGATTTATTGCTTTTTATATTCGACCGACAACATGCAAAGGCGATAGGTTTGCCGGTTAGTTTCTTGCATTATGGGTTATTGATCATTCTATCTTTGACAATAGTGGGAGCCTTGAAGGCGGTTGGTATGATTTTGGTCGTGGCGATGTTGATCGCTCCTGGGGCTATCGCGTTTTTACTTACTCGTAGTTTTATTAAAATGCTTGCCTTATCAGTTTGCATAGGAACGAGTTGTGCTGTTTTAGGTATGTATGTGAGCTTTATTATAGACAGTGCACCAGCCCCTACGATTGTTTTGTTGATGACGTTGACTTTTATTACGATATTTACTCACAACCGTTTTAAGTGTCGCGTTAAAGCCTCCTCCATTGATCGAGAAGCAGGCAGTTCAGAGGCCCTATTTTAAAAACACATTTCTCTTTTGCTCTAAAAATAGTCTATAGTGAATTGAGCGCTCAAAAAATAGACGATAATGAGAGGGGATACTATGAAACTCAAATTAACGCCAACTCAGAATTTATGCATTGGGTATTTAGAGTCCGGTTTTACACTGATTGAGCGAGATAATCAGTATTACTTTGTGAAAGGTCATCGATGTCAAAAGGTATTGCCGAAAACCTTAGAGGCTTTGGTTAATCGAGGGGCTTTGGAGTACACAGAGCAAGGGGATTACCTGCTGAGTGATGAGTTTATGGAATACCGTAAACAAATGCGTTATAAAAGTAGCAGTAAGCTCACTTGTCATTGATCTTACTGGCTACGAATCGTTTGTTTGAATGCCGCTTTGTTTTTTAATCACACGCATAAAGCACATTGCAGCAATAAAACTACTGCAATGATTTTGGTGTTTCTGTGAACAAATACCCAACTGCTTGGGCTAAGGCTGGACTAGCATGGCCGCTACGTAGCAAACGCCACAAAGGCTGTTTGGTTTCTGAGTGCTGGCTGAGCTCTGCCGTAATTTGTTTAAACGCAATGTAACCATCTTCGCGGTGTGCAAGTTTTTCCATAATAATGCGCAGAAGCTGAGGATTTTGCCCCAACCAGTGGGGGCATTTAGCGGCGAGAGCGGCAATGTTGTGAAGGTCTTCCTCTTTGCATTCCGTCAAGCTGCCTAAGAGACCAAAAAGAGGTAACAACAAGGTATCGTTCAGTGTGGTTCTTGATAGCGCTCGTAAATAGCTGGCTTGCATTAAGGCATCTTGTTCCGTCTGTAGCTGTTTAATAAGAACATTTTGTACGCTCTCAGGCAGTTTTTCATGCTCTAGAGCGTGGCATAAAGCACTGACAACCGGCTTAGCCGCGACAGGAAGGGCTTTATTGATCAGCTCTTGATAGTTGGCTTCATTCACACGTGCAGCCAGTTCAGCGATGCCTTGTAAGCCTAATAATTGCCAATCGTCATTTTGCGCGCTTAAATCCGATGATAAATGTGTAACCACATCTTGAAAATAAACAGAAGGCGTCTGACGTAGGTCTTTTCCTAGAATGGCATGAAAGCTTGCCATGCGTTCTTGGTCGGGCTTAAAGGCGTAAGGGCTGTCTTCTAAAGCCTCTGATAAACCTTTCGCTTCCCCTTTGTGCAAAATTTTATCGACGATGCTTTTGATAAAATGATCGCGTGTGCCCAGATTCAAACAACCTGCCTCATCAAGTGGTAACTTTAGAAACCAAATCACGGTGTCGGCTGTTGTGTCAGGCGCAGTCGATTTCAGGTGTTTCTTTTTTAATAAACAAGCGAGCCAAGCGTGCTGACGAAATGGAAAGGGGTAAACCTGCTGCTTTCGGTCAAATTGTATGGCTTGCTGTGGCGTGATTTTGGTAATGTGGCGTCCTAGGTCGTAATAGTTGACATCACATTCAACCATGTCGAATAAGTCGGAAAGAGATTCAATTTTGTTCATGATAAAATATGAGCTCAGTTGCCGATAAAAGCCAAGCTTGGGCTCTTATGGGATTATAAAAAAATCCTATCTTACCGTTTTTTAAAGGAGAAATCAGGTTGAAAGCAGTCTTTTCTGATCAGCCTACATTGGCAGATTTATTGGCGGATTTACAGGGTGCTATGCAAGAAGCCAGTGTATGGGAATGCACCGCTCCCAGTGACATTGCATTACAAAGTCAGGAGCCATTTTGTATTGACACCATGTCTTTCCCACAGTGGTTGCGTTTTGTCATGATCACCCGATTTAAACTCATATTAGTCTGTGGGCAAGATCTACCGGCCAGCTGCCATATTTCTCCTATGGCTGAAGAAGCCTTTAAGTCTTTGCCTAGCGGGCAAAGGCAAGCCATCGTGTACTGTTTAGATCGTATTGATCAGCACTTAAGTAGTTCACAATGACAATGACAATGGCAACCGGGCAGGATTCCGTCGTTGACGATCTGATTTGGCTGGTGGAAGGTCATTATATCGAGTGTGATTTTGATTTAACGCCGTATTGGCATGAAAACATTGCTGAGCGATTACAAACATTGAGTGACCATCCAGCGCCGCTTTACACGGCGTTAGCCGAATGCAAATCGCATTTCATGGGCAGTTACTTTGAGACCTTGTTTTCGTTTGCAATCGAACATTTATCGACCCTCATTATCCGGTTAGAGCACACACAGATTCAAGCAGACGGAAGAACGCTAGGGGAAGTGGATATGTTGGTGGAAACACCGATAGGGACTTTTCATCAGTTTGAAATCGCGATTAAGTTTTATTTAGAACGACCGGACCTTGCGCCCCATGATTGGATAGGACCAAACAAAAACGACAGCTTGCTGAAAAAAGTGACGCGGGCTCGTCAGCATCAGTTAACCATGTTCACTACGCCACCAGGGGCCGCTATTTTGGACGCTGTTGCCAATAAACAAAAGGCCGATGGGAATTTACTCATGTTCGGGCGTTTATATTCTGCCTTAAATTCGCAAGCGGATATTGACGCTTGGTTGCAACAAGCTGATAGGGGCGGCTGGATACGAGTAGAGTTGTTACCACGCTTAGCTCAGCACTTTACTCACTACGCAAAAATGAAAAAGCCTCACTGGATGGCAAGTCCAAGTCGAGAAGCGGTGTCACTTCTTTGTGCAGAGCGTTTAGCCGCAGAGTGTGTTCATGCTTTTTTATCCGATGATCGACCAGTGCATCTGTGTTTATGGCCTACAACGGGTTTGAATAGGGTCAATCCATCACCAAAAGCGCTTTTTGTTGTGCCTGAAGGCTGGTAACCATTTCTCCCCACGAGGGACCGCTGAGCCGATTTTTGATGTTCTACTTTTGGCGAATAAGGTATCCTCCTCGGCTTAGTATCTATAGATAAAGATAAAGACCCATAAATAAAAAGTAGGATTGTTGTGTCAACGCTTGAAAATCTTTCCTGTCCCATAGACGCTGCACCATTACGCCAAGACGGGCGAATGTTACTGTGTGAGCATGGGCACACTTATGATCTTGCTAAAACAGGTTATGTGAATCTGTTGCCCGTGCAAAACAAACGTTCAAAAGACCCAGGTGACAGCAAGGAAATGGTGGCGGCTCGTCAGCGTTTTTTGAATCAAGGACATTATGCCCCTATTGTTGACGCCATACTTGAATCCTGGCCAGACCCTCATTTAGTTGATCATGTACGCGTGTTGGATGCCGGTTGTGGAGAAGGTTATTATTTACACGAAATCGGTGATGCTCTTTCCAACCAATCCATTCAAGCAGACAGTATTGGCTTAGACATTTCTAAGTGGGCGGTACTAGCCGCCAGTAAACGTAGTAAACAAATAGGGTGGATTGTCGGCAGCAACGCAAGCTTACCTGTGCCTGATTGCCGTTTTGATGTGGTGTTGTGTCTGTTTGGCTTTCCTGTGTTTAGTGAGTTTTCACGCGCATTAAGTGACGACGGTGTTCTGCTGTTAGTCGAGTCAGGCGCTGATCACCTTATCGAATTGCGTCAGCTACTTTACCCAACGATTCACGACTACAAACCAACTCATTCAGACGGCGTATTAGGGTTTGAATTAATCAAAGAGCACACACAACGCTTCACCTTCTGCTTATCTTCTCAAGCTAGTATCCAGGACTTATTGAGCATGACACCGCACATTCATAAAGCCTCTTATGAAGGAAGAGAAGCCGTAAAGCAACTTGATTCGATTGTGTTAACGGCGGATGTAAAGCTCCGTTGGTATCGAAAACAAAAGGGAATATACCATGTCTAGTCATTTAGAAGAGCTCTTTAAGAAGAACAAAGAGTGGGCAACGAAAGTTACGGAAGAGAACCCAGAATTCTTTTCTACCCTATCCCACCAGCAATACCCGGAATATCTTTGGATAGGCTGTGCTGATAGCCGTGTGCCAGCCAATCAAATTGTTGATCTGCTACCGGGCGAAGTGTTTGTTCACCGCAATATTGCCAATGTTGTGGTGCATACGGACTTAAATTGCTTATCAGTGATTCAGTTTGCGGTTGATGTTTTGAAAGTGAAACACATCATGGTGGTCGGTCATTATGGTTGTGGTGGCATCAAGGCGGCGATGGGCGCAGAAGAACACGGCATGATTGATAATTGGCTGCGTCATATAAAAGACGTCTATCGATTACACAGAGAAGAAATTGATGCCATTACAGATGAACATGCTCAGCTCGATCGTATGTGTGAACTCAATGTCGTAGAGCAAGTAGCGAATGTTTGCCACAGCAGTATTGTTCAAAACGCTTGGAAAATGGGGCAAGAGCTGCATGTGCATGGCTGGTGTTACAGCCTTGAAAACGGACTGATTACTGACTTGGAGCGCACCGTATCGAGCGCATCAGAATCCATTGAGCAATTGAACAATATGTAGTGTTCTTAAAGATTTCTGACGACTTCTAAGTGACCAACGAGCCAAATAAAACGCATTGAATGCTCGTTCTATTTGGCTTTTTATTTAGCGCTTTTGTCTAGAGAGAGGTTATTTACAGGTTGTTGTTCTCAGCGATGGTTCTTGCACAACCGGCAATGGTTGAACGTAGCCATATGTGCCCCGGATCATGCTGTAACAGCGGGCTCCACAACATCTTGAGCTCAACTGGGGGAATGTCGAAAGGAGGCGGCAATACCACAACACTTTTATTGTCTTTCATTAAGCGCGTTGCCAATGACGGCAGTGTGGCGATTAAGCCCAGTTGCTCAGTAGCACGCATGGCGACATTGTAGTTTCGTGTAAATAAACGGATGTTTCGTTTAAAGCCTAAATCCGCCAAAGAACCGTCAACCCAACCTAATTTTTGTACTTCCTCAGGTTGAATACCCACACCCACACCAAAGCCAGTTTTGCTTACCCAGACATGTGGGGAAGACAGGTAGGCGTCTAAAGAGAAGTTTTTGGCTATCTCTGAATTGGCCGGCACCAAGCAAGAAAAGTGATCGACCCAAACCGACTTTTGATGGAAGGATTGGGGCAAGACATCAAATCGGTTGATGACAAGGTCTACCTTGCCTTTTTCCACATCATGAAAACTGACATCACTGGGGTTCATGACATCCAAAATCACATTAGGGGCTTCTGCTTGAAGTTTCTGCATCAAAGGAGGAATAAGCGTGGCTTCAGCGTAATCGCTGGCCATAATTCGAAACACTCTTGAACTGGATTGCGCTTCAAAATTTTGCCCTAGATGTAACACTTCATCCACTGATTGCAGAATACTTTGCACACGGGGCTGTAACTGTATGGCCAATGCCGTTGGCATCATGCCATCACTGGTGCGTACCAACAATGGGTCGTGAAATAGGTCTCGTAAACGTCGTAAACCGTTACTCATGGCAGGTTGTGTGATGCCTAATTGATTGGCAGCATGAGTCACATTTTGTTCTCTCAAAAGAGAGTCCAAATAGCGTAGTAAATTGAGATCTATTTTATCTAACTGCATAAAGTAAGGGGCTCGTCTACTAACCTAAGGGACTGCATCATACTTCATTTTACTAATGAATAGAATGATTCACCCTTGGTTATCATTGAACCTATTCACTAAGCAAAGGCGATTTGCCTGAGTTTGATTACGTAGCCGCTTGTTTTTAGGTAAGCGGCTTATTTTTAGTATTATTTTGTAAACATGCCCAAAGCGTAATCGGTTACTATTAAATCCATGATGTTTATTAAATTACAGTGGTCTGTACACGGATTCAACGCAAGGGTAAGTAACTATGAGGTCGACAGGAAGCACGTCGGAACAGGGTCGTATTTATAACGAAAGGGTGATTTTGCACCTTGTTCGACAGAACCCTGACATCTCTCGTGTGTCCATAGCAAAATACACGGGGTTAAGTGCACAAACGGTTTCTGTCATTACCGCAGCGTTACTTGAGCAGGGGTTACTGCAGGTGTCCGGTAAAGTGAAAGGTCGTCGCGGGCAACCTTCGATAAAACTCAGCATTCGTAAAGAGGGAGCGTATGGGCTGGGGGTTAATATTGACCGCAATCATATCAGTGCTGCTTTATTAGATTTTTCAGGAGCCTGTATTTTACTGCTAGAGCGCCAAGTTTCTTTTCCAACAGAGCAGTTGGCCAAAGCCATTGCAACGGAGTTAATAGAGGAAGTCAAAGCGATGCTTGGTGAAAACTGGCATAACGTACACGGGATTGGTTTGACGCGGCCTGATTACATGGATGACTGGCTAGACACCTTGGTGACCAACGCCGAACAACGCGCTGATTTGATCGCTTTAAAAGCGGCGTTGGTATATTGGCAGTCTGATGCCTTTGAATCTTGGCTAACCGATCTGACTCAGCTGGTGTGTTTTTGTGAAAATGATGCCGTTGCCGCTGCGACGAGTGAACTGCTGCTTTCGCCAACCGCATCGCAACGAGACTTCTTTTACCTGTTCATCAGCCAAGCGTGCGGCGGTGCATTTGTCGCCAAAGGGGAATGTTACTTTGGTGCCCATGGCAAAGCGGGCAGTTTTGGCTTGATTCCGACAGCGACCGGCAAACATGGTCAATGGATTCTGGAAGCCTTGTCTTTGTCTTCATTGCAACGTTTTTTAGAGCACCATTTATTGGCTTGGCCAACGGATGATGTCATATGGTATGAGCCGACTTATAAAGAAAAAGTTGCTCAATGGTCAGACGAAGTCGCAGGTGAAGTGCAACCCGCGTTACTGTCGGTTATTGCGCTTTACGATCCAGACAGCATTCTGATTGGTGGGCGTCTACCCAAACCGGTGTTGGATACCCTAATCATCAGTATGAGCGCCAAGCTTACCCCTTACAGTGTATTACCCTTGCCGACAATTGATGTCGCACAAACGGCTTACACAGCAGGCGTATTGGGCGCAGCGGTATTGCCATTGTATGGCTCCTTTGCGCCACAGAGTGATGTTTTACTTTTGGGTTCAAAGTCGCTGGGGTCTGATGTGACTGGCGATAAGGCGACTCAGCAGAAGAGACTCAACCGATCCACTCAATTCGTCAATGACGTCAGGAAGTATCATGAGATTGGAAATACAGTGCGAAGATAGAATCGGTATGGTCAGAGAGGCGTTGGATTTATTTGTGCCCCTCGGTATTGATATGCGTTTGGTAGAAGTGGATACCTTGCGTCGCTGTATCTACTGTGGTTTTCCAGACATTGCGTTTGAAACGTTACAGTGTTTATTGGCTAATATTCGTCGATTAGACAGTGTTGAAGATGTGAAAACGGTGATGTTTACACCTTCGGAACGAGAGCATAATGCCCTTTATACCTTGCTGGAGGCCTTGCCAGATGGGGTAATCTCGGTGGATTTAAAAGGTCATATTACGATGGTAACCGCCTTAGCGGCAGAGGAATTAAACGTTTCCGTTGAGGCACTGCTGCATCAGCCTTTATCGCACTTCATCAAAGGTGTGCCTTTTACTAAAGATACTTGGGCGAACCCAAAAGAAGGGGTAAGTAAGCGTATTCGTGTGAAGGGTAAAGCGCTGTTACTGGAAATGAAGCCTATTTTTGTCAGTGACGACGAAGGTCATAAAAACACCGCTGGGACCGTCCTATATTTAAAATCGGAAGCGCGCCTTGATCGTCAGACCGCCAGCTTAAAGCGAGCGCCAGAAGCAGAGCAGCGTCTAGAAGCGTACTTTCACTCCGCTGTCATAAAAAGCCATGGGATGAGAGAAACCTTGCGCAAGGCAAAGGCGTTTATGACGGTGGATTTGCCCCTATTGGTACAAGGGGACGTTGGGGTAGGCAAGGGCGTTCTAATTGAAGCCTTGTTTCAATATTGGCAGCAACGTCAAGGAGAGCAAGATGCTCGATTAATCGTGTGTCATGCGCGGGATATCACCAGAGAGGAAGTGTCGCAATGGCATCAGCAACCTGGCTGGAGAGTGATCAAAGACATTGAACAGCTAGATGAAACGGTTCAAGAAGATCTGATACGCTATCTTGCTCAACAGTCGAATATTGGAACCAGTCTAGATACGCCTGTACGCCTGATCAGTGTTTCGTCATTGGATGAAGTGTCTTTGAGTCAGCACCCAACACTCAAAACAGCACTGTATCTTGCTTTGTCATCTCTTACCTTATCGGTGCCCGCCCTGCGTGATCGAGCGGAAGATCTACCAGGGCTTGTTCAGCAAATACTTCAAGCCGAGTCTGAGCGTCATCGTTTGCCTATGCCGTTGCTTTCGAAGGGGGCAATGACGAAATTAGCCTTATATGAGTGGCCTGGCAATATTGTGCAGTTACACAATGTATGTCGACAAACTTTGCTGACGGCACCGAGTACACCATGGCAACCAGAGGAAATACATCTACCCACAACCGTTGAGAATGGTCTGGGTGAGCTGGTGGAGCATTCATTAGAGCGCACAATGAAGCGATGGGAGTCGGATCTACTGAAAGCCCTGTATCCCCATTACCCAAGCACTCGAAAATTGGCTAAAGCCGTGGGAATGAGCCACAGTGCCATTGCCAATAAACTGAAGGATTACGGAATTAAAACGTAAAAAAACCAGACAAAATCTTATCTGGTTTTGTCCGGTTTTAGAGTTGTCTGGTTTTAAGAGCCCAGTGAGCTAAGTCGACTGATTAAGAGCGACGACGGCGCTGATTAAGGCGATTTTGAAGTGTGTCTTCGCGCTCAATCTTAATCGGTTGCAGCTTTGTCTTTGGTGTGGCCGTTAATTTCTGGATATTGGCTACCAAGAAAGCAATGGCTGCGCAGGCAGCAATAAAAAGCAAAAGTTCAAACATGGCATTTCTCCAATCTCGTTCTTCTCATCATGGTCCATTATGACCACGGGGTAAAGGCAATTTTCTGATCTTCTTATTCAGGATGAACAAAGAGGCTCATATGACTTATAAATCGTAACGCTTTCTTAAATATCGAGCGACGCCGTCTTCATCATGGTGACCAATAATATGATTGGCCGCGTTTTTTACATTTGGCATGGCATTTTCTGTCGCGAAAGATTCATCAGAAACCTCAAACATAGACAGATCATTGTCACCATCACCAAATACAATAAGCTTTTCGGCACCCATTTCGGCTTTTAGTTCCGTTAATGCTGAGCCTTTGCATACATTACTATGGTGTACATCCAGCCAAAATGCATCAGGATTGTAAACACCGCCACCGGAATACGCCGTTAAATGCGGATGTTTTTTGCTGTCCTGAATAATATTGTCAATGATTTCAGGATGACCCATAGCACTGATGTTGGTGATTTTTGCATGCTGAGGTAAGCAGTCTATTGTGTGTAAACTCATGTTTTTATGGCTGCCCAGCTCATTCACAAGAAGGTTACTGACCTCTCCTGTTAAAGGGGCGTGATACACACGGTGTGAACCGTCTTCCTCTAAACAAAACACAAATGGCGTAATGTTGTTTTCTTCAAAAGAAAACAACAGTTCACTGATGTGACTTTGGGACAATAGATTTCGATGACGATACTGCTGTTGGCTTGGGTCCCACCATTCAACGCCATTTTTAAAAATTTGCCAGTTAGGAAAATCATGGCCTTGAATACAGGGCATCGCCGCAAAATGGGTTCTTCCAGTAGCGACAGTGTAATGTACCCCCGCTGCTTTTAAACGTTCCAGTGTTTCAAGGGTATAGTCAGAAAGACGTTGATGCCTGTTAAGCAAGGTGCCGTCTAAGTCAAAAGCCACTAATTCCATAATCACCTCATTATTATCATTCTCAGCACTATCGCATTTTATCTGCAGACACTTCAAGCGTGAGCAATAGGCTTGTGTGATTAAGTCGCTGAACTCTTTGTGTAGATACGTCACAGTGAACTGGGTCAGTTCACTGTGACGTGTTTTTCTTGGTACGTGGTGTGTAGACAGTCAGTCGCATTCAAATACGACAATATGAGAGGGACGAATTACGCGTCTTTTTTAGCCAAAGCCGAGCCAGAGAAGCGAATGCCTTCCCAGCCATTTTCAATAAATTGGCGAATATTCTGATGATCTTCCCCTGTTGGGTTTTCTAGCACATCGACACGATAAAAATCACCAAACAAATTGAGGGTCGCAGCCTGGTCAAATTGCAGCATTGACGCCAACGAAAAAATCTTGCAAGAACCATTATTTTCGTTGATAGCATTGTTTTGTGTGCCATTTGTAAAAGCAGTGGGTGTGAAATCGTATTCGCACTCAATGACTTCGATGACTTCTTTAAATTGTACCTGATCTGGGGTGTTGTTAACTTTTTCGATCAGGGTTTGAGTGTTTAACATAATGAGCTCCATGTTCAAGGGTTTGCAATTGGTTGGGCATAGCGTACCGTCACTTTCAAAATAATAAAAGCAAGAATGCCGCACATCGCAATGGTACCGAGCATAGGAACAAAAGTGCCATTATGCAATATGCTTATAGTTGTACCGCCCAACGCACCAAAAGCGAAGCGAGAGGTTCCCGCTAAAGCGGTCACACTGCCATTGTGGTTGCCAGCGTGGTTCAGTGCGCCTGCCATAAAACCACTGCCTAAAATCCCCATGGGTCCCATATACATGACGCTGGATAAAATAATCAGCCACAAGGGCGGATGTGAAAAAAAGCTCAATACAATCATTATAAACGCCGCTGTGATGGGAATATAAATGGCGTATTTGCACAAGACTTCTGTGCCCAGCTTTTCGACATAGCGACTGTTAATTGTGGCGGCCAACATCATAGACAACACGTTGATGCCGACTAAAAAGCCAAAGTAAGCTGGATCGACGTCGTACAGTTCGATGTAGACAAAAGAAGCGCCAGTGATAAAACTCATCATGCCGCCAAAGTAAAAGGCAGAGGCGACAATGTAGCCCATAACGGTACGATTTTTTAATAATACGCCATAGTTGCGAAGCGCATTGCCTAAAGCAAATGCCGTTCTATTATGAACAGGAAGAGTCTCGGGAATGGTGCGTAAAAACAACACAACAGCGACCAAGGCTAACAGGCCAAGAAAGACAAAAATATAGTGCCAATCAAACAAGATTAAAATAGCACCACCGATAATCGGCGCTGCCAAAGGCGCTAACGCCATGACGAGCATCACCAACGACATGGTTTTAGCAAACTGATTAATGGACATGCCGTCTTTGACCAATGCAGGCACACACACAGCGACTGCAGCACCGCCAAACGCTTGTATGGCACGACCGATGAGTAAGGTTTCATAGTGTTGTGAAAGCGCACAAAGGAAGCTGCCTAATGAGAAAATGATTAGCCCTCCCACCACAACTTTGCGACGGCCTATGGCGTCAGAAATAGGACCAAATACCAGCTGAAACAAGGCAAACACCAATAGGTAAATACTCAATGTGAGCTGAATCAAACTGATGTCTGTATTTAGGCTGTTTGCAATCGTTGGAATACTGGGTAAATAAGCATCAATAGCGAAAGGCGTTAACCCAGCAAGAAGACCAAGAACCAAAATAATGGGCAAAGAAAGAGTCATAAAGCAACTTAGGTCGGTGGGTTAACGTATAAAGAATAAAGTACATTATAGTGGCTTTGTTTGTGAACCGGCAGTTTAATTGTGCAAACAGCAAGTAAAGCTATTTTCGCACCGCAACGTGACCCTGAATGTTTATCGTGTCCTTGTGGTTTTCAATGAATGAACGTGGTTCAATCTCGCTTCTCTTTCTCAGCCCTTTATTGTTAAAAGGAAAACTATGTTACGTTTTTTTGAAAAATGGATATCGGCCTATCCAGAAACGGAGACAGCACAGGCACCAAAAACCTTGTATGCGTTTTGTCGATATTTCTCAAAAGGCGTTGAAGTTCCCTTAGTGTTAATGTCCATATTGACGGCCAGCATTGCGATTTTAGAGGTCGTTTTGTTCAGCTTTATGGGGAAACTCGTTGACTGGTTAATTAACAAAGACCCAGAGACCTTTTTTGCTGAGGAAGGCACTCATTTATTGTGGATGTCTTTTATGATTCTGGTGGCTATGCCACTGATTACTTTTGCACATTCGGCCATTATCCATCAAACGTTGCTGGGGAATTACCCCATGCGCATTCGCTGGTTGTCCCATCGTTATATTTTGCGTCAAAGTATGTCGTTTTTTCAGGATGAGTTTGCGGGGCGTATTTCAACTAAGGTGATGCAAACCTCCTTGGCCGTGCGTGAAACCGTGATGAAACTGTTGGATGTCTTGGTGTACATCAGTGTGTACTTTATTTCCATGGTGGTGCTTATCGCGAAGGCAGACTATCGCCTGATGATCCCCATGTTGGTGTGGCTACTGTGTTATGTGTTACTGCAAATGTATTTTGTGCCCAAGTTGAAAAAGATATCGGCTTCACAGGCGGACGCCCGTTCCACCATGACGGGACGTATTGTCGATAGCTACAGTAATATCTCTACTGTTAAGTTGTTCTCTCATCACCAGCGCGAAGCAGAATACGCCAAAGAGGGCATGGACGGTTTCTTACAAACTGTCTATGTACAAATGCGTTTGGTGACCAAGTTAAACGTGGGAGTACAAACCTGCAATTATATCTTGGCCTTTGCGATTGCGGCGTTATCGATTTGGTTGTGGAGCGACAGCGTGATCAGTGTAGGGGCGATTGCCATCGCAGTGAGTTTGGCGTTGCGATTAAATGGCATGTCCCAGTGGATTATGTGGGAAATCAGTATGCTGTTTGAAAATATCGGCATGGTCAATGACGGTATGAAAACCTTGTCTCGTCCGGTGGAGATTGAAGATCAAGCCGAAGCAAAAAACTTGTCTGTGCCCCATGGCATGATTGAATACGATGCCGTTAATTTTCACTACGGTAAGCGGGATGACAAGGTGATTGAGAACCTCAATCTTGCCATAAAACCTGGTGAAAAGGTGGGGCTGGTGGGGCGCTCCGGTGCCGGCAAATCCACCATCGTGAATCTATTGATGCGTTTTCATGACATTGAATCGGGGGAGATTCGGATTGACGGGCAAGCGATTCAATCCGTAAAGCAAGATTCTTTACGCGCTCAAATAGGCATGGTGACACAGGATACCTCTTTATTGCATCGTACTGTGCGTGAAAACCTTCTGTATGGTCGCCCCGACGCATCAGAGGCGGAAATGATTGCCGCCGCCAAACAGGCAGAAGCGCATGAGTTCATCCAAACGTTGACCGATCCTTTTGGTAACCGTGGCTATGATGCCATGGTTGGTGAACGCGGTATCAAATTATCTGGTGGACAGCGCCAACGTATCGCCATCGCTCGGGTGCTGTTAAAAGACGCGCCACTGCTGATTCTGGACGAAGCGACTTCTGCCTTAGATTCTGAAGTGGAAGCGGCCATTCAAGAAAGTCTTTACCAGCTAATGCAAGGTAAAACCGTCATTGCCATTGCCCATCGATTATCAACGATTGCCGCCATGGACAGGCTGATCGTATTGGATAAGGGGTGCATTGTTGAGCAAGGAAGTCATGAGGAATTGCTTAATCACAAAGGCATTTATGCCGCGTTGTGGGCACATCAAACCGGTGGTTTTTTAGCGGAAGATATTCAACTACAGATAGACTCTCCTAAAGCGTCTTCTTAGGTGAGTGGTAAGCGTCACTTGTAAAAGCCGCTTGTGAAAATAACAGATTAACTAAGAGTCAAGGTGAGTCAAATAATGACCTATGTGATTTTGTTGCTGGCGATTGTGTCTGAAGTCATTGCGACCTCGGCCTTAAAAGCGTCGGACTCGTTTAGTAAGCTTGGTCCGAGCTTGATTGTTGTGGTGGGGTATGTGTTTTCATTTTACCTATTGACCATTGTTATGCGATCAATGCCGACGGGCATGGCTTACGCCATTTGGGCTGGGTTAGGCGTGGTGCTGGTTTCTTTGTTTGGCTACTTTTTTGCTAACGAAAAACTGGACTTTGCGGCTTGTTTGGGCATGTCGTTGATCGTGTTAGGCGTGGTGGTTATTAATGTGTTTTCTAAAACAGTGAGCCACTAAAACCCATGCCTAGATTTCAGTGACTCTTGGTTTTAGTGCTCCTAGGTTTTAATGACCCATAGATTATTGATTTACTTTGTCTGGGTAATTCGACCTTTTTTATTGGCCAGCCAGACAAATTGGTAGGGCATTAGGGTCACTTTACCAAGGTGATCTTCGTACACTTGTTCAGACACGAGATCTGTCCAAGTGTCTGTGGCGATTAAGTTCAATTCAGATAAATTAAAACTCTGAGGCTGGTCTGTCATATTGTACACAGCGAAAAGGCTTTGTCGGCGATCAATGCTTTGACGCCAAAACGCGAACAAGTTTTCCCCCATGTGTAAAACATATTGCGTAGCATTGGGATGAAAGGCCGGTTGAGCGCGACGGACTTTGGTTAGTTTGGTGACACTTTGAAACACTTTCTGATGGTGAGTTGGGGTGTTCAATGCGTGTTCCAAATCTTCCATATCCCAAATATGGCGATTGATTGAGCGGAATTGCCCTGTGTTCTCCACGCGTTCTAGGTCGTTTTCTGTACCAAATAAACTGTGAATATAAAACGCGGGTACCCCCTCAAGAGACATCATCACGCCAGCTGCACATAAGAAGCGAGCAAATTGCCATTGATCAGGTCCCTGCTGAGCCGACCCTGAGAGGGCATTCCACAGGCTGATATTAATTTCATACGGTTTGGCTTCACCTTGTGGCGTGGTGCGTGAGCTGATTTTACCGCCAAAACGTTTCATGGTGTTGATCAGGGTGTCTAATTCCCATTCGCTCAACAGCCCTTCGGTCGGACGCAGGCCGATACCGTCGTGTGATGCAAGAAAATTAAGATAGGTTGTCCCTTGTTGGGCGGGTGGCATGCTCATCAGCCATTGTTTCAAATGGCTGCAATTGCCGGTGACCAAGCTATTGATCAGCAAAGGGGGCAAGGAAAAGTTGTAAATCAAGTGGGCTTCGTTGGCATTCCCAAAATAGGTCAGGTTTTCTTGGTTAGGAATGTTGGTTTCGGTGATGATTACGGACTCGGGCGCATAGTGTTCAATGAGCAAACGAAGTAGACGAATGATCTCGTGTGTTTGTGGCAGGTTAATGCAGCTGGTGCCTGGGATCTTCCATAAAAAAGCTACAGCATCAAGGCGAAACCAACGGATACCTTTTTCAAGATATAAGCGAATGATGCGTAAAAACTCCAGCAAAACTTCAGGCCTTTCAAAGTTCAAATCCACCTGATCATGGCTGAAGGTACACCAGACGTGTTTTTCACCATGCTTAGTTTGCACTTCCCTAAGCAGGGGGGACGTTCTGGGTCGAACCACCGCACTCAAATCCAGCGTTGGGTCGGCTTCATAAAAAAAGTTGGCCCCAGGGTGGGTGCCCGCTTTAAAGTTTTCAAACCACATACTGCGACTGGAACAGTGATTGATGACCAGGTCGCCCATGACTTTGAAGTCTTGTGCTAACTGGGTCACATGGCTCCATTTTCCAGATGACGGATTGACCGTCGTATAATCCATCACACTAAAGCCATCGTCGGAGCTGTACGGGAAAAAGGGCAGCAAGTGAACGGCAGAAATGGCGTCCGATAAGCTGGTTTTAGCAAACTGATGCAAGGTCTCTAATGGCGCTTCTCCTTCCCGACGCAGTGTGTCTGCGTAGGTGATCAGCATAATATCACCCTGGTCCCATAAGCTTTTATGGGGCCGTGGTGACTCGGTTGCAGGGTCAAGGTGAAAGGTGGCAAGGCATTGGTCGGCCAGTTCTTTGCTATTTAGCTGGGGATAAATGGTCTGTAAATGCGCAATTAACCTAGGTTCTAAATGAGACAAAGGGGCGTTTTCCATAGTTATCTACCTGTCTTTTTTGATCAGTGAAAAGTGACAATGTCGTAAGGGAAGATTTCTCCGCTACTGCCTTGCACCACGCTTGCACTCGCATCATGTCGAGTCATGCTTATTGAGTACTGAATTCAGCCATATCCGCGTCTACGGCGTCGGCCAGTTGTTCCATGACCCCTGGGAAGGCGCTGACGACGCGGTTCCAACTTGGAATAAAAGGCGTTTCCATTGGGTTTTCAAGGTATTGGTTGCCGGCTTTCATAATGTTACTGGCAAACAGTTCAACGGCTTGCTCTTCCGTGTGTACATCGAGTTTTAAGCCATTGATTTCTGCATCGTTACGGTATGCTTCGATGAAATCCAGTGCCACTCGATAGTAGGTGGCCTTGATGGTGCGGAAGGTTTCTTGGTTGAAAATAGTGCCGTTTGTTGCCAGTTTTCTGAAAATGGCCTTGGTGATGTCGATGGACATTTTCGATAAGCCACCATCGTCATTATCGGCAGACAAGTCTTGATGTTTGTGGTCATAAATATCGGCAATGTCGACCTGACATAGGCGGTTTTTTGAGTAGTTGCGGTACATTTCACTTAACACGCCAATTTCTAAGCCCCAATCGCTGGGAATGCGTAAGTCTGTCATCACATCGCGGCGAAAAGAAAATTCACCTGCTAATGGGTAGCGATAGCTGTCTAAGTAATCAATGTAATCCAAATGACCAAAGACTTTGTTCAATGAACACAGTAAGGGCGTTACTAATAAACGGCTAACGCGACCATTCATTTTTCCGTTTGCCGCACGGGCGTAAAAGCCTTTGCAAAATTCGTAGTTAAAATTGGGGTTGGCCACAGGGTAAATCAAGCGTGCAAGCAGTTCACGGTCATAGGTCACTATGTCACAGTCATGCATGGCGATGGATTCGGCTTTACCCGCTGCTAAGTTATAGCCCATGCAAAACCAGACGTTACGGCCTTTGCCTGGGTCGGAAGGAGAAAGTTGTTCGCCCTTAAGAACGCTGTCGATCGCACGCAAACGAGGGCCGTCGTTCCAAAGCACCTTGACGTTTTGCGGTAATACGCTGAAAAAATCCAAAGCGTGTCGGTACTGTTCTTCTGTCGCACGGTCAAGCCCGATGATGATTTCTGACAAGTAAGGGACTTTTTTCAAATGCTCAAGAATATTGGGCATGGCGTCTGTTTCTAATTCAGAATACAGGCAGGGAAGAATAAGCGACATAGGACGTACCTTGGCAAATTCAGTCAGCTCTTTTTCCATTTCTTCTAGCGGGCGGTTGGCCAGGTTGTGAAGGGTGGTGATGATACCGTTTTGATGAAAATCGCCCATAATAGCACTCCTAAATATTGTTATAAAAATACAGTGGTCAGTGTGTAAACAGTGTTGTTAGCGCCTCTTCGTAAAGAGGGTTTCTTTTATAAGAGGCCTCGCTTGGTCAACAGGCTGTTGATTGCTTGCGCCCAGCCTTCAGGGCCATAGCCATCGGTTAGCCAAGCATCGCTTCGATTGGGTATGCTTGGTGCGTCATGGACGGGTGAGCGAACCACCACAGGAATGTCCGCTTCGCTCAGCATGCCTACGTCATTTTCGCCGTCACCAAGGGCAACGGTCGTGATGGCAACGTGATCTTTCTGTTTGTAAAACGACGTTAACCAACGCATTGCATTCGCCTTGTCGCAGGCCTTACCCATCAGATGTGCAAAGCGTCCGCCTTTTTGAATTTGCACATCAAAGGGCGCGAGTGCTTCCCGTAACGTGTTGAGCGCGAGGTTGGAGTCAGCCCACACCATGGGCTCGGTAAATTCTCTTTGCATGGCTTGTTCGGCGCTTTTGCTGTCAAGACCGGTTAGAGTCATCAGATCTTGCTGGGTCATGTTACTGAAGCGTGTGAAAGCGTAGTGCGCTTGTTTGTCTTGGGTAAGCTCAATTAAACGTGCCCGAGTTGGGCCAAACGCTTTGCGCCAATAGTCTCCGCAATCTTCTAGCGCTTCTTTTTCAATAAAAAGAGGCTCAATGGAAAGAGATTTAGGAAGATATACCGCTGAGCCGTTTTCAACGACAAAAGGGTCTTGGTGGTGTAAGGCCTGTCGTAATGTGATGAGTTCGGCAAAGGTTTTGCTGGTGTTGATAATACAAGGGATTGAAAAGGCTTTTAAAGACTGCAAACTGGCCTGCGCCGGCTGGAAACGGTAGGTATGATGATCTAATAAAGTACCATCTAAATCGGTATAGATTAACAGTGTGGTCATCTTGATTCCTGTTTGGGTCCATTGAAAATACGCTGGACGTTATTGAATGACTTGCAAATCTGGTGCCAGTGCGCAAAAGTACGCGCCCATTAAAAGAAGGTTGCGTCTAAGGTTAACTGGGCGACAAAACAGATTGATGACAAATTTGCTGCGGTTGTGCTCGCTGATTGCATTGGCTTTATTGGCCTTTGCGGCCAATTCCGTGTTGTGTCGGTTGGCCTTATCGGATGGTTTGATTGATCCTGCCAGTTTCACTGTAGTGCGCTTATTGAGTGGTGCGTTTACGTTAGGGCTGCTTTGTGGGTTACAGTCTTTAACAAGCCGCACTGACGGTATTGAAAAGGTGTGGTCAGAGGGCAGTTGGTTGTCCGCCATAGCGCTGTTTGTTTATGCAACCGGCTTTTCCTATGCCTATGTCACACTGGAAACGGGAGTGGGCGCCTTGATACTGTTTGGGGCGGTACAGCTGACTTTAATTGTATTGACGATGTTGGCTGGGCAGAAGCTAGCTGGGCTGGAATGGCTTGGGTTAGTGATTGCCTTTATGGGCTTTGCGTATCTTGTGTTGCCAACCTTATCGTCACCGTCATTAGTGGGGTTCATCTTAATGAGTGTCGCGGGTGTCGCGTGGGGGTTATATACCTGGCGAGGAAAACGATCGACAAAGCCGCTTTTTGCGACTACGTCAAATTTTGTTCGTACGCTACCCATGTTAGGCCTTGTGTTGCTGGTGGTGAGCATCAATAAAACGACCTCTATGCAAATGGAAGGGGTTGGGTATGCACTGGTTTCAGGCGCCTTAATGTCAGGATTAGGCTACGCATTGTGGTATGCGGTACTGCCATATCTTAGTGCTTCATTATCGGCGGTTTTGCAGCTATTAGTGCCTGTGATCGCCACGATAGGTGGCGTTATATTTGCCAATGAATCCATAACCTTACACCTAGTGATTGCAACATCGGCTGTGTTGGGGGGCGTCATGTTGGTGATTTTAGGGAAAAAGCGACCTTCTAAAAATGCTTGATTTTGGTGCGTTTTTGAAGGCGTGCGACATTTCTGACAGAGTATGTGTTTAATTATGACACAATGAGAAGCACGTATTTTTAAACGAAAAGGACAGAGTATGAGTGTGAAGACAGTTATTAGAAAATTGATTTCAATGGCTACATTTTCTAGCAACACCTCATCCGACACAAGTATTGATCAAGTGCTTCGTAGCGTGATGACGATGATTGACGAAATGGTCGATCAATCCGAAGGGCGTGGGATTATTTTTACTGACTGCGAAGGTGCGAAGAACATTTTTGAGGGATACGTACTGTCGGACGATAAAAGCCTATTAAGCTTACGATATACTTATAACAGTGAAACCTACCAAACTCAGATCGATAACCGTTGTTACCAAATTAAACGCTTAAAAGATCAAATCATGGGTTTTGATTCAGATGGTGAAGCGTTTAATTTGTCTTTTGGTCCGCTTGTTTAACCCTTCAAATTTTTACGCTTCTATCGTGCGTTCTGACAAAGCAACGTAGGCCACGGTAAAAGCCCCTTCTTGAAACGCTCGCAAACCGGTTGCTTTAAACGGGATCGGCATGGGGTTGTGTTGCAAGATTTCTTTGGTTTTGGCACCGCTGAATAAATCAACTTGGACTGTGTCAATAAGTTGAATAGCCGCTTCTATTTTAAAGCCCACCGAGGCGCCAGCAAATTTTCCCTTAGTGGGGCGCTCACGAATAGCGACGCGTTCTACTTTATAATCTTCGAATAATTTCTTTAGCATAAACTGGAATTTACGCATACTTTCTGCGCTGTCTGAATGGCTGAGAGTGTGCCGAGTCTGACGGCAATCAGCGATTTGAAATAGGCCATCTTGTTTGGACAGCAAACATAAAATAACCTCGCTGCCTTTTATTTCAATACCACAAGTGATCATAACGGTGTCCTAACAATGTCTTAAATAAGTGTTTAGCGCATTATGGCACAAGAGGCGACAATCTCGCAGAGTAAAAAAGACTATGGGAAGAAAACATGGCAAGTCATATCTAAGGTGAAAACCAAAGAGTGTGGTGTATTACACTTTTTTGAATGTGAATGCTCTTGTTTTTTGGGCAGATATTATAAGATAGCAAAATAATCTTTTGCAGAAATGCAAATCACGACATTTTATGCTAATAAAATGCAGTATGGCATTTTTTTAAGCGTAAAGTGCTTTTTATCATTCTGACTAATTAGGTTGTTTAACATGAC
Organism: Marinomonas algarum; assembly: GCF_020532605.1. GTDB lineage: Bacteria > Pseudomonadota > Gammaproteobacteria > Pseudomonadales > Marinomonadaceae > Marinomonas > Marinomonas algarum. The sequence goes on along the minus strand of NZ_JAJATW010000021.1, from coordinate 19,583 downwards.
TGCTTTATCGCCAAAGGGGATTCCTCGTCCTCAGGTGAAAACTTTAGATGAAATCCTTCCACAAGAACCGCTTCTTATGATGGGCGCAGGTCCTGTCCCGATTCCTGAGCGTGTTGCCAACGCGAACTCGATGGTCATTAACCACCTTGGTGACGCCATGGCGCAGGTGATTGATCAAGTGAAGGCCATGGCACGTTATGTATTTCAAACAGAATCTAAATGGGTGTTAGGCGTCGCGGGGCCAGCATCGGCAGCAATGGAAATGTCTGTGGCCAATTTGTTGGAACCCGGCGAGCGTATCCTATGCATCAATAACGGCTTTTTTAGCCATCGAATGGCGGAAATGGCCACGCGCATCGGTGCGGATGTGCATGAGTTGCATGTTGGTGTTCATGAGTCTGCGGACCCTGAACGAGTGCGTCGTGCCATTGAAGAAACACGACCCAAGGTGTTGACCTTAGTACAAGGGGAAACATCGAATACCGTGTTTAACCACTCCCTAGAAGAGATTACTCGTATTGCTAAATCGTATGGTTGTTTGGTGGTCGTTGACGCGGTTTGTACCTTAAGCACCATGCCGTTGAAAATGGACGAATGGCAGGTGGATGTGGTGATTACCGGTGGACAAAAAGGGTTATCATCTATCCCGGGGGTGTCTTTGTTGGTATTTTCTAATGATGCTTGGGCAACGGTGAAAAGCAGAAAAAAACCAACCGTACAATGGTGTTTTGATGCGCAGTTAGCAGAAAATTTTTGGCACAACCATGGCTACCATTATACGGCGCCGGTGTCTGGCATCATGGCGTTGCACGAAGCATTAAAGCTGGTTTGTGAGGAAACCCTTGAGCAGCGTTTTGCTCGACATCTGCGTTGTTCAAAGGCGTTACAAGCGGGTGTGGAAGGCATGGGACTTTCTTTATACATCCCAGAGGTATCGCGTTTGAACTCGGTGGTGGGCATTAGTATCCCGGAAGGGTTAACGGCCGCACAGATTTGTCGACATATCTCTGATACATACCGCGTGGAAATTGCGGGGTCTTTTGGTCAGCCGATCATTCGTATTGGTCAAATGGGAGAACAATGCCGAGAGCATAATTTATTCCGCACCTTGCATGCCTTAGGCAGTACCATGCGCGACTTGGGTGCCAAGGTTGATCAACCTAATGGCATGGCGGAAATGGAAAGCTATTTACAGAGCGTGCCTCGCTCTTTGTATCGAGTGGCTTAGCAAGTACGACACCCTTTACCGTGGTGTGATATTAAAATCGTTTTCCTAAGAACAGATAAACGCTACCGATCCCCTTGTTGTCATTCGCAGTAAGGGGATTTTTTGTGTGTATCTTTTACCGTACGTATATAAAAATACGTAAGAAATAGTCAAGACTGACAGGGTAGTGACAGGTTTGCAGGGTAAAGTTTACGAACTCAAGTATGTTGATATGATTTTGTAACTTGATTCGCTAACAACAACAATAACAAGCAGGAGATAATCATGCTTAAAACCCTTTCTTTGAAGTCTGTTCTTATTACAGGTGCTGCGGCACTGACAATCGCTGGACAGGCACATGCCTTTGAACCCGCTCGAAGCGCAGAATGTATTGCTCCTGCTAACCCAGGCGGCGGCTGGGATTTTACCTGTCGTAGTGTGGGTAAAGTGCTTGTTGATCAAAAATATTTTTCGGGCAACGTACAGACCGTTAACATGTCTGGCGCAGGCGGTGGTGTTGCGTTTGCACACACGGTGAGTAAACGTGCTAGCGATGACAACTTGATTGTAGCGGCCAGTACAGCAACGACAACACGCCTTGCTCAAGGCCAATTCCCCGGCATGAACGCTGACCAAGTAAAATGGGTGGGTACTCTGGGTGCTGACTACGGCATCATTGCAGTAGGCAAAGAGTCAAAATACACCTCTTTATCACAAGTGATTGATGCCCTTAAGAAAGATCCTGGTGCCGTGAAATTTGCGGGCGGCAGTGCGTCAGGTGGTTGGGATCATTTGAAAGTCTTGATGACAGCGCAGAAAGCCAATGTCGAGAAATTACCCAACATTCGCTACCTTGCTTTTAGTGGCGGTTCAGAGGCTTTGGTTCAAGTTGTTGGTGGACACGTTGACGCCTTTACAGGCGACATTTCTGAAGTGAAAGGTTTCATGGATTCCGGCGACTTGCGTGTATTAGCGGTGCTATCTGAAGAGCGTTTACCGGCGCCTTTTGATTCGATTCCAACGGCCATGGAGCAAGGTATTGATTCTGTTGCACCTAACTGGCGTGGTTTTTACGTGCCGGGTAAAGCCGATACGGCGTCTTACGACTGGTGGGTTGATACTATTGATGAGCTGTACACCACACAAGAATGGAAAGATGTCATGACTAAAAACGGTCTGATGCCATTTCATAAGTCAGGCGCTAAATTTACAGAATTTGTTAAAAATCAAACACTAGACATCAAAATTCTTTCTCAAGATATCGGTTTGATTCGCTAAGAGTCGACTGTTTTGGAGGGGGGCCGTGTTCTGACACACTGCCTTCTCCTATTTTCTCTTTATTCCCCCTATGATTTATTAACACGGAGCAAAGACATGCGCATTAACGATCGTGTGTTTGGCATGCTGATGCTGATTCTCGCCGTTGTTTACGGCTGGGAAGCAACCAAATTCCCTATTCCTTTTGGCGGACACGAAAGTGTTGGGCCTGAAACCTTTCCTATTATGTTGTCGATCATTTTAGGTGTCAGCGCTATTTATCTGATGGTGCGTCCTGATGAAGACGAGCCATGGGCACCGGTTGCTATGTTGATTGAGCTTGGTGTGGTGGTGATTTCTATGTTGGCGTTTGCTTGGGCCATTGAACCCATTGGCTTTATGCCAGCGGCGGCCTTGGTAGTGTCTTTTTTAAGTTGGCGTATGGGGGCAAGCATTGCGAAGAGTCTTATCACCGGTGTGACAAGCTCCGTGGTGATTTTCTTCCTATTCAATAATGTGCTTGAACTAGCGCTGCCTCTAGGTCTATTGGAGTTTTAATATGGATACTATGAGCTTATTAATGCAAGGCTTTGCGGTGGCATTGACGCCGGAAAGCATTATGTTTGCGGTGATCGGTGCCATATTGGGTACCTTGATCGGGGCATTACCGGGTCTTGGCCCCGCAAATGGTGTGGCGATTCTGATTCCATTGGCGTTCAGTTTGGGGCTGTCTCCCACGTCGTCTTTGATTCTACTCACCTCCGTATACGCGGGTGCCATGTATGGCGGTCGTATTTCATCTATTTTGCTGAATATTCCAGGCGATGAGCCTGCGATGATGACCTGTCTAGACGGGTATCCTATGGCGGTGAAAGGCAAAGCCGCGGAAGCCTTGGCCATCTCAGCGATTGCGTCTTTTATTGGTAGCTTTATTGCGACCATCGGCTTGGTGATTTTGGCGCCGATTCTGGCAAAATTTGCCTTAAAATTTGGCCCTTCAGAATACTTTGCTTTATTCGCCTTGGCGTTTGCGACCTTGGGTGGTATTACCGGTAAGAATCAATTTAAAACCTTAATGGCCGCGGCGATTGGTTTAATGATAGCGACAGTGGGTATCGATATTTCCACGGGTGTGCAGCGTTTTACCTACAACACGTTAGAGTTATTTGAAGGCATCGACTTTATCATCGCAATTGTTGGCTTGTTTGCCATCAGCGAATTGTTGTTCTTCCTTGAGCGTCACGCAGGTGATGGCCTGAAACAGGTTGCGATCAATAAGCTCAAGTTGTCTCCAAAAGACATTGTAAAGGTTTTACCTGCGTCCTTCCGTGGGGCCGTGCTGGGTTTTGTGGCGGGTGTTTTGCCGGGTGCCGGCGCGTCTTTGGGGAGTTTTATCAGTTACACCTTGGAAAAACGCACGTCCGATAAAGGCGAATTTGGTAAGGGCGATCCTCGTGGTGTGGCTGCGCCAGAAGCAGGCAACAACGGCGCAGCATCCGGTGCACTTGTGCCTATGTTGACCTTGGGTGTGCCAGGCAGTGGTACAACCGCTGTGTTGTTGGCGATGCTGATTTCGTTGAATATTTCGCCTGGTCCTATGTTGTTTCAACAAAATGCGGATTTGGTATGGGGCGTAATCGCGGCCATGTTCGTGGGTAACTTGGTGTTATTGTTGTTAAATATTCCAATGGTGGGTATTTTCGTGAAGTTGCTGAGCATTCCACCAAAATATTTGATGCCAGTAGTGACCCTGATCGCCTCAGTGGGTATTTATTCTGTTAGTCACAGCGCGTTGGATTTGTACTTCATGGTGGGATTTGGTGTTCTAGGTTACATCTTCCGTAAAGTGGACATTCCATTGGTGCCGATTATTCTGGGTATGTTGCTTGGGCCAGAAATGGAAAAAAGCCTTCGCCATGCCTTGGTCTTGTCCGATGGTGATTGGACGGTCTTATTCAATAGTGGTTTAAGCATTGGTCTTTGGACGGTTGCGATTCTCGGTTTGGTGCTGCCAATTATTATCGGTCCGATTGTTCGCGCTAAAATGAAGCGATCAAAAGACACTGTCAAAGACAGCTAAGCCCTGCAATACTAGGGAAAAGCGACATTAAAATTCGAGCCGTGAGAGCGGCTCGAATTTTGTCGTTTATAACCCTCAACAGCGCCTAAAAAAATAACAATAGGATAACAAAGCGATATGCGTATTTTAGTGGTGGAAGATACTCAAGTCTTGGCGCAAGCTATTTGCGATCGGTTGACCAGCTTAGGCCATGGTGTAGACCTGATGGAGGACGGTCAACGCGCGGATGATTTACTCAAATATCAGTCATTTGATCTAATCTTATTGGATTTAAACTTGCCCAGTTTATCGGGTCTGCAGCTACTGAAAAAGCTGCGTCAGCGTGATGACGATACGCCCGTATTGATTCTGACGGCCCGCGACCAAATTGAAGATCGTATTCGATTGCTTGATGAAGGCGCTGACGATTACTTGAGTAAACCCTTTGATTTTGGTGAGTTAGAAGCGCGTTGTCGTGCTTTGTTACGCCGCAAACAGGGCTATGCGTCTAACGTTTCGGAGCACGGTAACATTCTGGTCAACCGCGACAGTCGTCAGGTGTTTGTGAATGGCGAGCTTATCGGTGTGACCAATCGTGAGTTTCGGTTATTGGAAATATTTTTGGGGCATCTTGGGCGAGTGCTAAGCAAGGATGAGATCACCGATCATTTATTCAATTTTAATGAAACCCCAGGGCCGAATGCCATTGAATTGTATGTTGGTCGTCTACGCAAAAAAATTCTCCAAGGAGACTTAGTTATCAGCACGCTGAGAGGCATTGGGTATGTGGCAGACATCGCTAAACCAGCCAAACCTGAGTGAGGAAGAAGAGAAAAAAGCCTTAGCGCGGGCGCCGTCATTACGCTTTCGATTTATTGTGGCTGGCGTTTTGGTTATCGGTGTGATTGCCGGTCTGGCGATTAATCTAATTTTTGATTACAGCCAAAAGTTAGCGGATTTGTCTTACGACCGATTACTGCGCAGCGCTCTTCTGCAAATGGATGAAAATGTTGGTTTGATTCGCAACGAAGTCAGCATTGATATTCCTTGGTCGGCTTTTGCCACCTTGGCGCAAGCAGAAGAAGACCGTGTTTTCTATAAAGTAGAAAGTCTAGAGCAGGGTTTTATTACGGGTTATCAAGACCTGAACAGCTTTCCCCCCCGTTTCCCTGTGTTGGATGAAATCCAATTTTACAACCAGGCGTACTCCGGTGAAATGGTGCGTTTTGCTTGGGTGCAACGCAATATTATCGACGCAGAAACTGCCCAGACGATCCGAATTATTTTAGGGCAGACACGATTGTCACGGGAAGCAATGGCCGCCTCAATCACTCGTAAAGCGGTTGAAGTGGTGGTACTCATTGCGTTAGTGGCGATTACCTTGATCATCATTGGCAGTCATTTGGTGTTGCGGCCTTTGCATCGTATTGGTCGTGCCCTTGAGGACAGAGCCGTGGGAGATTTGACTCCTATTGATATTAATACCCCCAAAGAGACACACCATTTAAAAGTCGCCATTAATCATTTTATGGCGCGTTTGCAAACCAACTTAGCACAACTGGAGAATTACACCGCTGACGCCGCTCACCAGTTACGTACCCCCTTGGCCAGCCTGAAAGCGTTGGCTGAAAATGCCAGGGATATTGGCAACTCTGATCATTATTCGCCTGAAAAACAACGTCAGGCGTTGGAAAATATCGTTAAGCAGTGCGATACGTTGAACCAAACGGTAACCTTGTTGTTGAATCAAGCGGTGGTGTCCCATCGCCTACAAACTCATCGCTTGGCGTTGATGGATTTATTGGTGCCCGTGACCGAGTCTTGTCGAGAACAGGCGTTAGTCGCATTGCGTCAAGGCGTGCACCTGTCTTTAGAATGCGATTTAAAAGAGAGCCTAATTTTAGGCGATCGTTTTTCCATCCAGCAGATGATGCAAAATTTAATAGAAAACGCCGTGCGTTACAGCGGACAAGATTCTGCCGCACCAAAGGAAGTGATTGTGCAAGTGATGGCGTTCGATCTTTTTTATCGTATCAAGGTCATTGATCATGGCGATGGTATACCGGACAGCGAGAAAGAACGCGTCTTCGAGCGCTTTTACCGTGGTCGTTATGACGTTGCGGGCAGTGGCGTGGGGCTGTCGATGGTGAGAGACATTGTGAATCACCATTCGGCGCGGGTAAAAATCCTGAACACGGTGCCCAAAGGAACGACGTTTCAAGTGGACTTTGCCAAACATCGATTTGATGGGGACGATCAGTGATGGGTATTTTTCAAGTGTTGTGCATGGTGATGTTACTCCATGTTGGCAGTGTTTGGTCGGCAGATCCTGTCTGGTTTGGCAGTCAAGACAACACGCGTGTGTTGCATGTGAATTCGACCATGGATTTAGCCTCATTTGAGCCCATTTTAAAGGTCTTCGTTGCCTTACACCCTGATATTAAAGTGGCTTATCGAGACGTAAACACGCTGGATTTGTATCACCTGACCATTGATCAACATAAGCAGCCTCAAGCCAGTTTGGTGATCAGCAGTGCTATGGATCTGCAATTGAAGCTGGTGAACGATGGGTATGCGCAAACCTATCAATCAAATTTTACCGAGCGTCTACCCAGCGATTTTAGATGGCGTCATCAAGTGTTTGCTTTTTCTCTAGAGCCAGTGGTGATGTTGGTGAACACAGAGGTTTTTCCTGGTGACTTGCCAGAAGATCGTCAGTCTCTTTTGCAAACCATTCGGCAAAATGAAAGCATCATGACGCAACGAATCGGGACGTATGATATTCGTCAAAGTGGTGTGGGGTACTTATTGGCCAGTCAAGATGCTCGACAAGCGGATGTGACTTGGGGGCGACTCTTAGAAGCGTTTGGCAGCCATCAAGTGCGCACTTACTGTTGCACTCATGAAATGATCGACGATGTCGCCTCAGGCGAATTGGTGCTTGGTTACAACTTGTTAGGCTCTTATGCGTCTCAGCGAGCCCGGGATGATAAACGGCTGAAAATGATTTTGCCCAAAGATTATACCTTGATGTTGATGCGGACAGCCTTGATCCCAAAACAAGCGCCTAATCCACAAGATGCGGGGTTGTTTTTAGATTTTTTGTTGTCTGACAGTGCACAAAAAATGATGCAAACCCAAGGGTTATTGTTTCCTATTCGACCCGATGCGAACATCCCCAATGATCCTTATGTGGTCAGTGCGCCGGGGCCCACTGGCGTGATTGAGTTGGACCAGCAATTGTTGGTTGGGCGGGACTATGCTAAGCAAAAACGTTTTATTCGTAACTGGGAAATGGCATTAGAAATCAGCGAACTGGTGCCATAATCGGTGAGAATAGTGTGTTTTTTATGGCATTATTTTTCGACTGAGTCTTTTAAATAATGTGTGATTTCTTTATATTAGTGTAAATTAATTTAGAGGGTCTAGAAATGAAAAAATACAAAGATATCAATAATCATCAAAACGTTTTAGCGCGCGAATACCACCAGTCTGCGCCTGACATGCTGAACAGCTTTATGGCAATGCACAAAGTGGCCATGGCTGAAGGCGCATTGTCGGTAAAAAACAAAGAACTTATTGCGTTAGGGATTGGTATTGCTGCGCGTTGTGACGGTTGTATTGGTGCGCACGTTCAAGCGGCATTACAAGCGGGCGCTACACGCGAAGAGCTGGTTGAAACGGTCAACGTTGCGGTTGTGATGGGCGGTGGCCCTTCCATTACGTACGGTACGCAAGCGTTGGGTGCGGTAGACGAGTTTCTAGCGGACTAAACTCAGGCCACAGAAAGCAGGCCATAGAAAGGTTTGTTTGCAAATAAAACACACAAAAAAGCGATTCACTGTAGGTCGCTTTTTTTTGTTTAATTTGCTTAAGCTGTTTAAAGCATAATAACACCACGACCAATAGAGGCAATGGGCCCGGTTGGCAAGCCTGTAGGTGAGCCCGACGCTTGCTCTAGGGTCAGTTCAAACAGTTGGTTCTCGGTCAGAGGGGGGAGAGAATCCAAATTCACCTTGAGTGTTTCGCCCTTTTTAACAAGGCCCAATGACACCGGTTTCTCCCAACCTTCTGCTTTTGTCCAGAACTGCAATGCCTTGCCTTTCGGGATCTCAACGGCGGCTAATGGCACCAATTGCATTTGATTTGATTGACCTGTTTGAATCACCCAGCTCGGAGTTTTATCTTGAGGGGCAACCAATACGGCAATGTAGGTTGGCTCGCTTAATTCGGGTTGCATGGTGCTAAGTTGAACCGCAAAAAAGACGGTTAAGGCCATACCCACTCCGGCTAAACCTCGCCATATTGGTAAGCTTTGCCAAAAGTTCGTTGTCGGCTTTTGGGTTATTGGACGAGATGTTTCTAACGTATCCAAACTGCGCTCAATACGAGCGGACAGCGGCTGCGGTGCTGACACAGGAGGAAGTTGGTCAGTAATAGAGACAAAGTGATCTTGCCATTGGTTAACCATTTTTTGCAGCTGAGGGTTGTCCGCCAATCTTGCTTCAAACACCACTCTTTCAGTTTTATCTAGCGTGCCCAGAACATACTGACCGGCAAGGTTGTTATCGGTATTAAGCGAATCTGCATCGGTGGTTTTCATTGTAAGCACTCCTTTAGCGCATTTAGGCTACGTTTAATCCATGACTTAACGGTGCCGAGTGGCTTGTCGAGTAGGGTGGCGATTTCATCTTGTGTGTAACCATCGACGTAAGCGTGTAACACACAGAGTTTACGCTGTGGTTCTAGATGATCTAAGCAGCGGTTAAGAGAGGCTTGCGCCAATGGATCATTGACTAAGGTTTCTACATTGTCTTTCTGATGCTCGTTTTCAATGGCGTGGTGATCACACAGGTCCAATAAAAATTCGGGCTCAAATAGAACTTGTCTATGGCTGTATTTCAGCGCGTTGAGTGCTAAGTTGCGAGTTAGGGTATAAATCCATCCCCGCGCTGACCCAAGCTCGCTGTGATACTGTTGCGCGTTCTGCCAAATTTTAATAAACGCATCGTGTACCACGTCTTCTGCGAGTGGACGATTTTGCAGAATCCTCAATACAACGGCTAATAATCTTGGGGCTTCTTGCTCATAAAGCTGCATTAAGGCGCGTCGATCCCCTTGTGCGCATTTTTTAAGCGATGTTTCGTAGTTAAAAATAGAGGGAGACACGCTGATCCTATCTAATGAAAAAAAAACAGTGTACAAAACTGGCTCTTCTAAGTCATTAAAGTCAGTGCAAGAGTAACGTTTAAAAAAGTTTAAAATTTTTTTTATCTTTGCTGCATCCAAATCCTTTCCTCAATGGTTGTACTAATAGAAACACCAACACAGACAGAGAAGCCCATTCAAAAACGACTTGTTTTAAATGGGAGGAGTGTTGAATCCCTATTTGATTAACCTATGAAAGGAAATAACGATGAGAAATAAAGTAATTTTAAACGGTCTTCAAGTTGCAGCGATGGCTGCAGTTATGGCAACAGCGACTCAAGCCCATGCATGGACTTTTTCGCAAGAAAACTTACCAAGTGCTGTTCAGGTGCCTGCAGGCAACAAAGTCGCTATGTTCACATCTGCGCAAGGTAACATTACTTGGGAATGTAAAGCCGATGCCAGTAACATGGATCAAGCAAAATGGGCGTTTGCAGGGCCGCGCGCGATTTTAAGTGATAATAAAGGCAATCATTTAGTGTCTTACTTTGGACCGCCAGCAACTTGGGAATCTTTAGACGGTTCTTCTATTACGGGTAAGCAACTTGCCGTGTCTCCTTCTGAGAAGGGCAGTATTCCTATGCAGTTAGTAAAAGCGAATGCGTCTTCACGTCCGGGTTCGTTGGAAGGGGTGACGTATGTACAGCGTATTAACCTGAAAGGTGGTGCGGCGCCGCAAACCGGTTGTAATATGGATAAAATTGGCCACAAAGTGGTCGTGAATTACTCTGGCGAATACCTATTCTGGAAAGCTAAATAAGACGCTTTGCCCTGTCACAAAGTGACGGGGCGCATTGTTTCTACTGCTGTTTGTTCGTTGTTATCTTTATCAACCAAGTCCTCTTGATAGCATGCTTATTGATACGATGGCTGATCCCCTCGTTTTTGTTGCATGCGACGCAAAAACTCCGACATGATGTGCATGTACAGCTCATCCCCTAGGTATTTGTCTTCCACACCGCGGTCGATACTGGGGTTATCATTCACTTCGATTACGTAACCGCGACCGTTAATTTCTTTCACATCCACCCCGTACAGGCCATCGCCAATGGGTTTGGTGGCAGCGATGGCTGCTTGCAACACTTTACGCGGCACTTCAAATGTCGGTAGGGTATCAAAGCCGCCGCTTTCACTGGCGCTGTCACTGTGTTGATAAATTTGCCAGTGGTCTTTTACCATGTAATAACGACAGGCAAAAATCGGTTTGTTGTTGAGCACACCAATGCGCCAGTCGAACTCGGTGTATAAATATTCTTGCACCAACAGCAAAGACGACTTTTTAAACAATGAACTCAAGCTTGCCGTTAGCGCCTCGCGATTTTCGGCCTTGATGACGCCTTTTGAGAAGGCGCCATCGGGTATTTTTACTACCATTGGGTAGCTGATGACCGCTTCTAGAGCGTCTTCAACGTCTTTCTCACCTTTGTGTACAATGCGTGTTTTCGGGCAAGGGACTTTGTGGGTGTTAAATAAATCTGCCAAATACACCTTGTTTGTGCAGCGCATAATGGACTGAGGGTCGTCCATCACCACCAAGCCGGCCGCTTCGGCTTTTTTAGCGAAGCGGTAAGTGTGGTGGTCGATATTGGTGGTTTCACGGATAAATAAACCGTCGTATTCCGGTAACCGCATGATGTCTTTTGGTCCTATCATGTCCACGTGAATGCCCAATTGTTTGCCTGCCTGGATGAATTTTTTAATCGCTTGTTCATCGCTTGGTGGCATGGCTTCTTCTGGGTTGACGAGAATCGCCATATCAAATTTTGCGGCGCGTTGAATACGGCCTTTACTCCACACTTTATGACTAAAGGCTTCCAATGATTCGGCAAAGAGGGTTTCTTCCGCGTCGTTAAGGCTCTTATGTGAGGTGATTTGTAGATCACTGACTTGCCAGGTTTTGCGAAACTTCAACTTCACTTCCAACACTGGGCAAGCAAAGGCTTCGAACATTTTACGAGCGAATTCTTTCATTTCAGGCAAGGTGGTTTTTCCAAACACACAGTGAAAAGCGATGTCAGTCGGTGCGTCGGGTGTGCCCAGCTTTTGTGCTAACGCCGGTAAAAGTTGTGCCACTTGCATTTCATACAAGGCTTTTTTACTGATGTCGTTTAAGACCCGAACAGACGGCATAACATGATGACCGCGACTTTCAGCCAACAGAGAGCAATAGTACCCATCTGATAGGTATTTGCTGCTTTTACACAGGTTGATGATACGGGTTCGCCCATGGTTTTTGACTGCCATGTTTAGGTATTGTGTGAAGGTAATGACACGATCGCTTGGCAAAAACGCAGACCAATCTTTGGCCTGATCAACAACGATGTAAGTCTGTGACATGTGTTTTGGTTTTCCTTATAAGGTGGTTTTTTTGAGAGAATTGAACGATTTAATGGTGTCTTGAATTGTGCGGATAGTGCGCTTGTTTTTGTGATTTAACAATAGGCGAAAAAGAAATAAAGAGATGTTTTTTTGTTGAAAATTTAGACTATCTTTTACATAAAATTCGCCCTAGAATGCGCGAAAATTTCCATCGTTACATCGCCTTGTTATGGCATCCGCGTTTGATGCTATAGTCCAAAAATGCAACGATTCTAGTGACCTTTTGCCCTTTCGAGGCGATGCCATGAGCAAGTTGATTTCTTCTGTAATACCCCCCTCTCAATCCCTTTCCCAATCTCTTTCAAGCCTTAATGTGCAACCGGCCGTATTGGACGACCTTAGTGGCTTATTGCAATTAGAAAGCCTGGCTTTTAATGGTGATCGTTTGAGTCGCCGCAGTTTTCGGCGTGCCATCACCAGTCAAGGTTCGGCATTATTTGTTGCAAAACGAGAGACCGGTGAATTACTTGGCTACGCCTTGCTTCATCTTCGTCAGGGGACGCGTTTGGCGCGTTTGTATTCGTTGGCGGTGTCACCTTCGGCGCGAGGATTGGGCATAGGAAAATTACTGATTCAAGCCTGTGAGAAAAAAGCGCTAAAGCAAGGAAAAATGCTGCTACGTCTTGAAGTCAGTGATGTGAACCTCAGTGCCATTGGCTTGTACCAAGCGCTGGGCTACAAGGAGTTTGGCCATTACGATGCTTACTACGAAGACCAGACCGATGCGATTCGTATGCAAAAGCGTTTACGCCATGTGGGTGATGAGCAAACCACACGCCCTATGCCTTGGTTAGCCCAAGGTACTCCCTTTACTTGTGGCCCAGCATCGTTGCAAATGGTGTTGTCGGCGTTGCAACCAGACTATCAGGCCACGCCCGATGATGAGCTGGAAATATGGCGTGAAGCCACAACGATTTTTATGACTTCGGGTCACGGTGGCTGTCATCCAATGGGGCTGGCGTTGGCGGCAAAAAAACGTGGCTTGTCAGCCAGCGTGTGGTTAAGCGAAGCTGGCCCCTTGTTTGTTGACAGCGTGCGTAATGAACTAAAGAAAAGCGTGATTACGCGCGTGCACGAAGGGTTTACGAAACAATGTCACGAGTTGCAGTTACCTGTGCATTATTCACCGATGCCTTTAGATCAGTTGATTGCTGAGTTCGATCATGGCGCCGTGGCGATAATCTTGATCAGCACTTTTCGTATGGACGGTAAAAAATCGCCTCATTGGGTGGTGATGTCAGGTTACGACGAACATTGTATTTTAGTACACGACCCGGATTTAGACGATGAAACACGTTTGCCAGATGATCCGCCTAGCCCCTTAGATTGCCAATTTGTTCCCATAGCACGGGATGAATTTGAAAAAATGTCTCGGTTTGGCCAAAGCCGTTTACAAGCAACTGTGGTGCTGAAAACGCTCTAAGCAGCCTTGGTGTTTTGCCATGAAGGCGAGCGTGATACTGTTCTTCCATAAAATGAGTACTTTTCAAAAATCGATGGAGGAACAGTCAAATGAAGGTTGCGTTTACCAGTGATAATATTGCCGGCGCGTCTGACGCCGTATTTCATGCCATGATGGAAGCCGCGCAAGGCGATGCTATGCCCTATGGTCATGACGAAGGTACGGAGCAGGTCACGCACATGCTATCGGAACTGTTCGAGTGCGATCTCGCGGTGTTTTTAGTGTCTACTGGCACGGCAGCGAATGTATTGAGCATCAGTGCGTTAACGCCTCCTTGGGGCAGTGTGTTGTGTCATTCTGAAAGCCATCTATTAAACGATGAAAGTACGGCGCCAGAGTTTTATGCGGGAGGCGCTCGCTTTGTGGGTGTGCGTGGTGCGGACGCTAAAATCGACCCTGTTCAGTTAAAAAAAGTCATTAATCAAAAAGTAGGTGACGTTCATTCATGCCAAGCGTCGGCGGTGAGCGTGTCGCAAGTGACGGAAGTGGGCAGTGTGTATTCATTGCCTGAGCTGCGTGCCATTACTGATGTTGCTAAAGCGGCTGGTTTACCTGTTCACATGGATGGTGCTCGTTTTACGAATGCCTTGGTGGCGTTAGATTGTTCACCCGCCGAGATGACCTGGAAAGCGGGGGTTGATGTCGTTTCGTTCGGCGCTACCAAAAATGGCGTGATGGCCGCGGAAGCCATCGTGGTATTTAAGCATTCGTTAGAAAGCAAAGGCATTGACAGCGAGCGAGTCGTTCAAGAACTGGGTTTTCGTCGTAAACGCGGTGGACATTTGCATTCTAAGATGCGTTTGTTATCTGCGCAAATGGTGGCGTATTTGACCGATGACCTGTGGCTCAACAATGCCAACCACGCCAACACCATGATGTCGATGTTACAAGACGGACTAAAAGACATCCCCGATGTGATGATAGATACGCCGGCACAAGCGAACATGCTGTTTTGCCGGATGCCTTTAGCGATGATCGACTTCCTACAAAAAGAGGGATTTGGTTTTTACACTGGACGCTGGGAAGAAGGGGTGATTCGATTGGTAACGTCTTTTAGAACGCCCAAAGAAGGTGTGGACGCGTTTATTAATGCAACTCGACGTTTTTCAGCAATAAGCGATTAGGTCAAGACGGGTAACGGAACAGGATAAAAAGCCCCATCGACTCTTATAGTGTCGTTGAGGCTTTAAATTTGAAACGAGATTAACGCAAGATGAGCAAGGGAACGTCGCTTTCTACGATCATTTTGCTGGTGTTGCTGCCGACAAAAAATTGACGTACTTTGGAATGGGCGTAAGCACCCATGGCCATTAGGTCAATATTATTTTCTTTTCGGTATTCAGTCAGTACAGGATAGATTTTCCCTGGAATAATCGACGCCGTAACGTCGAATCCTTCCTTTTCCAACATCTTATGGGCTTCTTCCAGTTTTTTGCGTCGTTCAGGTGTTGCGTCCCCCGCCATAACTAGGTGGCACGGCAAGCCTTTTAACAGTGGGCTTTGTGCAATGCGCGCAATGGCATTATTCGCCGCTTCGCGACCGTCGTAAGCGATCATGAAATTAGACGGTGGCGTAAAATCATCGACCGTGATTAAGATAGGACGATGAAGGGTTCTGGCGGCCCGTTCGATGTGCGTTCCCACCGTTTGTGCTGATAAGGTATGGTTCGTACCCAGCCGACCGAGCACAAAGAGACGAGCGTCTGTTTCTAAGTCAATAAGATTATCGACCAAATCCCCATGACGTTGCAGGGTGTTCGTTTGGGTTGCTCCTGCTTTTTTAGCAAGCTCATCGGCATTGTCTAAAATAATCTTGCCATACTCTACAGCCAACTTGGCGCGTCTTTGGTCCAGTTCCACCAACTCATCCAGCAAGTGCTCACGACTGCCAAAACCAATTGCACCGGATAAATCCTCATCGGTGCGAATAGGATCTTTTTCCAGCGAATGCAATAACGTCAGTGGGCTGTCCATACGGTTTGCCGCCCACACTGAGGCATTTGTGACGTACTTGGTCAAAGAAGACCCATCTATACAAGCGATAATATGTGTCATGTTGCGCTCCTTATTATTTGTGTGATTCGGCCTAGTGGCCGCCCATGACTTTTTCGACTTCTTCTGGGTTGCTGTGTACCCCAAACTTGTCGACTACGGTGGCGCTGGCGGCGTTCATACCTACGAGTTCAACATCGGCTCCTTCACGACGGAATTTGATCACCACTTTATCGAGGGCCGACACCGCTGTGATGTCCCAAAAATGGGCGTCGGTCAAATCGATCGTCACCTTTTCAACCACTTCTTTGAAATCAAAAGACGCTGTAAATTGATCGGATGAGGCAAAAAACACCTGACCGACAACTTTATAAGTGCGTTGGTTGCTGTGTTCGCCTTGTTCGTTTTTCACCACCATAAAGCGGCCAATTTTGTTGGCAAAAAATAACGATGCCAATAAAACACCCACGAACACACCGATTGCCAAGTTGTGTGTGGCAACCACGATGGACACCGTGGCCAACATAACAAGGTTAGTCGATAACGGGTGTTTTTTCAGGTTAACAATGGATTCCCATGAGAAAGTGCCGATGGATACCATGATCATCACCGCCACTAAAGCGGCCATTGGGATTTGACCAATAAGGTCATCGAGAAACACGACCATAATAAGCAGTAATAAACCGGCAATGAAAGTGGACAGACGACCGCGACCGCCGGATTTAACGTTGATGACGGACTGACCGATCATGGCGCAACCGGCCATACCGCCCATTAAACTGGAACCAATATTGGCGATGCCCTGACCTTTACACTCGCGGTTCTTGTCGCTGGTGGTATCGGTAAATTCGTCAACAATGGTGGCGGTCATCATGGATTCAAGTAAACCAACGACAGCCAAACCGAGCGAGTAGGGTAGGATGATCATCAATGTCTCTAGATTTAACGGCACATCTGGCCACAAGAAAATCGGCAAAGTATCAGGTAACTCGCCCATGTCACTCACGGTACGAATGTCTAATCCGTAGGTCATGGCGAAAACAGTCAATAACACAATGCAGACCAAAGGCGAAGGTACGGCTTTGCCAATGATTGGCAACAAGGGGAAAAGATAAATAATGCCTAATCCTGCTGCTGTCATGGCGTAAACATGCCAGGTTACGTTGGTTAATTCAGGGAGCTGCGCCATAAAGATAAGGATTGCGAGGGCGTTAACGAAGCCAGTGACTACAGATCGAGAGACAAAGCGCATTAAGGCGCCCAGTTTTAAGTACCCGGCAATAATCTGAAAAACACCCGTAAGCAAGCTGGCGGCGAGAAGATATTGCAAGCCGTGATCTTTTACTAAGGTCACCATTAAAAGTGCCATGGCACCGGTTGCTGCGGAGATCATTCCAGGTCGACCACCCACAAATGAAATAATCACGGCAATACAAAAGGACGCGTATAATCCGACTTTCGGGTCAACACCGGCAATGATAGAGAAGGCAATCGCCTCAGGTATCAGAGCCAATGCCACAACGGTTCCTGCAAGGGAGTCGCCTTTTATGTTTGAGAGCCAGTCTCGTTTTATTGAATCGATCATTTATTACCTTCTGAAATACCGTTATGCCAAATTAAGCCGTTTCATACCGCTTTTGGCTTTTATCATTTTTAAAAATAGGGGGGTTGAGTGACCTGTGTTGTATGGCCTGCACAGGTCAAAACGAAAAG
Source organism: Marinomonas algarum (assembly GCF_020532605.1). Lineage (GTDB taxonomy): Bacteria > Pseudomonadota > Gammaproteobacteria > Pseudomonadales > Marinomonadaceae > Marinomonas > Marinomonas algarum. Next base: position 2,306 of record NZ_JAJATW010000021.1, on the reverse strand, counting down.
AGTGAGTCATTGACTCATTACACAGAGGATTAACATAGGATTAAACAGTTGTTTACCGTGCCTTTTTCATGACAAAAATTATAGAGAGTTGCTTGATGTATAGCAATGAAGAGGCGACCGGAGTCGACAAAAAGTCGCAAAACCCTCGTACTGTACCAAGGTACAGTAGCGGACATGTTTAGCATGCTTTATTGTGATAGTAATTATACAAATATTCTGACTTTTTAAAGTCCCATCGATAAGGAAAGTACCATGAGCGACAGCCAAGTACCATTCGCAACCCTCGGTAATACCATTGGATTTATTTCTCAGGCAAGCGGTCTAGTGACTGTACAGTCTATTGATGGGCAAGAACGTGTTGTACGTGTTGGTGATCCAATTTTCTATGGTGAGACCGTTGTCACAGGAGCCGGTGCCTCGGCCACGATTGCCTTCGTTGACGGCACAGAAGTACTGATTGGCGACGAGTCTGTTGTCGAAATAAACGACGAAGTTTACAACACGGGCGATGCAGAAGAGTTGGTTGCTGATTCCACCTCAGAAGTGGACGCCCTTCAAGCCGCGATCCTAGCCGGCGATGACCCTACCTTAGTTCAAGAAGCGCCTGCGGCCGGTGAAGCAACAGATGATCAAAACCGCGTTGATGTGGATGTAGAGCGTAATGATGATGCGTCTTTGCCAACGTTTGGTACTGACACGCTTAGCACTTTGCCTACTTATGGCTATGACACAAATGTAGATTCTGCAGCGATTCCCGCCTCGGAACAAACTCAAAGAACATCGCCGACAGAAAGTATCCCCGCTGTGGCTGGTACCGTTGTTATCAATAGTATAACCAACGATAACGTCATCAATTCTGCCGAAGCAAGCGGTACTATTACTGTATCCGGCACGGCCACTGGTGGTGATGTATCAGAAGGCGACACGGTTCAACTCGTCGTCGATGACACCACGTACACCACTACCGTAGGCGCTGACGGGTCCTGGACTGCTGATGTGGCTGGAAGTGATCTAACAGTGGGCACAAACGTTACAGCAACTATCACCTCAAGTAATGACCTTGGTAATACAGTGACGAGTACTGGCGATACAACCTATACCGTCGATTTATTAGCTGATGCAGGCGTTGTAACAGTCGATGCTATTACCTCCGACGATATTATCAACGCAACCGAAGCTGCACAAACCATCACTGTCACCGGTACAGCAGCGGGTGGAGATATCTCAGAAAACGACGTCGTCACCATGACAATCAACGAAACGGTCTACACAACTACCGTTGGCACTGATGGTACCTGGTCTGTAGATGTTGCTGGTTCTGACTTAGCTGCGGATACCGCTTTCGATGCAGTCGTAGCGTCTTCAGATGTGGCGGGTAACACAGTCGTTACAACTGGTTCTTCTATCCATGTTGTTAATCAGGCGCCAACAGCGACAGCGGCGACCGGCAGCGTGACAGAAGATGCGAGCATCACAGGCAGCATCAGTGCACAAGACGTGGATCTGCCAGCGGGTGCGAGCTTGACGTTCAGCACGACGTCAACGGCAGCAGGCTTGACGCTGAATGCAGACGGTTCTTACAGCTTCGATGCTTCTTCTTACGACAGCTTAGAAGTAGGCGAGAAACAAGTTATCGACGTACCGGTTACGGTGACTGACGACCAAGGTGCGACAGCAAGCACGACTCTAACGGTCACCATTAATGGCACCAACGACGCGGCGGAGATCAAAGGCGACACAAGCGCATCCGGTACTGAAACCGATGCGGCCTTGACGCTAGGCGGTACGTTGACAGCGAAAGACGTCGACAACACAGACAACGTGTTCACAGCGAACACGATCGAAGGCACCAACGGCACGTTCAGCATCGACGCCAATGGCGCGTGGACGTTCGTGGCGAACAGCGCGTTCAACGAACTCAACGTGGGCGACAGCAAAGTAGAAAGCTTCAACGTGACGTCAGCGGATGGCACGGTTCAAGCGGTCACGGTCACCATTAATGGCACCAACGACGCGGCGGAGATCAAAGGCGACACAAGCGCATCCGGTACTGAAACCGATGCGGCCTTGACGCTAGGCGGTACGTTGACAGCGAAAGACGTCGACAACACAGACAACGTGTTCACAGCGAACACGATCGAAGGCACCAACGGCACGTTCAGCATCGACGCCAATGGCGCGTGGACGTTCGTGGCGAACAGCGCGTTCAACGAACTCAACGTGGGCGACAGCAAAGTAGAAAGCTTCAACGTGACGTCAGCGGATGGCACGGTTCAAGCGGTCACGGTCACCATTAATGGCACCAA